>VXPW01000034.1:0-2976 GCA_009839325.1 Rhodospirillales bacterium
TCCCTATGCCATCATGATGAACGTCAAGGGCAGCAACCGGATACTGCCGCTCATCGCGACGTTGGACTCCGCCGAAGCCTTGTTCGTCAATGGTGCCCTGCGATACCGGTTCGACCTCAGGCTGTCCGAAGGCGTGAGCATCCCGTACCGGGAAATGCGCGATCATGCCTTCAGCGTGACCAACGGGCGCATGGACGGGGCGGTGCGCATTCACAAGGAGCGCACGGGGGGCTATCTCTACAGCAATCACTGGCGCATGACGGTGGCGCCGGTCGACGAGACAAGGCCCGTTATCGTCACCTTGCGCGGCAACCGGCCTTGCAGTGAGCGGGGCGCCCTGTGCACCGAGGGCGGGGGCCAGCTCGACGGCTCGCCTCAGCTGACCCTGAGCACCGATACGGAGCCGCCCGACCTCGGCAGCCTGCCGAGCCTCTCGATCGCCGACACCAGCGGCACCGAGGATTCCGCCAACCTCGCCTTCGACGTCAGTCTGTCGAAGGCCGTGAGCGCGACCATCGCGGTCGACTTCCGGACCGTTTCGGGCGGCACCGCCACCGCGAACGCCGACTACCGGGAGGCGAGCTACCGGATCGTCTTCCCGGCAGGGGAAACGGTGCGACCGGGTTCGGTTGCGTTGATGGAGGATGCCGACGACGACGCCGGCGAGACGGTGAACGTCGAGATCGCCAATGCGCGGGTGATCACACCCCGGGGGGCCGAGTTCGGCCCGCTGTCGATCACCACGGGGCAGGCGACGGGGACGATCGACGCGCCCGCGAGCAGCAGGACCCCGTTGCCGGACGTGAACATGCGGATCGAGAACGCGTGGGGGAGTGAGAGAGGCGGCTGGCTGCACTTCACCATCGAGCTCTCGCGGTCGCTGGACGAGCATGTCTGCTACGACTTCGAGACCCTCGACACCGGCACGGCGATCGAGGGGGTCGACTACTTGCAGCGTCCGAAGTCGACGCTGTGGCAGCCGCCCGGGGTCACCGAGTGGACCGAATTCGTGCGCATCCTCGACGACTCGATCGACGACGGCGGGGAGACGGTGAAGGTCAAGATCAGCGACGCGGAACTGTGCGACGACGCGTCGAGGACCATCACCATCAACCGGGGGGAGGCGACGGGCACCATCGTCAACGACGACCCGATACCGGCTGCGTGGCTTGCGCGCTTCGGGCGCACGGTTGCGGACCAGGTGATCGATGCGGTGGAGGGCCGGATGGGGGCGGCACTGGCGCCCGGCATGGAACTCACCCTCGGCGGGCAGCGAATCGGCGGCGAGGCGGCGGCCTGGGGCGAGGAGTCTTCGCCGGCCGACGCAGACGCCGGGCCCGGCACGCTCGCCGCGTGGCTAAGGGGCGCGCAGGAGGACGCGCTCGGCTTCGAGACGCGCGCGGGGACGGAGCGCGAGCTTCTGACGGGCTCTTCGTTCTCGCTCTCGGACGGCGGCGCGGCCGGCGGCTTCGGCGCGCTGTGGGGCCGTGGGGCGCTCACGCGCCTCGACGGGCGCGAGGAGGATCTCACGCTCGACGGCGAGGTGGCGAGCGCGATGCTGGGGGCGGACGTCACGCGGGGCCGTGGGACCGCCGGTCTGGTGGTGGCGCACTCGCTCGGCGAGGGGGACTACCGGAGCCCGGACGGCGGCGGCGCGGTGGAAACGACGCTGACGGGTCTCTACCCCTGGGGGCGCTACGCGGCGAGCGAGCGGCTGTCGCTGTGGGGGGTCGCCGGCTACGGCGCGGGAACGCTGACGCTGACCCCGGAGGGCCAGGCGCCGATCGAGACCGACATGGCGCTCACGATGGCGGCGCTGGGCGGGCGCGGGGTCGTTGCCGAGGCACTGGCCGAGGGTGGTCTGGAGCTCAGCGTCACGTCGGATGCGCTGGTCGTGCGCACGACCTCGGAGGAGGTGCGCGGGATCGGCGGCAGCCTTGGGGCGTCGGAGGCGGACGTGACGCGTCTGCGTCTGGGCCTCGAGGGGACGTGGCGCGGCCTCGGGACGCTGGTGCCGACGCTGGAGATCGGGGCGCGCCATGACGGAGGCGACGCGGAGACCGGGTTCGGTACGGATATCGGGGCAAGGCTCCTGTGGGCCGATCCTTCGTTCGGGATGCGGGCCGAGTTTGCTGCACGGGGTCTGCTGACGCACGAGGACAGGCGCCTGGGCGAGCGGGGCTTCGCAGGTTCGCTGGCCTGGGACCCGTCGCCCGACAGCGACCGGGGCCCGAAGCTGACGCTCCGCCAGGCGGTCGGGTCGGAGGCGACGGGCGGCATGGACGCGCTGCTGAGGCCGGGGGCGGCGCGCGCGCTGGCCGCGGCGGACGATGACGGGCTGGGCCGGCGCATGCTGGCGGCGCGGCTCGGCTACGGCATCGCGCTGTTCGGCGGCAGCTGGACGGGGGTGCCGGAGTTCGGTTTGGCGCTCACGGAGACGGGCCGCGAGTACATCCACGCCTGGCGTCTGCTGGAGGCCCGCGACGCCGGGCTGGTGTTCGGGCTCGACGTCGAGGGTGCGCGGCACGAGCAGCTGGACGGGGATGCGGCGCCCGAGCACGGAGTGGGGCTCGGTCTCGGCTGGGAGCTGGTCGGGGCTCGGCGCGGGAACCTGGACCTGCGCTTCGAGGCCTCGCGGCTACTGCCGGCCAACGATGACCCGGAAAACCGAATCGGGGTCAGGCTCACCGCGCGACGGTAGGCGGCGATGCGCGCGGCGCGGCTGCACCGGCCTGCGGAGGCGGTCCGGGAATACCAATCGCGTCCGGGAATCCGACCCACGACGCGCGCATCGAATACCTGGGTTCGGAACGGATCGCTTCGGTAATGCCGTAGCGACCGTGTCGACAGCGCGTGCCTGCCGCCCGGACGTTGGTGGTGAGGCCGCGCCGGATCCCGGGCGGATGACGGTTACCGACGGAGCAGCGCTTTCCTCTCGAGCTCGTCCCGGTGTTCGTCTGTCAGCGCAGCGAGCCG
>VXPW01000034.1:3076-5138 GCA_009839325.1 Rhodospirillales bacterium
GCAGCGCTTTCCTCTCGAGCTCGTCCCGGTGTTCGTCTGTCAGCGCAGCGAGCCGGGGAAGCCCCTTCGCCGTCAGGTCGCGAACGAACTCCGACGGGGTGAAGGGCGGATTGCTATACGTCTCTCGCAGGGTGCGCAGCACGTCAAGCGCTGCGGAGGGATAGCGGTCGAACGTCGCGGACAGAAACCCGTCGGCATCGATCGCCTTGATATCGAAGCGCGCGAGAGCCTCGGCCGGAAAGTCAGCCAGGTTGTCGGTGACGATGTACTGCGCGCCGCAACGGATGGCCGCCGCCAGGACATGGCGATCGTCGGGATCCGGCAGTTAAAGCGTCTCGATCAATGGCTCGTATCCGGTGACCAGCGCTTCCGCAAAATGCTCGCGCATGGCGCGCCGCTGCGAGCCGACGCTTGGCTCAAGATGCGGCTTTTGTTCGAGGAGGTTCAGCGTCCACTCGTCGAGAATCCGTTCGGTCCATCGCGCCCGGAACAATCCGGCGTGGTGGAAGCGCAAGAGAATGTCTCGCTTGCGGAACGGGAAGAGGACGTTCGCATCCAACAGGGCGACACGACGGTCCGCGAGATGCATCAAGACGCATCGAACTCCTGACCGAGACGGGCGAGATCGTCGAGCGCGTCACGGCGCGCAGCGTCACGACGGTCGATGTAAGCCATCAGATCGGCGTGCAGGACACGCCGGTGCGCACCAACCGGAACGAACGGGATCGTGCCCGACTTGAGCAGCTTGCTGAGGTGCGGGCGCGAGACACCTAAGATGTCGGCCGCCTGCTGCGTGGTCAGCATCGCGTTGGTGGGGACGAGCGTGACCGTACGGCCCGATGCGACACCGCCCAGAAGATCGAGCACCAGATCGGCGATCGCGGGCGCCAGGCGAACGGCCTCGCCGTCTTCGCACTGAATGGCGAGGACGCTGTTCCCGGCCCGCGCGTCGGCGAGCGCCGTTATCGCTTGCGCTGCACACGCGATCTCGTCCTGCGTTGGAAGACGGTGTGCCAAGTCCGCCGCGTTGGTAGCGTTGCTCATCCCGATCCTCCTCTCCCGTGAAATCCAAGAACCTCGATAGTGGCGTACGGGTCGGCCCCCCAAGTGTAATTTCGAAAATAACAGAAATAAGTGTAATAGCAAGTCCGTTTCAGCCGATGGAGCTCCGGGCTTGACCATCACGCGGAGTTGGAATGTAGGCCGGTGCTCGGCTGCTTCAGACCTGTGCCACAGCTGCCACTTGACCGGCACCCGCCAGGCCGACACGGCAGCGCCGTCCGATCAAGCCTTGGCGAGCCGGAACAGCGCGTGACAAGTGATCGGCGGAGAAACTCTCTGCCGGTTCGCGTCGACACATACGCCTGTCCGCAAGTTCACCTTGTCGATCAGGCTTGGTCGGCCAGTTGAGCGGCACTTGCTGTTCGAGTGCCTTCCGGTCGGCGGCGCTCGCCGACACCGCGGTCGTCAATTGGTCAGGCCCTGAGCAACTGGACAGGCGAAAAGGCCTGCACCAGCAGCGCGTTCGACATCCCGTCAGGCAGTCCGAAGAACGCACCGACAGGGATGAATCCCTTTCAAAACCATCCGATTTGGTCCGGATCTTTTGCAAGCCGAAGATCTAACTCGGTCTTGCTGGAAGCAATAACCATCTGTTGTTACAGGAACTACTGGAATCCAGCTCCACGTCAAGCAGCAGAACAAATCAGCAAATCCGCCCCAAAATTGGAAACGGCTATGGCGGAGGGCTAGCCGTTCTGAATAATGGGACATCATCTCGAATAACCACAATATTATCCTTGACTTAGCTGATCACAAAATTGCCAATATCTTCCGGAAAAACGAACTGGAGGGTTGTGAAATTACCGGCCATTGCCTATTATACCCCTGTTTTATTGCTGCTTTCACGTTCTTGGGCACGAAGAAAACGAGGACAGATAACCGATCGTTTAGGAAGTATTGGGAATGAAAAAACACCCGCGTGTGCCCCTGCCGGCACCCGTGGAGCTGTTCGGAACCGAAAGGGTCATTCAGGTCAACCATTGTCGGTCCCCCAGCTGTA
>VXPW01000038.1 GCA_009839325.1 Rhodospirillales bacterium
CCGTTCGAGGTCGCGGTCGATGCCGTGAGGTCTGGCGACTTCGACGTGGCCGAGCGCTACCGCAAGTACGCGCGCTGCTGGCTGCCGGGCGACGAACTCAATGCCGGACGATCACGACATCCCAGTCTCCCGGGGCGACCTGACGTTCACGGTGCACATGGCGCTGTGCGAGGCGGAGCACCTCTGGCCGAAGCGGCGCAGGCCCGGCGATCACGACTGACTGAAGCTCGTGGCAGATGCGGTGGTAGCGCATATCGTCCTCTGCGGTATCCGCTGTGTCCGGCGGGCACCACAGCGCGGCCGCGGCACGCCCGATCCCTGGGGGGCCTCATGCCGGAGCTCGGGGGAGGTGACGACGGCGGCTGAGCAGGCTTCCGGAAGTTCGCGGGAGGCGCGCCTCCGGAACGCGATGCCCGGGTTCCGGGCGCTTCTGCGGCCGTCCCCAGTTTGCGCACTCATCACGGTTTCGGGCTCTGCGTTCGGGCTCTGCGGTTGTCGTGGCTTGCCAAACGGAGTCATTTGCGGGCGAGGATCCTCCCGAGCAACCCTCGCAGGGACGACGCGGCAGACCGGCATGCCGTAGTGCATGAACAGGCGGCGCTTCGGGATAGGGCCGCCGGCAGCGGTTCCGGCCTTCGGCGCGAGCTTCGTCGGTGTGGTCGATGCCGCCCCCAATTGCTAGTACCGGAGGGAGGCTTCGGATGGTTCAACCCCGGTTCCGCTTATCGCGCGGATGGCGATCCGCCGGGCCGTGAAGGACGAGATCTGGTCATCGTTCGTGTTCCGGGTTTCTCTTGGCTTGGATATCCCGGATGCGCTCGGGCCAGGTCGAGCGGATGTACGCCAGGACGTCCCAGATCTCGTCGTCGCTCATGACGTCGCCGAGACTCGGCATGCCGCTCTCGAACCCGGCGATGCCCCTGGCCTCCATGAGGCCCGCGCCGCCGAGTTTGGTGTAGTCGAACAGAAGCCGGTTGTCGTGATGCCAGGTATGGCCGGTTTCGTCGTGGGGCGGGGCCGGCAGGAGCCCGTCCTCGCCCGGCCGCCGCCAGTTCGGCTGCCCTTCGAGCCGGACGCCGTGACAGGAGGCGCAGTGCTCCCTGTACAGAATCTGCCCGTTGTCGATGTCGCGGTCGTCGAGTTCGTGGTCGGCGAGGGCCAGCGCGGGCCAGAGCAGGACGACCGGCAGCAGGGCGCGCATCATGCCACCTCCACCCAGGTCTTCATGCCGGATGCCTGGTGGCCGAGTGTGTGGCAATGCAGAAGCCATTTGCCGGGATTGTCGGACACGCAAGGGATGTCGCGGCTCGCCCGCCGGTCGACCGGGGTGGCGTCCCGGCAGTGACCGAGGACGCCGTCGTCCCAGACCTCGTGGAAATCGTGGCCGCGCAGGTGGATGCCGTGCGGGAACGCGGTGTCGGTGCGCAGCATGATCAGGGCCGTCTCGCCCCGGACGAAGCGATGCCACGGTGCTTCGGACAAACCCGAGCGGGCGTTGAAGGCCCACAAGTCGCTGCCGATGTGTCGCCCGCCCACGGCGCCGCCCTGCATGACGAGGGTGAGGCGGACCGCCCGGGTTCGGTCTGGCTCGGGAGCCCGCGCCGTCGGCAGGGGCCGGAACGGCGCATCGATCGGCGCCGGGTTCGTAGATGACGTGGACCAGCGGCGGGACAGGACGGGATCGCGGCCCGCTTCAGTGACATGCCCGCCCGAGCGCCTTCAGGCGCCAGTAGTTGTAGGGCAGCGGCGTGACGAAGCCCGCCGCCAGCATGATCGGTACGACCCACCACGTGAGCTTGGCCCCGCCAGTCAGCATCCAGTCGACCCCGTTCATCATCGCCTCCATGGCGATCATCGAGATGAAGGACATTCCGATCGCGGTCCGGCAGGCGGTCCGCAAGTCCATCTGGCGGACCAGGATCACGGTCTCCAGCGCGATCGAGGTCAGCAGCCCGTTCACGATGGCGAGGGTCATGATCGCCAGCGTCGGCCAGGGGATGCCGGTGAACTGGAAAAAGGCGATGGTGCCGAAATCGCCGATGACGCAGCCGAGCAGGCACCAAGCGGTGTTCTTCGAGGCCAGGCGCCAGGTGTGCCGGCTGCGCCAGTCGATGGCCCCTCTCGCGGCGATGGCGGTCATGCGGACACCCTCTTGATCCGTCCCTGTTCGGAACATAGGGTCTCCAGTAACTGGAAGGTCAAGGGGGCCGCCGGTGAATATTTCCGCCGCCTCGAACGCGGCCGGCCTGCCGGTGAAGACGGTCCGCTACTATGCGGACATCGGGCTGGTATCGGCGTCGTCCCGCTTGGAGACGGGATACAGGACCTACGACGAGAGCGCCGTGCGGAAGCTCGTGTTCGTGCGCCGGGCGCGGGAGTTCGGCTTCTCGATCGACGAGTGCCGGGAACTGCTGAGCCTCTACGAGGACCAGCGGCGGTCGAGCGCTGACGTGAAGCGCATCGCGACCAGGCGGCTGGAGGAGATCGCGAAGAAGCAGCGCGAATTGCAGTCGCTGCACGATGAGCTCGCCCACCTGGTCGATGCCTGCAAGGGCGACGACAGGCCGGACTGCCCGATCATCGACGGGCTGGGCGATCGGCCCGTCGGCGCCCTCGGGCGGGCGTCGGAGACCGCCGGAAAGAAGCCGTAGCACTCAAACCCGCCGACCCACAATCGGCCGCCTCCGTCCCCTGACGCGGCGGATCGTCGAGGTCGAGCCACGCTTAATTCGGACGGTCAGGAGCTTCGCCCGAGCGCGGCGTCGCGCACCGCCTGTTCGAGGGCGCGGAACGGCTCCAGGTCCTCGGCCGAGCGGCGGGCGACGAAGCCGGCCCGGTAGCGGCGCCGGCCGAAGGCGATTGGCAGCGCGCGGAGTGGCGTTCCGGGCAGCCGTTCGAGCAGGTCGAGGGGCAGCCAGGCGAGCCACGGGCCGGCGGCGAGCAGCGTCAGGCCGGCCGAGCCCGCGCGGAGGACGGCACGCCCCGGCCCGCCGGTGAGTTGGCGCAGCTCGTCGAGGATCATGGCCAGGGCCGGCCGGCCGGCATCGGCCCCGGCCGGTCCGTCGAAGTCGATCCAGGGCCAGCTGTCGAGATCGCCGGGCTCCGGCCAGGCGGCATGGAGCGGATGGCCGCTTGCCGCGACGATGCCCCCGGTCACGTCCAGGAAGCGCTCGCGCCGGAGGTGCGGCGGCAGGGCCTCGCCGGTGTCGATCCCACCGCAATGCAGTTCGCACCTTCCGTCGTCGAGCAGTCGCACGCCCTCGCGCCAGGCGGCGGTGCGGAGCCTGAGCTCGACCTCGGGGAAGGCGGCGTGGAACGCCTGGACGGCGGGGGCGACCACGGCCTGCATCCACACCGGTGACGCGGTGACGCGAAAGCGGCCGGTGCGTCCGGCGAGCGCCGTCGCCACTGCCTCCTCGCCGTCCCCGATCTCGCGCAGGATGCGGCGTGCGTGCCCGACCACCAGGTTGCCGAGCGGGGTCGGGCGCACGCCGGCGGGGAGGCGCTCAAACAGACTGCCGCCGAACTCCCGCTCTAGGCGCGCGACGACGCGGCTGAGCGCCGGCTGGGTTATGGCGAGCCGGTCGGCGGCGGTGACGATCCGCTTCGCATCGGCGACGGCCAGGAGCCGGACCAGGTCGCTGCGGCGCTCGAACATGTCAGCGCGCTCCGGGCTCCGGACGGCCGGGCTGCGGCCCTGGCGGGCGGGCCGCTTGCTGCCATGTCTGTGTCCCGGGGTGTCCCATGCCGTCTGCCTGCCTCCTGGTCGTCACCCCTGCGCAGGGGTACCTGCTCACGACATGTAGGCAGCCGCCAGCTGTGTCCAAGAGCGTTTTCCTATCGCGCGGATAGCTTCGCCTTATGGGACCGGGGGTTCCGGCGGACGCGGGCGCCGGGACGATTCCGAATGGGGCGCACGAAGCGGCGTCGTGGCGGCCCGCCGGCATGGCCCGGCCGGCATGCAGATTCACCGCATCGGCATTTCCAATTGCGCCCCCGAGCCCTTAATGGATTGGGTCTTGGACTCGGCAACACGGCCGCCATGGCGGCCGGGCGGGACATGGACCGGCGCGCGCCTCACCGACCGCAGCCCCGGGCCGCCCCTCCTCTGCGGCGGCGGCGATGAGCCTGAGCGCGGCGGCGGCGGAAAGAGTCGCGGAGCGCACCTGCGCGGGCGTCTTCCGCGTCGTCTCGGTCGAACGGGACGCGGTCCGGCGCGACCCTGTCCCGCCCTTCACCACGGCGATCCTGCAGCAGGAGGTCTCGCGCCGGCCCGGCTTCGGCGTGCGCGGGACCATGTCAGTCGCACAGGGCCTCCACGGGGGCGTCGCCCTCAACGGCGGCAGCCGCCGGCGAAGGTGCAGGCTCAGGACTACGAGAAACCGCGACCAGGGGTTGCGCCCGACATCGTCGGCCATCGGCCGCACGGAAAGCGTGCAGTGAGCGTGTTCCGGTCAGGTCTCCGCGAAGACGGCGGCCGGCCGCGGGCATCCCCGGTCGCGGCGGCACTCGGGACGTTTGGTTTCGGCGCCGCGCCCCCTGGCGCCGGACTCGCGCGCGCCCAGCTGGTCCTTTCGGTGCTGCTCGTCACGGCCACCGCCGCCCATGCCCAGACGACGCTTGTCAGCAACGCAGGTGAAAATCGCGACAACTTCGTAGTCGCAGGAGACTCTGCGTCCGGCAGAATAACGCAGGGATTTACTACCGGTAGCAATACTGCGGGTTACGATCTGAGTTCCGTCGGAATCCATATCCACGGGGACACTTCTTCGAGTACTGAAACCATTACGGTTTCGGTTCACAGGTTCGACAGCAGCGAGACCAACAATCTGGGGGAGCTGGTGGCTACGTTCAGCACTCCGTCCAGGCTGAACGAAGGAGCCGTGAACGATTTCACGGCACCTTCAAATACTACATTGTTTCCGAATACCAGATACTTGGTGAATATCGTTAGTGCAGGCAACAACCCATACGATTTCCAAATAGGGGCGACGTTTAGCGACGCCGAGACGGGGGCCGCAGGATGGCTTATCGAAGATGCCTTCAGGCTCAATGGAAGTATAGCTTCCTATACTCCCTATGCCATCATGATGAACGTCAAGGGCAGCAACCGGATACTGCCGCTCATC
>VXPW01000071.1:0-3726 GCA_009839325.1 Rhodospirillales bacterium
GACCCGTGCTGGCCGACATCCGGGTCGAGAAGAGCGAAAACGTGTTTCCGATGATTCCGGCCGGCGCGGCGCACAACGAGATGCGTCTTTCGGCAGATGACGAGGACGGCGCCGAGCACACTGACGAAGGTCTGTTGCTGGTCTAGGTCATCGGGCGCCGGCCAAGCGCCTTGCCACCGGGGCGAACGATCGACGATGGTGGGGGGTCACGCCCAGCCGCTCCAGTGCCGCCGCGTGCTCAGGCGTACCGTAGCCCGCATTCCGCTCCCAGCCGTAGCCCGGGAAATCCGCAGCCAGGCCGGCCATCAACCGGTCGCGCTCGACCTTCGCGACAATCGACGCGGCCGCAATGCTCAGGCTTCGCGCGTCTCCGCGTGTCACGGCCTGGGCAGGGCAAGGAAGGTCCGGCAGCCGGTTGCCGTCGACAAGCGCGCATTCGGGCATACACGGGAGTGCGGCAACCGCGCGTCGCATCGCTAGGAGCGTGGCGCTGAGGATGTTCAGCCGGTCGATCTCGTAGACGGAGGCCTGCCCTGTCCCGACCTGGGCACGCGCCTCGATCTCACGCCGGAGCCGGGTCCGCGCTGCAGCGGTCAGGCGCTTCGAATCGTCAACTCCGTCCGCGTCCCAGTCGCGGTCCAGAATCACCGCCGCGGCCACCACGGGCCCCGCCCAGGGACCGCGCCCCACCTCGTCCACGCCACACACCCGCACGCACCCGCATGCCGCTTCCAGCGCAAAGTCAGCCATCTGGTCCCCGATTGCACACGCGAAAAAATCCTCTATAGCCTCCGCCCATGCGATTGCCAGTACTCTACGTCGTTCACCAGCGGCGCCCGGCCACCGGTCGGGTCGCTCGAATCCTCTCTGCGCTCGGATACCCGGGCGAGGTCCGCCGCCCCATTCACGGCGATGAGCTTCCCCCGACGATGGAGGAGCACGCGGCCGCCATCTTCTTCGGCGGCCCGATGTCGGCCAACGACGATTCCGCCTACATTCGCGAGGAAATTCGCTGGCTGGAGCGTGTCGCGGATTCGGGCAAACCGATCCTCGGCATCTGTCTCGGGGGGCAGCTGCTCGCGCGAGCGATCGGCGGTGAAGTCCACACGCATCCGCTCGGCCACTGCGAGGTGGGCTGGCATCGTGTCGACCCGGCCGACGGCGCCCCGCCCGTCTTTCCCAAACCGATGCATTTTTATCAGTGGCATGCCGAAGGCATGTCGCTTCCGCCGGACGTCGAAGTCCTCGCTACCAGCAACAGGTTTCCAGTGCAGGCATGGCGCCGGAAGAATGCCATGGGGCTCCAGTTCCATCCTGAGGTCACGGAATCCGGCATGCGGTTCTGGGTGAGTCGGAACCTGGATCGGTTCCTGCCGATGCCCGGCGCACAGCCGGCTGCCGAACAGTTCAGGAGTCACGTACGCCACACACCGGCGGTCGTGCAGTGGGTCCGAACGTTCCTGACATCGTGGGTAGCCGGGAAATTGCCTTGAAGGAGCGTCGGCTCCCCAGGTAACCAGCCGGGCGTATCGACAACCACGTCCTGACGCTTGCCTGCCCGAAATTTCGGGCAAGATCGCCGACGTCTCGCCCAGGCACTTCCTGCTCTGCAAGTTCACGCTTCACATAAGCAACTGCCACGCCTCGTGGGATACGTCGCGACGCCCAACGGAATGAGGCGGCCACAGGGGCCATCGGATGAAGTTCGCCAAGAATTTAACATCACCCCGTCAGCGTACCGCCAGCTCCACCCACGACTGATCAGGTGCCCAAGGACGACGTCAGCGTTGCTCCAGGGCATGCCACACTCGCACGATCACGACTCGGTCTTCCGACAACCGATATCGGATGACGTAGCCACGTGTCCCAAACCTGTCCGGGAGTTCCCGAAAATCATTGTCGGCATCCCAGGGCCGGCCCATCTCCGGGAAGCTCGGCAATCGCTCAGCCGATGCCAAGAGCACGCCAATTGCGCGGGCGGCAGCTTGCGGCCGATCGCTACCACCGCGTCGTCTGACCGATTGCACACCCCTTCCGTTCAGGCTGTCGCGCGCACCATCGCTGGCTTGCGGTGGATCCATGGGCGCGCGGCTTCGAGCTGGGCCGATAGCCTGAAAAGGGTCGCTTCGTCGCCGTAAGGAGCGACCGCCTGCACTGCGACGGGCAGCCCGCCGGCGCTCTCGCCGACGGGCAACATGGCGGCGGGCTGCCCGGTGAGGTTGAACCAGACCGTGAACGGCGAGAAGTGGAAGACGCGCCGCCAGTATTCACCGACGTCGTCCATCATCATGTCGAGCCAGCCGAGCTTCACTGCCGTACCTGTCGCAAGCCCCGGGGTCAGCAGCACATCGTAGTCGCGATGAAACGCAGCCATCTGCCGGCCGAGTCGATGCATCGTTTGGGTGGCCCGGACGTAATCGGCGCTGGTGGTGGCTTCGCCCAGCTTCGCGGTGAGCCAGGTGATCCGTTCGACTTCGTCCTCGCGGGCCGCCCTGCCGGCGGTCGGGTGGCTCGACAGGTTCACGACGGTGTTGACTCCCATCAGGGCAAGGAAGGTCGGCACCACCGCTTCACCATCGATGTCGGGGTCCGCCTCCACCACGTGGTGCCCGAGGTCCGCGGCCAGGGCTGCGGTTTCCCGCAGCACCTGCAGGGCATCTGCTTCGACCTGGGCACCATTCGGCGCGCGGGCGGTGAAGGCAACGCGCAACCTGCCGGGATCAGTGCCGACCTCTTCCAGAAAAGGGCGAGCCGGCGGGGGGGCGCTGTAGGGGTCACCGGCACCGGATCCGCGCGTGGCGTCCAGGATGGCGGCGCTGTCGCGCACACTCAGGGTGACGGCATGCTCGGTGGACAGTCCACCGCTCCCTTCTCCAAGGTACGGCGCCATGGTGTTGCGCCCGCGGGTCGGCTTGAGACCGACAAGTCCGCAGCAGGCGGCAGGCGCCCGGATCGAGCCGAAGCCGTCCGAGGCATGCGCCGCCGGCAGCATGCGCGCGCCAACCGCGGCGGCTGCGCCGCCGCTCGAGCCGCCGGAAATGCACGTCTGGTCCCAGGGGTTCTTCGTTGCACCGTGCAACCGGGGTTCGCAGGTAAGGCTGAGGCCGAGCTCGCAGGTGTTGGTTCGCCCGAAGATCACCATGCCGGCCCGCTTCAGCCGTTTGACGTGTTCGCTGTCTTCCGCCGGAACGACGTCTTCGAAGAACTTGCAGCCCCTTGTGGTCGGGCACCCGGCAAGGGAGGCGCCGAGATCCTTCAGGAGGTAGGGCACGCCCTTGAGCGGCCCGTCGGGAAGGCCGGCGGCAATGGCGGCGCGGCCCTGGTCATAGAGACGATTGGTGACCGCGTTGACAATTCCGTTCCGCGCCTCGACCCGCTCGATCGCGGCCTCCAGAATTTCCCCCGGCGTGGTCTTGCCACGAGCGACGAGCGCGGCCAATGCGAGCGCATCGTGCTCTTCATAGTCCGTGAATGCGGCCATCACGTGTCCTTCTTGATTGGGTTCTCGGGGTACCGTCTCCGCGGCCCGTGTTGGTCCGCATGATCTCAGGTCGTGAACCGCCGAACAGTTCGAAGTTCCGCCATCTGGGCGTGCCGGCGGAATCGGCAAACCGGTCAGCTTCGCGGGGGCGCGCCGCCGGGGGCGCCCCGCGGCGGGGGGGGGGGGGGGGGGGGGGTGGAGGCGGCGGGGGGCGCCCGGGGCGGCCCCGCGGGCTTATAAAAAAA
>VXPW01000071.1:3736-5045 GCA_009839325.1 Rhodospirillales bacterium
CCCCCTCTTTCGCCGGTCCTCCACCGCCATACGAATGGCTCGCCCCCCCGGGGCGGGGGCGGCGGGGGCGCGCGGCGCGGGCGGCCGGCGGCCCCCCGCGCCGGGGCCCCGCCAGGCGCGAGAGCTTGGTCTGGCGCGGGGTCACACGGCCGATGCGCCCGCGGTTGACACCTCGGCAGAAACACGCACGCCGACCGCTTCCGGCTATTTCCGCGTAGCGGCGCTAGAACGTGCTGATCACGCCATGCAGACCGGGAGTGCATCGATCAGTACTGCGGCTCCGGAACGTCGATGAGGGGAAATGCGCTCAGCAGGCCCGGCTCCGTCACCAGGGGCGCCGACCGCAGCATGCTTCGGTCCACGTCGGCCAGGCTGGTCATCCCCATGAGACCGAGGCAGGTCTGCACCTCGTCCTCTAGGAGTTCCAGCATGCGGACGACACCGGCGGAACCGCCCGCGCCCATCCCCAGGCCCAGCAGGCGCCCCACGCCGACGGCATCGGCGCCCAGTGCCACCGCCTTCACGAGATCCGTGCCCCGGTAGATGCCGCCGTCCACGATAATCGTCGCCCGGCCGTCGACAGCATCCACGATATCCGGGAGGACATCCACCGAGCCCAGGCCGTGGTCCAGTTGCCGGCCACCGTGGTTGGACACGTATATCCCCTCGACCCCAAGCTCGATACAGCGCAGCGCATCGTCCACCTCCGCGATTCCCTTGATGAACAGCGGGATATCATGTTTCGACTTGAACCGGGCCAGCCGGTCCCAGTCGAATGAGGACTGGAACTTCAGGTCGTCGAGAGCGCGCCGGTTCCAGGTCTTGTCGAAGCGCTTGGCGATGTCCCGTTCACGGCGGCTGTAGTGCATGACGTCGACGGTGATGGCGAACGCGTCGTAGCCGGCCGCCACCGCGCGCCCGACCATTTCATCCACCCACGCGTCATCGCTCCGCACGTACAGCTGGAAGATCTTCATATTGTCGGCCGCCGCCGCCACCTCCTCGAGGGACGGTTGCGATACGGAACTCAGCATGTGGCAGACGCCGAATTCCGCTGCGGCCCGGGCGGCCGTGGCGCCGCCACCGTCGGCGAACGACTCGAGCGAGCCGATCGGCGCGAGAATCAGGGGCAGGCGCAAACGGCGTCCCAGCAGTTCGCCCGTGCAGTCCACGCTGGAAACATCTCGCAAGACGCGCTGCCGGAGGCCCACCGAGTCAAGGGCAGCCCGGTTCCGTTTCAAGGTCGTCTCGGTCTCGGCGCCGCCCACGAGATAGTCCCACACCTGGTGGGACAGGTTGTTCCGCGCGG
>VXPW01000035.1 GCA_009839325.1 Rhodospirillales bacterium
ATCTTCTCATTTTAGTGCGGTATTTTTGTGGTGGTGTGGTCGGGGTGGGGGCGGCCCCCCGGCGTTAATCACCGGCCATAACCCCCCGGCGGGCGGCCTTCGGCGCCGCCCCGAACGCAACAACAATCTCATGGTAGGAACAGCCTTGGAACGCGTTACACCGAGCCCGTCAATGTGCAGGGTGTCGTTGTTCGCCGGTTCCGTCAAGTCGTGAAAGGGATTTGCACCATTCACGAGTTCCTGTCCCCGGCAAAGAAACGCAGCGATGTGACAGCGAACCGCCGTTCTGCGGGGTCAAGACAGGGATGATCGGAGAGCAGACGGAAGCCCTCCGAGCAGATCATCTGCGATCAGACCTGCACCGCACCCCGATGCCGCTTCGCCGTGCAGCCAAACACCCGCCGCAGCGGCGGCGAACGGCTCCATGCCCGACGCCAACAAGCCTCCGATGATTCCGGCCAGCACGTCGCCCGAACCCGCCGTCGCCAGGTACGCCGGAGCGTTCGCGTTGATGACAGCCTGCCCGTCCCTGCCGGCCACCACGGTGTCCGGCCCCTTGCTGACCACCACGGCGCCGGTTCGTTCGGCAGCGGCACGGGCGCGGGTCAGGCGGTCGCCCTGAATGTCGGGAAACAGTCTCCGGAATTCGCCATCGTGCGGCGTCAACACGACGGCTTCTGCAGCCGCGCAGAGAACTCCCAAGGAATCGGCTTCATCGGCAAAGCTCGTCAGCGCATCGGCATCCAGCACCAGGCGCTGGCCGGCCTCCGCGGCAACGGCCACGCGCCGTCGGGTCGCTGATCCAACACCGTTACCGGGTCCCAAGACGGCTGTCCGGGCCTTGGAATCCGCAATCAACGCCCGAAGGCCTTCGGGCTCGGCGGCGGGCGCCACCATGAGAGCCTTCGGATCGCCGATGTAGGGAACGAGTGCATCGCTCGGCACTGCTAGCGTCACCAGTCCCGCTCCCGCGCGCAATGCGGCGTGGGCGGCTAGACGGGCGGCGCCGGCGCGCTGCGGCGGGCCGCCTACCACCACCACGTGGCCACGCTGATACTTGTGGCTGCGCCAGTCTGGCTGCCGCAACTGTTCGCGCCAGAGTCCCGGGCCGTTGAGCAGAGCCGTGCCCGTGGCGGCCGTCTTCGGTATGCCGATATCGGCAAGCACGATCTCGCCGGCCAAGGCGCGACCAGGAAAGAGGACGTGCGCTGGTTTCAGCCGGTGAAACGTGACCGTAGCACGGGCCGGAAGCGCGCCAGCGGACGCGCTGCCGGTATCGCCGTCGACCCCGCTTGGCAGATCCACGGCGATGCAAGGCAGTTCCCGCGCCCGCGCCGCGTCGAACACGGATGTGACGCCGGCCGGCAACGGTCGCGACAACCCGGCTCCGAAGACCGCATCCACGACGGTCGCCGCGCCGTCAATGAGCGCGCGATCAAACGGATGGATCTCCCCGGCCCAGCGGGCAGCGGCCGTGGCCGCGTCGCCGGTCAGGGCTTCTCTGGCACCGAACAGCGCGAGGCGGACGTCGCGCCCGCGTCGCGCGAGATGCCTCGCGGCAACGAAGCCGTCGCCGCCGTTGTTGCCCGGTCCGGCAAGGACCGCGACCGTACCGCTGGGACACCGCGCGTCCACTGCGTCCGCAACCGCCCGTCCGGCGTTTTCCATCAGCACGATTCCCGGAGTGCCTGAACGAATGGCGAAACGATCGGCGTCCGCCATCTCCTTCACCGTCAGGATCTCGGCGGGGAGCGCCGAGTCTGATGACATCAGTCGCATGGGTGTTCCTTCGCCACGCATCCAATTCCGTCAGCGTGCCACCGGGCACCGAGACATGCCAGAACGGTCCCCTGATCAGCGTTACCCAAGGTACCTGCGGGTACCGCCCAGCGGGACGGTGTCCCGGTGGAATGTGCCCGGAAGGCTACACCGATCCCTATACGCATCGGTTGCCGGCGACTGTCGATCACTTGTTTGACTGTCAAGGGCTTACGCGAGGTCAACGGTGTCTGGCACCAGCAATCGTCACGGCCCTGTAAAGGAACCGCAATACACGAGCGGCAGGGTGATCACCGGGCACCGGTGCATCGCGACCTTCACGCTTGCCGAAATTACGGGGCGCTAGCTCACTACCACCCTGAACCACTGGGAGGGTTCATCCATGACCCGCACGCTGAGTGCACTAGCGGCCACGGCCGCGCTGATGGCTGCCCTCGCTGCTGCCAGCCCCGCCATGGCACAAGATGCCGAGGCAGACCAGAACGCCGAGATCCAAGCTCTGAAGGAAGCCATTCAGGACCTGCAGATCAAGCTGAATGACCTCGAGGCCAAGCAGGCGGCTCAGGCTGAAGCACAAGCCGACAAGAGCGACGAGCCCAAGTTCAAGGTCGGCCCCGGGCTCTCGATTTCGAAGGGCGGCAACTCGGTTGGGCTGACCGGACGTCTGCACTGGGATGTCGGCCTATATCCGTCCGATGTGGACGGGCTGGAGGGAGCAAACTTCGATACCGGCGCGAACCTCCGTCGTGGCCGCCTTGGCGTCATGGGCAAGTCCGGGGGCTTCTCCTACAACCTGACAGTCGACGTTGGAGGCTCGGCTGACGACAACGAGGAAGTCGCAATCGACGAAGCTGCCGTCTACTACTCGCCGTCGAAAATGATCAAGGTCGGCTTTGGGAAGATGAAGATTCCGGTCACATTTGAGGAAAGCACCTCCTCAAACGACATCAGCTTCATCGAGCGTTCAATGCCAGTGGACATGTTTACGGACAAAGTTCTCGGACCGAAGGCCGTCAACGCTCAAGTCTGGGTTTACGGCGAACAAAGCTTGATCGAAGCTGCAATCCATGCGCAGTCAGACACCGCACTCGGAGCCAGCAAGACTTATGACGACGCAAATGAAGCGGAAGATATGGGTCTCACGGTGCGGGCAGTCTATGCGCCGATCAAGACGAGCACCTCAGCCCTTCACTTGGGTGGTTGGATGGACCGCTCGTCGGGCTCCGTGAATGCCAAGGACACCTACTGGGGATACCGGGTGGAACTCAATGTCGCGGACGCCAAGCCGCTGAGGGGCGACAGCGTAAGCAGTACAACCGACGGCATGACCCATTGGGGACTTGAGCTGGCCTACCTGAACGGCCCTTTCTGGGCACAGGCCGAATACATCAACGGCACCCTTGAGCAGAACGATGGCAGCAAAGATGTCGAAGGTGACGGTTATTACGTCCAAGCCGGTTACGTCGTCGGAGGCGCCAAACGCTACAACATGAAGAAGGGCGCATGGTCCGCCCCCAAGGTCAAGAACCCGTTTCCTGGCAAGGGCACGGGCGTTGTTGAAGTGGCCGGTCGGTACAGCATGGTCGATTTCGGCGTCGACCCGGCGCAGCCCTCTCACGCAGGGAAGCAATCCAATTTCACAGTAGGTTTGAACTGGTATCTCAACAACAGCACTCGGATCATGTTCAACAGCATTCGTGTCGACCTGGAGGACGCTGGGAAAAAAGCCGAGTTCGACACCGCCGGCAACCGCACCAACGGACTTGATGAATCCTTCTGGGTCCACGGAGTTCGCTGGCAGTACAAGTGGTAAGGACCCGGCCTAATTCTGGCGTCAGCAGTGGTAACCCCTACCGCGCCAAGCGCGGTGGGGGTTTCTGCATTGACAATGAAGCCCCCGCTGCGTCCAGAACGAACATGACAGCCGGCCTGCGTGCGTGTCAGATGAGTGTGCGTTCGTAGTCGCGCTCCACGTCCTCGCACCAGCTTCCCACGTTCCATCGTCCATAGGCGCCCATGCCGCCCGCAGCATCCGGCCCGTAGTAGACCGGAACATGTACCAAGCTAAGGCCCGGATGCTCGAATGCCTCGCTCAACGCTGCTCTCAAGGCCTCACCGTCTTCACCCCCGTATAGGGCCTTCACACCATTGACCGATGCCCCCATCTGCACGTAGTCAACGACAACGGAATCGGATGTGCGAAACGCTTCGCCATACTGCGCGACCTGCAGTTCGCTGATCGCCGACATTCGGCGATTGTCGAGCAGAAGGATGGTTCCGTGCACGCCGTGCTCGACGCCATCAATCAGCACTTGCGGATTCATCATGAATGAACCGTCGCCGGTGAACGCCATCGCATAGCGGCCCTGATCGGCGATGGCGCCTGCCAGCAATGCCGATACTGCAAACCCCATGTACGACGCTCCCGCGTCCGTGAAGGTCTCGAACGGCCTGTCGTCCTCGACGATCTGGAAGCCGTTCGCCTGTACGTCCCCGGCGTCAAACAGCTTGAGCACGTCGCGTTCCCGGCAGAAATCCGCAGCAATCTTGATCGCTTGCGGCTGGGACAGAACGCGCCGTCCCCACACCGGGTCCGGCGGCAACTCGGAGTTGAACTGCGCAGTCTTGAACCTCCGCCATTCGGTCTTTTTCTCGGCGCACGCCTTCAACCAGTCAGTCTTCCCTTCGGCGCATCCCGGGTAGTCGTGAGCGATGCGTGCGTGCAATCGCCTGAGTACCTGCCCGGCATCTCCGCAGAGTGCGGTCGTCCGGTTGTAATGCTGGACGTCCATCGGGTCCGCGTTGATGTTGATGACGTCTCGGACGTTCGGCCAGCCGATTCCCGAGCAATCGCTCTGGCACACGGCGCGACTCCCGATCACGACCAGAAGTTCAGCCTCGTCCATGACGTAGTTGCCGCTGACGGATCCCTTGGAACCGCCCACGTGCATGTTCTGCGGATGGGAATCCGGCAGCACGCCCGTCGAACCGGGCCCCAGTACGACGGCGGCGCCGGCGCACTCGGCGAACTCCCGCACAGCTGTTGCACACGAACGGGCTCCACCACCGGCTTTGATGGCCACGCGCCTGGATGCAGCGACCAGGCGGGCTGCCTCGGCCAGACCTTCGTCGGTGCCCGGAACGGCGGGCACGGGCCGTGGTTGCTCGGGCAGCGCGTCGACCCGGATCCGGGTCTCCCGCGGCTGCGTGTTGAGCGGCAGGTTGATGTAGAACGGACCCGGGCGCCATGGATGGAACA
>VXPW01000065.1:0-46190 GCA_009839325.1 Rhodospirillales bacterium
CGGCGGCCGCCCGGCGCCGGGGGGGAGCCCCCGCCGCCCCCCCCCACCCCCCCCGGCGCCGGGGGGGGCCGGCCCCCCGGCGGGCCCGCGGCGCCCGGGGCCGGGCGGGGCCCCGGGGGCGCCCGCCCCCGGGGTCGGGGGGTCAGACCAATCGTGACGGGCGAGAAGGCGGCGGGGGAGTGACCGACCGGTCGCCATCGGTGCGCTCTGGCAGATCGGTCGTAAACGTCACTTCGTTGGCGAACAGGCGACGTTGACCGGTGGTCCCTTCGCCGAGAAGACCCTCGCGGCCCAGTCGTTGGAGGACGACGGACCTGGCATTGCCCCAGATATCAATGCCGACCCACTGTCGCTTAAGGCGCTCGGCGGCCACCAGCGTTGTCGCGCATCCGGCGAATGGGTCGAGTACCACGTCGCCTTCATCGCTGCTGGCGAGAATCATGCGTTCATAGAGGGCGATCGGTTTTTGCGTGGGATAGCCGAGACGCTCGCCGTGCGTCGTCGAAAGCATGGACATATCCCACCAGTCCCGAGCAGAAACAATGGAATACGTGCCCTGGCCGTCGCGGAAGTACTTTACGGCGCCGCCCTGTCCGCCACCGGTTCGGCCGTACGACTTGATCTTGAGAACGTTGAAACGCGAGAGCTTTTCCACCTTGGCGTAGAACAGGATGATGTCGTGTTTCTTGGCGAATCGCCGTTTGCTGGCGCCTCCTGACTTGTAGCACCACACGACCTCGTTCTTGAAGTTCCGACGCCCGAACACCGCGTCCATGAGCTGCTTGAGGTAGTGGCTCGCGGTCGGGTCGCAGTGGAGGTAGACGCTCCCGGTCGGCTTCAGGATCCGCCGCATGGCCAAGAGGCGCATGGCCATGAAGCACAGGAATGCTCCCATACCGTCGCTGTAGCTGTCCCTCGCGGCGGCAATGACGCGCATGAGACGTGGATGGCTATCGGTGATCTGATCCACCCAGTCCTGATGCACGTCCTGTTCCCACGACCATCGGTCCTGAAACTTGGCACCCGCCGCCAGGCTGTCAGGCGTGGCGCGAAAGTCGCGACCCTTGTTGAACGGAGGGTCGGTAGCGATGAGGTCAACGGATTCGCTGTTCATCGCCTCTAGGAACCCCAGGTTGTCACCGAGGAAAAACGTCCGATTCTTCCAGTTGGGCCTAGCCATCACGGTGTTCCACCAGATCGCAGTGCGCGGATTTGCTCGAACGAAGCGGGTTGATGCGCGGTCGGGGCTTGCCCGCGCCGCCTGCGATTCCTGCTGGAGTTGCGCAATTGGGGCCAACGCGTCCGGGCATCCGGGCCGTGGCGGCCGAAAGCGCCGGACGAGATTCCCTCATCCGGCGCCATGCATTCACGTCGGCTGTTCCGTCCCAAGGGCCATTCCGGCCGACGGCGTCACCCGGAGCGCCCGGCGACGAACTCGGGATACGACGCCACTCCGACTTCGGTCAGGTCGGAACCGTGCATCTCGTCCTCCTCATCGAGGCGGATGCCCATGACGAGCTTGACCACGTACCACACCAGCAGGCTCGCAAGGAAGGCGAACAAGCCGATGGCGACGATGCCGATCAGCTGGGCTACGAGGCTTGCCTCCGGGTTGGTAAGGCAAACGGCGATGGTTCCCCACACCCCGGCAAACAGGTGGACAGGGACCGCACCGACCACGTCATCAAGCTTGATTCGGTCGAGGAAGGGCACACCCACCGCCACGATCACGCCGCCGACGGCGCCGATCAAAATCGACTGCACGAATGACGGTGCCAACGGCTCCGCAGTGATGCTGACCAGGCCGCCCAGCACTCCGTTGAGAATCAGCGTGATGTCGAGCTTCCGGAAGACCGCGAAGTACGTCGCCGACGCCGCCAGCGCCCCCCCGCATCCGGCGAGGTACGTGTTGGCGTATATCCGCGACATCGCGCTGGCGTCCTCAACCGACCCCAAGGCCAGCTGCGAGCCGCCGTTGAAGCCCAGCCAACCGATCCACAGCACGAATGTGCCGAGCGCCACCAGCGGAACGGCCGATGCCTGCATCGGATTGACCTTGCCGTCGGCCGAGAACTTCCCCCGACGCGCGCCGAGCAGGATGATCCCGGCCAGCGCGCACCAGCCGCCCACGGAGTGCACGATGGTGGACCCGGCGAAATCGGAGAAGCCCAATTCGCTCAGCCAACCGCCGCCCCACGACCAGGCACCCTGAATCGGGTAGATGACAGCCACCAGCACGGCAATCACCAGAACGAACGGAATCACGCGAACCCGCTCAGCGACCGACCCTGATACGATCGAAGCGGTAGTTGCCACAAACACGACCTGGAAGAACCAGTCCGAAGCCGCCGCATAACCGCCATCGGAAGCTTCGGAAGCCGGGTCGGGCGTATCAAAGAGCCCCAGAGACCCGACGAAGCCGCCGTCGACCCCGTTGTACATGAGGTTGTAACCGACGATCGCGTACGTGACGCCGGCGATCGAAAACAGTCCGATGTTCTTGACGCAAATCGCGCTCGTCGACTTCGACCGCACCATGCCGGCTTCAAGCATGCAAAAGCCGATGGCCATCGCGAACACCAGAGCCCCGTTCGCCAGGAACGACAGGGTGTTGAAAATGAAGGCTGCGTCTTCCGGCGAGGGCGCCGCCAAGGCCGCAGCAGGTCCAAACAGAACGGCCGCTACGGCCATCCCGGAAACGAGGAATATTTTCATGCGATTCTCCGACACATCCCCGGAACTCCGCTCACGCGACGAAGAGAGGCGCCAAGCGAATGCCCGCCTCCGTTCCGATTCCGGCCTGGATGACCAAATCTCCGTGACAACGCCCAGCGTCCGGCAAAGGCTCTACGGTGGCCGAGCCGCAGAACAGCCCGTAGCCGTTGACCGCGGCTTCGCCGTGGGGGGGGCGCGTCTGAGCGAGTGCGAGCCCCCGCAACAGTCACAAACAAGAATCATGCCAATTTGCCACAGGGGCACCAGCGGGCGCTGTCGACTCGCGTGCTGGCTAATTTATAGGCGTAGAGTGTTTCATAATGATGAATTAGTAGTCAGTTATTGTGCCGACAGCTTGACGGGGGCCCAAAGCGTGGTGCCGTCACCGTACGCGCCTCGACGCTCGAGCGGTACTGATGACCGGCCCTTGACCTACCTCCGCGGGCGCGGGCCGAACACGGCGGTTCCGACCCGGACATGGGTGGCACCCATTTGAATTGCGGCTTCGTAATCGGCACTCATTCCCATACTCAGTTCTGTCAGGCCCATTCGGTCTCGCAACGTCCGCAGCAGCCCGAAGTACGGAACCGGATCCGTATCCCTGGGGGGGATCCCCATGACGCCTGAGACCCGCAGTCCCAGCTCCGCCTGACACCAAGTGACGAAGCGGTCGGCTTCGGCCGGCGGACAACCGCCCTTCTGGGACTCCTCACCGACATTGACCTGGACCAGCAGCCGCACAGAACGCTCGCGAATCGCATTGCAGTTCGACAAGGCGCGAGCCAACGATTCTCGATCCACGCTCTCGATGACGTGAGCGAGCCCGGCCGCAGCCATGACCTTGTTGGACTGCAGCCGTCCTACGAAACGGAGTTCAGCAGCTGGGTGGCGTTCCAGAAGCGGCGGCCACTTGACCTGCATTTCCTGAACGCGGTTTTCCGCGAAGGCGCGATGGCCAGCCGCCAGCAGTGTCTCGATGGTTTCGGCGGCCACGCCCTTCGAGACGGCAACCAGGGAAACGCCTTCGGGATCTCGCCCGGCCTCCCGCTCTGCCGCACGGATGGTGGCCAACACCGATTGCCAGCGCAAAACAAGCCCGGAAGCAGCGGCAGGCCGAGCACGCATGACCTAGATTGCGAGCGCCATGACGACCGATTCTAGCAAACCGCCGCGCCTGCCTCGGTTGTGGTTTCTCAGCGCCGAGGAGCGCGGCATCGACTCCCGCGACATCGTACCCTCGCTGCCCCATGGCACCGGCGTGATCTATCGGGACTACCGCAATCCTGAGCGACGCCGCCGCGCCCGCGAACTCGCCCGTATCTGCCGACGAAAAGGATTGGTGCTGCTCGCCGGCACCTCGCGACCTAGCGCGACGCCGCTGCCGACGGCAGGCGTGCACGTCCCGAGCTGGTCCCGCCGCCCGCCGCGCGCCGGAGGTTTGGTCACGCTGTCGGTGCATCGGGGCAGCGACCTGCGCCGCGCCAAGGCCAGCAGAGCCCACATGTTCATCGTCGCGCCGGTGTTCCGCACCGAAGCGCATCCGGAGGCCGTTCCGCTCGGGCCGCTGCGCTTGGGTCTGCTTGCTCGCCGTCTCCCGGGTCCGGTCGCCGCGTTGGGGGGCATCACACCGGTATCGGCGCGCCGTCTGACGGGTCTGGGCATACACGCGCTTTGCGGGAGCGGTCTGTTCACGCACGCAGGCGCTGACAGAGAATTGGCCGGGCTCCGTGTATGGTGTGGGCCGCCCTCCACCCGACCACCGGTCCGGCCCGCGAATCCGCGCGACGCACGACGGTTCCGAACGTATGTCCGCTTACAATCCCGCTGAACTTGAAGCCAAGTGGCAAGAGGCTTGGGAAGCGGCGGAGGTCTACCGCACGCCGCCGCCTTCGGACGCACCGGATCGGTACGTCCTGGAGATGCTCCCGTATCCGTCGGGGCGCATTCACATGGGTCACGTCCGGGTCTACACGCTGGGGGACGTGCTCGCCCGGTACTCGCGGGCCCGCGGGTACAGCGTGCTGCATCCAATGGGCTGGGACGGGTTCGGGCTCCCGGCCGAGAATGCCGCCATGGAGCACGGCATCCATCCGGCCAAGTGGACGTGGTCCAACATCGACACGATGCGCGCCCAGCTCCGCTCGATGGGCCTCAGCTACGACTGGGACTGCGAAGTGGCGACCTGCAGCCCGGCGTACATGCGCGAACAGCAGCGGCTCTTTCTCAAGATGCTGGACGCCGGCCTGATCTATCGGGCCGAGGCGTGGGCCAACTGGGACCCCGTCGAACACACGGTACTTGCCAACGAACAGGTGATTGACGGCCGGGGCTGGCGCTCGGGCGCGCTGGTCGAACGGCGCCTGCTGCCGCAATGGTTCTTCCGCATTACCCGCTACGCGGGCGAACTCCTTGATGCACTCGATCATCTGCCGCGGTGGCCGGAGCGTGTAAAGACCATGCAGCGGAACTGGATCGGGCGGTCGGAGGGGGCCCGGCTGCGCTTTCAAGTCCTGGGCGGCAAGGAGGAAATCGAGGTCTTCACGACGCGGCCGGACACGATCTTTGGCGCGACGTTCATCGCGCTGTCCCCGGATCACCCGCTCAGCAGAACCTGCGCAGACACGAATCCGACCGTGGCCGCCTTCATCCAGGAATGCACGCGCGATCCCGGGCGGCGGAACCGGGAGGCGGCTGGCCCTGCCGGAAAGACCGGCGTCGACACGGGGCTCCGCGTACAGCATCCCTTCCTCGATCGGTCTCTCCGTGTCTTCGTCGCCGACTACGTGCTGATGGAATACGGCACCGGCGCCATCTTCGCGGTGCCTGCACACGACCAGCGCGACCTGGATTTCGCCCGTGCCCACGAACTTGACGTGGTTCCCGTGGTGGACCCGGCGCCCGGCGTCGAGCGCCCCGGGCCAGACGAGGCGTACGTCGGCGACGGCACGCTCAAGAATTCCGATTTCCTGAACGGGCTGGACGTGGCAGCGGCGAAACGGGCGGTCATCGACCGACTCGGAGAACACGGAGAACGCAGCGTTCAGTACCGCATCCACGATTGGTGCGCGTCGCGCCAGCGCTACTGGGGCTGCCCGGTTCCGGTCGTCTTCTGCCAGGACTGCGGCGTCGTGCCGGTGCCCGATTCCGACCTACCGGTAACGCTGCCTGATGACGTCAAGTTCGACCGGCCGGGCAATCCGCTTGAGCGGCACACCGCATGGAAGACGGTCGACTGCCCGGCATGCGGCTCCGCCGCAGAGCGTGAAACCCAGACCCTCGATACCTTCGTCGATTCCGCTTGGTACTACTACCGGTACATTTCCGCCCGCGCCGATCAGCCGCTCGACCGCGAGGCGGTTACCCGATGGTGTCCGACGTTTCAGTACGTGGGCGGCATCGAACACGCCATTCTCCACCTCCTGTACGCACGCTTCTTCACGCGCGCGCTTCGCGATATCGGCGAACTCCCCTTCGACGAGCCGTTCGACGGCCTCTACTGCCAGGGAATGGTCTGCCACCGAACCTATCGGGAACCCGAGGAAGGAACCTGGCTCTATCCGGAAGAGGTCGAGGCGAGCGGCAACGGCGGCTTCCGACGTCGTTCCGACGGGGCGCCGGTCGTCGCCGGGCGCGTCGAGAAAATGTCGAAGTCGCGCCGCAACGTCGTCGATCCCGTCGACATCATCGCCACCTACGGGGCTGACGTCGCGCGCCTCTTCATGCTTTCGGACAGCCCGCCCGAGCGCGACCTCGAATGGACAACCTCCGGCGTCGAGGGTGCTGCCCGCTACCTGCAGCGAATCTGGCGAGCGTTCGATGAGCTCGAGCCCGGACCGGTCGGTGCTGCTCAGCCGCCTCGGTTTGCCCCGGCCGCCCACGCGCTGAGGCAGACCACCCACCGTGCCATCCGCGCGGTGGAGGAAGACATCGAGGCGTTCCGACACAACCGGGCCGTTGCCCACCTGCGCACCCTTTCCAACGCATTCCTTCGTTTCGATGCGGCAGCCGCCGGAACCGGCGGCGCGTGGGCGCTGCGGGAGGCGCTCGAGACCTTCGTGCGGTTGTCTGCCCCCCTGATCCCGCACCTCGCGGAAGAACTTTGGCAGCGCCTGGGACGCGACGGGTTCATCTGCCAGGATGCTTGGCCGGAGGCCGAACCCGATCTGCTCGCCGAGGAGCGGGCAACCATCGCGGTCCAAGTGAACGGTAAACTTCGTGGCACGATCGAACTTGCCCTCGGGGCCGGCGAGGCGGACACTCGAAATGCGGCGCTCCAGTTGCCGAATGTGATCCGTGCGATCGAGGGCGCGGAGGTGCGGAAAGTGATCGTTGTTCCGGACAGGGTAGTCAACGTCGTTGCCCGGTAAGATTTTCAAGAGCTTGGCTGCGGCCGCCTTGCTCGCAGCAGCCGCCTCAGGGTGTGGATTCGAACCTCTTCACGGAGCTTCTGTAAACGCTGCGCTGCGCGCGGTCGACGTCTCTCCCATCCAAGGCGGGCCCGGCGAACTGGTGTATCGGGCACTGGTCGAACGGTTGCATCCCGCGGGGAAATCGTCGGCCCCTGCCTACCGACTGGAGGTGACGCTGCGGTCAACGAGTTCACCGCTAATCATCGACCAGTCGACGTTTGTCCGCCGCTACGACGTTCATCTGCAGGCACAATATCAATTGATCGAGATTTCCACCGGCCGCGAGGTCGGGAGAGCGGAGCGGGATGCCCACGCGAATCACGGCGTGATCCCCAATGAGATTTACGGCACGCTCATCGGTTCGCACGCAGCTCTGGAGCGTGCTGCAAACGTTCTTGCAAACGTCATTGCGACTGATGCCGCACTGTTGATTCGTGCGGATCAGCGCGGATGAAGCTGCAGGCACATCAAGTCGAGGGGTTCTGCGCCAGTCCCTCGCCGGAACCACGAGCGATCCTGCTGTACGGGCCTGATCAAGGTCTCGTTGCCGAACGGTTTGAGCAGCTTTCGCTGGCCTTTGCACCCGACCTGGATGATCCGTTCCAGGTGGTCTCCCTCGATGGGGACGAGGTCGTATCCGATATGGCCCGTTTTCTGGACGAAGCCGCGCAAATATCACTCGACGGGACGCGGCGCGTGATCCGGATTCGCCACGCCGACGATTCCGTGACCGCCGCCCTGGAGTCTTTTCTCGATTTCGAGGGAGACGACGCGGTTGTCTTGGTTCAGGGCGGCGACCTCGGGCCCAGGTCAAGCCTCCGCAGGCTCTTTGAACGCGCGAAAGGCGCGACAGCGGCGCCCTGCTACGTGGACGACAGCCGGACGATCGAGCGGCTGCTGCGCGACGTTCAGGAATCGCATCGCCTCAAGATCGACCCGGATGCCTACGCCTACCTGGTTGCCCGCCTCGGGCGTGACCGTGGCGTAACCAGGAACGAGCTAGAGAAGCTCGTGCTCTTTGCGGGAGATGGCGGGACCCTCGACTATGAAGCCGCCGCCGCGTTGTCCGGCGACAATGCGTTGTTGGGGGCGGACGCGCTCGCCGATGCGGTCGGGCTCGGCCGGGCTGGAGAAGCGTTTCGGGCCCTTCGGCGACTGCACGAGGATGGACTGAGTGAAATCGCGGTGATCCGACGTCTGCTCCGTCACTTTCAGAGCCTGCACATCGTCACCGCGGCAGCGGATCCACTTCAGGCCGTCAAGAACCTTCAACCTCCCGTCCATTTCAAACGCAAGGCGGCCGTCGAAACGCAGGCCAGACAGTGGTCGACGCAACGCGTTGAACGCGTGTTGCGGCTCCTCGGGCGCGCCGAGCAGACGTGCAAGCGAACGGGGACGCCGGGCCGGGAAGTCGTACGGGAAACCGTGCTCCGGATCGCCCGCATCGCAGGCCCCTGACCACGATCGCCAGCGCCTATTCGCGCCGCAGACGTCTGAGGATTTCTTCCAGCTGCGCGCTGCGCTGATAGCGGATTCTGACTTCGCCGCGGTTTGCCCTGGCACGGACCGCCACTTCCATTCCGAGCGTTTCCTGGAGTTCACGCTCGAGTTCCTCCAGATTCGGATCCCGCTGGGGCGGCGTGCGACCTCGACGTTCGCGACGCACGAGCCGCTCTGCGGCACGGGAGTTGAGACCGCGCCGCACGATCACCCGGGCCAGCTTCAACGCGTCCGGCGACCCGATGAGCGGACGAGCCGAGCCCGCACTCAGCTCGCCGCTGCGGACCATTTGCTGTACCGGCTCCGGAAGCGACAGCAGCCGAACGGCGTTGGCCACGTAGCTCCGGCTTCGACTTACCGTTTCGGCCGCCTGCGCCTGCGTAAAGCCAAATTCATCCATGAGGCGGGACAGCCCGCCAGCCTCCTCAATCGCATTGAGGTCAGCCCGTTCCATGTTCTCGATCAGGGCCAGGCCGACGGCCTCCTCATCGCTCGCTACCCGAATCCGCGCCGGGACACGGTGCAGGCCGGCTTTCTGGGCGGCCCGCCATCTCCGTTCGCCGGCCAGGATCTGATAGCGGCCGGACTGCGCGGGATCGGCGCGGGCCAGGATCGGCTGCAGCATGCCCGACCGCCGGATCGAATCAGCCAACGTGTCGAGGTCGTCCGGATCGAAGTCGGATCGCGGCTGAAACGGGTTCGGGACCAGGTCGGTGATGGACAGGGTGGCGTCCGGGCCTGGCCCCGGCTCCGCGCTGCGGACTTCCGGTGTCGTGCGGGTGTCTACGGTCGCGGCCCGCTCCGCCACCAGCGACTCGAGCCCGCGAGAGAGGCCTCGGCGCATCCGTGTCCTGCCGGTTTTCTGGGTCACGGCCGCATCCGATACGCCTCGTGTGTCAGCAGCTCTCGGGCGAGCGATACGTAGGCCTGCGACGCAGGCGAGTTCCGATCGTACAGGAGAACGGGCTCCCCGGCCGACGGCGCTTCGGCAACGCGCACGCTCCGCGGAATTTCCGTCCTGAACACCTTCGATCGAAGGTGCTCGCGGACATCACGCTCTACGTCGCGCGCGAGATTCGTGCGGGCGTCAATCATGGTCAGGAGCACGCCATCCAGCGCAAGGCTCCGATTGGGTCCCGCCCGCACCAGTTCGATCGTCTCGAGCACCTGTGCGAGCCCCTCCATCGGCAAGAACTCGCACTGAAGAGGAATGATGACACCGTCGGCGACTGCCAGCGCACCGAGCGTCAGCCAGCCGAACGACGGAGGACAGTCGAAGAAAATGTCGGTATGCGTGGTGCGAAAGGCGGCCACCGCAGATCCCAGGTGCCCGGCATCGGTCTGCGGGTGGATCTCGTCGACCCGGGCCAGAGCCGAAGTGGCCGGCACAAGTTGGAGATCATCGACCAGCGTGGAACGGATCGCGTCTGCCGGCGCCGTCCGTCCCTCCAGGAGTTCCGTGACGCCCGGGTTCCTGTCTCCCAGCGCCACCCCGAGGCTGGTCGACGCGTTCCCCTGTGGATCCATGTCGACCAGCAAGACCCGTCGCCCCGCGGCGGCAAAAGCCGTGGCGAGATTGACGGCCGTCGTGGTCTTGCCAACGCCGCCTTTCTGGTTGGCGATTGCGACCACCCGCCCGTGGCCGGGAGCAGGTCCCGACGGTCGGTTCACCGCGTCGGGCGGATTCGGAGTAGTAGATGAAATGCCCCGTCACCCCCGTGACGTGTCGGTGCCGGTTCGCAACCCAGGACGACCCCGCGGAGCGCCGGAGAGCGGACGATCTCCGGCAGCGCTTCTCTGAGCGCACCGGTGGGGCCAGCCTCGCCGAGCTTCCGCCCGGTGACCACGCGGACGCAGCGGTGCCCTCCTGCCTGGGCCTCGAGTGCGAATTCACGCACGGCCGCCCACGCCTCTGACACGCGAAAGCCGTGCAGGTCGAGCGTTCGGGTCGGCGCGATTCGGCCCCGCCGAAGCTTCTGCCGCGTCGACCGATCGATCCCGTTGTGCGGCCGCTTCGAAACCGCGGCCCGATTGATCGCCGCCGGGCCCGCCGGCGGCGAGTCGGGAGCGGCAGCGGCGTGGAGTCTGCCGCTCTTCCCCCGCGGGTGCGGCAGCTTCAGGCTGGCCTCGAATTCCGCAATCTCCTCGGGCGTCGCGGTCGAGGACGTGCGGCGCTTGAAGCGCGTCATTTCTTGGTCACCAGCACATGAAGCGAGCGTGGACCGTGCGCGCCGAGTTCGATGCGCTGCTCGATGTCGCCGGTTCGGGAGGGTCCGGTAATCAGACAGACGGTGCGCGGCATGGCCGAGCCTGACGCCGCCGAAAACGCGGTCTCGAGGTCGGCGCACACCGCCTCTTCCGCCACCACGGCGATCGCGTGATCAGGCAGGAAATGGTTGGTGGTGGGGTTATCGCCAGCCGAAACGTGGACAAGACTGCCCGTTTCGGCGACCCCGAGGACCGCTGGCACAACCGCTGCCGCATCGTCGAGTTCGGCGATTCCGAAAGCGGTTTCGAGCAACGGTTCGGCATCCCAGCCGAGTTTCGCCAGCGCCGGGGACACCCTGACCCGTGCCGCCAGGTTGCGCTGCGCAAGATATTGCGCGACTGCCTGTGGAACCGAGTCTTCGGGAATTCGCTCGACGGTCGCTCCGGCCGCCTCCAGACGCCGGCAGAATACGTCCACGTCCCCGGCGCGCACTGACGAGGTCGCCGGTGGGCACGGAGATTCCTGCGATCCCTCCCCGAGACGATCCCGAAGACGACCCAGAATCCGTTCGCGTGCCGCGCTCATGGTCGGCGGTTCCAGCTGTTGAGAAAGGTTCTGCCAGCCGGCGCAGGAAAGTCGCGCGATCGGGTCCACCCGTTCGCCAGGATCAGGTTCCGATAGCGGCGGGACCGGCCAGCCAGCCGCGACAATATCCACATTGCCGCTCCCGTCCCCAACCGATACAGCCGAGGGTGCGCGGCGAGCCAGCCCCAAAGTGCAAGCGCCAACCGCGCACGGACCGTGTTCAGGCGTGCTTCATGTTCCTTCGCCCGCCAATACCGGAAGATCTTCGGAAGCGGGATCCGCATCGGGCACACCTCTTCGCAGCGCCCGCACAGACTGGAGGCATTGGGGAGATGACGCGCTGCTTCGACGCCGAGCAAAGCAGGTGTCAACGCCGCTCCGATCGGGCCGGGGTATACCCAGCCATATGCATGCCCACCCACGGCGCCGTACACGGGACAATGGTTCATGCAGGCCCCGCACCGGATGCAGCGCAGGACCTCCTCGGCCGGCGTGCCCAGGAGGCTTGACCGGCCATTGTCCAGCAGGACGACATGGTATTCGGAAGGCCCGTCGATATCGGTGGACCGCCGGGGCCCGGTCGAGATCGTCGTGTAGGCGGACATGTCCTGACCGGTGGCTGACCGGGCCAGGACCCTGAGAATGGCCGCGCCGTCCGCCAGCGTCGGCACCACTTTCTCGATCGTGGCCAGCACGATGTGCAAACGCGGGAGCGTCTGGGTGAGGTCACCGTTGCCTTCGTTCGTAACGATGACCGAACTCCCCGTATCGGCGACCAGAAAGTTCGCGCCGGTGAGGCCGGCGTCCGCCTCCAAGTACCGCCGTCGAAGCACGGTGCGCGCTTCGGCAACCAAGTCGGCCGGCGTGCGACGAGGGAACGGCGCCGCCTTGAGCTTGTCGTGGTGCTGCCGGAAGAGTTCGACGACTTGCGGCATCGTCTTGTGGATAGCCGGGGCAATAATGTGGCTCGGCACCTCTTCGGCGAGCTGGATGATGTATTCGCCCAGATCGGTTTCGACCACCTCTATGCCATGTTCCTCGAGGAAGCCGTTGAGACCGATTTCCTCGGCGACCATGGTCTTGCCCTTGCTCAGCACCCGCACGCCTCGGGAGGTCAGCAGCTCCAGCACGATCTGGCGGGCGTCTGCAGGGGTTTCCGCCCAGTGCACCACCCCGCCCTGTTCCTGGCAGCGCGCCTCGAAGGCCTCCAGATGGTGGTGCAGCTGACGGAGGGTGCGCCTCTTTGCATCCACGGCCGCGTCGCGCGCATCCTCGAACTCGGAGAACCGCTCGACAGCATCGGTGCGGCGGGCCTGAAACCCTTCCCCGAGCAGTCGCAGCGCTGCCTGCAGATTTTCGTCTCCGAGAGCCCGAGCGCTTGCCTCGGGAAACTGCGCGATCTCGCGTCCGTCGAACATGATCAAACCGGGACGACGGGGTCCGTGTCCGCCGCGCCGGCCAGTACTTCTGCCACATGCCTGCAAGCGATCGGCCGCCCCTCTCGTGCCAGCCTCCCGGCGATGTTCAGGAGGCAGCCGAGGTCTCCGGCCAGCACGGTATCCGCACCGGTCCCGGCGATCGAAGCTGTCTTGTCCGAGACCATCTTGGTGGAAATGTCCGGGTACTTGACGCAGAACGTGCCGCCAAACCCACAGCAAGCATCGCGATCCGGGAGTTCCACGAGCTCCAGCCCGTCCACCCGTGCCAACAGGGTACGAGGCTGGTCGCGCACCGCCATCTCACGCAGCGACGAGCAGGAATCGTGGTAGGTCACGCGGTGCGGGAACGTCGCTGAAATCTCGGTCCAACCGGCCACGTCCACCAGAAAGCTGGTCAGTTCATGGGTCCGACCGGCAAGCCTCTCGGCGCGCGCTGCCTCTTCCGGCTCCGACGCGAACAGCCTGCCCAGGTGCAACCGCAGCATTCCGGCGCAACTGCCTGACGGCGCGACGACGTACTCGAATGGCTCGAAGGCATCCAGGAACCCGCGGGCAACGCGGCGCGCTGTGCGCAGGTCGCCGGAGTTGTATGCGGGTTGGCCACAACAGGTCTGACCCTTCGGGACTTCCACCCGGAACCCCGCCCTTTCCAGCAGTGTCACCGACGCCCAAGCCACCGACGGCCTGAACAGGTCGGCGAGGCAGGTCACAAACAAGCCAACGCACGCGCGATCGGACTCGCTACCGGGGGCAGACACGACCATGATCCGCCGGTCAGGAGACCCGACGGGTGTCGGACGGGCGGCAGGAGCAGAATCCGGTCAGAACCCCGTCGCCGATCAGTTTGAACGTCCGCTCAAGCATGATCGGCTCCAAGCCGTCGACCTCGGGCAGCGTCGGCGTCATGCCGAGCTTGAGCGCCTCGCGGTAATCCAGCTGCTCGTACGGCACCATGCCCTCCGCCATCGTGGGGTCCGCGTACTCCTGCGCGGGACCTGGAACCGCCCACACACACGACCACCACCGCGAGTCCGGTAACCGGGAATAACCGAGACCACTGCATGCCTGGCCTCCGTACTACCGCCTCAACCACCAGACCATACCCGTGAAACGTCGATTCGGGCCGCCCGGATGGTGGCCGGCAGCGCCGCGAGCGCGCAGAGACCGAGTACTGTCAGGACCAGCAGGGCCTCACCGTCAACCCAGGCAAAGGACATCAGGATCTGGTTGTGCTCCCACAACCACAGGCCCGCGCGCCAAGCTACGCCGTGGGCTGCGGCCAAGCCGAGACCTGCACCAACGCCAGTCAATATAAGGTTCTCGGCCACAGTCCGCCAGAACGGCCGCAACCGGACAGTGGCCGGCACCCGCATCACTGCAAGGTCGGCCCGCCGATTCTCGCGTGCCCGAAAATGCGCGACAAGCAGGCCCAGAACTGCTCCGACAATCAGGATGACCGTGAACGCGCGCACCGCATCAGCGCCGGATCCGACAAGCCGAAACAGGTGCGGGATTTCGAACGCCGGGCCCGCCGCCTGCATCACCATCGGCTGATTGATCACACGCGGTAGCGAGACGGCCGCCATCAGCGTGGGAAAATCAACGAGAAGTGCCGTGATTTCGGGTGCCGAAGACCGGCGGAAGCGGGCTGCGGGCGGGTCTCTCGGACGCGGGGCGGGGCGCTGCCGCAACCCGCGTCCCCGTCATCCTCATCGTCGACCAGGGGCGGGCTCCGGATTCCGTGCGCTCGGCCCGGTGATCATGTTCAGCGGAGCGGCCGCGAGTTAGACCTCACCGGGGAGCGATGCCGTGCACCTGCTATGCCGCCGCCGGGGTGGACCCAAGCAACGAGGCGGTTTCAGACCGTCAGGGCGTTTCGGAGCAGCTCATCGTGCGCCGGGCTCACGACCCATCCAGACGCCGTTTCAGGTTTCGAAGATCATCCCAGGCATCTGCTTTCCGAGCCGGCTGACGTAGCAGGAAAGCCGGATGAAACGTCGGGAGCACGGGGACAGGCGGAATACCCTCGATCGGAATCTCCCGCCACTGGCCACGCAACTTGCTGATCCCCAGCCGGGTCCCCAGCAGGACACGGGCCGCCGCCGCCCCAAGCAGAAGAATCGCCTGCGGGCGGACCAAGGCGACGTGAGTCCGCACGAGTGGCAGGCAGGTGGCCATTTCCTCGTCGGTGGGGGTCCGGTTGTTGGGGGGGCGCCAGAACACGACGTTCGTGATGTACGCGCTGGTTCGGTCGCGGCCGATTGCGGCCAGCATCTGGTCAAGGAGTTTCCCGGCGGATCCAACAAACGGGAGACCAATTCGGTCTTCTTCGCGACCGGGGGCCTCGCCGATCAGCATCAGCCCCGCTTCCGGATTGCCGTCTGCAAACACGGTTCGGGTTGCATCCGTCCGCAGCGCACAGCCGCGAAAGCCCTCTACCTCGGCGCGAAGTTCTTCGAGGGTCGTGGCCGGAGCCTGCTGGCCCGCAACAACTGCGGCGGGTTCGCTTGGAACCTGCTCTTGTGGGGGGGAGTCAGCCGCCAGACGATTCAACGGTTCTGGTGCCAGCGCCTCGTCCGCGCCCATGTCGACATACCAGCGCAGCAGAGCGGTCGTGGCCGCGCGATCGCCGGTCGACATCCGGACAAGCTGACTAGAGCGAAGCGAACGGGACCGGTCGGCCCTTGGAATCGCGGACCAGCGCACCTGACTCGTCCTGAGCGGCCACGTAGCGCCCGTGCCCGACCCACTTACCGACGTACAGCACCGGCTTTACCGGTTTCCCGTCATACGTTTTCTCGCGACGGTTGCGATTCGCTTCAGCCCGGATCGCGGGATTGTTCTTGGTGAGCGGCATCGTTTGCTCTCTCCGTAGCCGTGCCTATCGAATCTATCCGCGGCGCCTCGCAACGCCAGTCAAGAAACCACAAACTAGCATACGAAGCCGCCGGTACGAGTCTGCGGAAGGAACCGCCAGCGTGACGTCGCGCCTGCCTGTGCCCTGCCTGCGTCAGGAAACCAACAGCGCCGCCGCCCCGGGTCCGGGCGAGACGTATGGGCGCCCGTTCGTAAGGGTTCTCGCTCCCCAGGATTCCCGGCCGCGACAGCTTTACGGGACAGACGGTCTCGATCATGCTGCCCCAGCCGAGTGTCGCGGCCCAGCGAACCTGTTCGTCCACCACGTTGGCGGCGGCATGATGCAGTGCGGAGAACCGCTCGGTGTCGACTGACCGACCGCTCATTGGCCTGACCCTCGACCATGAAACGGCCCAGACGTATTCCAGATTTCCCTGGTACGCGCTGCGCCAGAATTATGTGGACTGGATGACCGCATCCGGGGCCGTTCCGGTCGCGCTCCCGCATGAACCCGGCCTCGTGGCTGATCTGCTGCAGCACCTGGATGGTCTCGTCGTGACCGGCGGCGCGTTTGACGTGGATCCGGCCTTGTTCGGCGCGAGCGAGCGCCACGCGACCGTCACCACGAAAGATCGGCGCACCGAATTCGAGGCCGACATCACGCGCCGGGCCCTGTCGCGTGATCTTCCGGTCCTGGGAATCTGCGGCGGCGAGCAACTGCTCAACGTCGTGCTGGGCGGCACGCTGCTGCAGCATATCCCGAGCGCAATCACCGAAGCGCTGGAACACGAGCAACCCAACCCGCGCGACGAACCCGGTCATTCGGTCAGGGTCATCGATGGCACCCGGCTGGGGTCCATCGTGGGTTCCGCCCGACTGGATGTGAACAGCGCCCACCATCAGGCTGTCGCCGAATTGGGAGAGGGCGTGGTTGTCAATGCCGTCGCGCCCGACGGCGTGATCGAGGGCATCGAGCATCCCGAATTCCGGTTCTGCATCGGGGTCCAGTGGCACCCGGAATTCATGCTGCAGGATGGCGACCGCCGGTTGGGAAGGGCGTTTGTGGAGGCAGCTGCGAAACCGTGACCGCGGAACGCATCGGCCGGCGCATCGCGAGGTCCGGGCTGTGCTCACGACGAACGGCCGAAAGATGGATTGCCGCCGGCCGCGTCCATGTCAACGGCGAGCCCGTCATCCTTCCCGGCCGCAATGTGGTTGCCGAAGATACGGTCACGGTGGACGGGAACGTGCTGCCCGCACCTGCGCGGGCACGGCTATTCCGCTTCCATAAGCCTCCAGGCTGCGTCACTACGCGTGCCGACCCGGCAGGGCGGCGAACGGTCTTTGACCTCCTCCCGGACGGCCTCCCGTACCTCCACCCGGTCGGTCGCCTTGACCTGGCCTCGGAGGGACTCCTGCTCCTGACCACCGACGGCGCGCTGAAACGACGCCTAGAACTTCCGCGGACCGGCCTCCCCAGGCACTACCGGGTTCGCGTCCATGGCCGAATCGACCCCAATCGCCTGGCTGCCCTCGCCAACGGCACGCAAGTCGAAGGAGTCCGCTATGGCCCGATCGCCGTCGAAGTTGCCCGTGGCGGACGATCGAATGCCTGGCTGGAAGTGACCTTGCACGAGGGCAAGAACCGCGAGATACGCCGCGTGCTCCAGCATGTCGGACTGCTGGTCAACCGCCTGATCCGAACGGCCTACGGCCCGGTCGAGCTCGGTTCGCTCCCGCGCGGCAGCCTCGCTGAGGTGCCGGCGGCAGAGCTGCACGAGCACTTCGGCTGCTCGCGTTGAGCGGCCTCACCGTGCTCGCTGGCCGCCTCCGCGGCCGGCGTCTCGAAACACCGCCCGGCTCGCGGATACGGCCGACTCAAGTGCGAGTCCGCAAGTCCCTGTTCGACTTGCTCGAGCATTCTCCGCGTCTCGACCGTCAACTCGCCGGCGCCTCCGTCCTCGACCTGTTTGCCGGTACCGGCGCGCTCGGAATCGAGGCGCTGTCACGGGGGGCTGCCGTCGTCACCTTCGTGGAACGGGACCCGGACGCGGTCTCCGTACTCAGTCGAAACGTCGTGGCGCTGGGCGAGCAGCGCCGGGCCCGGATCCTCCATGCAGACGCATTGCGGTTGCCGGCATCGACGTTCGCCGCGGAGTTCGTGTTCGTCGACGCTCCCTACGGGGAAGGGCTCGCGGAGCCTGCCCTCGCCGCCGCCCGGGGCGCGGGGTGGCTGATCGCGGACGGCATCGCTGCCGTCGAGCTGGGCCGACGCGAGGCGTTTCCGCTTCCTTCAGGCTGTCGCCTCATCGACGAACGCGTCTACGGCACGACCAGGATTTGCCTGCTCCGGACCTGATCGAGCCCAAGGCCCGCCCCCGAGGCAGGAACGAAGCGGCGCGCAGCCACCAGCCGGGGCGGGCGCGGCGGAGCTGACGCGCAGCCGCTTCAGCCTCGCACCGGCGAGCGAACAGTGCGAACACCGCCGTACCGCTTCCCGTCATCCGCACACCCTGGGCGCCCGGAACGGAGGCCAACGTCATCTCGACGCTGCGGATCACGGGCGCGAGGCGAGCAGCAGAGGTCGCGAGATCGTTGGCCGTACGTGCAACGTGTTGCCGTACCGGCATCCGGCGCCTGGATGCCGGGCGGGATCCCGGGCCTCGCCAACCGGCGTAGACGCTTGAAGTCGCCAGCTCGGTTCCTGGCCAGACAACGAGCACGTTGCCGGTCGGTGCCGCCATCGACGCAAGATCGGCGCCGGTTCCGCCAGCCCAACAGGCCTGCGACTCCAGGCACGCGGGGCCATCGGCGCCCAGCGCGGACGCCGCGCCCCGCATGGCTGGATCATGGCGGCTGATCCCCCATAGGCGGCCCAGAGCCCGCAGGGCCGCCGCCCCATCGGCCGTGCCCCCTGCCAACCCCGCCCCGGGAGGAATGTGCTTCTCCAGATGGAGGGCTGCGCCGGCGCTGACCCCCGCGCGCTCACGGAGTTCCGACGCGGCCCGCATCACGTAGTTGGCGGCGCCGAGTGAATCCACCGTCCTGGCCATCGGGCCCGAGACGGAGAGTGACAGGCCGGGCGCCGGCGAAGCCCGGACGACGTCAAAGATGTCCACGAATGCCAGCGCCGAATCGATTCGATGAAGGCCGGAAGGAGTCCGTCCGAGCACGTGGAGATGCAGATTGATCTTGGCGGGGGCACCCTCGATTTCGGAACCGAAACGGCCGGCAATCAGATCTCGTGCTCCTCGACGACCGGCGGCAGTTCGTCGAACCCGTGTTCCAGCTTCCATTCGATCTCGGCCGCGAGTTCCGGGTCGGGATCCGCCCGGAGCGCGTTGCGCCATTGCATGCGTGCTTCCAACTTGCGCCCGGTACGCCACAGCGCGTCCCCGTAATGACTGGTGATCACCGGGTCTCCGGGTTGCGCCGCCATGGCCCGTTCCAGCGTTTCCACAGCCAGCTCGTAATCACCCAACCGATAGTGCGCCCAGCCGAGGCTGTCGATGATGAACCCGTTGTCGGGTCGGAGCCTGGCGGCCAGGGCCGCCATCGCCTTGGCCTCTTCGAGCCGCCGGCCCTGCTCAATCCAGGAGTACGCCAGGTAATTGAGGATGAACGGTTGATCGGGCGACAGTTCCAGCGCCCGCTGCAAGTCTTCCTCCGCCCGCTCCCAGAGGCCTGATCGCTCGAAGGCCGCGCCGCGGCCATAGAGCAGGGGCCAGTGGTGGGGTTCCAGCCAATCAAGACGGTCGAGCGCCTCGGAATAGGCGGCGATCGCTTGATCGTACCGCTTTTCCGTGGCCATCAGCTGGCCCAGCGCGCTGAGGGCTCCCACCCTGCCAGGGAAGCGTTCCCCAAGCAGCTGAAGTTCCGAGCGCGCTTCCTCGACCCGGCTCAGCCGGCCGAGCAGACCGGCGAGCGCCAGGCCTGCATCCCACGATTCGGGAGCATCCGACGGGACACGCCGGTAGGACGCCAGCGCAGAGTCGTTCGCGCCCAGCTGCTCCTGGACCTGCGCGACCAGGAGGCGAGCCGCCAGAAAGTCCGGTTCCAGGTACAGCGCGATCTGCACGTACGCCAGTGCGCCACGATAGAACTGTTGCGAAAACAACATGCGGGCGCCGTCGAAGAACGTTTCGGCGACCCCGACGGCCACGTCGCGCTGATCCAGACCTTTCGCCTGGCCCTGATCCCCGTCGGAACGATCGACACCCGCTGCCGGCGGCACGGCAAGATTGACCGGGCCGCCCAGGGACCGGAGTTCTGCCCCCTCCTGGAGTGCCAGCACCGTGCCGCTCGCCGGACGACGTCCTGCGAGGCTGGTCCGCGCGCGGATGGCGTCATCGGTCTGCCCGGTCGCCGAAAAGTGGGCAAGGGCGGCCAACGCCATGCGGTCGGGGATCGCCGCTTCCTGAATCGCCGCTCGATAACGCTGGCCCGCCGCCTCCCGCTGGCCCCAGTGATCAAGAATGCGGGCGGCGTGATAGTTGAAGAAAGAAATGAGTACGCCGCGCTCGGCAATGCGGTCAATCTGCTCGAAGGCCGCACTCGGCGGGCCCCGGGAACCCGAGATCCAGGCGCGCAGCACGGGGACCAGGTATCCGTCCAGGCCGCCCACGGTAGCCATCGGGTCCAACAGCGCTTCCGCAGATGCCATGTCGTTCCGGAGAACATCGCCCGCGAACCGGAGGAAAATCGCGAGCCCCCAGGGCCGTGTTCCGGATTGGTCCAGTTCCCGGGACAGCTTCTCAGCCGTCGCGACCTCGCCGCTGGCGACAAAAGCCTTGATGGCATCGGCGATGACGGCTGCCTTTTGGTCGCTTCCGATCAGCGCGCGGAAATAGGCTGAGGCGGTGGAATAGTCGCCTGATTTCGCAGCGTGTTGGGCCGCGAGATAGGCGCCGAACGGCGACGCCGCCTCAAGCTGGTCGCCCGCCGCACTCGCAGTCCCACCAGTTCCGAGGACCACCGCGGCAGCGATCGCGGCAACTACGCGGATGATCACGAAACTGCAGCCTCCTGCCCCCTCGTCGAGCGAGGGCCTCTTCCCATATGCCACCATAAATATAGGCGGTACAAGCCAAATTGTAGTCGGCCGCCGTTCTGTCGCAGGGGGGCGCGGCGATGTGCGTAAAGTTCGGCGCGACCTGGCGCATTCAGGTCCACCACGGGTGGATGCGGCAGCTTCATCGGCCACCCGCATGGCCCCGGCCATCCAGCCGGGGGGGGCCGGGATTTCGCGGCGGACATGCCCTACATCATGGGCGCCCGGTGCTTTCTGCCCCGGGCCGTCCCGGACGCGACCAATGCAGCGTGCCGTCCAGCGCGAGCGCCGGCGGCCGATCCCCTATGCTTGGTGCCATCATCCATGCTGCCCGCCGTCGTTCGTGGGAGTCCGCGCAGGGATGGGCCAACGGCCCGCCGATACATGCCAGGAGGTCGACGCCATGTTCATCCAGACAGAAGGCACGCCGAATCCGGAAACCCTCAAGTTCCTACCCGATCAGGCCGTGCTGGACCGCGGCACGGCTTCCTTCAACCGTCCGGAAGAGGCCGAACGGTCGCCTCTGGCCGCCCGGCTGTTCTCCGTCGAGGGGGTAGCGGGCGTCTTCCTCGGACGTGACTTCATTACCGTAACGCGTGCCCCCAACGTTGAATGGCAGCCGCTGAAGCCGCTATTGCTCGCAGCGATCATGCAGCACTACGCGTCCGGCGAGCCGACCGTGGCCGCTCCCGCCGAACCGGCGGCAGAAGCCGCGGTGAGACCGGAAGATGCGGAAGTGGTGGCAGAAATCCGCGACCTCATTGACACACGGGTGCGGCCCGCGGTGGCCGGCCATGGTGGCGACATCGTATTTCACGGCTATCGCGACGGTGTCGTGATGCTGGAACTGCACGGTGCCTGCTCCGGCTGCCCAAGTTCGATGACGACCCTGAAGATGGGCGTGGAGAACATGCTGCGGCATTACATTCCGGCGGTGCAGGAAGTTCGCGAGGTCGCCTGATCCGGGCACGTGCGATTCCTGTTCTTTGACACGGCGCTTGACCACCTGACCGCGGGCCTGGCTCACGGGGAACAGGTCATTGCCGAGCACAGCGAGCACTGCCCGCGCGGACACGCCGACCGATTGGTCCCGTTGCTTCGCGACCTGATGGATGCATCAGGAATTGGTTTCGGGGCCCTTGAAGGAATCGGCTGCACCCGCGGGCCCGGCACCTTTACCGGCATCCGATCCGGGATCGCCGCCGCGCGGGCGATGGGGCTTGCCGCGGACCTGCCGGCGGTGGGGGTGCCGACGTTGGACGCACTCGCCCGCACGGCAATCACCGGGCCAACCGCCGAAGCCCCTGTTACCGCCGCGATCGATGCGCGGCGGGGCGAGCTGTACCTCCGGCACTTCCGGCCGGACGGCACGCCGGTTGGACCGCCGTTGCGTTCGGCCACCGAAACCGCCGGATCGCTCTGCCCCGAGGGGACGCGGCTCCTGGTGGGCAGTGGCGCGGCCATACTGCGGGACGTCCTGGGACGCGGGATACCGCGGACTGACATCTCCTCCCCGAGTCCAAGAGCGCTGGCCGTGACCCTAAGCCAAGCCCTTCGGGGGCGCCGGGGACATGGATACACGAGTGGGCCCAAGCCGCTGTATCTGCGGCCTGCAGACGCCACCCCGCCTGCGGACTGGCGTCAGCCGCCTGAGGTCGCCTGAGGATGGTGGCGGATGGTGATCCGCCAAATCCCGGATCCCGGGGGATGCGGCTCGGGCGGGTCCACCCGGTATCCGAGTTCCGCCGCGGAACGCGGCACGTTCTCCAGTGGCTCACCGTCGGCCAGCAGGACGACGAGAACGCCGTCGGCGGGCAATCGGTCCAGTTCGATCCGCGTACGGACGAACGTCATCGGACAGACGTCGTCAGTGATATCTAGTGTCACGACCGAAACTGTCGGCGGAATCTCGGCGGAAGAAACAGGCACAATATTCCAGTATATCGTCCGGCTTCTCTGCCCACGGGCACATCCCATCTATAATGCGGGTCCCGGACGCAATCGGAACTGTTAGGAACGTTGTCCTCCACCGCTTCAGACTTGGAAAAGCTCTGCACTGACAGAGGACTAAAGATGACCTCGCAACGCCGGGTCATCGTGAAAGTTCTTGCTGAATCGGACGATCACCCGGCGGCCGAGGACGTCTACCGCAGAGCGTCGCGGATTGAAGGGCGCATCAGCCTGGCGACCGTGTACCGAACCATGCGGCTGCTCGAGGAAGCGGGAATTCTGGAGAAGCATGATTTCGGTGACGGGCGGGCGCGCTACGAAGAGATCCAACGCACCCATCATGACCATCTGATCGATGTCGACACCGGCGAAGTCATAGAGTTCGTGAACGAAGAGATTGAGGACCTGCAGGAAGCCGTGGCCCGCAAGCTGGGCTACCGGCTGACCGGCCATCGGCATGAGTTGTACGGAACCCGGATCAACAAGCCGGAGCAGGATTGAAGGATGCCGCCGTGCGCACCCCGCCACAGCGCAGTGCCAGTCGCGCGGGCCGGAGACCTCGAGGTACGCTTAGCCACAAAGGCCGATGAGGTGGATGCCGCCCAGGCGCTGCGGTACCGGATCTTCTACGAGGAAATGTCGGCGAAGCCGTCGCCGGAGATGCGGAAACGCCAGCGCGATTTTGATCGCTATGACCCGCTGTGGGAGCACCTGCTGGTACTCGACCATAGCTCGGGCGGATCCGTCATCGGCACGTACCGACTGCACCGATGCGGCGCGGAAACACCTTCGAGCGAGCTCTACACCAATACGGAGTACGACCTGGCGCCGATACTCGAGCAGACCGGGGTTCTCGTCGAACTCGGCCGCATGTGCATCCACCCGAGCTACCGAAATGGGGCCACGGCCCAATTGCTGTGGCGCGGCATCGCCCACTACGTGTTCCACTACGACGTGCAGCTGATGTTCGGATGCGCCAGCCTCAGCGGGACGGATCCGGACGAACTCGCGCTTCCACTCAGCTACCTGCACCACGCCCATCTGGCGCCTCCCGACCTGCGACCCCGGGCGCTCGAGAATCTCAGGGTACCGATGGATCGGCTGGCACCGGACGCATTCACTTCGCGCGACGGCCTGAAAGCGCTGCCGGGGCTTGTCAAGGGTTACATCCGGCTTGGCGGGTTCGTCGGGGATGGCGCGGTCATCGACTGGCAGTTCGGCACGGTCGACGTCTGCATGGTTGTGAAGACCGAACTGGTCAGCAAACGGTACCGCCAGCACTACGAGCGGGAAGCCGGAGTGAGCGAGTACAACTAGGCGATGGCAGACGATCTCGCGGCCTCGCATGTGCGCGCGACGTTTCGGAGTGTTGCTTTCTTGATTTGGTTCCTGCTGCTCCTTCCCGTGCACCTGGTGGCACTCGCCAGCGGTTCTCGTCTGTCGCGTCGGATACCGGTCTTCTTCCATCGGGGACTCCTGCACCTGTTCGGGATCCGGGTCCGTCGCATCGGCCGTCCCAGCGACAAGCCCCCTACCCTGTTTGCCAGCAACCACACCTCTTGGCTGGATATCGTCGTGCTCTCGTCCCTGGCGCCGGTGTCGTTCGTGGCTAAGGCGGAAATCGCCAGGTGGTTCTTCTTCGGGTGGCTCGCGAAACTGCAGCGGAGCATCTTTATCGACCGTCGTCGCAGCCAAGCGGTCGCCCACGGTACTGAACTGACCCGTCGACTGGCAGACAGCGACAACATTGTCCTCTTTCCCGAGGGCACCAGCGGCGACGGTAATCGCGTCCTTCGCTTTCGCTCCGCACTGTTTAATTTTGCGGAACGGGAGGCTCTACGCAGCCTGACGGTGCAGCCGGTGTCCATCTGCTACAGCGGGCTCAACGGCCTGCCTCTGGACCGTAGAAATCGCCCGCTCATCACTTGGTACGGAGGTATGGACCTGCTCCCGCACGTGTGGAGGCTGCTGGGACACGGGCACATGGAGGTCACGGTGAGCTTTCACCCGCCGCTGCCCGAGATTTCGGATCGGAAGCAACTTGCCCGGCTCGCGGAACGGAGCGTCGCTGATGGGCTGGCGCGGGCGCTGGCCGGCCGTGCCCGGGGTGCCGGAGTGAGGAGTCAGCCGTCCGCCGCATGACTGAGCCGTCAACCGCACGCCAGGTGTACATTCGTACGTACGGCTGCCAGATGAACGTGTACGATTCGGAGCGGATGGCGGAGATGCTGGCCCCGCTCGGATACACGCGTACCGACGCCCCCGAGGCTGCCGACCTGATCGTCCTGAATACCTGCCACATCCGCGAGAAAGCAGCGGAGAAGGTTTACTCCGATCTCGGCCGGCTGGTGCCGCTCCGGGCTACCGCTCGCCAAGCGGGTCGCCGCGTGCGTTTCGTCGTGGCCGGTTGCGTGGCCCAGGCTGAAGGAGCGGAAATCCGCCGGCGACGTCCCGAAGTCGACATCGTGGTCGGCCCGCAGACGTACCACCGGCTGCCGGAGCTCCTGGCTCGAGCCGACCGCGCGGGCAAGGCACCGGCCATCTGCACGGACTTCCCGGCGGTCCGCAAGTTCGACGAGTTGCCCTCCCGCAGCGGTTCGGGGCCGGCCGCGTTCCTCTCCGTCCAGGAAGGGTGTGACCGATTTTGCACGTTTTGCGTGGTGCCGTACACGCGTGGGGCGGAATATTCGCGGCCTGTCGAGGACGTGGTCCGGGAGGCGGAGACGCTCGTGGAGCAAGGCGCCAGCGAACTGTGCCTGCTTGGGCAGAACGTGAACGCCTACCACGGTCTGGATCCGAGCGGCAGGGAAGTCTCGCTGGCCGGTCTGCTTCGAAGACTCGCGGAGATCGCCGGCGTCGCGCGGCTGCGCTACACCACTTCGCATCCCGCCAACATGACCGACGAGCTGATTCGCACCCATGGCGATCTCGAACCCTTGATGCCGTATCTGCATCTCCCCGTTCAGTCAGGATCGGATCGGGTCCTGCGGGCAATGAATCGGGCTCACACCGCCGCTTCCTTCGGGGCGACTGTCCGCGCGCTGCGAGAGGTGAGGCCCGATCTCGCGCTGTCGTCCGACTTCATCGTGGGGTTTCCCGGAGAAACAGAGCACGACTTCGAAGCGACCTTGCGGCTGGTCGAGGAAACCTCGTTTGCGGCCGCATATTCCTTCCGCTACAGCCGCCGGCCAGGAACGCCGGCCGCCGTCCTGCCGCATCAGGTGGCCGAGCCGGACAAGGCCCGCCGACTCTCGATCCTTCAGGCGCTGCTCGCCGACCAGCAGCACAGCTTCAACCGCAGTTTCGAGAATGCGACCGTGCCGGTCCTGTTCGAGCGTCGCGGACGCCACAGCGGGCAGCTCACCGGACGCAGCCCCTGGATGCACGCGGTCCACGTGGACGCGGACGAGTCCTTCCTGGGCACCATCCAACCCGTGTTCGTCACGCGGGCGGGGCCGCACGGCCTGGCGGGGGTCTTGGCAATTGAACGCGAGAACGCCACGGGATGAGCAAGCAAAGCGAAGCCGTTCAGGTCTCGTTTCAAGACAATGCCCTGCTCGCCGAACTCTTTGGCGAAAAAGACGGCAACTTGCATCAGGTCGAGCGCATGTTGGACGTGACGGTGTCGAGCCGCGGCAACACCATCTCGATCACCGGTGCGGAGGCGAAGCGCGCCCGGGACATGCTCGCGGACCTGTATCGCCTGCTCGAGACCGGTCAGCGAGTGGGAAGACCGGAAATCGAAGCCGCCTTCCGCATGGGCGGGAAGCCCTCCCGCGCGGCCGACACCATCAAGACCGCAAAGCGAAGCGTCTTCCCGCGCACGGTCCACCAAACGGAATACATCCGCGCCCTGCGCACCAAGCCGCTTACGTTCGGTGTTGGCGCGGCCGGTACCGGCAAGACCTACCTGGCGGTGGCGGTGGCCGCTGCCGAACTCCGGAGTGGCGCGATCGAACGAATCGTGCTGTCACGGCCCGCCGTTGAAGCCGGCGAGCGACTGGGATTCTTGCCCGGGGACCTCCGCGAGAAGATCGATCCGTATCTTCGGCCCTTGCATGATGCTCTGGGCGACATGCTGCACCGCGATTGGCTCGCGCGGCGTATGGAAAAGGGCGTGATCGAAATTGCTCCGCTCGGCTTCATGCGGGGCCGGACACTCACGAACGCCTTCATCATCCTTGACGAAGCTCAGAACGCCACCACCATTCAGATGAAGATGTTCCTTACGCGACTGGGCGAAGGGGCGAGAATGGCAGTCACTGGAGACCTCTCCCAGATCGACCTTCCGCCCGGCAGTCGGTCCGGGTTGGCCGAAGCACTGCAGGTCACCGCCGGCCTCAAGGACGTAGCCCAGGTGCGCTTCAACGATCGGGACGTGATCCGACCTCCCCTCGTTTCCGAAATCGTGCGAGCGTACGAACAGGCCGATGCGGGCGGCAAGGCCGTTCCGAACAAGTCCGACGCATGAGCCGTGTCGTGCTGCAGATTGCGGATCCGCGTTGGGACGACCCCCAGCTTACGGGGCTGGCGCAGGCCTGCGCGGCCCGTGCAATCCGGGGACATGGTTCGGAGCGCGCCAATCTTCGTCTCACCAGCGATGCCGAGATGCAAAGGTTGAACCGCTGCTGGCGCGACATCGACCAGCCCACCAACGTGCTTTCGTTTCCGCAAGAAGACACGGTTTCACCCAATGAAGCAGGCCCGGAATTGGGTGATGTCGCGATAGGGTTCGAGACCACCGAGCGGGAAGCGCGCGAGCGGGGCCTGCCACTGAGCCACCACCTTGCGCATCTCGCAGTACATGGCATGCTCCATTTGGTAGGGTTTCGGCACGACACCGATCCGTCCGCGAAGTGCATGGAAGACACTGAACGCTTGATGCTTGCCGATTTCGGTATCGGCGATCCGTATCTGGAAACGGGCGCTGGCCGCAAGTGACTGAGCCTGCCGATATCCAGTCCAGACCTCCGTTCTGGACATTTCTTGCCGATCGCTACTGGAAGATGCTCGGGCGACCAACCGGCCGGGACGGACGCATCCGGCATACCGTCGAGACGGTCGGCCAGTTCCACGACTTGACGCCGAAACAAGCGGGGATTCTGCGTCAGCTGCTCCGCCTCGGCACCATCGACGTCGAAGAGGTGATGGTGACGCGCAGCGAGATCGTTGCGGTGCCCGCGACGGCTTCGATCAAGCAGCTGATCGACACGGGCAGGCAAGCGGGACACTCCCGCCTACCGGTGTTCGACCGCGATCTCGATGACATCATCGGCATGATCCACATGAAAGACTTGCTGTCGTGGTGGGGCAAGAGCGACGGGTTTCAGCTCTCCGACATCACGCGGCCCATTCTCACGGTTGCGCCCTCGACACCGGTCACGGAACTCCTTGGCCAAATGCAGAGTGAGCGTTGCCACATAGCGATCGTTGCCGATGAGCACGGAGGCACTGACGGACTGGTCACGATTGAGGACCTGCTCGAGGAGATTGTGGGCGAAATCGAGGATGAACACGACCAGACTCCCCCGCCGGATCTCGTGGAAGTCGCGAACGGGATCTACGAAGTCGACGGGCGCTATCCGATCAAGGAGTTCGAAGAAGAGGTCGGGATGCATCTGCGGACGGGCCGATTTGAGGACGTGGAGAGCATTGGCGGACTGGTGATTGCCGTTGCCGGCGAGTTCCCGTCCGAAGGCGAGCACCTGGAACACAACGGGCTTGAACTTACGCCCGTAGACGTCAGCGACCGCGCGGTGCTGAGAGTGCAGGTATGTGCCAAGGGACACCGCGTCTCCGGATAGCATCCGGTCCTTCTCGCGTTACCTTGGCTCCCGGCTCGCATCGATGTGAGATCGGGGGGCCAGAGCCCAGATCCGACCTGAAGCGCGCATGCGTCCCGCCTGCTCCCGCGCCTGGGATCCATGTCCGAAGAACAGGTCCCCGCGCTGCCGGCCTCGAATGGCGGCACCAGTGTCCTGCGCCAGCATCAACTGCGCGAAGACCGCATCGCCGCCGCCAGAAACCGGGACACGGGTTTCGACCCAGACCGGCAGGTGGAGCGGGACATGAAACGGGTCCACTGCTATGGAACGTCGCGGGGTGAGGGGAACACCGGCAGAGCCGATCGGCCCTGACGGCGAGCGGGTCTCGAAAAACACGTAGGAAGCGTTCTCCGCCATCAGCGACCGCATCTCGCCAGGGTGCTCCCGCAGCCAGGCGGCAATGGACTGGAGTGACATTTCGCTGGCGGCGATGGCCCCGCGCCGCAGCAACGTCCGACCGATCGCGTAGTACGGATGCCCGTTGGAGCCGGCGTAGCCGACGTGCATGACTGAACCGTCGGCAAGACGTACGCGCCCGGATCCCTGGATGTGCAGGAAAAACGCCTCCACCGGATCGAGAATCCAGACCAGCTCCAGGTTCCGACCGGCAAGCGCTCCATCCTGAATCGATGCCCGATCAGGCATCGGCACCAGCTGCCCGTTCTCCACGTGCCCCGCCAACCGCGTGCCGCGAAGTGACGGTCGAAATTCACCGAGGTCGACTTCCACCATCTCCGGCGGTCGCGCGTACAGCGGCTCCGCACCCGGCGCCGGCGTGCGCCGGCCGGCAACCTCGGGTTCGAAGTACCCGGTAAACAGGGCTTCCGCTTCGGGGTCCGCCGGCAGGGACACCGGAGCGAACCAGCGTTCGAAGAAGGCCCGCCCTTCACGTGCGCTCGTGATCGACGTCCCTTGCAGGGCCGAGCAGATCTGCTGCATGTGGCGGGCCGGGCCGGCCAATCCGCCGAGATCCGTCTCCGGCGGCATCGACGCCAGCTTGCTGCAGCTCTTGGTCAAGGCAGCAAGAGCCTCGGCCTGATTGTCGCCCTGCCACCCGGGGAGGTCGGCGAAGTTCACGGCTGACGTGTACACGGTCGGGGTCGGCACCGGTGCCCCCGTGGGCCCCGATTCAGGTGCGCAACCAACAATTAGGACGGCAAGCGTAAGCCAGCCGCTGGCTTCCAGTAGTCGACCGATTCCAGGTCCTCTTGCCAGCCTCATTCGCCGGTGCGAATGAGAATCCAGTTTGGGTCGCCCTGGCTGACGTCCCTGGAGAAGGTCCAGAGATCATTCGCACGGCCGGGAATGTCAGGGTCTCCGTCAACCACCGCGCCGGCGGCATCACGGATCACCTCGATCTTCTCGCTCTCGAATTCGACCCGAACCACGGCGTGCGTATTCTCCATCCAGGCACTCTCGATCGAGGCGTGCACGACCTTGATGTCCCTGACTTCCATCACGTTGCCGTCTCGTTCCCGGTCAGTAATGGAGGCTTCAAAGCTGCGGTACACCGAAGCGGAGAGCAGTCTCTGCAGCAGTTCACGCTCTCCTGCAGCAAACGCTCCAACGATCATCGCGAATGCCTGCCGTGCACCTGCAAGGAAATGTTCCGGCTCGAACGACGGATCAGCCGCCTGCACCGCCGCCAAGCCCGTAGCCTGGCCTTGCGCACCGGCTGGTCCGGTCTCCGGGGCTTCCCGCATCTCGCCTTCTGTCTCGATTTCCGCCGCCAACGGTGAATCGGCCTGACCTTGCGGGTCGGAATTCGACGGCGCCTCCGGGGGCGGGCTTTCGTGACCTGTGCGGCGGCCCAGCACTCGGTGCAAGCGGATCAGCAGGAAGCCCGTGATCACCGCGAACAGGAGGATGTCGAAATACTGCATGGGAGCGCGGTAATTCCTCGAAGCTGGCCGTCCAGCGATTGTTCCCGCCAACGGGCATCAATGTAACACAAGGCTCCCGCGGCGCGTGCGGCCGGCGGAGTCTCGCTTTCCTCGAGAGCTCGGCAATCGATTCAGTCGAGGTACCTCTTCCAAATAGGGTTCGACAAGCCTTGAAGCATCACGCGGTGTGCTCGCGCTTCTTCCTCGTCGGGCGCATACCGCCGCTCGGGCCAATTCACGTCGGCCGCCGTCTCCGCCTGCAGGCCGGTGGCGGCCGCAGTGGTATCGAGCAGGAATGACCCCTGACGCCCTCCGGTCATCTCGATGTAGACCTCCGCCAGCAACTGCGCGTCAATCAGGGCGCCGTGTCGGTGGCGACGTACCGCAAGGTCGATTCCGTGTCGGCGGCAAAGGTTGTTCAGCGTTACAAATCCACCAGCGAGCTCCATGGTGTCCAGGATTTCCCGACCGGACGACACACCCCCATGGCCCACCCTCGTCAGCTCGGCGTCCAGAAACCCGAGATCGAACGGGGCATTGTGGAAGAGCAGCGGCGATTCCCCCAGGAACTCGACGAACTGGTCCGCAATGTCCTCAAATGTCGGCTTGTCGGCCAGGAACTCTTCGGAAAGGCCATGGACTTGCCGAGCTTTCTCGGGAATGTCACGCCTCGGATTCACGAACGCATGCCAGGTACGTCCGGTGGGCACGTTGTTGCGCAGTTCGACACAGCCGATTTCCACGACCCGGTGCCCTTCATCCGGACGAAGGCCGGTCGTTTCCGTATCCACCGCCAGCAGTCGAGCCGTCATCGTCGTCCTCCCTGGACCCGAACTCCGGCGGCCGAGCCCGGTCTCATCGAATCGGCCTCGGTCGGCCGGTCCCGCGTGGTCCATGCCGACGGAGGGCGCGGCGGAGCGCCCGCAATGCCACTCGGAGACCCTGCCCGGTTGGAATGACGTCATCGGCCCTTCGTTGCTGTTCCAACGTCGACATCTGCCGCTCCAGAATTCCGCGCAGCCGGGCTTCATCCATGTTCGGGCGCTGCAGCACCCGCTGACGCTGGAGGAATCTTGGAGCGGCAACGACCAGCACAGCGTCACAGTGGATGTCTCCACCCGTCTCGAAGAGCAACGGCACGTCAAGCACGACGACAGCGGCCCGGGCCAGCGCCCAGCGACGCAACCAGATATTTCGCGCCTGGGCCACATATGGATGCACGATTGCCTCTAGCTGCCTGAGAGCGGCACGGTTAGAGAACACCTGTTGAGCCAGCGCAGCCCGGTCGATCGCGTTTCCGGTTGCAGCCTCGGGGAAGGCGTCCAGCACAGCAGCCGTGGCCGCTCCGCCCGGAGCCGTAACGCTGCGGGCCACGGCATCAGAATCGAATACAGGCACACCGAGACGAGCACAAAGTCCCGCTGTCCGACTCTTTCCCATCGCGACGGTACCTGTGAGTCCAAGAACAACCACTACTTCTCCAGCGTTGCCAGCACATGCTTTCGAAGGTCCTGATCCACTACCGGGCGCACACCGAACCACCCCTCGAAGCCGGGGACAGCCTGATGAAGAAGCATCCCGAGACCGTCCACGGTTGCCAGTCCCCGACGCGACGCCCCGCGCAGCAAGGCGGTCTCAAGCGGCACGTAAACGATGTCCGCCACGACGGCATCGGCGGCGAGACCGGCGAGGTCAGGATCCAAGGTCGGACCATTTCCCATTCCGAGTGTCGACGCATTGACCAGCAGGCCCGCGCCAGCCAGTTCAGCTTCGAGCTCGCGAAGGCCTACCGCGCGCACGCTCTCGAACTGGGCAGCAATTTCCTCGGCCTTCGCCACCGTGCGGTTGGCAATCACGATTTCGTCGCCGTGCTCGGCACGCAATCCCGCAACGATCGCGCGTGCAGCTCCACCGGCACCGACCACGACGGCTCGCCGGCCCGACCGGTGCCATTCCGGCCGTTGTTCATGCAGTCCATCGACAAAGCCGCCCACATCAGTGTTGGCACCGATCAGACGTCCATCCCGTACGAAAATCGTGTTCACGGCCCCTACGGTGCCTGCCAATGCACTTTCCTCATCGACGAGTGAGCGCGCTTCCACTTTGTGCGGAACCGTCACATTGCAGCCGCGAAATCCCAGGGCCGGCAAAGCTCGGAGTGCTGTCTCCAGATGTCCCGGCCGCACCGGCAAGGGTACGTACGCGGCGTCCAGCCTGTGCTTGCGAATCCAGTACGAGTGAATCACGGGAGATAACGAGTGAGCCACCGGCCAACCGACGATCCCGGCGAGCCTGGTTCCGGCAGACGAAGGTCCCGCCGAAGCCTGTTCGGTCATCAGGAGTCCCGCCGCTTGCGCATGAGTTCCAGCACCGACGCCGACGTTTCTTCAATCGATCTGCCCGTCACATCGATTGTGGGCCAACCCATGCGGGCGTACATCCGGTTCGCTTCGATGACCTCATCTCGAATGCGAACGCGGTCGGAATAACTTGCATCGGCTTCGACACCGATGCTCGAAAGCCGGGCACGCCGGAGCACGGACAGCCTGTCGGGAGACGTCGTCAAAGCCACGATCAGCGCGTTCCCGGTGCCGTCCATGATCCAGCGCGGAAGTTCGATGCCGGGAACCACCGGCACGTTGGCAACGCGAACGCCCCGGTTGGCGAGATACATCGAGGTTGGCGTCTTCGAAGTTCTTGAAACCCCTACCAGCATCACGTCCGCATCTTCCGCCTGAGCAGCAAGCTGACCATCGTCATGAGTCAGCGCGAACTCCATCGCCTGAATCCGTCGAAAGTACTCGCGGTCGATTCGGTGCTGGGAACCTGGCCGGCTGGCAGCCGGTTCCACTCCCAATATCGTGGCCAGGGTGGCGACCACGGGATCCAGGATGGCCAGCGCCGGTACCCGCATTCGTCGGCATTCTGTTTCGAACGCAGTGCGGAGTTCGGAATCCGCCAGTGTGTAAAGGGCAATCCCGCGATGTTTCTCAACTTGCTTCAGAACGCGGTTGAGCTGAGAGCGAGTCCGGACGAGGATTGCGTTGTGCTCCACCGTTTCAACATCCCGGAAGTAGGTCACGGCGGCGCGGGCGACAGTGCTAACGGTCTCACCTGTGGAATCCGACACGAGATGAATGTGGAAAGGGTTACTGGAAAAAGCCTTACGCATCTGTGGAAAAATTCCGAAGAAAGCCTTGCGTGGTTCCGCCGCCGGATATTCCTCAAACCCCTAAGGGTTCCGCACAGGTTATACGATACGACGGCCAGCCACGATGAAACCGTGAAAACCCCACCACGACCGATTTCGCACAGTTTTCGTCCACTACCCTATGTTCGTCCAACCATCTGCTGGACAATGATTTAGAACGGTTTTCCGACCTTTATCCATCAAGATATGATGGACTGAAATTGTCATCCTGCTCTTTGGAAAAATCCCGCAAAAACACCTGATTCCTGTAACCAACAGACCAACTATAATCGATTACTTATACAAACTATTTGGTATTTTGATTTGCATCCGGGTTGAAGAACGCATATATCGTGCAGGCGGCATCATCACTGTTCCGGCGCGGGTATCCATGATCTGCGAACGCGGCCATCGAGCTGGCGATCGCGTTCGATGGGTGGAGCCCAGGTTGACTCGTTCCGGTGCCTTGGTAGCGTTATCGCCTGCAAGGCCGGATCCCGTCACGCCGATCGGGCCTGTTTAGCGGCACCTCGGCCCTATTGGTCCGCTTCCGGTTTCCGGGCGAAGCGGCTGGCTACCCGCTTCATCATCGGTTGCCACCCCGCAGCCAGCGACACCTTTCTTCTGCTGCTGCCGAATCTCTACGTCATGGGTTATTGATTATGCACCTCCAGGAACTGAAACGTAAATCGCCTTCCGATCTCCTTGCATTTGCTGAAACCGAAGGGGTCGAGAACGCCGGTAACCTGCGAAAACAGGACATCATGTATGCGATTTTGCGGGCCAGGGCGGACCGGGAGGAACCGATCTACGGAGAGGGTGTGATCGAGGTGATGCAGGACGGGTTCGGCTTCTTGCGTTCACCTGAATCCAATTACCTGTCCGGCTCTGACGACATTTATGTATCACCAGCGCAAATAAAACGTCTCGGTCTTCGAACCGGAGATACAGTTGAGGGAGAGATCAGCCAACCGGGCGAAGGTGAACGCTACTTCTCTTTGCTCAAACCGACAAAGATCAATTTCAGGACGCCGGAGGAAGTTCGCAGCCGCGTGAATTTCGACAATCTCACGCCTCTTTATCCTGACAGTGCCATCAAGCTGGAAGTGGAGGCGGGATTGCCGGCGGGGGATAACACGTGCCGGGTTATCGAGCTGGTGGCACCGCTGGGCAAGGGGCAGCGCGGCCTGATCGTCGCCCCGCCAAGGACCGGGAAGACGGTTGTTCTCCAGAATATTGCCCACGCGATCGAGGAAAACCATCCCGAGATCTATCTGATTGTCCTGCTCATCGATGAACGCCCGGAGGAAGTCACCGACATGCGCCGATCCGTTCGGGGAGAGGTCGTCAGTTCCACGTTCGACGAACCGGCGACACGCCATGTTCAGGTGACCGAGATGGTGAACCGTAAGGCCAAGCGGCTGGTCGAAAACGGTTACGACGTGGTGATTCTGCTGGATTCGATTACGCGTCTGGCACGTGCCTACAACACCGTCGTCCCAAGTTCCGGCAAGGTGCTGACCGGCGGGGTGGATTCGAATGCGTTGCAGCGCCCGAAACGGTTCTTTGGGGCAGCCAGGAACATTGAGGGCGGGGGATCGCTGACCATCATTGCCACTGCCCTGATTGAAACCGGTTCGCGGATGGACGAGGTGATCTTCGAAGAATTCAAGGGCACGGGAAACTCGGAAATCGTGCTCGACCGGAAACTTGCCGACAAGCGGGTGTTCCCGGCGATCGACATCGCGAAGTCCGGAACACGAAAAGAAGAACTGCTGGTCGAGGCCGAGGAACTTACGAAGATGTGGGTATTGCGACGAATTCTGTCGCCCATGGGGACATCCGACGCAATGGAATTCCTGTTGGAGAGGCTTCGACCGACCAAGAACAATGCCGAATTCTTCGACACAATGAACCAGTAGCTGAACACGGGAATTCGTGGTGCCGGTGCGGGTACCTGCCGCGACACCGACACCACCAATCCGGCGAACCTACGGGATCAGGAGCGTTGATCCCGTTGTCTTTCTTCCCTCGAGATCCCGGTGGGCCTGCTGCGCTTCGGCCAATGCATAGCGCTGGTTGATCTCAATCCGGACCTGGCCGTTGCCCACGACATCGAACAGGGCAGCGGCGCTGGCTTCCAGGTCTTCGCGCTTCTTCGTGTAGGTCATCAGCGTCGGGCGGGTGATGAAGTTGGAACCGGCAGCCAGGACCGCAAGATTGATCGGGTCGGTTGGGCCGGAGGACTGCCCGAATAGCACCACCATGCCATGCATCGCGAGACACTGAATGGATTTGGCAAGCGTTGTCTTTCCGATGCTGTCGTAGACGACCGGAACACCCTCACCGTCGGTGATGTTCTTGACTTCCTCGACCCAGTCCACCTGATCAAAAAGGATCGGGTAGTCGCACCCGTGGGCGCGCGCCAGCTCCGCTTTTTCCTCCGTACCGACAGTACCGATCACCGTAGCGCCAAGCGCCTTCAGCCATTGGCACGCAATCAAGCCAACGCCTCCGGCCGCAGAGTGGAACAACACAGTCATTCCCGGCTCGACACGAAATGTCCGCCGCAGCAAGTACTCGGCGGTCATCCCCTTCAGCATCATGGCGGCGGCTTGTTCGTCGGTCACGGAATCCGGGACCCTGACCACCCGGTCGCCGGGCATCCGGCGGGTTTGGCTGTAAGCACCGGGAGGAGGAGAGGCATAGGCGACCCGATCACCGGCGCTAAGTCCTGTGACGCCCGGGCCGAGCTCTTCAACCACGCCGGCAGCCTCGAGACCGATAGGCCGCGGCAGGTCCGGTAACGGATAGATGCCCGAGCGCATGTAGGTGTCGATGAAATTGAGGCCAACGGCGGTGTGACGGACCCGAACCTCGCCTTCCTGCAGGTCCCCCACGGGATATTCCTCCCACTGAAGTACCTCTGGTCCTCCCTGTTCGTGAATGCAGACGGCCATATTGGTCATTCGGAGTTCTCCGGTGCGGCAAAAACTCTTGGCTTGGGACGAAGGTAAGTGTTCAGATGCGAGAGGGTTCGCTCGTCAGCGAGCGCGGCTGCCTCGCGGTCGTAGTGTTCGCCGCCGGGGCGTGCGAACGCGTGGTTGCAACCGGGGTAGGTCTCCACGGTGACCTTCGGATGTTCATCGAGCGCCTCGTGGATCTGCTTTTGCGCTTCCGGGGGGCAGTATTCATCCTCGGTCGCGACGTGGAGCAGCAGTGGACCACGAATCATGCGCGCCTGGTTCAAGGCGGTTTCGATTCCGACCCCGTAGTAACCGACGGCAGCCTCGATATCCAGCCCGCAAGCAGCGAGATAGGAGAGTTTCCCGCCGAGACAGAAACCCAACGTCGCGGACGCGCCAGTGCACTCGTCTTGATGTCGGAGCCAACGGAGGGTCATGGCGACGTCTTCGAATCCCTTGGTCTCGTCGAACCCCTTGTAGAGTTCAAATGCGCGGGCCCATTCGTCCTCGGATTGGTCCGTGATCTCAACCTCCGGCTCTTGCCGCCAGAACAGGTCTGGCACTGCTACCGCGAATCCGAGCGCGGCATATTGCTCGGCAACTGCTCGCATGACCGGATTGATTCCGAAGATTTCTTGGATGACGACAATGCCAGGCGAAACTTTGCCGGGAGGAGCGGTGAAATAGGCGGTGAATTCCTCACCCTCGCGGGAGGGAATACGCACGTAGCGGGAAGGCATGGACGGTTTCCTGATCGGGAAGCCAGAAGGGCGCGCAACCTACCGCAGAATTGGCGCTGCCGCACCTTGGAGGCGCGGAGACCGGTCAGGTCATCCAGAAGGGATGGCGTCCGCCTGCAACTGATCCAAGAGTTGGATGAGCGCCGTACCGCTGCTTACCGGCAGTGAACAGGTGTTCCGATGGCAGACATAGGCACGGGGAGACCCGCTGCCGCCGTCAAGAACGCGGGCTGCATGACCGTCGGGCAGGTCGCCGCGTCCACCAACAACCCGCACCGTCCGCGCAGGCTGCGGTGCGCACCAGGCAGCCGTCAAGAGTTCGCGAACGCCCGGCGCGTCGGGTTCGGAAGCCTCGATGACGATTTCCATGTTACTGGTGAGCGTATCCACCGCAGCCAGCAGCGACGGGTAGGCGGCGGGCGCCATGACGGCCGCTCCGGACATTGACGTCAGCGCTTGTTCCGAGGCGGCCTTCCAACGCCCGTCGAACGTGAGGTGCCAAAGCCGGGCCATCACATCCGCGGCCACTCCGGCACCGGACGGCGTGGCGTCGTCGTGACCTGAACGCGGCCGGGCTATGAGCGTCTCACTGTCATCGGCCGTTCGCCACAGGCCGCCATCGTCCGCCCGGAAATGCACGAGAACCATGTCCATCAGTTGCTCGGCTCGATGCAGCCAGCGCTCGTCACCATCCGCCGTGAGAAGAGCCAGTGCCCCGTCAGCGAGGAACGCGTAGTCGTCCAGCATGCCCATGTGCTGTGCCCGGCCCGCGCGCCAGCTGTGCCAGAGCCGTCCGTCAGGTCTGGTCATCTCCCTGTCCACGAACGAAAATGCCGCGCGTGCAGCCTTGACCCAGGCCGGTTCGGCGAACACTGCTCCAGCTTCTGCGAGCGCCGCAATCGCGAGGCCATTCCAGTCAGCCAGGACTTTGTCGTCGAACGACGGGCGAATTCGGGTTGCACGCCGCGCGAGCAGCGCTTTGCGGAGCGGAGCCAGATCAGCGTCGTTGTCCTCAGGCGCCGAGTCCAGTTGATTGAGGATGTTTTTCCCTTCCCAGTTCCCCTCTTCGCGGACGCCGTAGGCATTACGGAACCGGTGCGAATCGGGTCCCAGTACATCGTCGATTTCCGACGCGGTCCAGACGTAATATCGGCCCTCTTCGCCCTCGCTGTCCGCGTCCAGCGAACTTGCGAACCCGCCTTCTGCCACGCGCATCTCGTCGAGCATCCAGCCGATGGTTTCGCCGACCCGGCGGGCGAATACCGGCTTGCGAGTGGACCGCCAGACATTGGTAAGGAGGCGCACGTAGCCGGCGTTGTCGTAGAGCATCTTCTCGAAATGCGGAACCAGCCACCGTTCGTCGACCGCGTACCGGGCGAGTCCTCCGCCGAGGTGATCGTAGATGCCGCCCGCCGACATGTGCTCGAGCGCCGTGACGACTCGCTGGTGACGGGCATCACCGGTCCGGGCCTGGCGCCAGGCAAACTCCAGTACGGGAAAGTTGGGGAACTTTGGCGCCCCGATGAAACCGCCGAGCTTCGGATCCAGTTGATCGGCGATCTGACTCGCGGCAGCGTCAAGGTCCGTCGGTGACGGCAAGTCCCCGGAGTGTGCGGCCGATAGCCGCTCCAGGCTTGCGCGAAGGGCCTTGGTGTTCGTCGTCACTCTCTCGGGGTCGCGCGCATAGGTGTCGGCGACCGCCGCCAGCAGGTCGGGAAATCCTGGCTGTCCGAACCGAGGGACGGGCGGAAAGTAGGTGCCGCCCCAGAACGGTAGACGTTCGGGGGTAAGGAACATGGTAAGCGGCCAGCCGCCTCGCTGTCCCAAGGCATGCAATGCCGACATGTACAGGTGGTCGATATCGGGACGCTCCTCCCGATCGACCTTGATGTTGACAAAACGCTCGTTCATGACGGATGCGATGGCCGCACTTTCAAACGACTCGTGCGCCATCACGTGGCACCAGTGACAAGCGGCATAACCGATCGACAGCAGGACGGGCCTCGACGAGGCGCCGGCCTCTTCGAACGCGGCGTCGCACCAGGGCCACCAGTGGACAGGGTTGTCGCGATGCTGGAGCAGATACGGGCTGGTTTCACCGCCTAGGCGATTCATGTCGACTGCCTCCAGGCGCGTGGGGTCTCCAGAGCATTATGTACGAGCGAACCGTTGCCCAGGCCACGCCTCCGTGCGGCAGGGCTTCGGGGCGCGACGCCCTCCGGAAGCGGGGCCCGAACACGGGGTGGATGTCGCCGACTGCACTTGTTCCTTCCCCGGGGTTCCGTCCGAACGGGCAGGCAGGCCTCGGACCTCGTTTCGCTGCGCAGGAACGCGGCGGCGGGCGGCACGCGCCGTATTTCCGCTAACCTGTGCGAATCGAAGACGGTCGCCGCCGGAGAATGATGATGACGGGCCAGGACGCCGCCGATCCGCTCTATTTCCGTTCACACGTTTTTTGCTGCACGAACGTCCGGGCGCCCGGACATACCAAGGGATGTTGTCATGACCGGGGCGGTACGGACCTCCGGACCTACATGAAGGCCAAGGTGCGCGAGCTCAAGCTCGAAAGCGTGCGCATCAATGCATCCGGCTGCCTCGACCGGTGCGAGCACGGACCGGTCATGGTGATCTATCCGGATGGCGTGTGGTACTCGTGCAAGACGCGAAAAGATGTGGACGAAGTCATTGAGACCCACCTCCGCGGAGGCAAGGAGGTGAGCCGCCTCAAGTTGCCGCCGGCGGAGCCCGCCAGCTAGCCGCGGACGGCGCACCCTTGGCGGGAGACACGATTGTTGCTCCGGCGAGCGGCCCTCCACCGAGCGCCATCTGCATCATCCGCATTTCGGGTCCGGCCACCAAGGCAGCGCTGCACCGCCTGTGCGGCAAGGAGCTTTGTCCGCGCCGCCTGGCCCGCGTCACGTTGCGGGAAACGGACCGGACCGTGCCCCTTGACGAGGGGCTCGCCGTGTATTTTCCAGGCCCCGACAGCTTCACGGGCGAGGATGTCGGCGAACTGCATGTTCATGGAAGCCGGGCCGTCATCGACGGGGTGATCGACGAGCTCTGCCGGCTGCCCGGCGTTCGACCGGCCGACCCCGGTGAGTTTTCGCGAAGAGCCTTCGCGAACGGCAAACTCGATCTCATCCAGGCCGAAGGGATTGCCGACCTGGTGGCTGCGGAGACCCGCTTCCAGCGCATCCAGGCGGTTCGTCAGGTTCAGGGCGGCTTGAGCGAGCTCTACGATTCGTGGCGTTCCCGGGCAATCGAGTGCCTGGCTGAAGCGGAAGCCTCCCTCGACTTCATCGACGAAGCCGATGTGGGGTCGGTGCCGCTACAACCGGGCAAGGCGCAGGCCCTTGCCCATGACATCACGGCACACCTCGACGACGGCCGTCGCGGAGAGCGGTTGCGGGAAGGATTTCAGGTCGCCGTGCTCGGCCCCCCCAATTCAGGGAAGTCCAGTTTGGTGAACTTGTTGGCACGGCGGGAGGCGGCGATCGTTTCCTCCACCGCAGGCACGACACGCGACATCATCGAAGTGCACATGAACCTTGGGGGGTGGCCGGTAACCCTTGCCGACACCGCCGGAATCCGAAAGTCGGGCGACTCGATCGAGCGTGAGGGCATCCGGCGGGCACTGAATTGGGCCGAGCAGGCGGACGTGACGTTGATTCTGGGCGATCTTTCCACCGGGGAGAAGCCGCAGTTCGAATTTACGCTAGCGCGATCGGTGCAGGTGTGGAACAAGTCGGATCTCCGTTCGCCGCTTCGGGATCCGCGCGTCCAGCCCGGCGATTTCACGATCTCCTGCCGTACCGGCAGCGGCATCGACACGCTGCTGGACGGGTTGGAAGCGGCGGTCGCCGTGGTAGGCGGTCATCCGGAGGAAGGATTGGCCCTCACGCGCGTGCGGCACCGCGAAGCGCTGAAGCGGGCGGCCGATGCGCTACGGAATGTCCAGCACTCGGTTTCCGCGGAATTGGCCGCGGAAGAGTTGCGTGCCGCGGTGCATGCGCTGGGCCGGATCACTGGCCGCGTCGACGTAGAAGACGTGCTTGACAGGGTATTTTCCAACTTCTGCATCGGAAAATAGGGCAGGCGCGCGGGCCGCCGCCGCCCGGTACGATCATGTGCCAATCCGGAACTCCGGGGCCAGGAAACCGCCTCGATCGGGCGCAACCGGCGCCCGTCAAGGCGGCGACCCGCGTTTGGATCGAGTGCCTTGAAGACCCCATCCGGGTATGGTTTGCTCTAACGCCGGAAACAGAGCGGATACCGATTGGGAGAACGAACATGGCCTTGATCAAGTGGGTCCGCACGTTCGCGGTGATGTTGCCGGTCGTCCTCGTCGCGTTCTCCGCTCGCGGTGCTGACACGGTCAAACTCGGATTGATTGAACCCTTCTCCGGTCCGATTGCCGCCGTCGGCCGCGACACGCTCGAAATCTTTGAGTTCTTTGCAAACGAAGTGAACCAGAGGGGCGGCGTTCTCGGCGGCCGTCACATCGAGATCGTACCGCTCGACAACGCGATGAACGCGGAAAAAACGACGCAGCAACTCCGCAAGGTCATCGACGATGACATCCGGTTCGTAAGCCAGGGCGTGGGGTCAAACCATGCGCTCAACATCATCAAGTTCCTGCAGCGCCATAACCGCCGAAACCCGGACCAGGCCATTCTCTACCTCAATCATTCCGCGGTCACGACCTCGTTCACGAATGAGCTGTGCTCCTTTTGGCATTTTCGCTTCGACGCGAACGTGGACATGAAGGTGGCTGCACTGGTCACGCAGCTCGGCCGTGATCCTTCGGTTCAGAAGCTATACATGCTCAACCAGAACTATGCCTACGGGCAGGCCTTTCAGGTGGCAGCACAGCAGATGCTCGCCGAGCGGGCGCCCGGTATCGAACTGGTTGGGGACGAGCTGATCGTGCCGTTCGGAAAGGTGCTCGATTTCACCCCGTACATCGCGAAGATCAAGGCTGCGGGCGCCGACACCGTCCTGACGGGTAACTGGGGCCCCGACCTTGTGCGGTTCGTCAAGGCAGCTTCCGAAGCCAACCTCGATGCATCCTTCTACACGATTTACGCAGGCATACCGAGTTCAGTCGCCGGTATTGGCGCGAAAGACGGTATCGCGACGCGATTGAAGCAGGTCACGGAAATGCACGAGAATGATCCGCTGTATGACCAGCAGCCTGCCGAACTCCTGGATACCTACGACCGTTGGCGTCAGCAGACGGGCAAGAGCATTTATTCGGAGCGCATGCGATGGACGATCGAGTTTTTCGCTGCGGCGCTGAATAAGGCGGGGAGCGATGATCCCGCCCTGGTCGCTGCCGCGATGGAAGGCATGACGATGGAGGGTCCGGCCGGCCCGCTGGTGATGCGTGGCGCGGACCATCAGATCATCTTCCCGATGGTCATCAGCACCATGGCCGAAGACCTGGAGCGACCGTACATCTACGAAGGCGACAATTACGAAGTAGCGTTTGCGACGGATGGCTGGATCATGTCGGACGCGATCGAACTCCCGACCACATGTGAGATGAAGCGCCCGTAATTGGCCGACGCGCGCTCCGCGTAGCTGGCCGAGGGCCGGGCAACTCGGTCCGGGCGGAAGCGGGTGGAAAGCTTCATCTTCGCGATGTTCAACGGCGTGCTGTACGGCATGCTGCTGTTTCTGCTGGCGAGTGGACTCACGCTGATCTTCAGCATGATGGGGGTGTTGAATTTTGCCCACGCCAGTTTCTTCATGTTGGGCGCCTATTTTGCCTATCAGATCAGTGAGGGACTGAATTTCTGGGCGGCATTGATCGTTGCGCCCGTGATCGTTGGTTTGGTGGGAGCGGGAATCGAACGCTGGGGACTACGACCCGTCCATCGATACGGCCATGTCGCCGAGCTGCTGTTTACGTTCGGGGTGGCCTACGTAATTGAAGAGTTGGTGCAGATGATTTGGGGACGGGTGCCGGTCCCATACGAAATTCCCGATGTGATGGCGGGCGCACTCTTCACGTGGCAAGGCTTCGACTACTCGATCTATCGGGTCTTTATGCTCGTGGTCTCGGTGGCCATCTTCGTCGCCCTGTTCGCATTGCTGACCTATACGCGTATCGGTCTGATCATCCGTGCCGCCGTGTCCGATCCGATCCATGTCGCGACGCTGGGGCACGATATTCCCCGCATTTTCATGTGGACGTTCGGGTTCGGCTGTGCTCTGGCTGGCGTAGCCGGAGTGGTCGGCGGGAACGTCCTGGGCACCGAACCGGCGATGGCCATCCAGCTCGGGCCCATTGTCTTCGTGGTCATCGTCATCGGCGGCCTGGGTTCTCTCGGGGGTGCCCTGGTCGCGGCCCTGCTCATCGGGATCGTTACCAGGCTCGCCATCTTTTACGACTACGGAGTCGGCAGCCTCATTCTGGCGCTCGGGCTGGAGATTGATACCGCGGGGATGTTGCGGGACTTCACGCGCATCACGACCGCGCAGGTTGCCCCGGTGCTTCCGTACCTGATGTTGGTGCTGATGCTGATCTTCAAGCCCCGCGGTCTATTCGGCACCCGCGACGTATGAACATGCTGGTGGGCAGGCTGGGTCCTTGGATCGGCGGTGCAATCGTGCTGATCGCGCTGCCGTACGTGTTTTCGTCCGGCTTCGCGCTGACCTTGATGAGCCAGATCGGGCTGCTCATCGTTTTTGCCCTGGCGTACAACATGCTTCTTGGCCAGGGGGGAATGCTGTCGTTCGGCCACGCCGTCTATTTCGGGCTCGCCGGTTACTTCACCATTCACTACCTGAATTTCATCTACGAAGAGGAAGTCCCCTACATCCCGGTGACGCTGATCCCGCTGCTGGGCGGCCTTGTAGGCCTGTTCTTCGGAATCCTGATTGGCTACGTCTCCACCCGCCGCGCCGGGACCACGTTCGCGATGATCTCACTTGGCTTCGGGGAAATGGTCACCGCCCTGACGCTGGTGCTGGTGGCCATCTTCAACGGCGAAGACGGGATCCAGACAGACCGTGTGATCGGCGAGGAATTGTTCGGTGTCACCTACGGGCCCAACATCGAGGTCTATTACCTGATCGCCGGATGGTGCCTGCTCTGCACGCTGGCGATGTTCCTGCTCACCCGAACACCGTTCGGGCGCATCTCCAATGCGGTCCGTGACAATGCCGAGCGCGTGGAGTTCATCGGGTATTCCAGCCAGCGCATTCGCTGGCTTGCTTTCTCGCTGTCTTCCTTCTTCGCGGGGATCGCTGGCGCGCTGCATGCCGTGAATATCGAGCATGTCGGTTTCGAGCAGGTAAGCGTGCTTCAGTCAGGCCTGGTCCTGTTCATGGTTTACATCGGCGGCACCGGAAGCTTCGTGGGCCCAATAATCGGGGCCACGCTGCTCTATTTCCTGCAGAGCACGCTGACCGGCGTCACCGAAGCATGGGTCCTTTATCTCGGGGTCATGTTCGTGGCGGTCATCATGTTCTTCCCGGGCGGCCTGGCCGGGCTGATCACCATGCATCAGCCCATTTGGCGCGTGCATTCGCGTCTCCTGGCGCCGTTGCTGATCCCGTACGCGCGATTCTTCGCCGCTCTGGTGGCGTCGGTCCTGGGCTGTATCGGCCTGATCGAGATGCTGTATTTCCGCAGCTCGCGTCTTAGCACGGAAACCGAACTCATCATCTTCGGCATCGAAAGCGACCCGTTTTCAGCGGTCCCCTGGGTCGTCTTCACCGGCATCGCCGTCGCCGGCGGGTTCGCGGTCCGCAAGACCTTACCGAGCGCGGTTTCGGCCTGGAATACCGCCATTGCTGACGCGCGCGCACTGCCACGCGGATGAACAACGCCCTGACACTGACCGGCGTTCGGAAGAGCTTCGGCGCCACGGAGATTATTCGCGGGGTCGACATGGAGATCCGGGATGGCGAGCGACACGCGATCATCGGGCCGAATGGGGCAGGCAAGTCGACGCTCTACAACCTGATCAGCGGGCGGTTTCCTCCATCAGCCGGCGGCATCCGCCTGTACGACACCGACATTACCAACAAGAAAGCGTTCGAGATCAACCGATTGGGACTGACCCGGTCGTTCCAGGTCACGAATATCTTCGCGCGGATGAGCGTGTTGGACAATGTCCGATGCGGCTGCCTGTTCGCCTTGGGCCACCGCTACGCCTGGTGGAAGCTCGTGGGCCGCCTGCGTGATCTGAACGATCGGACCGCGGTGATCCTCAAGGACATCGGATTGTGGGGGAAGCGAGACCTTCCCGCCGGCCTCCTCTCTTACGCCGATCAACGTGCCCTGGAACTGGGAATCGCGGTGGCCGGGGGCGCGAATGTGATCCTGCTGGACGAGCCCACGGCAGGCATGAGCCACTCGGAAATTGAGCAGGCGGTTTCACTCATCCGCCGAATCTCGGAAGGCAAGACGCTCGTGATCGTGGAGCATGACATGGGCGTTGTGTTTGACTTGGCAGATCGGATTTCGGTCCTGGTGTACGGCGAGATCATTGCCACCGGCACGCCTAGCGAGATCCGCTCCTCGGCGGCGGTACAGGAGGCCTACTTGGGCACGGGAGCGAGTTGATGCTGGAAGTCCGGGATTTGCACGCGTACTATGGAAAAAGCCATATTATTCAAGGCGTAAATCTCAACGTTGGTGCGGGAGAAATTGTCAGCCTGTTGGGACGCAACGGCGTGGGGAGGTCGACGACGCTGAAGGCGATAACCGGTGAGGTGGAACCTGAAGGAACGATCATTTTCAAGGGAGAACCGATTGCGGGGCGCAAAATGCATGAAATCGCCCGTCGAGGAATCGGATACGTCCCGGAAAACCGCAACATTTTCCCGACGTTGACGGTCCGTCAGAACCTGATTCT
>VXPW01000065.1:46290-49508 GCA_009839325.1 Rhodospirillales bacterium
TCCCGGAAAACCGCAACATTTTCCCGACGTTGACGGTCCGTCAGAACCTGATTCTTGGAATCAAGAACATGCGTCGGCAGGGGCGGTGGTCGATCGACGATATGTTCCAGATGTTCCCCAATCTGGGCGAGCGGGCGGATGCGTTGGGATCAGTGATTTCGGGCGGGGAACAGCAGATGCTGACGATCTGTCGCACACTCATGGGCGACCCAGATCTCATCATGATCGACGAGCCGACAGAGGGACTGGCCCCGAAGCTGGTCGAACAGGTCTCGGACCTGCTGGCGGAAATTGCCAAACGGGGCGTTGCGATCTTGCTGGTCGAGCAAAAGCTTGCCATCGCACTCGAAATTTCTCATCGGGTGCACGTGATGGGGCACGGAAAGATCGTATTTGAAGGTTCCGTCAGCGAGTTTCGAGCAAACGACCAAGTTCGCAAGGAGTGGCTCGAGGTCTGACGGGCCGCAGTTTGCTGGCGCTTCCTGTTGGCGCCCAGCTCATCACCGCTTCCGCTGAAACATACCGATTCCTTCCATCGTCATCACGACCACGCCGTCCTGATTGCGCATCTCGTAGGCCCAGCGCACGTTGCCGCGTTCCGGCCTGCTGCGAGACGGCGTGACCTCCTGCACCGTCGCCCTGGCTGTCAGCACGTCGTCAGGTCGAACCGGGTGGCGCCATCGAACTTTGTCGACGCCCGGGGAACCGAGGCTGGCCGCGTTGTGCAGCAGTCCCTCCACGAACAGCCGCATATACAGGGAGATCGTATGCCATCCGCTGGCGATGATCCCTCCGTAGATTGAATCCGCCGCAGCGCGTTCATCAACGTGAAATGGTTGCGGGTCGAATTGCCGGGCAAAAGCAACGATGTCTTTTCGAGTAATTCGGCATGTCCCGAGATCAAATTCGTCGCCTGGAGCAAAGTCTTCGAAATAACGCATGGTCACTTGATCCTGCCGCGTACTGATTGTCATGGCGTGGGCGCCCGGAAACGAGCCTCGGTCTGACGCGGTTTGGTAAGCCGTTAGTTCGCGCGATAGCGGGCGACAAAGTCCTCATCAATGGAGACGCCCAGTCCCGGCCGTTCCGGGATTTCGACCATCCCGTCCACGACGGCAAAATCTTCGATCGCAAGCTCGTGCAAAAGCGGGTTGGCGCCAAGAGAGTACTCCAGGACGAATCCGCTGCTTGCCACCGCGGCTACATGCATTCCGGCCGCGAATGTCAAGGCGCCACCCCACATGTGCGGGGCAAATCGGATCTGGTGCGCGCTCGCCAGCGCCTCGATGCGCATCAATTCCGTGATGCCGCCCGCAATCGAAGGGTCGGGCTGAAAGATGTCCGCTGCCCGAAGCAAGGCCAGGTCGCGGAAGGCAAATCGCGTGAATTCCGATTCCCCAGTCGCGATCGGTATGTCGGTTGCGGCTCTCACGTCCGCGAGGCCGGTCTTGTCATCAGCAGTTACGGGTTCTTCCAGCCAGTCGATGTGACAGTCTGCCACGGCACGGCAGAAACGCTTGGCTTCAGCTGAAGTCCATGTTCCGTGGGCATCGCACATGATGCCAATCGAAGGCCCGAGGCCTTCGCGTGCGGCGCGTACTCGAGCGATGGAATGCGCAAGGGTCCCGTCGCCGGCACCGACCCGCATCTTTACGGCGGAGAAATTTCCCCGATCGATAAACCCTTGAAGTTCGGCCGCAATCTTGTCTGCTGGGGCCCAACCCCCGGACGCGTACGCCGGCATCCGCTCCTGGCGCCGGCCACCCAGCAATCGCCAGACTGGGACTCCGAGCGATTTTCCGAGGAGGTCCCACAGCGCGATGTCGACCCCGCTGATTGCGGCCATGGTGATGCCACGGCGTCCCATGATTGGAAAAACATGGCCTCGTTGGATTGCGTAGTGAGCGCGCGACCCGTTGTACATGACGTCCCAGAGACGCGAGATGTCACGGGCGTCTTGCCCGACCAGTACAGGGCCGAGTTCCGCTTCGATGAGAGAGCACAGGGCCTGGCAGTTGGCGACGCTTCCCACCTGCGCCTTGGCTTCCCCAAAACCAGTCACACCGTCTTCGGTTTCGATCCTGACCAAGGCAGAATCGAAAGAATCTACGGCACCAAAATCTGAGCGATGCTGGCGCTCCGTGGCGATGGGCACGTGAAGCCAATCGGCGGAAATGCTGATGATTTTCATAGGGTTGCCTGTAAGACCGCTGCGAGGTGATCGAGACTAGAAACCGGACTGTAACTCTGTCACGCTGGATGCGACAGATATGGCGGGAGCAGGCTATGGCGTCGATCCGGTGGGGAGTTCTGGGTGTCGCGCGCATCGCTGCCGAGAAAGTCATCCCGGCCATGCAGGCAGGCGAACATTGCTCGATAGAGGCGATTGCCTCCCGTGACCCGGCGCGCGCGCAGGCCGCGGCCACCTCTCTGGACATTCCGCGCAGTTACGGGAGCTACCGGGAGCTCCTCGATGATGATGCCATAGACGCAATCTACAATCCGTTGCCCAACCATCTGCACGTGCCGTGGACGGTGCGGGCACTTGAGGCAGGCAAGCACGTTCTTTGCGAAAAACCGATTGCGCTGACGGCGGCTGAAGCCGAAACACTGCTTGACGTGCGTGACCGTACCGGACGCCAGGTCCAGGAAGCGTTCATGGTGCGGCATCATCCGCAGTGGAAGAGAGTGCGCGAAATTATCTCCTCCGGACGGCTGGGCGAAGTGCGCGCGGTTCAGGGCGTCTTCGCCTATTCCAATCATGACCCACTGGACATTCGAAACCAACGAGAGACCGGCGGCGGCGGAGTCTACGATATCGGCTGTTATCCTACTGTTATTTCTAGGTTTGTGTTCGCTTCGGAGCCGACGCGCGTCAATGCGCTGCTGGAGCTTGATCCTACTTTCGGAACGGACCGATTGGCGTCCGCGATTCTGGAGTTTCCTGCCGGCCAGGCCAGCTTCGTCTGTTCTACCCAAGTCGCCCGCCACCAGAGCCTGATCGTGCTCGGCACGGAAGCATGGCTAAGAGCGGAATTCCCCTTTGTAATGGAGCCGGACCGTGCTTGCCGCCTGTTTATTGGCGGAGGCAGCTATCCGGGGCCGGTTCCGGACGAAATTGTCGAAATCCCGCCGGTCGACCACTACACCAGCCAGGGCGAAGATGTCGCCGTCTGCCTGCTGGCCGGGCGTCAAGTTCCGTATCCCATCGAGGACGC
>VXPW01000065.1:49608-104974 GCA_009839325.1 Rhodospirillales bacterium
CAACCCGAGTGAGGAGTAGCGTATGGTTGAGTTTCTCGACCTGCTGGCGGGTTCGTTCCTGGTGTTGCTGTTCGTCGTAGTCTGCATCTGGGCAACGTGGGCTTGGTGGCGGTCTTTCGACCGCTGGTAGCCGCCAGTTTGGGCATTACTCGATATAGTTCCCGAAGCATCGGCATGCCGTGACGTGCCCAGGCGTTGGCGGGAGCGTCGTTCAACCAGAAGACAGGTTCCAATGCGGAAGAATCTGATCAACCCACAGTGGTTTGATGTCTTGGTTGTCGGTGGCGGGCACGCCGGCTGTGAGGCAGCTGCGGCCGCTGCGCGCATGGGGGCCCGCACGGGCCTGGTCACCCACAGCTTCGCTACCGTCGGCGCCATGTCGTGTAACCCGGCATTTGGCGGGGTGGGCAAAGGTCATCTCATGCGCGAGGTCGATGCGTTGGATGGACTGATTGCCCGCGCCGCAGACTTGGCCGGTATGCAGTTCCGCGTACTTAACCGCAGTCGCGGGCCGGCAGTGCATGGACCGAGATGCCAGGCGGACCGCAAGCTGTATCGCGCGGCCATGCAGGGATTGCTGCGCGAACAGGCGAACCTCGAGATCGTGGAAGGATCCGTTGAAGATCTCGTACTAGACCGAGATCGGCAGGTAACCGGCATCGTATTGGGAGACGGCAGGACTCTCCGGGCGGGCGCCGTCGTCATTGCCACGGGAACGTTTCTGAGGGGCATGATCCACGTGGGCGAGTCGCGGACGCCGGCTGGCCGTGCCGGCGAGGCTCCTGCCACGCGGCTTGCCGAGCGTCTCGCTGCGTCCGGATTTCAAATGGGCCGATTGAAGACCGGCACGCCACCTCGTCTGGACGGCACAACCATCCGCTGGAACGATCTGGAGGTGCAGGAAGGAGATCCCGTACCGGAACCATTGTCGCTGATGACTCAGCGAATTCGCCGACCGCAGATCCCGTGCCATATCACCTGGACGAACGACGCGATGCATCGGTTGGTTCGGGACAACCTGCATCGGACACCGATGCATTCGGGCCAAATTGAGGGAAGCGGACCACGATACTGCCCATCAATCGAGGACAAGGTCGTGCGGTTTGCTTCGCGGCCACGGCACCAGATCTTTCTTGAGCCGGAAGGTTACGAGGATTCAACAGTTTATCCCAACGGGATTTCGACGTCATTGCCGGCGCCGGTCCAGGAACAGATGCTTTCGTTGATCAAGGGGTTGGAAACCGTGCGGATGGTCCGGCCGGGGTACGCCATCGAATACGACTACGTCGACCCTCGGGAACTGCATCCAACGTTGGAGACCAAGCGGATCCGCGGGCTGTATTTTGCGGGCCAGATCAATGGCACAACCGGTTACGAAGAGGCAGCCGCACAAGGTGTGATCGCCGGCATCAATGCGGCGGGTCATTCGTCAGGCCAACACGCGTTCGTGTTGGACCGGGCCGAGGCATATGTCGGTGTCTTGATCGACGATCTCACGACCAGGGGCGCGCCGGAGCCTTACCGCATGCTCACGTCGCGCTCGGAATACCGGCTGCATTTGCGGGCTGACAATGCCGACGAACGCCTGACCCGAAGAGGTGAGGCGGCAGGCGTGGTCGGAACCTTGCGCTCACGCATATTCGCCGAGAAGTCAGCCAAGCTTGAGGCGGCGCGCCGGCTGCTTCAGGAAACTCGGGTCAGTACTTCGTCCGTACGGCGTCACGGCATCGCAGCTTCTGATGACGGCGGACGTCGATCGGCCATGAAGTATCTGGGCTATCCCGACGTGACCATTGCGAAGCTTGCTCAGATCTGCCCGGAGTTGAACGCCATTGACGCGTCGCTGCATGGCATTCTGGAGGCCGACGCGCTGTACGCTCCCTACAGGGCACGACAAGACGAGGACATTCGTGCGTACCGGCGCGATGCGGCCGTCCGGCTTCCCGACAGCATTGACTACGACTCAGTCGGAGGCCTGTCCGCCGAGGCAACCGAGGCATTGCAAACGGGCCGCCCGTCTACTCTGGCGTCAGCTTCGCGTTTACCCGGTGTAACCCCGGCGGCTTTGACGGCGGTTGTTGCACACCTGAGGAAGATGTCGATCCGGGCATGAGCCGACATGTCCGTGGCCGCGACTTAGTGTTTCACGTGAAACATGTGTCCGGCAATATCAGGCGCCGCGGACCACTGTTGCGAAACCTCCGGCAGTCGGATGTCGGCAATAGGCACCGAAATTCAATGTTGGTGCCGAGAATGGGTCTAGCGACCTCTAGGGTCGACGTCTAGCCGGAAGACAATCCCTTTCAGTGCGTCGCTGTAAGCCGGGTAGATCGTTGTCACCAGCGGATCATGGCCGGGAACGATGTGGTCGGCGCTGTCGGCAAGGCTGGCAATGCGATCATGCCCCTTGAGCATGTCAGCGACGGAAAAGACGATCGGAAACGGCGCAGATTGTTCCATGTTTTCAAAGAAATGCGCTGCATCGGAGGCAAGTACTACCCATCCTCTTCGAGTGCGCACCCGAACGCACTGCAGGCCCATGGTGTGGCCGCCAAGAAGATGTACGGACACCCCGGGGGCGATTTCCCGATCACCGTCATGAAACACAACCCTTCCTTGGAAGGCCTTTCGGACCAAATTGCACACGTGATCCGGCGTGTACGGCGTGGCGAATGCGCGACGCGCCATATGCGGGCCCGTCGCGAAGTGCATTTCCCGTTCCTGCAGGTGGAAGTTGGCCTCGGCGAAATGATCGATCGTGCCCGCGTGGTCATAGTGCAGGTGTGTGATGATGACGTCGCGCACCTTGGAGCTATCAACCCCAAGCATGGCCAGTCCGTCGCGCGGGGCCCGTTCCACGGTGCGGCCACGCCGCTTGCCCTCGGCCTCATCGAAGCCGACATCCACCACAATGGATCGCTCTTCATTTCGAATCAGCCAAACGAAGTAGTCGAGCGGCATGTCTCCATCGTGCGGGTCCGCCCCGATGAAGTTTTCGTGGCGCTTCCGGTTCGCATGTGTTCCGTAGCGGACCGCCGTGACTTCCCAAGTGTCGGTCATGGTGAACTTTCCCAGAGGCGTGTTGCGAGAGGTCTAGCAGGGAACTCCAACGGCGCGTGACAAGAATCGAACAAAGCCGGAGCCCTCTTGGGCGATGGAGACAAATTGACGGAAGAATTCGGGCCTGACCGCATCAGACTCGGAGAAGGTTGCCAACGCAATGAAGTCCTTGCGCTTGAGGTCTTCGATCAACGGGTGCTCGGGATCGTAACCCCTCGGTGGACGCCTGAGCGACTGGCCCCTGAGTTCAAAGATTTTCTGGAAGGCGGAAGCGGTCGTGATCGACACCCATTCCTTTGAATGATCGACGATCGCGTCGCGAATGCGTCCAAGCGTCCCGCTATCGGGGCGCCATACGCCACAGCCTGCGAAGCATGCGTCTGGCTCCAGATGGAGATAGAAGCCAGGTGCGTGCGCGTCCCGGCCGGCGACATGACGAAAGTGTGCGCCGACGTTGACCTTGTAGGGTGTCTTGTCCTTGGAGAAGCGCGTGTCACGGTAGATCCGGAATAGGGAGCCGCCGTGTGGCCGCGTGTCGGCGCGAAAATGCGGGCTGATTTCGGAAAGCGGCTCCGCAAACGCACCGATGAATTCAAGCATCGGGTCACGCACTTCAGACTGGTAGCGCTCCTTGTTCGCCTCGAACCATGGCCGGTCGTTGTTGGCCTTGAGGTCACGCAGGAAATCAAAGAGTGAGGGTGAGATCAGGCTCGACGTCATGACGTGTCTTTCGAGGGAGCCGAACGGATTGATGGCAGGCGGCAGAGCGATCTGACAACGGAGTGCGCCGACACAACTGCGCGCGGCCAGATACAGATCATAGATGGATCATACTGTGATCATGCGACCCATCCTGGAAAATTGCAGTCATCGCCGGTCAACGGCGTTCCGTCACTCGCTGGCGGAGCCTCCGGATCATCCACCAAACGACGCCGATGATTGGGATTGCCACCATTGCCTGGAGCTGCGCCTCGTCTGCATTCAGATGCCGAGAAATCGGGGCCAGGATGTATCCAGTGAGACTGACGGCGTAATAGCTGATGGCGACGACCGACAAACCCTCGACCATTTGTTGCAGCCGCAACTGGAGGGCGGCACGGCGATCCATGCTTTTGAGAAGGCTGCGGTTCTGTGCCGCGATGTTCACTTCTACGCGCGTGCGCAGCAGCGTGGCTGCTCGCGTCGCACGCTGAGAGAGCTCGTCCAGCCGGTTCTTGGCGGAGCTGCAGGTTCGCATTGCGGGATCAAAACGCCGCAGCATGAACTCTGCCAGGGTCTGCCGCCCCTTTACTCGTTCTTCCCGTAGTGCACTGATCCGTTCGTGCACAATGGCCGCATAGGCTTCTGCGGCGCCGAAACGGAATGCCGAGGATGACGAGAGGGCCTCGATTTCAGCGGACATCGAGAGAAGCCTGTCCAGCGTCTCGGATTCGCCTCCGCCGGATGTGACCATGGTTCGAACCAGTGAGGTCATTTCCCTATCGAGTTCCGCCACGCGTGCGGCTACTTCCCGCGCCGCCGGCAAGGCCAACATTGCCATGGACTTGTAGGTCTCGATCTCCACAAGGCGTTGGACGATTCGCCCCAGTCGGCGCGGGCCGATATAGGCACGCGCCAACAACGCAAACCGAACATGCCCCGCCGTATCGATGCGGAAATCGCTGGCAGCTATGGCCTGCTGGTCGACAACGCTGGACATGGCGAGGCTTTCCGGCACGAACCAGTCCCGCATCCGGTCATAGTCGGCCTCGTCGAGGTCCGGCACCGATTCGGCCAGCTCGACCCTGACCAGCACTGACGTAAGAACCTTGCCGGGGGCTTGATTGAGCCAGTCACGAGGGAACGTCGTCGCGATCGAGCCGGTAAACGGAACCCCGGCCACGCCATCGGCATAGATCGTGTAGGTGACGAATTCGGTGTGACGTTCCCATTTCAGCAGATTGCGGCCCAGCCGACCGGAAAAATGATTGCCATCCGGAGGGGGATGGTCCGCTCCGTGTCGGTTCAACAGGTCATGGAGATGCGCCCGGTCGGCTTCCGGGTCGCGGTTCTCAGCTTGGCCAGACTGTTTGATGGCGAGCACTACGGCGTGGCACGGGGCGCGCAATTCAGGAAAAGGACGGGCATGCAACTCGTTCGACAGCGCATAGCGCTGCGGGTGGTCTTCAAGCCTTTCTGCCGTCATTCGCCGTACCCCCTTCTACGCAGCCGGCACAATACATTGGAGGGCCGTTCCGGCGGGCTGCGCGGACTGCAGGGTTGGCGCGGACGCTGCCAGCTCCCCGACCTACCGATGCCGAGTAGCGTCTGGCAGAGGAACGGCGGAAGGATTGCCGCGCCGCAGTTCCCGCAGTCAATGGCTTCCGGCAATCCGGAGCTTGCGCGGGTCAACGGGTCACAGAATAAATCGGTTCAGATCGCTCTGGTCGATTTCGTCACTGAGGGTCTTGAGCACAAACTGCTCATCGATGGTTACCACTTCGTCCGACCGATCTGTGGCCGAAAAACTGATGTCCTCAAGCAGCCGCTCGCAAATCGTGTGGAGCCGGCGCGCGCCGATATTCTCGACCGTGTGATTGGCCTCGGCGGCCAATCTGGCCAAGGCGCTGATGCCGTCATCCCGGAATTCCAGCTTGACGCCGTCAGTCGCGAGCAAGGCCTCATATTGCCGGGTCAAGCTGTTCTCCGGCTCCGTGAGGATGCGAACCAGGTCGGCTTCGGACAGCGGGTCCAGGCTCACCCTGATGGGGAGGCGGCCCTGCAATTCGGGCAGCAGGTCGGAAGGTTTGGCGAGGTGAAATGCGCCGGAGGCAATGAACAGGATGTGGCCGGTTCGGACCTGACCGTGCTTGGTGGGTACCACCGTGCCCTCGATTAACGGCAGAAGGTCGCGTTGCACGCCCTCTCGGCTCACGTCCGCCCCGGCGCGGTCTTCAGCGCGCGTGATCTTGTCGATCTCGTCCAGGAACACGATTCCGTTCTGTTCCACCGCGTCAATCGCGGTGCGATGCAGTTCATCGTCGTCGATCAGCCGATTGCTTTCTTCCTCGATCAGGACGTTATGGCTCTCGCCCACCGTCATGCGACGCTTTTGCGTGACATTGCCGAACGACTTGCCCAGAAGTTCACCCAGGTTGACCATGCCGACGTGTGTTCCTGGCACGCCCGGCAGTTCGAATGAGGGGAAGCCGCCCGGGCTCTCGCTCACCTCGATTTCGATTTCCTGCTCATCAAGCTGGCCGGACCGAAGTTTCTCGCGCATCTTTTGGCGGGTGTCACGCGAGGCCGACGGCCCCGCAAGCACATCGATGACGCGCTTCTCGGCGGCTGCCTCGGCGCGCGTCGCCACTTCATGCTGCAGTCTGGTCCGCGTGATCATGATCGCGCTTTCGACCAGGTCGCGGATGATCGACTCGACGTCGCGGCCGACGTAGCCCACTTCGGTGAACTTCGTCGCCTCCACCTTGATGAACGGTGCTTGCGCCAGCTTCGCGAGACGACGCGCAATCTCGGTCTTGCCGACACCGGTGGGCCCCATCATCAGGATGTTCTTGGGGAGGATTTCCTCCCGCAGCGGCGGTTCCAGCTGCTGGCGGCGCCAGCGATTCCGAAGCGCGATGGCCACCGACCGCTTTGCCGCCCGCTGGCCCACAATGAATCGATCGAGCTCCGCGACGATCTCGCGTGGTGTAAACGCGGTCATTGGTGGATGACTTCGACGGAAATCTGGTGGTTCGTGTAGATGCAGAGTTCCGCGGCGACGGCCAGCGACCGCCGGGCGATGTCCTCGGCATCCAGCCCCTCGACTTCGCTGAGGGCGCGGGCCGCAGCCAGGGCGAAACCTCCTCCTGACCCGATGCCGATGAGGCCGTCCGCCGGTTCCACAACGTCCCCGACACCGGATACCAGCAGTGACACCTCGCGATCCGCTACTGCCATGACCGCCTCCAGGCGGCGAAGGTACCTGTCGGTTCGCCAGTCGCGGGCCAATTCAACACATGCCCGCATCAGCTGGCCCGGATGCCGCTCGAGCTTGGCGTCCAGCCGGTCGAAGAGGGTGAAGGCGTCGGCGGTCGCGCCCGCAAATCCTGCCAGCACGGCGCCGCCGGCGAGGCGGCGCACCTTGCGGGCGTTGGCCTTGATGACGGTGTCGCCCTGGGTGACCTGCCCGTCTCCGGCAATGACCACGGTTCCTGCCCGCCGAACCGACAGCACCGTTGTGCCATGCCACGGCGTCTTGACGTTCGGGGTCTCGGACATGGACATCATTTGGGGCAGGCAGGGAGCATGTTCACCACAGAAGGTTTCACGCTTGCCGCTGCTTCAGTGACCGTCCAAGGCTGTCAACTGTCTGCTGAACCAGGGAAAGCTGGGTTTCGGCGTCAATTCGTTCGCGAAGCAGGCGAGTCGATGCTTCCAGTACCAGGTCAGCCACCCGCTCCCGGTACATCTGCCGCGCGGCCTCCTCGGTGCGGGCAATCTCTTCCGTGGCGCGCGCACGCATCCGGGAGAGGTGCGCCTGCAGCCGCTGATCTGAAGCTGCGGCAATCTGCCCGGCAGTCTCTTGCGCCCGGGCCCGAATTTCCCTGGCCGTCTTCTCGGCTTCCGCGGCCTCGTCGGTGTAGCGGTCCCGGAGGGATTGCGCCTCGGCGTGGAGAGCTGCCGCGCTGTCCAGTTCATCGCGTACCGCGTTCCGGTGTGCATCCAGAACAGCGGCAAGCTTCCGGAACAACAGGCGTCCGAAGGCGCCCACGAACAGGACGAACGATACCGCGACCCAGAAGGACGGATCCTGCGCCAGTACGGACCACGTCATGACGTCTTCGCTCGGGCGGCCTGGGCGACGACCCGGGACAATGCCGCGTCGTCGATTTGCACGGTCGTCAGGGCGCTCGTGAGCGACCGCACGAGCTCCGTGGCCGCAGCCTCGGCGTCCCGGAGCGCCTCCGCGCGACTCGTTTCGATGCGAGCCTCCGCCTCGACCCTCTCGTTTTCCAGCGCCTCCTGCAGACGCTGGGTTTCCGTCCGGAAGGCCACGGTCGCCTGGTCGTGCGCTTCCCGGAGCAGCCGTTCGCTGTCGGCACGGGCGGCCGCAAGGGCCTCACTCCCGCGGAGGTGCGCCGCTTCAGCTTCCTTGCGAAGCTCGTCCGCCTGTTCCCTGTCAGCCCCGATCCGCGTTTCGCGGGCCCGCAGGGTGGTTCGCACCTGCGGCAGCACGATCCGGCTGATCACCACGTAGAGCAGCGAGAACGTAACCACCAACCAGAAAATCTGGGACGGGAACGTTTCCACGCGGAGTTGCGGCATGTTGCCCTCCGCGGACGCCACAACTGGGAGCAACGCGGCGGTCGCAATCGAGCAAACGGCGCTGAAGCGGCGAGCCATCGGCAGCAATTCGGGCTAGACGGCGAAGAGAATCAGAAACGCAATCAGCAGTGCGAACAGTGCGATTGCCTCCGTCAGGGCAAATCCCAACAGCACGTTGCCAAAGACCTTGGGCGCGGCTGACGGATTGCGAATGGCGGCAGAAACGTAGTTTCCGAAGATGTTGCCGATGCCGATACCGGCTCCAGCGAGCGCGATGGTGGCAAGACCGGCGCCGATCAGCCTGGCAGCTTCTGTTTCCACGGGATAATCCTTTCGGGAGGAGGGTGAAAGTGAAATGAAGAACGGAACTTAGTGGTGAAGGTCCAGCGCGTCACTCAGGTACAGGCAGCTCAGGACAGCGAAGACATAGGCCTGAATGGCTGCTATCAGCAGCTCAAAGCCGGTCAGGATCACGATCAGGATGATCGACACCGGCGCCAGGAGCCCGAGGCCGGCGGACAGCAGGAGGCCGACAAAGCCCCCGAAGACCTTGAGCATCGTATGCCCGGCCATCATGTTGGCGAACAGGCGCAGGGAAAGGCTGACCGGTCGGACGAAATAGCTGATGATCTCGATCGGCACCATCAACGGGATGAGCGCGATCGGGACACCGGACGGGACGAAGACCGAGAGGAACCGGACTCCGTGTCGCACCAGCCCGATGACCGTCACGCCGACGAATACCACGGCCGCCATGGTGAACGTCACGGCAATGTGGCTGGTGTACGTGAAGCTGTAGGGCACCATCCCCAGGAGATTTCCGAAAAGGATGAACAGGAACAGGCTGAAAATAAACGGGAAGTAGCGAGCCCCCTGCGGACCGACGTTGTCCTGCAGCATGTTGGCCACGAACCGGTAGGTCAGTTCCACCGCCGCTTGCCATCGCCCGGGAACGATTGCGCGCCGCCGCATGCCGCCGGCGAACACCACCGCGATGGTGGCAACGGCAATCAGCATCCAGAGAGCTGAATTGGTAAACGAGAGGTCGAGCCCCCCGATTCGAATGGGTTCGAGGGCGACGATCTCGAACTGTTCGAGCGGGCCGTGGGCCGCGTCGCCACTCGCGCTGCTGTCGGTTGCCATTGAGCGTTACGTTCCGGAGGGCGGATCTTGAGGCGGAGAATTCTGTTCTTGGTCCGGTTGCCGCCGGTTGAAACCTTGGGCAGTGCGAAACACGTTGCGGAGACCAGCGGCGAACCCGAGCCCGACGCAGATGATCAACAACGTTGGCGACGTGTCCAGCCAGTCATCAAGCAGCCAGCCGGCCCCACCGCCCAGGGCGATACCCGCAATCATTTCGGAAGATACCTTTAGCGCCCCGCCGAAAGCCTTACCGCGAGCGCCTCGGTCAGATCGAACGTTGCCGGACGAAGACGACTTGTCATCGGCCAGGCGATCCGCGAGACGGGAAAGATCCGGCGGAACATCGCGGCCGTTGGGCGTTTCGTCCGCCACGATCAGCTGATTCCCGCACCAATACCCGTGGAAACGGGCAATTCGGACGCTAACCGCCTCTCACGGAATCGTCAAGCGAACACACGGCGGCTCGGCGTTCGCGAACCCGGTCTGCACGCCGCCGCAATCTGCGGGCTAGCAGTCCTCCGGGGCGTACCCAAGATTGGCGGCAAGCGTTTCCTCGGCTTCCGGCACCGAGAACCCTTTTCGCCGGGCGTAGTCCTCCACCTGATCGCGGCCAATCCTGCCCACGCCGAAGTATCTCGTCTCCGGATGGGCGAAGTAGAGACCGGAGACGGACGCGGCCGGCATCATCGCGAAGTTGTTGGTGAGGGTAATGCCGGCGCGGGCGTCGGCGTCCAACAATTGAAACAACGTGCGCTTCTCGCTGTGATCGGGACAGGCCGGATATCCCGGAGCCGGGCGGATGCCTTGGTACGCCTCGTCGATCAGGGCCTCGTTGTCCAGGCGCTCGTCGGGCGCGTAACCCCAGAACTCCTTGCGAACCCTTTCGTGCATGCGTTCTGCAAAGGCTTCGGCGAGACGATCGGCCAGCGACTGGAGAAGGATTTCGGCGTAGGCATCCTGGCCTTCCCTCGCGGCTTCCATACCGATGCCGGCCGTGACGGCGAACGCGCCGATGTGATCGGCAAGCCCCGTTGTCTTGGGGGCGACGAAATCGGCCAGGCAAAGGTTGGGGCGGCCGGCGGACTTGTCCATCTGCTGGCGAAGGAAGACGAACCGCGCCCGCACGTCGGACCGGGTGGCGTCGGCGTACACCTCGACGTCGTCATCGACGGCGTTGGCCGGGAACATCCGGATGACCCCCCGAGCTTCCAACAGCTGCTCGTCCACGATCCGCCGCAGCATGGCCTGGGCGTCCCGCAAGAGCCCCTGGGCGGCCTCGCCGACCACCGGGTCATCCAGAATCTGGGGCCACTTGCCCGTGAGTTCCCAAGTGTGGAAGAACGGTGTCCAGTCAATTCGCTCCACAAGCTCATCGAGGTCGTAGGTCGCAAAGTGGAGCAGATCGGTGTCGCATGGAGGCGGCGGGATGCCGTTGTCCCAGTCGATGCGGATTCGCCGCTTCCGCGCTTCCGCAAGCGGCAAGCGGTTGGAGCGTTCGCGTCGATCACCGTGCTGGCGGCGGATCCTGCCGTATTCCTCCTGCACTTCGGCAACCAGCGTCGGGGCGCGCGCGCTGCTGGCGAGGCTGGACACGACGGTAACGGCGCGCGATGCGTCGGCCACGTGAACGACCGGGCCGGAGTACTCCGGCGCGATCTTCACCGCCGTATGGGCCTTGGAGGTGGTCGCGCCGCCGATCAGAAGCGGGATGCGGAGCGCTTCGCGCTCCATCTCGCCGGCGACCAGGGTCATTTCACGGAGCGACGGCGTGATCAGCCCTGACAGTCCCACCATGTCGGCGTCGTTGTCACGCGCGGCCTCCAGGATTGCCGCAGATGGAACCATGACGCCAAGGTCAATGATCTCGAAGTGGTTGCACCCGAGCACGACGCCGACGATGTTCTTGCCGATGTCGTGCACATCGCCTTTCACGGTGGCAAGCACGATGCGCCCCCGGGCGCGGGCCCGCCCCTGCTTGCGCGCTTCGATGAACGGCTCCAGGTGGTTAACTGCCTGTTTCATGACCCGGGCGCTCTTGACGACTTGGGGCAGGAACATCTGCCCCGAACCGAACAGGTCGCCCACCCGGCTCATGCCGTCCATCAACGGGCCCTCGATGACGTCGAGCGGATCCTCCACTTGCTGGCGGGCGATCTCGACGTCCTCGACGATGAACTCGGTGATTCCCTCGACCAGCGAGTGCATCAGCCGCTCACTGACGGGCTTGCGGCGCCATTCGGGGTCCGTTTCGTCTTCGGTCTCGAGGGCACGGGCTGGTCCGGCCATCTCCAGCAGACGCTGCGCGGCGTCCGGCTGTCGGTTGAGGACGACGTCCTCCACCGTTTCCCGGAGCGGCGCGGGAAGATCCGCGTAGACGGCAAGCTGCCCCGCGTTGACGATCGCCATGTCGAGTCCGGCCGCGATGGCGTGGTACAGGAACACCGAGTGCATGGCCTTGCGGACGCCGTCGTTGCCGCGGAACGAAAAGGAGAGATTGGAGAGACCCCCGGACACGAGGCTTCCGGGCAGCGTTGCCTTGATCTGACGGCAGGCCTCAAGAAACGCGACCGCGTAATCGTCGTGCTCCTCGATGCCGGTGGCCACGGCAAAGATGTTGGGATCGAAGATGATGTCCTCGGGGGGGAAGCCGACCTCGTCCACCAGGATCCGGTATGCGCGCCCGCAGATCTCGACCTTTCGTTCGGCCGTCTCAGCCTGTCCCTGTTCGTCGAACGCCATCACCACGACGGCAGCGCCGTGTCGCAGGACCGTTTCTGCCTGCTGGCGGAACACCGCCTCGCCTTCCTTGAGGCTGATCGAATTCACGATGGGCTTGCCCTGGACGTTCCTGAGGCCCGCCTCCAGTACGGACCAACTCGAGGAATCCAGCATCAGCGGCACCCGGCTGATTTCCGGCTCCGCGGCAATCAGGCGGAGGAACCGCGTCATCGCTTCTTCCACATCGAGCATCGCTTCGTCGAGATTGATGTCGATGATCTGGGCGCCGTTCCGGACCTGGTCGCGGGCCACCTCCAGCGCCGCGTCGAAGTCCCCGTCCAGCACCAGTCGCCGGAACCGGGCCGAACCGGTGACGTTGGTGCGCTCGCCGACATTGACGAAGCCGGTGTCCTGGTTGATGGCGAGCGGCTCCAGTCCCGACAGGAAGCAGTACGACATCGTCGGCGCCGCCGTTCGCGGAGCTTTGTCGATGACGGCTTCCCGGATGGCGGCGATGTGCTCGGGCGTGGTCCCGCAGCAACCGCCCGCGATGTTCAGCCATCCGTTCTCGGCGAACTCGCCGAGGTCGGCGGCCATGCTCGTCGGCGTTTCGTCGTAGCCGCCGAAGGCGTTGGGGAGCCCCGCATTCGGATATAGACACACCGGCCGGTCGGCGAGATGAGCGATCTCCTGCAGATGCGGGCGAAGCTCCCGCGCCCCCAGCGCGCAGTTGAAGCCGATCGAAAACGGCCGGGCGTGGCGCACGGACGCCCAGAACGCTGCGGGTGTCTGGCCGGTCAGCGTCCGGCCCGACGAATCCGTGATCGTGCCGGAGATCATGACCGGTAGCCTGATCCCGGCGCGATCGAACACCTCGGCGATGGCATGCAGCGCGGCCTTGCCGTTCAGGGTGTCGAACACCGTCTCGACCAGCAGCATGTCCGCGCCGCCCTCGATCAAGCCGAGTACGGCCGTCCGGTACGCGCGGCGGAGTTCGTCGTAGGTGACGTTGCGGGCGGCCGGGTCTTCGACCACCGGTGAAACCGAAGCTGTCCGATTGGTCGGACCGAGGGCTCCGGCCACGAAGCGCGGCCGGCCGTCGGTTTCGTGGCGGGCGGCGACCTCCCGGGCGATGCGGGCCGCCGCGCAGTTGATCTCTCGGGCCAGATCTCCGGTCCCGTAGTCCGCCTGGGCGATGGACGTCGCGCTGAAGGTGCAGGTTTCGATGATGTCGGCGCCGACTCCGAGATAGGCGTCGTGAACATCCGCCACCACGTCCGGACGGGTCAGGCAGAGGATGTCGAAGTTGCCCGCAAGGTCGTGCGGATGCTCCCGGAAGCGCCCTCCTCGGTAGTCACGTTCCTCGAGACCCCGCCCCTGCAACATGGTGCCGAACGCGCCGTCAAGCAGCAGAATCCGTTCGCGGATGCGGCGCTCCAGCTCCCGCCGCCGGACGGCGGCATCCGCAGCCGGCCCGCTCATGCGTTCGGGTCCGCCGCCCCGGCCGACGGCGCCTCGATGCGTCCCCGGAGGCCCAGCCACCAGCAGATCGCGTAACTGAGCCGGGCGCGGTTCAACGTGTAGAAGTGGAATGCGTTCACGCCCTCGCGCCGGAGATCTTCGCATTGCGACACCGCAGCGCCGGCGGCAATCATTTCGCGGGTGCGGGCGTCGGTGTCCAGGGGTTCGAAGATCGCCACCATGTGCGGCGGGATCGTCACGCCGCAGCGGCGGCTGAATTCCGCGACCCGCGCGAAATCGGTGACCGGCAGTATCCCGGGCACGATCGGCGCCGTAATGCCGGCGGTGCTACATCGGTCCCGGAAGCGCAGGAAACACGCATTGTCGAAAAAGTATTGCGTGAGAACCCGATCGGCACCGGCGTCCACCTTGGCCTTCAGGTTCTCGATATCCGCTGCCGGTGACGGAGATTCGGGGTGTGGCTCCGGATAGCCTGCCACCGAAATCTCGAAATCGGCGGCAGCCCGGATGCCGCGCACGAGATCGGCCGCATGGCGGTAGCCGCCCGGTTCCGGGCAGTACCGATCGGTGCCTTTCGGCGGGTCGCCTCGGAGTGCCACGATGTGTCGGATCCCGAGCGACCACCAGCGCCGGGCCAGGGCGTCGGTCTGAGACCGGGTCGACCCAACGCAGGTCAGATGAGCGGCCGGCGGCACGGGAAGCTCCTGGCGGATCCAGCAGACGAGCCGTTCGGTGCGCGAGCGGGTGGAGCCGTCGGCGCCATAGGTGACTGAAAAGAAGTCGGGTCCGAGCCGGACCAGCAGATTCATGACCCGCTGCAGGCGCTGCACGGCGCCCGCATCCGCGGGCGGGAAAAACTCGAAGCTGATGGACGGCCGTGTCATCGTGACCCGGACGGTGGTGCCGATGCGGCGGGCCCCGTCGGGACGCCCCGAAATGGCCGCGGCTGCCGAAGGCCGGCGGAACGCTCAGGGGCTGACGGCCAAACCGCGCGCTTGCCCGAAGACCCGGGCCCGGAGCCGTGCGACATGAGTACCTCCTTCGGCGCGGCGCTGAGGAGGCTGACGCCCGTGATTGCCGTCCGGCCGCATCTCCCCAGCGGGAAACCACCTTGCACGGGCTGCAGGTTGGTGGGGTGCGTCAACCCCTCAGGATGCATTGACAACTGTAGTGACGGGGTATCAACGGGTCAAGATACGCAACGCCTGGAGGCGACCGTACCGAGCGGCCATCGTATGACACCGGTACGGCGGGTTGCCAGGGGGGCAGGAACGTCGGCGCCAACCGCACGTCCCCTCGTCTCAAGGCCGCCCGCGGGCCCGGCCGGTGCGCTTGGCGTGACTGCACCGTGAGCGCCAGCGAGCCCCGGAAGGGTCACCGATAGGCCGCCGACCGACCGCACAACCGCTCCCGTGTGTTGCCAATAGAATGCCCCGGGGCGTGCCAGGGCATTCGTGCTCGACGTGGCCGTCGACTTCACTTGGACCCAGATCCCATGCGTGACCTTCACCTGCCTGGCCGCTCCCCGGTGCGCGGAACCAACACCGCTGCCGCGACGTCTCATCCATTGGCCACCTTGGCCGCCGTCGACGTGCTGCGCGAAGGCGGCAACGCGATCGACGCGGCGGTAACCGCGGCGGCCGTCCTGGCGGTGGTGGAGCCCCATTCAACCGGAATCGGGGGCGACGTCTTCTGCTTGTACGCACCGGCCGGCGGCGGTGAAGTCATCGCCCTGAACGGTTCGGGCCGCGCGCCCTCGGCGGCAGCGGCAGGCGCGCTGCGGGACGCCGGGTTAGGGGCGATCCCGTTCACCAGCCCGCACGCGGTGACCGTCCCCGGTGCCGTGCGCGCCTGGGAGCGCCTACTCGCGGACCACGGCCGTCTCGACCTCGACCGCGTGCTGGCGCCGGCCATCGCCTACGCGATCGAGGGCTATCCGGTCGGCGACGTGATCGCGGACGCCTGGAGCCGCGAACGCGACAAGCTTCACGCGGACCCGGACGCTGCGGCCGTGTTTCTCCCGCAGGGAAGTCCGCCCGGCGCGGGACAGGTGCATCGCCAGCCGCGCCTCGGCGAGACCATGCAGGCCATCGCCAGTCACGGGGCAAAGGCCTTCTACGAAGGGCCGGTGGCACAGGACATTGTCGGCAAGCTACGGACAGTGGGCGGCGTGCACACGGAGGACGACTTCGCGGCGGCCGCCGTCAACTACGTGACGCCCATACGTACGCGGTACCGCGGGGTGGATGTGTACGAGTGCCCGCCGAACGGGCAAGGCATCATCGCGCTCCTGATGCTGAACGTGCTGAGCGGGTTCGATCTGGCGCGGCTGGACCCCTTGGGCCCGGAGCGCTTTCACCTTGAAGCCGAAGCGACGCGACTGGCGTACAGCGAACGTGCGGCGCGACTGGCGGATCCGGAGCACGCCGAGGTGCCCGTGGAGGCCCTGCTCAGCGACGGACACGCCGAAGCGCTCCGCGCGCGGATTGACGTGCAGCGGATGACTCCGGGCCTTGCGCCGCCGGAATTGCCCGAACACCGGGATACGGTCTACCTCACCGTGGTGGATGCCGACCGAAACGCGGTGTCGTTCATCAATTCGCTGTTCCATTCGTTCGGAAGCGGGATCCTTGCACCCGGATCCGGTGTGATGCTGCACAATCGAGGAGCGGGCTTTTCACTCAGCCCCGGCCATCCGAACGAGCTCATGCCGGGCAAGCGCCCCATGCATACGATCATCCCCGCGATGGCCGTGCGGGGCGATCGCGCCTGGATGCCCTTCGGCGTGATGGGCGGGCACTTCCAGCCAGTCGGCCAGGCGCATTTTTTGACCAATGTCCTGGACTTTGGCATGGATGTGCAGGAGGCGCTGGATTGCCCGCGGGCATTCCATTTCGACGGTGTGCTGAGTTGTGAGCGGGGGGTGCCCCGCTCGACGCGAGACGCGCTGGAGCGCCTCGGACACACGGTTGACGTCCCTGACCTGCCGTTCGGCGGCGGCCAAGCCATTTCGATCGATCCCGACAATGGGGTCTTGTCGGCGGGCTCCGACCCTCGCAAGGACGGCGCGGCCATCGGCACATAGGAGGCATCATGGGCACGGCTCCCGACGTCGTTGTCTACACGCAGTTGCTCTGCGGGTTCTGCTATCGGGCGAAACGCCTGCTCGGCGACCGCGGCATTGCCTTCCGGGAGATCGACGTGACCGGCAACCTGGAGCTTCGGGCGGAGATGATGGCGGCGGCGGGCGGCGCGCGAACGGCTCCCCAGATATTCATCAACGGCTTCCACGTCGGCGGTTCCGATGAGCTTGCCGCCGCCGCGGCATCGGGCGAACTCGACCGGTTGCTCGGGGATGTCTGAGCGCTCCAGACCTTTCCGCCTGGCCTGTGCGCAGCTCACCAGCACGCCAGATCTGCCTGCAAACCTGGGCATCATCGAGCAGCAGGTGCATGCCGCCCGGGCTGCCGGGGCGGACCTGGTGGCGTTCCCGGAAAACGCGCCGTTGCTTGCCCCGGCAAGCGCAATGCAGGCTGCTGCTGCCGCTGAAGAAACCCACCCCGCCACGCGTGCCGTGCGCGCGGCGGCGTGCGATGCCGGGATCTGGGTGCTGCTGGGCTCGCTCGCGGTCGAGTCGGACGACCCGGACGGCAGGTTGGCCAATCGTTCGCTGCTGATCGACGCCGACGGAACGGTGGTGCGCCGGTACGACAAGATTCACATGTTCGACGCCAATCCCGGGTCAGGCGAAAGTTACCGGGAATCCGAGCGCTATCGTTCCGGCACCCGCGCCGTCACGGCCGAGACGCCTTGGGGGATTCTGGGCATGACGATTTGCTACGACCTCCGGTTTCCGGAGCTCTATCAGTCACTTGCCAAGGCGGGCGCCTGGTTTCTCTCCATCCCCTCGGCGTTCACCCGCCCCACGGGGCGCGCTCACTGGGAAACGCTCCTCCGCGCCCGGGCGATCGAGACGGGAAGCTGGGTCTTCGCGCCGGCGCAGTGCGGCACGCATTACGGCCGACGCCGGACGTGGGGACACACGATGGTGGTGGACCCGTGGGGTCAGGTGGTCGCGGCGGCCGGGGACGAGCCGGAACTGGTCGTAGCGGACCTGGACCCGGCTGCCGTCACGGAGGCCCGAGACATGGTTCCGAGCCTGGCGGTGCAGCGACGCTGGTCCGGGCCGCCGCCGACCTGCTGACGGCTTTCGGCCGCGCGAGGCAGCGGCGGCAGATGGCGCCGGCCCTCGGTCGCGGTGCCGCGAGGTGTCAGCCAGGACCGGAAGTGTCGCGGACGGCCGCGATTCGCTGAACGCGGGCGGGCCGCGGCGTCTCGAGATCTTCGTATTCGAGCACGCGCAGGGAATTGCCGACCGCGGTCAGCAATTCACCGCGCCGCAGGAGAAACCTGGGGTCGCGGGGCCGGCCGAACCGCTCGTTTCCCGCAGCGAACGTCTCATACAGCAGCCTGCCCCCGACGGCGACGGCGGCCACGATGTGGGGAAAGAGCGGGCGATGCAGGTAGTTGGTCACGATGACCGCATCGAAGGTGCGCTTCGGAAACGGCCAGGGGCTGCCGTCTTCGAGATCCTGCACAATGCGTTCGAAATGGTCGCAGCGGATGCCGGCTGCGGCGCCCGGATCCCGGTCGACACCGGTAACTTCACAACCCTGTGCCAGGAAATGCCGCACGTGGCGCCCGCTCCCGCAGGCGAGGTCAAGCACGGTGTGACCCCGGCCGATGTCGCGGCCGTGTCGCACGATCCACGAAGAGGGTGCGGCGCCGGGCTGCCTCGCCCGTGCGCCCTCCTCGGAGTTGGTCTCCCGCATGGCCCCGTCCCCGCCAATTGGTCTAGAATGCAACAGTCTGGCAATGGGGCGAACGCGTCCAGTGATCCTTTTCGACCTCGAATGCGACAGCGGCCACGTTTTCGAAGGCTGGTTTCCGAGCGGGGCTGACTATGACCAGCAATCCGCCAAGGGCCAGATCCGTTGTCCAGTTTGCGATACGGTGAAGGTGAAGAAGGCGCCGATGGCGCAGCGGCCGGCCCGCGGGCAGGCCCGGGAGCCGGAGCGCAAGCAGGAGCAGGCTGCGATGCTGCAGGCCCTGCGCAAGCTGCGCCGGACGGTCGAGAAGAACAGCACGTACGTGGGTAACCGCTTTCCGGCCGAGGCGCGGGCCATGTACGCGGGAGAACGCGAAGAGAAGAGCATTTACGGCGAGGCCACCTGCGAGGAAGCCCGGGAGTTGCGTGAAGAGGGCGTGCCGGTTTGCCCGCTTCCGTGGATCGACCGGGCCGATCACTGACCTTCGCGCCGGGCTTGTGCGCGGTACCGAGCCCCGACGCAGATCGGGCTGCGATCTGAAGGCAGTGCGAATTCAGCCATGACCGATCCGTTCCCGGTTCCTGACCTCGCCGAATGGGCCGAGCGCGCGCGCCGGGAATATGGCGGCGACCCCGACGGGCGCGTGCAAGCGACGCCGGAAGGCATTGACGTCAAACCGCTCTACACGACCGCCGATATCAGAGATTCCGGCCTCCCGAACGGGCTGCCGGGATTCGCTCCGTTCCTGCGCGGCCCCAGGGCCACCATGTTCACGGGCCGACCGTGGACCATCCGCCAATATGCCGGCTTCTCCACGGCCGAGGAGTCCAACGCGTTCTACCGGCGAAATCTCGCCGCCGGCCAGAAGGGCCTTTCCGTGGCCTTCGATCTGGCCACCCACCGCGGGTACGACTCCGACCATCCGCGCGTCCAGGGCGATGTCGGAAAGGCGGGCGTGGCGATCGATTCCGTCGAGGACATGAAGATCCTGTTCGACGGCATTCCGCTCGACCAGATGAGCGTGTCCATGACCATGAACGGGGCGGTGTTGCCGGTGATGGCGGCGTACATCGTGGCGGCCGAGGAACAGGGAGTCGCTACCGAGGCCCTCACCGGCACGATTCAGAATGACATCCTCAAGGAGTTCATGGTCCGGAACACGTACATCTATCCGCCCGGACCATCGATGCGAATCGTGGCCGACGTCATCGCCTACACCGCTTCCCACATGCCCCGGTTCAATTCCATATCGATCTCCGGCTACCACATGCACGAAGCCGGGGCGACGGCGGTGCAGGAGCTGGCATTCACGCTGGCGGATGGACTCGAATACGTGCGGACCGCGCTCGGGCGAGGGCTCGAGGTCGATCAGTTCGCGCCGCGGCTGTCGTTCTTCTTCGGCATCGGCATGAATTTCTTCATGGAGGCCGCCAAGCTGCGCGCTGCCCGGGTGCTGTGGGCCGAACGCATGGCGCGGATGTTCTCGCCGCGCGATCCCCGCTCGTTGATGCTCCGCATGCACTGCCAGACCTCAGGCGTGTCGCTGGCGGAGCAGGACCCCCTGAACAACGTGGTGCGCACGACGGTCGAGGCGCTGGCGGCCGTCCTGGGCGGTACCCAGTCCCTGCACACGAACGCGTTTGACGAGGCCATCGCTCTGCCTACCGATACGTCGGCCAGGATTGCGCGGAACACGCAACTGATCCTGCAGGCGGAAGCCGGCATCACGCGGACGATCGATCCGCTTGGCGGCTCCTACTACGTGGAACACCTGACCGAGCAACTGGTCAGTTCGGCCGGCGCGTTGATCGACGAGGTCGAGGAACTGGGCGGCATGACGCGGGCGGTGGAAAGCGGGATGCCGAAACTCCGCATCGAGACCTCCGCCGCCAGCCGTCAGGCGCGTCTGGACGAAGGGCGCGATGTTCTCGTGGGCGTGAACCGGTATCGCACCGATCAGGAGACCGGCGTGGAGGTACGCGCCATCGACACGGAAGAAGTGCGGGTGCGCCAGGTCGAACGCTTGAAGTCGGTGCGGGCCGAGCGGGACTCGGAGGCCTGCCAGCGGGCGCTCGATGCGCTGAGCGCCGGGGCGGCTGCCGACGACGCCAACCTGCTGGCGCTCAGCGTCGACGCGGCCCGCGCCCGGGCGACCGTGGGCGAGATCTCCCTGGCCCTGGAAGGCGTCTTTGGCCGCCACACGGCGCTGGTGCAGGTGGCTGGCGGGGCCTATTCCCGCGCCAGGACCAGTGACGACGAGCTCACCGCGTTGCGCGGCCGCACATCGCAGTTCGCCGAACGCCATGGCCGCCGGCCCCGCATCCTGGTCGCGAAATTGGGACAGGACGGGCACGATCGCGGCGCGAAGGTGATCGCGACCTCGTTCGCGGATGTCGGCTTCGACGTGGACGTCGGCGGGCTGTTCGGGACGCCGGCGGAGGTCGCCCGGCAGGCGGTCGAGAACGACGTCCACGTGGTCGGGGTGTCGACGCTGGCTGCCGGCCACCTGACCCTCGTGCCGGAACTGATCGCCGCGCTGAAACAGGAGCGTGCCGACGACATTCACGTAATTTGCGGCGGTGTGATCCCGGCTGCGGACCACGACGCGCTGCGGACGGCCGGGGTGGGCGCCATCTTCGGGCCGGGGACACCGGTTCCCGAGGCAGCCGCCCGCGTGCTGACGTTGATCGAAGCCCAAGACGGACGCTGAGAGGCGGACGGGGGTGGCTAGCGACCTGTACTTGGTAGCCGCCATATTCGCGCCGCTGGCACTGGCCTGCGCCATCGGGTGGATCATCTACACCCGCAGTCTTCCCGCCCGCGATACCGAACCTGACAGCCCCGCCGGCCCGGCGGAAGACGCCGCCGAGTCCGGCCACGACGCGGCTTCGGCGTTGCCGCCGCAGGCCACTGCTTCGCCGGCGATCCGGGAACTGGCCGAACAAATCCTCGGCGGCCATCGGCGGGCGCTCTCGCGCGGGATCACCTTGGTCGAATCCCGTCATCCCCGTGATCGGGCAGCGGCAGCCGGACTGGTGCAGGCGGTCTTCGGCAACGCCGGTTCCGCCATCCGGATCGGCATCTCGGGTCCACCTGGGGTCGGGAAATCGACCTTTTCCGAAGCGATCGGGCTTCATGCCATTGGCCAGGGGAAACGCGTGGCCGTGCTTGCGGTGGATCCCTCCAGCACGATTTCCGGGGGCTCCATTCTCGGAGACAAGACCCGGATGGAGCGGCTGGGCCGGTCCGACAGCGCCTACATCCGCCCGAGCCCGTCTGGTGGTCTGCATGGAGGCATTGCACGCGGTGTGCGGGAATCGGTCACGCTGTGCGAGGCGGCCGGCTTCGACGTCATCTTGATCGAGACCATGGGGGTCGGCCAGGCAGAGCTTGCCGTACGTGAGGTGGTCGACCTGGTTGCCCTGCTGGTGCAGCCAGGGGCCGGCGACAACTTGCAGGGCATCAAGCGCGGGATCGTGGAGATCGCGGACTTCATCCTGGTCAACAAGGCGGATGGAGACCTGGCGCGGGCTGCGGAACTTACCGTCGGCGAGTACAAACGGGCACTCCGGCTGATGTCTCCGCCGTCCGACTCCTGGAAGCCCGAGGTGTTCGCATGCTCGGCCGTTGAAGGGACGGGCATCAACCACGCCTGGGAACGCATCAAGGCGTTCGAGTCGGCCACCACGGGCGACGGAACCCGAGACGACGTCCGGGCCCGCCAGGCGGCGGAGGCCGTATGGAGCTACGTGAATCTCGCGCTGCGGGAGTCGTTCCGGGAAGTTCACGCGGAACCCCAGTCAGACGTGGCCCGCTGGGAAGCCGAGGTTCGCGGGGGCCGTATGGCTCCGGCTGCAGCCGCGGCGGCGCTGCTGGACATGATGCGCGATGGAAGGATCGCGACCGGGACGTCAGGATGACACTCTGCCCGCGGCGGAAACCGGCGCGACAGTGTTCCCGTAGCTCGGGCCGAACGACGGTGACCGCGGGCCCTGTACGGGACCCGCGCGTTGACCGATGCGGGAGTCGAGTGTCAGTGCGCATCCGGAGCAGGTTCGCCCAATGCCGGTCGTGAACCGCAGGGGTCGGCGGCCGGGGTCAGCGCCCGTGCGCGCCGAGCGGCTCGGAGCCGCGCTCCTGGCCGCAGGGGTTGTCGTCGCGACCACCGTCTGGGCAGTGCCGGCCCAGGGGCTCCCGCTGGTTCGGGACACGGAAATCGAAACGCACGTCCGCGCGTGGGCGGATCCCGTGTTTGCGGCCGCCGGCCTGGAGGCAAGCTCGGTCCGGCTGTATTTGGTGAACGAGCCGACGATCAACGCATTCGTGGCGGGCGGCCAAAACATTTTCGTCCACACCGGCCTGATCGTCCGCGCCGGAACTCCGGATGCCCTCGTGGGCGTGATTGCCCACGAGGCCGGACACATTGCAGCTGGACATCTCGTGCGGACCCGCGAGGCGGCGGAAAAGGCGGCGATCGCCGGACTGGCCACCACGCTGATCACGATCGGCGCGAGCGCGCTTGGCGGTGGGGATGATGCCATCTCGCTCGGGGCGGCCGGCATGTCGCTGGGCGAGAACATTGCCAGCAGGATGTTCCTCCAGCATTCGCGCTCGGCTGAGTACGCGGCGGACCTGGCGGCGCTGCAGTACCTGGCTGCCGTGGGGCGACCGGCACGCCCGATGGTGGAGCTGCTGGTCGCGCTGCAAGCCAAGGAGCAAACGCAGGAACTCCTGGATCCGTACGCCCGCACCCATCCGCTGACACAGGAGCGAATCCAGCAGATCCTGGATTGGACGCGCGGTGAGCAGGTGCCGCAGTCTCCAGAACGCGCCGCCGAGCAAGCCGCCTACGACCGCCTCGTTGCCAAGATCGTTGCCTTTACCGACCCGCCCGAACAGACGCTGCAGCGCTATGCCGGGGATGACAGCGTCGCCGGGCGGTACGCGCGCGCCATTGCCTACTACCGCAAGTCAGACCTGAACGCGGCGTTGTCGTGGATTGACGAACTTATCGCCCAGAGCCCCGAAGACCATTACTTCCACGAGCTGCGCGGCCAGATCCTCCTCGAGCACGGCCGCGTTGCGGAGGCCTCCGAGAGTTATCGGCAGGCCGCGGAACTGGCACCGGAGGCGGCGCTGATCCTGGTTGGCTTCGCGCAGGCGGAGCTGGAAACCGGAGACGATTCAAGTCTTTCAGACGTGACAGCCGTGCTCGAACGCGTCCTGGACCTGGAACCGGCGAACGCCAAAGCCTGGCGCCTGCTCGCGGCCGCGCACGGTCGCGCCGGGAATGACGGGCTGGCCATGCTCGCGACGGCAGAACACGCACTCCTCCGTGGCCGTGCTGCCGATGCCCGGCGTTTTGCCGAGCGGGCGCTCAAGCACTTGCCCCCGGATTCACCCGCCTTTCAGCGCGCCGACGACATCGGGCAGTTGCTGAAGGACTCATCGGGAGCAACCCGGCGCTAGATTGTTGTCCTGGAACTGCTCGGAGAAACATCCATGCTGAGAACCTTCGCTGCGTTTGGCGCGCTGATGCTTGCAGCGCTCCTCGGCGGCCCGCTCGGGGCCGCGGAGCTGAACCGACAGGACGTGGAAACGATTGTCCGCGAGTACCTGAACGAGAATCCCAACGTCATCTACGAAGCCGTCGAAAAGCATCAGAGGCAGCTGGCGGAAGAGGCCAAGCGACAGCAGGATGCCGCGCTTGCCACCAATTACGAGACGATCGTGGAAGGCTCGCCGGCCGTGGGTGCTGCGGGCGCGGACGCCATCACTGTGGTGGAGTTCTTTGACTACAACTGTGGCTACTGCAAGCGGTCGATGGACGCCATTCTTCAGGTCCTCGACAGCGAGACCGACGTACGCTTCGTCTTCGTGGAGTTCCCGATCCTGGCCCCGAGTTCACGAACGGCGGCACTTGCAGCTCTGGCCGCCGACAAGCAGGGCGCCTATTTCGAACTCCACCGGGCGCTGATGCAGCATCGCGGAGCGCTGACGGACACCCGGGTGATGGAGATCGCCGCGGAGCTCGACCTCGATGTCGCGCAACTGGCACGGGACATGGAGGACGCGTCGATCGTGGCCGCCCTGGAGCGCAACGCCGCCGTTGGCGAGGCCGTCGGGGTTCAGGGGACGCCGTTCTTCCTGGTCAACCAGAAGGCCTATCCCGGCTGGCTCGACGTGGAAGCGCTTCGGAGTGCCATTTCGGCCGCACGAGCCGGCTGAGGAAGGCCTGCGTCGGCGGGTCCGGGCCGCCGCGGGACCGGGCCCACCGACCGCTGCCGGGCGAGCTTCCGCTTAGTTGACCGCGAAGAGCGCTGCGGCAAGGGCTTGCCGCCGGAAGCTCATGAGTCGCCGGCGTCTCCACCGACCGTCAGCAGGATTTTCCCGACGCAGCTGCCGGCCTCCATTTCCCGGTGAGCGGCTGCCGCCTGATGGAGGGGAAAAGTACGCGCCGTCACCGGCCGGATTTGCCCGGAGACGAACAGGGGCCAGACATGCTCGAGCAATGCGTCGCGCAGTCGGCCCTTCTCGGCGACGCTGCGGGGACGGAGGGTGGAGGCGGTCACGGTGAGCCGCTTCTGCAGGAGCGGGAGCAGGTTCGCTTCCACCTTGAAACCGCCGAGGAAGGCGATGATCGCTAGTCTCCCCTCGACCTTCAGCGCATCGAGGTTCCGGGCGAAATAGGCCCCTCCCACCATGTCCAAAATCAGGTCGACGCCCGCGTCTCCGGTGCCCCCGAGGACGGCTGCGACGAAATCCTCGGTCTTGTAGTTGATTCCCCGCTCCGCACCGAGACGCTCGCAGGCCCGCGCCCGATCATCGCTGCCGGCGGTCGCGAACACCCGCGCACCGAACGCCCGCCCGAGCTGGATGGCGGTCGTGCCGATTCCCGAGGCGCCGCCGTGCACCAGCAGCGTTTCGCCGGCCTGCAAGCACCCGCGCTCGAAGACATTGGCCCAGACCGTGTTGAACGTCTCGGGCAGCCCGGCTGCGTCCGCGACGGAAACACCTTCCGGTACCGGCAGCGCCTGAGCATCCGGCGCGACGCAGTACTCCGCGTAGCCGCCTCCCGCAACCAGCGCAGCGACCGACTGGCCCACCGAGAATCGGTCGACGCCGGCCCCGGCCTTCACGATCTCGCCGGCGACTTCAAGCCCCGGCAGGTCGCTCGCCCCTGGCGGCGCCGGATACAATCCCTGCCGCTGCATGACGTCCGGGCGGTTGACACCAGCCGCCTGCACCCGAATCAGGACTTCGTCATGGCCAGGTTCGGGGACCGGCCGCCGGCACGGAACCAGCACCTCCGGACCGCCGGGCGCGGCGATCTCAATCGCATCCATCTGGGTGGGAACGACCATCAAGGTTGTCCGAAACGGCTGATGAAGCGCGCAGTATGCCAGACGAATATCAACTGTTGTCCGCATTCTGGCGGCTGCCGGCACCTGTGGGTAAAGTGCCCTGATGGCAATGGAAGACGACATCCTGGTTCCGAAGCCCGCGGCCAATTTCCCGCGGAACCTGGAACCGCTCTCGGTCGACGCACTGAAGCAGTACCTGGTCGAACTCGACCGGGAACGTTCGCGCACGCAGCAGGAGCTGGAACGGAAACAGCGGGCCACTGCCGCCGCCGAGCAGGTTTTCCGGTCCTGACCGCTGAGCAGGCCAGGCATTCCCTGTTCACGCTGCTGACCTGAGTTTTCTATGTCCAGAACTGGCGACTACCACCTAGACACACTCGCTGTGCATGCGGGCCAGCGCCCCGACCCACAGCACGGAGCCCGCGCCCAGCCGGTCTACCAGACCACGAGCTACGTCTTCGAGGACGCCGACCACGCGGCGTCGCTGTTCAACCTGGAACGCGCCGGCCACATCTACAGCCGCATTTCCAACCCGACGGTTGCCGCCCTGGAAGAACGCCTTGCAGCACTCGAAGGGGGTGTCGCCGGAATCTGCACCGCGAGCGGTCAGGCGGCGCTCCACTTGGCAATCGCGACATTGCTGTCCGCCGGTGATCACATCGTCTCCTCCGGCGCCCTGTACGGCGGCAGCCGCAACCTGCTGGACCTGACCCTTCCGCGCTTCGGCATCTCGACCACCTTCGTCGATCCGCGGGATCACACAGCGATGCGCAAGGCCATCCGGCCGGAGACGCGACTGGTCTTTGCCGAGACGATCGGCAATCCGGGCCTTGAAGTGCTGGACCTGGAAGCGGTCGCCGACATCGCTCATGCGGCGGAGGTCCCGCTCCTCGTCGACAACACGTTTGCAACCCCGCACTTGTTGCGCCCGATCGAGCACGGCGCCGACATCGTGATGCATTCGGCGACGAAGTTCCTCGGCGGCCACGGCGTGGCCATCGGCGGCGCGCTGATCGACGGCGGGAATTTCGACTGGGTGGGGAGCGGGCGGTATCCCACGATCACGGAGCCCTATGCCGGATACCACGGTATCCGCTTTGCCGACGAATTCGGTCCGGCTGCATTTGCCGCCCGGGCCCGCGCCGAGGGGCTCCGCGACTTCGGAGCCTGCATGAGTCCCCAGCACGCGTTCTACATCTTGCTCGGAGTCGAGACCTTGGGGCCGCGCATGGACCGCCACGTGGCGAACGCCAGGGCAGTGGCGGAGATGTTGGAAGCCCGGGAGGACGTGCCCTGGGTCGCATGGCCGGGCCTCGAATCGCACCCCGACCATGCGCTGGCCGAGCGGCTGCTGCCCCATGGCTCCGGCGCCATCATTTCGTTTGGCGCGCCTGGGGGGCGCGACGGTGGACGTGCATTGATCGCCAAGCTGTCCGTGTTCTCGCACCTCGCGAATGTGGGCGACGCCAAGTCGCTGGTGATTCACCCGGCCAGCACAACGCACGCGCAGCTCGACGAGGTCGGGCTGCGCGAGGCGGGCGTGGACGAAGGGCTGGTCCGTTTGTCGGTGGGTCTCGAGCACATTGACGACCTGCAGGCCGATCTCAAGCGCGGGCTGGACGCCGCGACACGCGCATGAGGATTCGGGTCGCCGGACGGGCGGTCTACCTGACGGACGGCGGGCGGCCGTTCGAGCCCGACATGCCGGCGGTTGTCCTCCTGCACGGAGCGGGCATGGACCACAGCGTGTGGAGTCTTCCGGCGCGGTGGTTCGCCCATCATGGCTACACGGTCTGCGCGCCCGATTTTCCCGGCCACGGTCGAAGCGAGGGGCCGCCCGCGGCGACGGTCGCCGATCTCGCCGACTGGTCGATGGCCGTGTTGTCGGAACTCGGGGCCAGCGTCGCCTGCGTGGCCGGCCACAGCATGGGCGCTCTGGTGGCGCTTGAAAGCGCCCGCCGGCATCCGGACCGGGTCAGCGCCCTGGCCCTGTTCGGGGCGGCGCCGGCAATGCCCGTGCACCCGAATCTCCTCGAGGCAGCCGCCGAGCGCCCGACTGCAGCGGCGGCGATGATGACGGAATGGGGGCACGCCTCCGCCGCGCGACTGGGAGGCGGGCGCAATCCCGGGATGTGGATGACCGGCGGCGCACTCCGTCTGCTGGCGCGTGCCCCGGCCGGGACGCTTCATGCGGCTCTTGCCCTCTGCAATGCCTACGAAGAGGGGCCGGCTGCCGCCGCGGCTGTCACGATGCCGACCCGGGTGATCAGCGGCTCGGACGATCGCATGACACCGGCGCGGGCCGGTCGGAAATTGAGTCTTGCCATCCCCGGCGCCGTGTTCGAGGAAATTCCGGAGTGCGGGCACATGATGATGACCGAGGCGCCCGAGCAGACGCTCCGGGCAGTCCGCACGGCTTTCGACGCTCAGCGATGAATACGGCCGCCCCGGAGCCGCGGGCGCTGCGTGCGCACTATCCGTACTGGCGGGAGCTTCAGACCCGCTGGGGGGACAATGACATCTACGGCCACATGAACAATGTGGTGCACTATCAGCTGTTTGACACGGTCGTGAACCGGTTTTACGCGGAGGACGCCGGGTGGAATCCTGCCACGTCAGAGGCGATCGGCATCACGCCCGAGACGCGGTGCCGGTATTTCAAGCAGCTTCGCTATCCCGATCCCGTCGATGCCGGGGTCCGCGCGGCGCATGTCGGGCGGAAGAGCCTCGTTTTCGATATCGGCTTATTCCGACGCGGCGATCCCGACCCCGCCGCAATCGGTTATTTCGTCCACGTGTTCGTGGCCCGGGAACGCCAGGAGCAGACGGTGGCGGTTCCGGCCGGCATTCTCGCCGCCGTCCAGCGCCTGATGGCTGGCGCCGACGGAGCGGGGCAGGAACCGGGCGCGGGGCCTACAGCTTCAGTCCGGCAAACCGCCGGTTGAATCGCGCCACTTGGCCGCCGGACTCGCGCAACTGCACCGGCCCGCCGGTCCAGGCGGGATGGGTCAGCGGGTCCACGTCAAGCTTGAGGGTGTCCCCGGGTTTGCCCCACGTCGAACGTGTCGCGAACTCGGTCCCATCGGTCATGACCACGGTGATCTCGTGATAATCGGGGTGAATATCCTTCTTCATGGCCTCGACCATCGTAAATGCGGGCGGGAGAACTCAAGCCTAAATACCGGATCGGCAACAGCCGGACAACCCGTGTGTCGCCGGGGGCCTCGCGTCCGCACAGGTCCCGGTTTTTCGCGTAGGGTGCCGTAGTGGACACCGATCACAGCCAGCAGGCGGATCTCGCTGTGGGCGAGGGGCACGTGCTGCACGTGCGGACGTACGGAAGTGAAAGCGGAATCCCGGCCGTGTACCTGCACGGGGGGCCGGGCAGCGGATGCCAGCCGGCCCACGCGCGACTATTCGATGCCGCCCGTTTCCGGATCGTGCTGTTCGATCAGCGCGGTGCGGGCCGGTCGCGTCCGAAACGAGGCCTTTCTGCCAATACCACCGCGCATCTGGTGACCGACCTGGAACGGGTACGCAGCCATCTGGGTATCGACCGATGGCTGGTGGTGGGAGGGTCCTGGGGAAGCACCCTGGCGCTCGCCTACGCACAGGCCTTTCCTGAGCAAGTCCTCGGGATTGTCCTCAGGGCCGTCTTCCTGGGAACCCGCCACGAGTGCGAATGGGCGTTCCGCGGTGCGGCGGAAACCTTCCGGCCTGAATTGTGGGCAGCGTTTCGGGACCTGCTGCCCAAACCCGAAAGGGAGGACCCGATCCGCGCCTATGGCCGCCGGCTAGAAGATCCGGACCCAAGAATCCATCTGCCCGCTGCAGAAGCCTGGGCGGTATACGAAGGGACCCTCTCGACGATTTCGCCGCCGGAACCGAAGCTGCCGGCCCGGCTTGACCGGGGGCCTCGCTCCGACGACGGGAAAGGGCCGAATACACCGTACGTGGAGTGGCACTACATAAGGAACGATTTCTTTCTGGAACCCGATCAGCTCGTGCGAAACGCTGACCGGCTCCGTGGCATCCCCGGGCGAATCGTGCAGGGACGGTACGACCTGCTGTGCCCGCCCGCCGCCGCCGCCGCCATCGCGCGGGCGTGGCCTGATTCGCAGCTCACGGTTGTGCCGGGCACGGGGCACGCCGGAACGGAGCCGCCGATCCGGAATGCGCTTACCGCTGCCATCAGAGAGCTGGGTGCGCGGTACGGATAACGATCATGCACGCTGACGAGACGCACGCGTGGACACCGCACGATGCCCAGCTCGGGGAGGTTTCGCTGCATTTTCTTCGCGGCCGCAACCGCCAGGGCCCGCCGGTCATGCTGGTGCACGGCTGGCCCGAATTCAGCCGCACGTGGCGGAAGAATCTTCCCGCGCTGGCGGAGCGTTATGACGTCGTGGCGCCTGATCTGCGGGGCTTCGGCCGCAGTTCAAAGCCCGGTCACGTGTGTCCGCCGCAGGTGTATGCGGATGACCTGCTGGCTCTTGCCGATCATCTGGGCGGGCAACCGGATGGCGCCAGCTGGGCCGGCGCATTCACCGTGATCGGGCATGATGTCGGGGCGTTTGTCGGGCAGATGCTGGCACGCGCGCATTCGGAGCGTGTGCGGGGCCTTTTCTTCTTCAACTGCCCGTACGACGGCATTGGCGGGCGCTGGCTGCAGCACGGGCAGTTCCGCGAGATTTGGTACCAGACGTTTCACCAGATGGAATGGGCTGCCGAACTCGTGGGCACCAGTCGAGACACCTGCCGCACCTATCTCTCGCATTTTCTGCGTCACTGGAGCCATGACCCGCATGCCTTCGATGAAGACCTGGAGGCGTGGGTCGACAACTTTTTGCAGCCGGGAGCGCTGCAAGGCGGCTTCAACTGGTACCGATCGATCGCGGAGGAGCGCCGCCGCGCAATTGCGGGTGAGGCGCCGGCTCCGCAGGTCATCCACGTCCCGGCCTACGTGCTCTGGGGGCGACACGATCCCGTATTGCGGAGCGAATGGACCGACGGGCTCGAAGACTATTTCTCGGCCCTGACGATCGAGCTGGCCGAGTCGGCGGGCCATTTCGTGCATTTTGAGCAGCCGGACCTCGCGAACGACCGAATGCTGGCGTTTCTTGAACGCGTGCATGCACGGGCGCCGGGTCCGTCTTGATTGGAACGGGCGCCTGCGCCGCCCTGCAGTCGGCGGCCGGCCAGGAACCGTACCGACGTTTTCGACGCCCGTGCACGCTGTCACCGACAAGCCTGCGCCAACGCCCCCGCCTATCTGCTGAGCCGTTGTGGGCCCGTTGACACGGCACTTTCGTATCCGCATGATCCGCTTGGGCTTTAGATGATGGTCTAGGTATTTGCTCGGACCTGGGCCATGCGCCCGCGTTGTGTGTTGCCTGCCCGGACTTCGCATGCGTATCCAGGTCCCGCTGATCGCTGCTGTTTTTGCTGCGTCTTTACTGGTTACGACAGGGACTTCTGCGCGCGAGCCGCTCACCAACATTGATGGCATGGCCGTGCAATCGGATGCACTGGCCCCCGGCGAAACCCTGTCGCGACTGTTTACGCGAGAGGGAATCTCCCGTGTAGAAGGCGAGCTCTTTGTCCGCACGCTGCGGCGTCATCTCAACTTGCGGCGCATGGCTGCCGGACAGGCCGTCATCCTGTACCGGTCATTACCGGTTGTCGGCGATTCGGTCTTGCGCGCGGTTGCCATTCCGTTGCGTCGCGGACGGTCGGTTGTAGCCGTCCGGGAAGGCGAGAGCGACCGGGTTCGTGGCGGCGTCTACGTCGATGAGGAAGCGGCCGACTGGATCGAAGTCGCTGTCGGCACGACGCCGGAGACGGCGCGTGCGGGATCAAGACGGCTCAAACTCAGGCGGGGCGACAATCTGGTCATGGCGCTGTTGCGGGCAGGCGCCACGCGTGATGACGCTCACCGTGCCGCGACGGGTCTGCGGCACCATGTGAACTTGCGCCGATTGGCAATCGGTGAACCGATCGACGTCGAATTTTCGGCACAGGACGGAAAGGCCGTCCTCGAGGCAGTCGCGCTCCCGAACCGTGGGCGCAATGCGGACATGCGCCGCGATGCGTTCGGCGTCTTCCGCCCGGTGGCTGACGTGGCAGCGGCCGAGCCCGCCCCCCCTCTGCCTCCGGTCGAGCCGACGCGTGCAACGCCGACGGGTCAGGCCGACGAGTTCGCCGGCATCAGCGACCGCCTGGCTTCCCGGGGGATCGGCAGACGCGTGGACGAGACCTTCAAGCGGGGGGACACGCTGGGCCTCCATCTGCAGCGAGCCGGGATGTCGCTCACCGAGATTCGGGGCGCCGTTCGCGCATTCGCCAGGGAAAAGCGGCCTACGTCCATTATCGCCGGCCAGCGTTTTTCATACGGCGTGGAAGGCGGTGCGGTAACGTACTTTGCGGTATCCGACCGCCGCCGGAAGGCGGTCTTGGTGGCGCGCACTGCGACGGGCGAATGGACCGCGCAGCGGGTCAACTGGGCGCAGGTCGACGTCACGGCTGAACGCTTGGCGAGTCGGGCATGGCCACGGGATCTCGAGGACCAACAGGCTGCGGTCCAGGAAGAGCGCCTGCAGAACGCGCTTGCACAGACCCATATTCGATCGGGAGACTTCCTGCTGTCCGTGCTGGCCGGAATCGGGGAACGGCGTAGACACGCGCACGCTGCGGCAGCCGCCTTCGGGAAAGTCGGTCGCCTCGACCGGCTTCAACCTGGCCAGAAGCTGATCTACCCGCGCGCACCAGCGGACGAGCCGCTGTCGGGGTTTTTCCTGGAAACCCTGGCGAAGAAAAAGCGCGGCGTCCTGGTCCTCAGGGACGCACGCGGTCAGTACAAGGCAGCCTGGACAGATACCGCGGAGGCGGAAGCGCAACTCGCGGCTCTTGCTCCCGAGCCGCAGCAGGGGCTCGCCACCGAGCTGGGCCCCGACCCGTCGCTGGACGCCGATCCGGTCCGTTCCTTTTCCAGCCTTCCGGACGGGGACCTCGTGGAGCGTTTCGAGGTCGAAGCCAGGCAGGGCGACACCCTGGCCAAGATTCTCGTTGCCACGGGGGCGAACCGACTGCAGGTCGACAAGGCAGTCCGGGCCATCAGCGGGGAATTCGATCCCCGAACGCTCGACATCGGGCAGGTTCTGCACGTTGCCGTCGGCGCCGGTGACAAGGGAGCCCGTCCGCTGGAAGGGTTCTCCATTCAACTGGATCCGCTGCGCAGCGTCGAAGCGGTCCTCGAAGACGGTGCTTACGTCACCCACCGGGTGGAACGCGAATTTCACGTCGTGTTCAACCGCACGGTCGGCACCATCGACACGAGCCTGTACCAGGCTGCCAGCCACATGGGACTACCGCTTCCGGTGCTGGAGCAATTCGTGCGAATATTCAGTTTCGACGTCGATTTCCAGCGGGACCTGCAGCCCGGCGACGAAGTCGAGGTCATGTACGAAGGTCAGGTGGTCGACAGCAAGATGGTCGACCACGGGCGGATCGTATATGCGGCCATGGTTGTCCGTGGCGAGAAACGCTCGCTGTACTATTACGACCCTGTGAGCGCGCCGGCGGGCTACTTCGATGGCGAAGGCCGGAGCGCGGCCAAGGCGCTGATGCGCACGCCGATCGACGGCGCGCGCATCTCCTCGCGATTTGGCATGCGCCGTCATCCGATCCTGGGCTTCAACCGGATGCATCGTGGGATGGACTTTGCCGCGCCGACCGGCACGCCCGTCTATGCCGCAGGGGACGGGGTGGTCGAGCGGATCGGACGGTATGGTGCCTATGGCAAGTACATCCGGATCCGGCACAACAGCGAGTACAAGACGGCCTACGCGCACCTGTCGCGGTACGCGAGGGGTCTCCAGCAGGGAACTCGCGTGACACAGGGCCAGGTGATCGGACGCGTCGGTTCAACCGGCCGGTCCACGGGACCGCATCTGCACTACGAGGTTCTTTATCGGAACAAGCAGGTCAATCCGCAGAGCATCGACCTGCCGAGCCCCGTGTTCCTCGAAGGGGACGGCTTCGCGGCGTTCCTAAGCGAGCGCAACCAAATCGATGAAGCATGGAATGACTTCGGTCCGGGGGCTGCTCGGTTGGCCGTCCGTCGGTCGGCGGGCGGACCCGCTTTCAACTGAACGAACGCCGCCTTGGGCTGGGGCGAGCCTCCCGGCCCGGTTCGAAGCCGCCTATTGCAGCGAGAGCGAGTCCCCGTCGCATGACACGCGAACCGGGCCGCCTTCAGGAATGCTGCCGGCCAGCACGAGCGCTGCGAGCGGATTCTCGACTTCGCGCTGGATCACGCGCTTGAGCGGCCGGGCACCGTACGCGGGGTCATAGCCTCGCCGGGCCAGCCACTCGCGCGCATCCTCGGTTACGTCGATCGCGAGGTCCTGCCGGGACGCCCGCTTGATGAGGCGGTCGAGCTGGATGTTGACGATCCGACCCATGTGCTCTTCCGCGAGACTGCGGAACAGGATGATCTCGTCGAGCCGGTTCAGGAATTCAGGCCGGAACTGGGCCCGGACTGCCTCCATGACGGCGAGCCGCTTGGCCTCGGCATCCATTGAATCGCTGCCGAGAAACTGGCTGCCGAGATTCGAGGTCAGGATCACGAGCGTATTGCGGAAGTTGACCACATGGCCCTGGCCGTCGGTCAGGCACCCGTCATCCAGGACTTGGAGCAGCACGTTGAAGACGTCCGGGTGCGCCTTCTCGATCTCGTCGAACAGGATGACCTGGTAGGGCCGCCGCCGCACGGCTTCCGTAAGCGTGCCTCCGTCCTCGTAGCCGACGTACCCCGGCGGAGCGCCCAGCATCCGGGCCACCGAGTGCCGCTCCATGTACTCCGACATGTCGAACCGGAGCAGCGCACGCTCGTCGCTGAACAGGAACTCCGCCAGCGCCTTGGCAAGCTCCGTCTTGCCGACCCCGGTCGGGCCCAGGAACAGAAAGGACCCCAGCGGTCGATTGGGATCCTGCAGGCCTGCCTTGGCGCGCCGGACGGCGTTGGCGACCGCGCTCAGGGCGTTGTCCTGCCCCACGACCCGAGACTGCAGTACCGATTCGAGACGCACTAGCCGTTCAGCTTCGCTCGCGAGCAGGTTCTCCGTGGGGATGCCGGTCCACCGCGCCACGCCCGAGGCGACGTCGGAATCCAGGACGGCCGTCCCGGTCAAGCTGCCTGCGCCTTGCTGGTCCGATTCGGCCAGCCTCGCCTCCAGTGTCGGAACGGTTCCGTGCGCCAGCTCGCCGGCTCGGGCCAGGTTGCCGTCACGCTGGGCCAGCTGAAGTTCGGACCGCGCCCTGTCGAGCTGCTCCTTGAGCTTGTGGTTGGCGGCCATGACGTCCTTGGCTGCCAGCCACTCTGCCTTTTGCTCAGCGGCACGCTCCTCGAGTTCCGCAAGCTCGTCCTCCAGCTTCGACAGGCGTTTGGCGGCTCGGGAATCGCTCTCCTTGCGGAGCGCCTCACGTTCAATCTTCAGTTGAACAATCCGGCGATCAAGCTCGTCCAGCGCCTCCGGCTTGCTGTCGAGTTCCATGCGTTTGCGGGAGGCAGCCTCGTCGATCAGGTCGATGGCCTTGTCCGGCAGGAAACGGTCGCTGATGTAGCGGTCCGAGAGGGTTGCTGCCGCGACCAGCGCCGCGTCGGAAATCGTCACGCCGTGATGGAGGTCGTATTTCTCCTTGATGCCTCGCAGGATCGACACGGTGTCTTCCACCGAAGGCGCGGCCACGTACACCGGCTGGAAGCGGCGCGCGAGCGCGGCGTCCTTTTCCACGTGCTTTCGGTACTCGTCGAGCGTCGTGGCTCCGACACAGTGCAGCACGCCCCGTGCGAGCGCCGGCTTGAGAAGGTTGGATGCGTCGGTTGAACCGGACGGTGCGCCGGCACCGATCAGGGTGTGCATCTCATCGATAAAGAGGACGATGCTGGTCTCGTGTTCGACTTCGGCCAGCACAGCCTTGAGTCGTTCCTCGAATTCGCCCTGGTACTTCGCGCCGGCGACCAAGGCACCGAGGTCGAGCGAGCAAATGCGGGCGTCCCGCAGGGCTTCCGGAACATCGCCATTGACAACCCGCATCGCCAATCCTTCCACGATGGCCGTCTTCCCGACTCCCGGCTCGCCGATCAGCACCGGATTGTTCTTGGTGCGGCGCGCGAGAATCTGCATGACGCGTCGGATTTCCTCGTCGCGTCCGATGACGGCGTCCACGCGCCCCTCTCTGGCTTCGCTGGTAAGGTCCCGAGTGAACCGACGGAGCGCCTCGTAGCCGCTTTCCGCCTGCGCGCTGTCGGCGGTGCGGCCCTTGCGGAGCTGTTCGATCGCCGCTTCCAGGCGGGACCGCTCGAGGCCCGCGGCCTGCAGGATCCGGGCGGACGACGAGTTCTTGAGCACGGCGAGCGCGGCCAGCAGACGTTCAGCCGTGACAAAGCGGTCGCCCGCTGCCGTCGCCGCTTTGTTGGCTTGTTCCAACACCCGCAATGTCTCGGGATGTGGTGTGAGGTGCCCGGCGCCGGGGCCGTCCACGACCGGCAGTGCCGCAAGCCGCTCGTCACACCCCGCCAGCGCCTGTTCCGGGGAGGCACCTGCGCTTCGCATGAGGTTGGCTGCCAGACCGACCGGGTCGGACAGCAGCTCCCGCAGCAGGTGTTCCGGAATGAGCGACTGGTGGCCCGCGGCCCGGGCGCGTGTCAGCGCCGACTGCACGAGGCCCTGGCAGCGTTCGCTCAGCGACTGAAGATCCATACGAGTTTCCCTTGTGTGCCGACCTGCAGCACGTGGTGCAGCCAATCAGGAGCCGCGTCTTTCATATGGGGAGGCTTGGCCCGTTCGCAACTTGAACCAGTTTTGCGAGGAGCGCCCCGCGACCGGGCGACCGATCTGGAGGACCGCCATGCGGGCGCTTCCCGTCCCTGCAGCGTGAATTGACCGTGTCTCTCGGAGCCCGGCCCCAAGTCTCCGGAACGGAAAGGATCGGGAACGGCCCGACGGAACCGCCGTTGGCTGGGGGGAGGGCTCTCGCCGGGTGCGGACCACGCACCGCGAGCAGACGTCCTGCCCCCGTCAACCCGACGCCAGCGCGGCTTCCAAGCCGTGCTTTGTCAGCGGAAACGGGCGAACTTTCCGGCCGAAAACAGAGCGGCTCAGCCGCTCACGGTGCTTCACGAAGCGTCTGCGGGTTTCGGCTGTGCCGACGATCGGCGCGGGGGCCGGCGTCTTATTCCCGCGGCGCTCCCCGGCTCTGCCCGTCGGCCCGTTGCACGCAAAGGCGCAGACGCCACTTCGCGACGAGGCGATACGTCACCAGACCGACAGCCGGAATCGGCATGGCTAAAGGCCCCGGACTCCGTCCGGGATCCGGGAGCCGGTTACGGACGCGGCGGCGTCCGGTGGTCAGGCGGTCGTCAGGCGACCGGTTAGCGGAAGGGGCCGTCGGCCGGGAGGGGCTCTTCGTTCTGCGGCCGGGCGTCCCCGTCGTGGCGCCGGTCGGCGCGGCCATTGGAACGCACTGGATTGGTCGGGGCAGGCGCGTTCAATGTGGCCTGGATCCTTTGGTAATGCTCGGCGTGCTGCAAGAAGTTTTCCGCGGCAACGCGATCCCCGGACGAGAGCGCGTCGCGAGCCAGCCCGTGGTAACGATCCGCAACTTGGCGGGCCGATCCCCTTACCTTGATGCCCGGGCCGCCATTGCTTTCGAACGTCTGGTTTGGACCGCTGCCGCGTCGAGCCTGAGGCCGACCGCGATGGCGGCGGGGACCAGCGGGAGATTTAGGTCGGTCGTACATGTGGGGTCGTGCTACTCCTGTTGGGTCTCAAGAATGAAGTCTGCTTGCGTGGTCCGTGCGCGAGGCACATGCATCTGGCAAAACACGAGTCGATCGGAAGTGCGCGGGGCCGTGCAACAGCAATTCGGCCAGCACCGATACAAGGACCAATTGGGCGTACTATACATGAAGATGCGATCCGTCGACGGCTTGACCGGCGGCGGACTCAGCCCGCCAAACCCGGAAACCGCGCGATCAGGCCGCGGCGACGGCCTGCCAGGTCGGGGATGCAACTGATGTCGCGCCCGCCATGCTGCTCCGTGAGCGCCGCCAGGCCTTCCCACAAGCGGGGATCGGTCTCGAACACCGCACGGGCGCCCGGCTCCAGCATCCGGACCAGCCGGGGGAGCAGTCCTCGCACGGAATCGAGGCCATCCGAGCCCCCATCAAGGGCCAGGCGGGGCTCGTAGTCGCGCACCTCAGGATCCAGCGTTCCGATCTCGTCGGTCCGCACGTAGGGCGGGTTGCAGACTGCAAGGTCAAAGGTCGGGGCAGCCCGGAGCGCACCGGTCCAGTCGGAGGCCAGCAGCAAGGCGCGTCCATGGAGTCCGAGCGCCGTTACGTTGCGACCGGCGACGGCCAGCGCCGCCACGGAGCGGTCCACGCCCACCCCCCGCGCGTCGGGCCACCGATCAAGCAGCGACAGCAACATCGCCCCGGTGCCGGTGCCGAGATCAAGGATGTGCCGCGCCGGCCGGTCCCGAAAAAGGGCTTCAATGAGACATTCTGTTTCCGGCCGGGGGATGAGCGCTGCACCGGACACAAGGAAACGCAGTCCCATGAACTCCCGCTCTTCAGCTAGGTGTGCATACGGCTCGCGCGCCGCCCGCCGCGCGACCAACACTTCAAGCCGTCCTGCGGCGTCCGGCGACAACCGTGTGTCGGTGGGGAGGAAGGCGTCCAAGCCCGAGGCCAGCCCCACCAGCAGGCGCGCCTCGCGCCTCGGGCCGTCGACTCCGGCCTCCCGCAGCAAGGCCTGCGCGCGATGAATCGCTGCTCCGACCGTGAGGCTCACGGGTCGGGTCAGGTACCGCCGGTCAGCCGCTGGCGTTTCTCTTCAGCCATGAGGGCCTCAACCAGCTTGTCCAGCGTTTCCCCGCTCAGCACCTGATCGATGCGATGCATCGTGAGGTTGATCCGGTGGTCGGTAATCCTGTCTTGCGGAAAATTGTAGGTACGCACGCGTTCGGAGCGGTCCCCTGAGCCGACCTGGGTCCTGCGCTGGTCCGCCTGTTCCTGTTCCTGCGCGCGGCGTTCCTGCTCATAGAGGCGGGCCCGCAGGACGCTCATCGCCTTTTCCCGGTTCCGGTGCTGCGATTTCTCGTCCTGGCACACCACGACCGTATTGGTCGGAAGATGGGTGATCCGGACTGCACTGTCGGTCTTGTTGACATGCTGGCCGCCCGCGCCCTGGGCGCGGAAGGTGTCGACCCGGAGGTCTCCGGGCTCGATGACCAGGTCGACGTCTTCAGCCTTTGGCAGGACGGCCACGGTCGCTGCCGACGTGTGGATGCGCCCCGACGCTTCCGTCGTGGGCACCCGCTGCACCCGATGCACGCCGGATTCGTGCCGCAGTCGGCCATAGGCGCCCCGCCCCATCACTTCCGCCATCGCCTCGCGCGCCCCGCCGAGAGCGTTTTCGCTGAGCGAGAGGATCCGGAACTTCCAGTTGTGGACTTCGGCGTACCGCTCGTACATGCGGAAGAGATCGCGAGCGAAGAGGGCGGCCTCATCGCCACCGGTGCCCGCTCGCACCTCGAGGATGACGTCTCGCATGTTGGCTTCGTCCGCCGGCACCAGTAGCTCACGAATGTCCTTTCCGCAGGTGTCGATACTTGCCTGGATGCGGGCGTGATCCTCTTGGGCAAGCGCCCGCAGCGCCGGGTCCGTGTCCGGGTCTGCGAGGATCTCGTCGAGCCCGCTGCGCTCCGTAGCGAGGCTGGCGTACTCGTCGATCTTCTCGGCGATCGGCTGGAGCTGGGCATGTTCGCGGGCAATCTGCCCACGGCGGTCATGGTTGAGGGCAGGGTCGCCGAGCGCCGCCTCCAGCTCCCGCCGGCGCTTCAGGATCCCTTCGAATGCATCCTCGAGGCCCGGCTCAGCCACCGTCGATCATCTCCAGGACGTGGCCGGGAAGCTGCGCAATCGCAATCTCCGACTGCTCCCCGGAGTCCAGATCCCGCACCGAGACGACACCCGCCTCGAGTTCGCGCCTTCCCAGGAGAACGGCAGCCCGGGCCCCGATCCTGTCCGCATGTCGCAGCTGACGCTTGAGACTTCCCTGCAAAGCGAGTTCGGCGGGGACACCTGCATCCCGCAGGGCTTCGGCGCACCGGAGCGCCTGCGTCGTGGCGTCCTCTGCAACGCGGGCGACGAGCACGGGGCGGGGCGCCGCCGGCAAGTTGTCACCGGTCAGCATGCTGAGACGCTCGATTCCCGCTGCCCAGCCGGTTCCGGCGAGGGAAGGCCCGCCCATCCGCTCGGTGAGGCCGTCGTAACGGCCGCCCGCCAAGACGGCACCCTGGGCGCCAAGTCGGTCCGTGACGAACTCGAAGGTCGTATGCATGTAGTAGTCGAGACCCCGCACCAGCAGCGGATCAATCTCGTAGCCAATTTTCAACGCGTCGAGCTGGCACCGGACTTCAGCGAAGAACCCGGCCGAGTCCGAATCGAGATGGTCGAGCAGGCGCGGCGCCTTGTCCGCGACCTCGCGATCCTCCGGAGCCTTCGAATCCAGCACGCGCAGGGGGTTCCGGTCCAGCCGCCGCTGCGAGTCGGCGGACAGGCTTCCGCGGTGCTGGTCGAGGTATGCCACCAGCGCGGTCCGGTAACGGTCGCGGCTGGCGCCATTGCCGAGTGTATGGAGATGCAAGGTGACGGAATCCGTCAGTCCGAGGCGCTCGAGCAGGCGCGCGCCGGCCGCGATCACCTCGACATCGCCCACCGGCGACGGCTCGCCGATCAACTCGATGCCGACCTGGTGGAACTGGCGCATCCGGCCCTTCTGCGGCCGCTCGCGCCGGAACATGGGCCCGTCGTAGAACAGCCGCGCCGGCAGCACCTGCAATCGTCCGCCCGAAACCAGGGCGCGGGCCACCGGAGCGGTGCCTTCCGGGCGCAACGTCACCTCCTCGCCGGAACCGGAGGCGAACGTGTACATCTCCTTGGTGACGATGTCGGAAGTCTCGCCCAGCGTGCGGCGGAACACCTCGGTGAACTCGAACGCGGGCGTTGCCATCGGCGCATAGCCGTAGCCGGCGGCGACCGATCTGGCGGCGGCTACGATGTGGTCAAATCGGCGCTTGTCGTCTCCGAACAGGTCATGGGTCCCGCGCACCGGCTGCAATCCTCTAGCCATGACGCTCTCTCAGGCTTGTGCGGCATGGTCTTCAAGAACTCGTGCGCGCTCCTCCACTAGTTGGGCCACGTGTTCGACGAAGTCGTCGCCCTGAAGCCGGGTGTGCGGTTCTCCGTCCACGTAGAGCTGGTGCACCCCGCGACCGCCGCCGGTCACGCCGACATCGGAGGTGCGGGCTTCCCCGGGACCGTTGACCACGCATCCGATGATGGACACCGTGATCGGCTGCGCGATGTGCTGCAGTCGTTCCTCGATGCGGCGAACCGTGTCGATGACGGGAAACTGCTGGCGGGCGCAACTTGGACAGGCGATCACGGTTACGCCTCGGTGCCGGAGGCCGAGCGACTTGAGAATCTCGTTGCCGACACGAACCTCTTCCACCGGGTCTGCGGACAACGAGACGCGGATCGTGTCGCCGATGCCGTCGGCCAGCAGCATGCCGAGGCCGACCGCCGACCGCACGGAACCCGTGTCGCGACCTCCGGACTCGGTGATCCCCAGGTGCAGTGGCGCGTCGGTGGCCTCGGCCAGGGCGCGATAGGCTTCGACCGCCAGGCGGACGCTCGACGCCTTGGCACTGATCTTGTAGTTGAAGAATTGCTCTTCATCCAGCATGGCGGCGTGGCGCATCGCACTCTCGACCATGGCTGGCGCCGTCGGTTCACGGTATCGCTCCAGCAGGTCGCGCTCGAGCGATCCGGCGTTCACGCCGATTCGGATGGAGCACCCGTGATCGCGGGCTGCGCGCACCACTTCCCCGACTCGTTCGCGGCCGCCGATGTTTCCCGGATTGACCCGTAGGCACGCCGCCCCGGCCTCGGCCGCCTCGATCGCACGGCGATAGTGGAAGTGGATGTCCGCGACGATGGGGACGGGGGAGTCACGGACGATGGTCCGAAGCGCCTCGGTCGACGGTTCGTCGGGGCACGAGATCCGGACGATGTCAGCGCCGGCGGCAGCCAGCGCCTTGACCTGCGCCAGCGTGGCAGCAGCGTCCGCCGTCGGGGTGTTGGTCATGGATTGAACGGAGATCGGCGCGTCCCCGCCGACCGTCACCGGCCCCACTTGGATGGGGCGCGAGCGACGACGTTCGGGCGGCGCACTTGCCTGGCCGGGAGAAATCACTCGCTGAACTCGCCCTGTATCCCAATTCGTTGCAGCGAGCTTGCAGGTACGGTCGCCGTGGGCGATTCGAGGCCGGCGGCCTCGACGCCGTCCGCCGGCAAGTAGGCTTCCACTGCCGACAAACGGTCCCACGCCATGATCAAGAGGACCAGGATGACCAGCGAAATGCCCATCATGACGTAGGCCAGGGGATTGCGGCGTGGTGGAGGCGGATAGAGGGGTTCGTGCTCGGCGGCCGCGTCGTCCGCGGCCTGGCTGTGCACGGCATCCATGATCGGTTGCAGGTCAAGACCGAGGTACAGCGCGTACGTGCGCACGTGACCGTCGCGAAGCGCGGGGACAGTGGAGATTCGTTCGAATTCCCCTGCCTCCATGTAGGCGAGCTGGGTTCGGGATATCCGCAGGTCCCGGTTCACCTCGGCCAGGGAAAGGCCAAGCTGTTCCCGAGTGCTCCGCAGCAACTCGCCCGCCTCCGCGAGCTTGTTTCCGAGTGCTGTCGAGGGGGTCCGGGGCAGCCGCAGTTGGAGCTGATTTGCAACTACGGCGGGGGAAATTACCGGCATAACGACCGATCGTGGCCCAGTCACCCATGTTCACATGCAACGGCCACCGCGCAGGAGCGTTCGCTGCCCTGCATCCCGGCGGGCGTCACCCGTGGCGGTGCGCCAGCATACAGCAGCCAGGCGCTAGATGCGAACTCCGTGGTCCCGCACGAAATTCTGAAACTGGGGTCGGAAGTTACCGGGCGAGGTGCGGATGAGCCGTTTGAGGTAAGACTCGGCTTTCCCCATCCAGAAGCTCCGGATGGCGGTCTTGACGGGACCGACTGATGCCGGGCTCATGGACAGGCTGCGCACCCCGATGGCGATCAGCGCCAAGGCAGCCAGCGGCTGGCCGGCTACCTCCCCGCAGACCGACAGCTCGACGTTGCGGTGGCGGGCGCTCTTGACCAGGGTCCGGAGCGCGGTCAGCGGCGGGCCGGACAGGAACGGGTACCGTTGGGTAAGTACGGGATCGCCCCGGTCCCGGGCGTACAGGAACGCCGTGAAGTCGTTGGTCCCCACGGATACGAAGTCGACGTCGCGCAGGACAGTTCCGGCCTGCCAGACAAGGGCCGGCACCTCGATCATGACGCCGACCTGCAGGCGATCGGGGGGGACGCCGCCGTCCGCCTTGTGGGCGGTCAGCGCGTGCTTCAGCACGGCCCGCGCGCGTTCGAGATCCGTCCCGTTGGCCACCATCGGGAACATCACGCGCATGGGCCGGCCCGCGTGCGCGCGAAGCAGCGCGCGGAGCTGTTCCTTGAGGAGCTGCGGCTGGTCGAACGCCGTCCGGACCCCGCGCCAACCCAGCGCCGGGTTGCGGGCTCCATGCCGGTAGGTCTCGAGCGAGTCGATGCGTTTGTCGCCGCCGAGATCCAGCGTGCGAAACGTCACCGGATGGCCGGCCGCGCGCCTCAGCACGTCGCTGTAGAGCGCCTCTTGCCGGTCCGCGTCAAGATGCGTGCGCTGCAGGAGGAATGACAGCTCGGTGCGGTACAACCCGATGCCGTCGGCGCCGGTGGCCACGATCTGGTCCGCGTCCGCGGCAAACCCCGCGTTGATCTGCAGCGAGACCGAGACCCCGTCGAGGGTGGATGCCGGGAACAGGCGGATCTGCTCGTGCCACTCGGCGTCGGCAGTGCCGGCCCGCAGCAGGCTTCGGAACTGTTCCAACACGTCTTCCGGCGGGTCGATGAACACTTCGCCGGAATCGCCGTTCAGGGCGAGGAGCGTCGCCTCCTCGCAATGCAGCGTTGCCTCCCGCACCTGTCCGACGACGGGAATGCCGAGGCTGCGCGCAAGAATGGAGACATGCATGGACGGGGAGCCGCCTTCCAGCACCAGTCCCCGGATTCGCTCGATCCCGTACTCCAGCAGGGCGGCGGGCCCGATTTCACGCGCCACCACCACGACGTCTTCCGGATAGGGCTCACGCTCGCTCTCATTGGCCAGCAGGGAGCGCAGGCGGTTGGCCAGGTCATCGAAATCGGCAAGACGCTCGCGGAGGTAGGCGTCCGGCAGATGCAGCATCCGGGCGCGCGTCTCCTCCTGCACCTGAATGACCGCGCCATCCGCCGTCAATCCCGCTTCGACATGCTCGTGCATGCGGCGAATCCAGCCGGAGCTGGCCACGAACAGCCGAAAGGCGTCGAGGATCTCGCGTTCAACCCGGCCGCCCGTCGATTCGACGGTGGCCGCCATGTGGTCGAGATCGGCGGTCAGCTCGGCGATCGCGGTGCGCAGCCGTGCCCGCTCGACATCGGGGTCCTCGGCGACCGTGTTGCGTGACACCGTCGCCGGGCCGTGATGGACAACCTGGCCGAGCCCTACGCCGCCGGCCAGTGGCGTTCCCTGGAACCGGCGGGGAAGCATGACGTTCCCGCTGACCTCGGCCAGCTCCACCGGGTCCACGAGGCGTTCGCGGCTGACGAGGTCGGCCAGCACCGTGGCCACGGTCTGCAGCGTCTCGATGTCGGCGTCGACGTAGGTGCGGGTCTCGCGGCTTTGGATGACGAGCACCCCGACCGATCGCCCGCCGCGCAACAGCGGCACGCCGAGGAACGCATGGAACGGTTCCTCGCCGGTCTCCGGCCGAAAGGCGAAGCGGGGATGCGAGGGCGCATCCTCGATCACCAGGGGTTCCCCGTGGGCGGCGACCGCGCCGACCAGTCCTTCGCCGAGGCGCAGCCGGGTTCGGTGGACCGCCCGGCGGTCAAGCCCCTGGGTGGCGAACAGCTCCAGCAGATTGCCGGCCCGACGGAGGTAGCAAGAGCACACGTCCGAGCCCATCGCCTCGGCCACTTCCCGAACCACCTGCCGGAGGCGGGCATTGGCCGATCTCCGGCCGCCCATGATCTTCTGCACGCGGGCCAGGAGGCGGCGCGGTTCCGGCGGCGCGGGCGGCGTTGGCATGGCGGACCTCCTCGGCGTGTCGGAACGCCCGATCCCGGTCATGGCAGGAGGCCCATTGTGCCCTTGATTCGCCGGCCATGCGCCGGCAGGGGGGTGCTACGCCGAATCGAGCCCGTAGGCTGCGTGCAGGGCGCGGACGGCTTCCTCGGTCGCGGTCTCGTCGATGAGCACGCTGATCTTCAGTTCCGAGGTGGAGATGACCTGGAGATTGATGCCGCGTTCGGCCAGCGTCGCGAACATCGTCTGCGCGACGCCGGGTCGGGTGCGCATGCCCAGCCCCACGATCGAGACCTTGGCGACGTTCGCATCGGCCACGATCGAGTCGAATCCGATCTCGTTCCGGGCGTCCTCGATGGCGCGGACTGCGCGCTCCATGTCCCGCTCGACCACGGTGAACGTGTAGTTGATCCGTTCGCCACCGTGCGAGCCTGACTGCACGATCATGTCGACGTTCACGCCTTCCGCCGCGAGCGGCCCGAAGATGCTGGCCGAGACGCCCGGCTTGTCGTGAACCCCCGTCAGCGTGAGCTTGGCTTCGTCACGGCTGTACGTGACCCCGGTGACTACGTCCTGTTCCATGATCTCGTCCTCGTCCACCAGCAGCGTGCCGGGCGTGTCGTGGAAGCTTGAGCGTACCTGGACGCTCACGCCGTTGCGCATGGCCATTTCGACCGCCCGGGTCTCCAGGACGCGCGCGCCGAGCGAGGCCAGTTCGACCATTTCCTCGTAGGCAATGCGTTCAATCCGCCGTGCCGACGGGACAATCCTGGGATCGGCGGTAAAGACCCCCTCGACATCCGTGTAGATGTCGCACCGGTCGGCGTTGAGGGCCGCGGCAATGGCCACCGCGGAGGTATCCGAGCCGCCGCGTCCGAGGGTCGTGATGCGGCCGGTCGACGCGATGCCCTGGAAACCCGCCAACACCGGGATTTCGCGGCGGGCAAGCCGATCTTCGATCCCGGCGGCATGAATGTGACGAATCCGGGCGCGGGCATGGGCGTCGTCGGTTTCGATCGGCAATTGCCATCCCAGCCAGGACCGGGCCATCAATCCTTCCGACTGGAGCGCCAGCGCCATCAGGCCGGCGGTGATCTGCTCGCCGGCGGCGACGACGGTGTCGTACTCGCGCGCGTCCATCATGCCGCCGATCGCGCGTGTCCAGTGGTCCAGCTGATCCGTCGTCCCGGCCATTGCCGACACCACGACCGCGGCTTCGTCACCGGCCTGAAAGGCCTTGGCCACACGGGCCGCCGCCCGCCGAACGTGGGCCACGTCCGAAACGGAGGTTCCGCCGAACTTGAAGACAATGCGTGCCATCCGCGCCGGACCCGCCGGGTGCCGCGGATTCCGCGGTCCGGACCAGTGTTGTCATGGAGACGGCCGAGTCCGCATGCGGGGCCGCACCGTCAGAAAATGGCATAGTACGGACGCGGATTCGACTCCTGCCGTGGATCCGCGCGCCGACAGGAAGAGGAATCCTGCCGAGGGAGTCCGTCATGGCCAGTGCCGACGCATCGTCCGTCGACGTCGATCCGGACGAGATCGCCCGCTTCGACAAGCTTGCGGCCGAGTGGTGGGACCCGAACGGCCCCATGGCACCGCTCCATGCCATGAACCCGGCGCGGCTCGCGTTCATCCGCGATCAGGTCACCGCGACCCGGGGGTCGGACCCCCGTGGGCGCGCCCCCCTGCGCCGGGTACGGGCGCTCGACATCGGCTGCGGCGCGGGCCTGGTAGCCGAGCCACTGGCCCGCATGGGCGCGCGCGTGACTGCGATCGACGCGGCGTCAGCCCAGCTGGAGGTGGCGCGCCGCCACGCTGCCGTCGAAGGGCTCGAGATCGACTACCGGGACTCGTCCCTGGCCGACCTCGCCGCGCGACGCCGCAGGTTCGACCTGGTGACCGCTCTCGAGGTGGTGGAGCATGTTCCGGACCCGGCGGCGTTCCTGCGCCAGGCGGCGGCATGCCTGGCGCCGGGCGGCGTACTCGTCGGATCCACGCTGAACCGGACTCTCGCGGCGCTGGCCAAGGCCATTGTGGGTGCGGAGTACGTCCTGGGGCTGCTGCCGCGCGGCACGCACCGGTTCTCGCAGTTCGTCCGGCCGTCCGAGTTTGCGGGCCCGCTCGAGGCAGAAGGCCTGCAGGTGACGGCGATTCGGGGATTGAGCTACCGCGCGCTCGGCGGTGGCTGGGAGGTCAGCGACGACGTGTCGGTGAACTACATTCTGGCCGCCGTCCGCCCCGGCTAGGCCCGCCCGTGACAGTGCTTGTACTTGCGGCCCGAGCCGCACGGGCAGGGGTCATTCCGCCCCACGCGACGCCGCGAGCGGAGTGCGCCACCGGCCTGTGCTGTCGCCGGGACCCTCTCGGCCGGCGCCATCGGCGGCGGCGGCGGTGGAGCGGCGCGCGCCTGCATCTGCTCCACCGGAAATGACAGGAGAATCCGCGTGAGGGTGTGGCGCATGGCGTTCAGCATGCGGTCGAACAGCTCGAATGCTTCGCGCTTGTACTCGCTCAACGGGTCGCGCTGACCGTAGGCGCGGAGGCCGATGCCCTGGCGCAGATGCTCCAGGGCCTGCAGGTGCTCCTTCCAGAGGCCGTCGAGGATCTGCAACAGCAACTGCTTTTCCAGGGTCCGGAAGATGTCGGCGCCGATCCGGGTTTCCTGGGTTGCCATGTGTGCATCCAACGCCTCGTTGATCTGGCCCCGTAGCGTGTCCTCGTCGGCTCCCTCGGCCGCCGCCCACTCCGCGATCGGCAGTGTCAGGCCGGAGAGCATGCGCAGGGCCCGCGTGAGCGGCTCGATTTCCCACTGTTCGGCGTAGGCCTTCGGCGGCACAAACCGCTCGAGCAGCTCCTCGACGATGTCCCGCCGCATGTCGACGACCGTGTCGGCGACGTCGCCCCCCTCCATGAGCTCGCGGCGCTGCTCGTAGATCACCTTCCGCTGCTCGTTCATCACGTCATCGAACTTCAGCAGGTTCTTGCGGATCTCGAAATTGCGCTGCTCGACTTTCACCTGCGCCTTCTCGATGGCGCGGTTGACCCAGGGGTGGACGATTGCCTCGCCGTCCTCCAGGCCCAGGCGGGACAGCATGTTGTCCAGCCGTTCGCCGCCGAAGATCCGCATCAGGTCGTCTTCCAGCGACAGGAAGAACTTCGACATTCCGGGGTCGCCCTGGCGGCCGGAGCGGCCCCGGAGCTGGTTGTCGATGCGGCGGCTCTCGTGCCGTTCGGTCCCCAGCACGTAAAGCCCGCCCGCGGATAGTGCCTGCTGCTTGGCGGATTCGATCTCCGTCGTGATCGCCTCCACCCGCTTCTCGTCCGCATGCCCGTCGTCGTCGGCGACGGCGGCCAGGCGCATTTCCAGGTTGCCGCCGAGCTGAATGTCGGTACCTCGGCCGGCCATGTTGGTTGCGATGGTCACCGTGCCCGGGACGCCGGCCTGCGCGATGATGGCGGCTTCGCGTTCGTGATAGCGGGCATTCAGGACCTGGTGGGGAATCTTGGCCTTTTTCAGGAGCTTGGACAGATCCTCGGATTTCTCGATGCTCGTGGTGCCGACCAGGACGGGCTGCTGGCGGGTGCGGGCAGCCCGGATCTCGTCGGAGATGGCCGTCCATTTCTCGGTGGCCGTCCGGTACACCTCGTCGTCGCAATCCTCGCGGATCATGGTGCGGTGGGTCGGTACCTCAACGACGTCCACGCCGTAGATCTGGCCGAATTCGCTGGCCTCGGTGACGGCCGTTCCGGTCATGCCGGAAAGTTTCGGATAGAGGCGGAAATAGTTCTGGAACGTGACCGACGCGAAGGTCTGGTTCTCGCGCTTGACCTCCACCCGCTCCTTGGCCTCGATCGCCTGGTGCAGGCCGTCCGAATACCGCCGCCCCTCCATCATCCGTCCGGTGAACTCGTCGATGATCACCGCTTCGCCGTTGCGGACGATGTAGTCGCGGTCTCGCTGGAACAGCAGATGCGCCCGCAGTGCCTGATGCAGATGGTGCAGGACGCTCACGTTGTCGGGATCGTAGAGGCCGCCGTCCTTCATCAGCCCGGCCGAGCGGGCGAGCTCCTCCACGTGCTGGCTGCCGGTCTCGGTGAACGAGGCGGCCCGCGACTTCTCGTCAACCTCGTAGTCCTCGGGCCGGAGGCCCGGGATCACCCGGTCGACGCCGCGGTAGAGCTCGGACGTGTCCTCGGCCGGGCCCGAGATGATCAGGGGCGTGCGGGCTTCGTCGATGAGGATGCTGTCGACCTCGTCGACGATCGCAAACAGGAACGGCCGCTGGACCATGTCGGCCAGCCGGTGCTTCATGTTGTCGCGGAGGTAGTCGAACCCGAACTCGTTGTTGGTGCCGTAGGTGATGTCGGCGCGGTAGGCGGCCCGGCGTTCCTCGTCGTTGAGACCGGGAACGATGCAGCCGACCTCGAGCCCGAGGAAGTTGTAGATCGCGCCCATCCAGCCGGCGTCCCGGCGTGCCAGGTAATCGTTGACGGTCACGATGTGCACGCTCCCGGCGAGCGCATTGAGGTACGCGGGCAGCGTCGCGACGAGCGTCTTTCCCTCGCCGGTCTTCATTTCCGCGATGCTCCCCTGGTGGAGCACGATGCCGCCGATGAGCTGCACGTCGAAGGGGCGTTGTCCGAGCGCCCGCTGCGCCGCCTCGCGGACGGTGGCAAACGCCTCGGGCAGGAGATCGTCGAGGGATTCACCGCCGTCGAGCCGTTCGCGGAACTGGCCGGTGCGTGCCCGCAGAGCCTCGTCGGTACAGGCGCGCGCATCGGCCTCGAGCGTATTGATGTGCTCGACAGCCTGGCGGTATTTGCGAAGTGTGCGCTCGTTCGGTGTTCCGAACATGCGCTGGGCAACAGCACCTAACATTGCGGCCTTTTCCGGGGGAGCGCGAGCCCCGGCAACAGCTTGCGATGGGGACCTATATAGGACCGTCGGGAACGACTTCCGATACCGCTCCGGCGGCGCGCGAAGGCACTGCTTCGGTCACCCGGGGATGGACCCCGCGTTCTGCCGCTGCCACGGAAGACGGAAGTCCCCGTCCTGTCCCGCCTGTACCCGGGCCGAACCGAACCCGTCGCAGGCGGTCGCAATCGTAACACGTTTTCGGATTCCGCCACGCGAGCCCCTACAATGCGCGCCCGCTCGGCGCGTGTCGATGGCGTCCGGAAACCCGGAAGGGCATTCGTCCCGCGAGGGCGTTGCCGAGCCAGTACCCGTGCTCGGGCCGCCGCTCGGTTGATGTGATGTCTGAACGCGCCCCCCTCGCCCCGCCCCGCTTCCCGGACATGCCCGACATTCCGGGCGTCGTCCTTGCGTCGGGCCACTGCGGCATCCGCACGCCCGGGCGGCACGACCTGCTGATCGCCAGCCTGCCGGAAGCCGCGACTGCGGCGGTGCGCCTGACCCGGTCGCGGACGGCTTCACCTGCGGTGCTTTGGTGCAGGCGGGTGCGGCGGTACCGCCGGGCCCGCGGCCTGGTGGTGAATTCGGGCAACGCCAACGCCTTCACCGGGCAGCCTGGCCGCGCCGCGGTGCGGGCCACGGCCGAAGCCGTCGCCGCCGTCCTCGGCTGCAAGCCGCACGAGGTCTACGTGGCGTCGACCGGGGTCATCGGCGAGCCGCTCCCGTTGCCGGCAATCGTGAAGGCGGTGCCCGCGATCGCTGCCGGGGGCGGCGAATCGGGCTGGGAGGCCGCCGCCGAAGCGATCATGACGACGGACACGTTTCCGAAGGGCGCGTGTGCGGAGACCAGCATCGACGGGCGCAGGGTGGCCATCGGCGGTATCGCAAAAGGCTCGGGGATGATTGCTCCGGACATGGGGACCATGCTCGCCTTCGTGTTCACCGACGCGGATCTCCCTGGCCACGTCCTTGACGACCTGCTTGGCCCACTGACGGACCGGACGTTCAATTCCATCACCGTCGACAGCGACACGTCAACGAGCGACACATGCGCCTTGTTCGCGACCCGCGCGGCGCCGGCCGAGACACCCATCGAAGCGGCGGACGATGCCAGGCTCGCCGCGTTCCGCGAGGCGCTGGAGGGCGTGATGGCTGACCTGGCGCGCCAAATCGTTCGGGACGGAGAAGGCGCCACCAAGCTGGTGACGGTGACGGTTCGGGATGCCGTTCGTCAGGCCCACGCACGCGCCGTGGCGTTCTCCATCGCCAATTCGCCGTTGGTGAAGACCGCGGTCGCGGGGGAAGACGCGAATTGGGGACGTATCGTGATGGCGGTGGGCAAGGCTGGCGTGCCCGTGCGCGCGGAGCGCGTCGGGATCAGCATCGGCGGCATCCCGGTTGCGCGCGGCGGCAGCGTCGTGCCCGGCTACGACGAAGCGCCCGTGGCCCACCACATGCAGGGTTCCGAGATCTCCCTGGAGGTGTCCCTGGGTGCCGGAACCGCGGACGCCACGGTCTGGACCTGCGACCTCACGCACGGATACATCGCTATCAATGCCGACTACCGGAGCTGATCTGCCGCTGGTACTGGTGGTTGCCGGAGCACTGGTGAACGCCGAGGCGCGGCTGCTGCTGACGCGCCGCCCTCCCGGGAAACCGATGGCCGGCCTCTGGGAACTGCCCGGCGGCAAGGTCGAACAAGGGGAGACGCCGGAGGCCGCCCTGGTGCGGGAATTGGCGGAGGAGCTCGGCCTGGTGGCGGAGCCGGCTGACCTGGAGCCGCTGACCTTCGCGAGCCATGGGTACGACGCCATGCATCTCCTGATGCCCGTGTTTGTCCTGCGCCGCTGGATCGGGGAGCCCAGGCCGCGCGAACTGCAGGAACTGGCGTGGGTGTCGACGGCCCAGCTCGACGCGCTGGCGATGCCGGCTGCGGACCGACCGCTGACCCCGCACCTGAGGGCCCTGCTGTCTGCCTGACATCATCCGGGGCCTGATGCCGCCGGCTTGCTGTCAGCCATTTCACGCCGCGGCACAAGCACTGAGCCAACGCCGCGAACCGGCACCTCGGGCGGGCGGCTAGCGTGGTCCTGGCGGCACTTGGCCCGTCAACGTCACGAGATCCAGCGATGCCGTGATGCCGCCGCCGTGATGCGGGTAACGCGCCTCGTAGAGACGGCATGCCTCGAGGAACGTCGGCCGCTCAAGGCGGTCCGCCACCGACGTGCGGAGCCCGCCTCGCTCGCCGGCGCGGGCCAACGTCCGCAGCAGGACGCCCACGCTTTTGAAGCCGAGCTGTCGCCGGTCGATGTCGGCTACGGGGAAGGCAAATCCGGCCCGCGGCAGCAGGTTGCCCAACGTCTGTACATCGGCGAACGGCGGCACCCGCAGTGCGGCCCCGCCGGTGGTGGCTGCTTCGGCCTCCAGCAGGACCTCCCTGAGTTCACGCAGCGTTTCCTCCGCGGGAAGCGAAGCCAGGAATAACCCGCCCGGGCGGAGAATGCGACGAATTTGGACGAAGGTGCCGGGCAGGTCGTTCACCCGATGCAACGCCAGCGGCGCCAGCACCGCATCAAAGGCCTCGGCGGCGAAGGGAAGGAGTTCCTCGTCGCCAACGACGGCTTCGGCTGGCGCGGCGACCGTGCAGACGGCGTCCGGGGTGAGGACCGTCAGGTGATCGATCCGGGCGTGACGGCGGACAGCGTGGACCAGCGAGCGGTGCCGCGCACCCAGCAGGAGGCACGCTTTCGGCGAATGCTGAAATTCGTCAAGCCGCTCCAGCAGCATTCGGGCCGAAGCACGGAGCAGGTCGGGCGGCTCCATGCGTGCGCTGCGCGCCAGGCGTCGCCGCACCGCCCGTCGGTCGAAGAGTTGCGGGACCTTGGACGAGGCGGCCGGCGGGCGACCAGCGGCACTCACGCCGGCATGCATCCCTTCGTGACTGCGCGCTGCCGGACCAGGGCGTAGACAAGGTCGATCGTCGGAGTATCGATCCCGACCAGCTTCCCGACTTCGGAGACGGCAAGGGTCAGGGCGTCGATTTCGAGGGGCCGGCCCTGTTCCAGATCCTGCAGCGTCGAGGACTTGTGCGGACCGACCGCGCCGGCGCCATCGATCCGGGTCTCGATGTCGAGCGGGAACTTGACGCCGAGCGCGTTCGCGACCTGCTCGCCTTCCTGCATCATCGCCCGGATGACGCTGCGCACCGCCGGATCAGCGGCGAGCTCCTCCAGCGTCCCGCCCGTAAGGGCGCTGACCGGGTTGAAGGCGAGGTTGCCCCAGAGCTTCATCCAGACGTCGCCACGCAGGTTGCGGCGAACCGGTGCCCTGAAACCGGCCTCGGTCAGCATGCGTCCAATGACCCGGGCGCGGTCGCTGACCGCGCCGTCGGGTTCTCCGACCAGCATGCGGCTGCCCTCGGTATGGCGCACGTGGCCAGGGGCCGGCAGGTCGGCCGCGGGATACACCACGCAGCCAACCACCCGGTCGGGACCGATCGCATTCCATTGCGCCCCCCCGGGGTCGACGGCATGGACCTGATGTCCCTCGTACGGATCACCGAACCCATGGAAGTACCACCACGGAAAGCCGTTGACGGCCGGCACCACAGCCGTGTCGGGACCGAGGAGCGGGGTCATCGTTTCGGCGGCTTCGGCCGCCGAGTGCGCCTTCAGGCCCACGAACACGATGTCCTGGACGCCGAGTTCTGCCGGATCGTCCGTTGCCGGAAGCTGCACGGTGAAATCGTCGTCGGGGTCGATCCCGCTGCAGCGCAAGCCGCGTTCGCGCATGGCCGCGAGGTGCGGCCCCCGGGCGATCAACGAGACATCAACGCCGTTCTGCGCGAGCCGGGCGCCCACGAGGCCCCCGATGGCGCCTGCCCCGAACACGCAGACCTTCACGATACGAGCCCGAGTTGCTTGGCGAGGCCGATTCGCTGGAGTTTGCCGGTCGGTCCCTTGGGGATCTCGTCGACGATCAGCACCTTTCGCGGCACCTTGAACGCCGCCACGCGCGCCGCGACAAACTGCCGAAGTTCCTCCGGTGTCGGCTCCCTGCCGTCGGCGGCAACGACCGCCGCCGCAAGATCTTCGCCGAGCTTGGGGTGCGGCACCGCGAACGCGACGGCCTGCGCCACGTCGGGATGCGCCAGCAGGGCCTCGTCGATTTCGCGCGGACTGATCTTTTCGCCGCCACGATTCACGATTTCCTTGATCCGGCCTTCGAGGAACAGGTAGCCGTCGTCGTCCAGCCGTCCGAGGTCGCCGGTCCTGAACCACCCGTCGGTGAACGCTTCGGCGTTGGCTTCTGGGCGCTCGAGATAGCCGGCCGTGACGTTGGAGCCCCGGATTACCACTTCGCCGACGGTTCCGCGCTCCAACAGGGTTCCGTCCGGATCCATGATGGCGACGTCCGGTCCCGCAGCCAGGCCCACGGAGCCCGGCTTCCGGACTGCCGGCGGCAGCGGGTTCGAGGCCATCTGGTGGGCCGCCTCGGTCATCCCGTAGCTTTCGATCACCGGTACCCCGAAAGTCTCCTCCAGCTCGGTCATGACGATCGGGGGCAGGGAGGCGCTGCTCGAGCGGATGAAGCGCAGCGGGCTGTCGCCGATGGCGGCCCGGTTCCGGGCGGCGCGCGTGAGGATCGCCTGGTGCATCGTCGGGACCGCGGAGTACCAGGTCGGGGCCGCGTCGGTGAGCCAGCGGAAGAAGGTGAACGCATCAAAGCCCGGCGGCACGACCACCGATCCACCGGCGGCCAGCGGCGCGGCAAGACAGGCGACCAGGCCATGGATGTGAAAGAGCGGCATCACGTTCAGGCAGCGGTCCCCGGAGGTGAGTTCCAGGGTGCTGGCGATATTGCGGGCGGACGCCTGCAGGTTCGCGTGCGTCAGGGGCACCAGCTTTGGCCGCGCCGTCGTGCCCGACGTATGCAGCAACAGCGCGATATCGTCGAACGATGCGGGCGCCCGGTCCGGAGGGACGGCGCCCTCCGGGCCTTCCACGCGAAACCCGCCGGCCGTGGCCACAGCGGCGTGCACGCGGATCACCGGGATGTCGAGTGCTTCTGCTGCCGCGACCGCGGGACCGTCCGCCTCGGCTTCGGCGATCAGCGCCGCCGCCTTGGTATCAGCGAGGTAGAAGTCGCATTCCTCCCGGCGGAGCGCCGGATTGAGGGGCGCGGCGGTCCCGGTGGCGCTGGCGGCCAGGAACGCCGTTGCCATGACGGGCCCGTTGGCCAGCTGGAGCGCGATCCGCATCCCCCG
>VXPW01000065.1:105074-130194 GCA_009839325.1 Rhodospirillales bacterium
GACTGATTTCCGCGGTTCGGGACCAGGCGCTTTGCCATCGGTCTCGCGCGGACGGGCGAGCCCGCTCCCAGGGGGTCTTTTCAGTCCAGCACGTCCTGGCCGCCATCGTCGAGCTGCGCGGGCCGCTGCCAGTAATTGAATTGCGGTGTCCAGTCGGAGGCGTCCAACCCCGCCAGCCCAAGCAGCCCCCACAGCGCGCAGTACAGGTCGCCTGGGCCGAACACGCACGCGTTCCTGCGCCGGATCGTGTCGCCATCGCGCTGATACAGGACGGCGCCAGGGTCGTTGTCGCCACCCTTCACGACGCCTTGCTCGCCGATGTAGTCGCCGCCGCCGTGGGAGGCGAGTCGGAAGCGCCAGCCGCGCGCATTGGCGAACTTCCGCTGGACTTCCGGCGGGTCCTTCGACACCAGGACCACAGCCATCGCCGATTCCAGATGCGGCAGCAGGCCGTTGAAACCGTCAGCCCACAATGTGCAGTAGCGGCAGCCCTGGCCCATGTTGTGGATGGTGAGCAGCTTGTCGCGACCGCCGAACAGGTCGCGCAGCGTCGCTTCTCCGTCCTGGGTCTGAAAGGTGTAGTCCGGAACGGGCGTATCCGAACCCGCCTTGCGCAATGCGGTGAGTTCGCTCGTCAGCTCCCAGATCTTCCGCTCGAGTTCGACGATCTTGTCCTGTGCCATTGCCAAGCCCTTTCCCTTGTTCGGGATCGTTCTGTCACCGTTCACGTGATGGGGCAATCCCCGCGCACCATGTCGCCGTGCGATCACGATGCCGGCTTTGACTGCGGCGCTGCGCGCCCCCTCTCGACGTGAGGCCGCCTGCCGGCCAACGGGCACGGCGGCGGCGAGGCACACGGGCTGCCGGTCTCCGCCGGGGCACCGGCCCGCTCCGGCGCCGGCGTTCCCGCCAGCGTCCGCGGACGTTGTCCAGAATGGTATCAGCCGGGGCGGAGCCGGCGTTTCACGGCATCCCTGTGCGCCCCTGCCCTTGTGGGCTCACCCATCTCTGCGGTAGGACTGCGGGCCGCCGGCCCGGTCCGTCGGATCCGCGAGCCGGCCGGAGGGTGCTGCTGCAGGGGAGCAAGCCGAATGCTTGAACTGGGACTCAAAGATCGTGTTGCAATCATTACCGGCGCAAGCGACGGGTTGGGCCGTGCGACCGCGGAAAAACTGGCGGCGGAAGGCTGCAGGGTGGCGATCTGCGCCCGCCGGGAGGCACATCTCCGCGACGTCGCCGAAACGATTGCCTCCACGACCGGATCCGAGGTCCTCGCAGTACCTGCCGACGTGTCGAAGGCCGCCGACATCGAACGGTTTGTCGGGGCGGCCGTGGACCGCTTCGGCGGCGTGGACATCGCGGTCAACAACGCCGGCAAGTCGGCCGCCGCATCGCTGGAGGAAGTGGACGACGCAGCCTGGCAGGAAGACCTTGATCTCAAGGTGATGGGGGCAGTGCGCGTGTGCCGGCTCGTGGTGCCGATCATGCGCGCACGCGGCGGCGGCAGCATCGTCAACGCGACGATCGTCGGCGGCAAGGCGCCAGCGGCGCGCGCGTTGCCGACCAGCGTATCCCGGGCCGCCGGCATCAACCTGACCAAGTCGCTCGCCAACGAGTACGCGGCCGACCAGATCCGGGTCAACACCATCTGCATCGGGTTGCTGAAGAGCGAGCAGTGGGTCCGGCGCGCCGCCGGGCGGCCGGTCGAGGAGCTCTACCAGGAGCTGTCGGCGTCCGTGCCGCTTGGCCGCATCGGCGAAGAAGCCGAATACGCCGATCTGGTGGCGTTCCTGGTATCCGATCGAGCCGCCTACATCACCGGCACCGCGATCAACCTTGACGGCGGCATGGCCGCAGTTGTGTAGGCGCGGCTGCACGGACCGCCGGTCGCCGAATAGGAACGCCCGGGCGAGAGGCACCGCCGGGGCGGGGCGCGGCCGGAAAGGATGCTCGCGCGCCACTCGCCGACGGGTAAACTCCGGAATTGACAACGGAATGATCGCAGCTGTCCCCGCCCGGCGGGGACCCTCTGCGCGGGCGTGGACGGGAAGCCTAGAATGAGGGGATCAACACTGCGAGAACTCCCATGAGCGTCGTCCCCAAGCTTGTGCACACCTTCTCCGAGACGCCCTCTTCGGAAGCGGTTGCTCCAAACGATCTCGATGCCTATTGGCTTCCGTTCACGGCGAACCGCCAGTTCAAGCGCGCGCCCCGTTTGCTGCAAGCCGCTGAAGGAATGTACTACCGGACCACGGACGGTCGGCGGCTCCTCGACGGCTCCGCCGGCCTCTGGGCCGTCAACGCCGGCCACTGTCGCCGGCAAATCGTGGAAGCGGTCCAGCGCCAGGTCGCGGAACTCGACTACGCGACCGCCTTCCAGATGAGCCACCCGAAGACGTTCCTGCTCGCCAGTCGCCTGCGCGAGCTGCTGCCCGGCGATATGGATCACGTGTTCTTCACGAATTCCGGGTCGGAGTCGGTGGATACCGCCCTCAAGATCGCGCTGGCCTACCACCAGGCGCGAGGCGACACCGAGCGCACCATCCTGGTCGGGCGCCAACGGGGATACCACGGGGTCAACTTCGGCGGCCTTTCGGTCGGCGGAATTGCGGCGAACCAGCGGCAGTTCCCCAACCTGCTGACGGCGGTCGATCACCTGCCGGACACGCATCTCCCCGACCGTAACGCCTTCAGCCGCGGCCAGCCGGAGCACGGGGCCGAGCGGGCCGATGCACTGCTGGAGATCATCGGGCGGCACGGAGCGGAGCGTATCGCCGCCGTGATCGTCGAGCCCGTTGCCGGGTCCACCGGGGTCCTGGTCCCGCCGATCGGATACCTGGAACGTCTCCGGGCCCATTGTGATGACCACGGAATACTGCTGATCTTCGACGAGGTGATCTGCGGCTTCGGGCGCCTGGGCGCGGCGTTCGCCGCCGATCGGTTCGGCATCCAGCCGGATCTCATGACCATCGCCAAGGGTCTGACCAACGCGACCGTCCCGATGGGCGCAGTCGGGGTGCGCAAGCCGATTCACGATGCCCTGATGACGGGCCCGGAGAGCATCATCGAGCTGTTCCACGGGTACACGTATTCCGGGCATCCGCTTGCCTGCGCCGCAGCACTGGCGACCCTGGACCTGTACCGCGACGAGGAGATCTTCGAGGGAGCGGCCGCCAAGGCTCCCCTCTTCGAAGAGGCAGCGCACACGCTCGATTCCCTCGAGCACGTCGTGGATGTCCGCAATCTCGGTTTCATGGTCGGCGTCGAGCTGCAATCCCGTGAGGGAGCGCCCGGCGAACGTGCGCGCGAGGTGTTCATGCGCTGCTACGAAGCGGGCGTGCTGGTGCGTTACACGCAGGACACGATTGCGGTCTCGCCGCCGCTGATCATCTCCGGCGCAGAGATCGAGCTCCTGTTCGCGACGCTCCGTTCGGCCATCGAAGCGACGGACTGAGTTCGGTTCCCGGCGCGAGGACAGTCATCATGGCAACCGTTCCACTGATCGAGTACGAGGATGCATCGGCCGAGGTTCAGGCCGTCTTCGACGACATCATGAAGACCCGTAACCTCAAGCGGGTCAACAACTTCTGGAAGGCGCTGGCCAACCACCCGCCGACCCTGGAGCGGACCTGGGAGTCGCTCAAGGAGGTGATGGGAGAGGGGGCGCTCGACCCGCTGGTCAAGGAGCTCGTGTACTTGGCGGTCAGTGCGACCAATGCGTGCGAATACTGCGTTCACTCGCACACCGCCGCCGCCCGCAAGCTGGGCGCGACCGAAGCGATGATCGGCGAGCTGCTGGCGGTGGCGGGCATGGCCAACCAGACGAATGCACTGGTCAACGGCTACCAGGTGCCGGTCGACGAGGGGTTCAAGGTAGCTCCGTAGGGGTTCTACAGGCAGGCCGGTGTCGCCGGACGCGACGGCTCGCTTTTACCGGACGCCGCGGGGTTCGGAGGCGGCGCGCCTCCTGATCGCCGCAGTGGAGGCGGGCTGGAGCGACTATCGCGGGCTTCGGGTCGCGGTACTCGGACCCACCGGCGGCGCCCTCGCTGCGCTGGCGACGGAAGCGGACCGGGTGGTGGGCCTGCATCCGGGTGTGCCCGAGCGCGGTGCCACATCGCGGCACTTGCGGGTCGGGGTCGAGCCGGCGGCGCTGCCCGTCGCCGACAGCGTGTTCGACCGGGTCTTGTTGCTGCACACGCTGGAGAACGCGGAGGATGAGGCGGCCGTGCTCCGCGACGTGTGGCGCATGACGGCGCCGGAGGGGCGGATCCTGTTAATCGCGCCCAACCGTCTTGGTCCCTGGGCCTGGTTTGGCAGGAGTCCCTTCCGGCAGGGCCGGCCGTTGACCGCCATCGGCGTTCGCCAGCGATTGGCAGCCGCCGCGTTCGAGCCGCGGAAGGTCTGGGGTGCGCTGCACGCGCCGCCGCTGCCGCAGGCGCTCTATCTGCGCGTTGCCGCGACCTGGGAGCGGTTACCGATGCCGTTTCCCGGCGTCGTGCTGGCCGAGGGACAAAAGCGCCTGCACGTGCCGACGAAAATCCCGACCGAGCGACTGGCGCGGCAACTTCGGCCGTACCTCATCCACCGCTAGCGGGCCGGCCAGAACGGGTCAGCACGTACACGGCCTGGTGGGTCCACAACGTTTCCCAGGCGGTACCTGCACCGAGGCGACGGAGCGAGCCGTCCCTGCCGACCGCATGTCCCTCTTCCACGGTGATGCCGAGCGTTTCGCACATCAGGAGGAAGTCGCGGATCGTGCAGAGGTGGATGTTCGGCGTGTCATACCAGGACCGCGGCATGCCGTTGGTTTCCACGATGGGCATGCGGCCGCGCCAGAGGAGCGTCAGCCGCGCGCGCCAATGGCCGAGGTTGGGGAACGACACGATGGCGCGTTGGCCGATCCGGAGCAGTTGGTCGAGGACCTCGCGCGGTCGGTGCATGTTCTGGAGAGCCTGGCTGAGGATGACGTAGTCGAAGGCGCGGTCGGGGAAATCCGGAAGGTCCGTGTCCGCGTCACCCTGGATGACGGTCAGCCCCCGGCGCATGCAGGCCTCGACCCGGTTGTTCCGGATCTCGATCCCCTGCCCCTTGACCTGCTTTTCGGTTTCCAGCGTCTCCAGGAGGGTTCCGTCCCCGCACCCGACGTCGAGCACCCGCCCGCCGCGGGTCACCAGTTCCGCGATCAGACGGAGGTCGGCGCGGCGCGGTGCCGATTGGCTCACGGTTTCAGTCCCCGACGCCGAGCCGAGCCGTCCAGGAATCCCTCGAGCACGTCGTGAAAGTCCGTGGCGCTTTCGATCAGGAAGCTGTCGTGTCCGTAGTCGGCCGGAATCTCGATGAAACTCACGTCCGCGGCATTGGCGTTCAGCGCTCTCACGATGGTGCGTGACTCCGCGGTCGGGAACAGCCAGTCACTGGTGAACGAGACGAGGAGAAAGCGGGTGCCAACGCCCTTGAAGACCGCGGCCAGGTCGCCGTCGTGGCGGGCCGCGAGATCGAAGTAGTCCATGGCCCGCGTCAGGTACATGTAGCTTGCCGCGTCGAAGCGCTGCACGAAGGTCTTGCCCTGGTGGTCCAGGTACCGCTCCACTTCGAATTCGGGGTCGAGCACGAACGAGAGTTTGCTGTCGCGCGGCAGTTCGCGCCCGAACTTCTCCTGGAAGGCGGTCTCGGAGAGGTACGTGATGTGGGCCACCATGCGGGCTGCCGCGAGGCCCTTCTCCGGCTTGACGCCGAGGCCGCGGTAGGCACCGTCGTGCCAGTCCGCGTCGGCGGTGATGGCGCGCCGACCCACTTCGTGGAAGGCGATGTTCTGGGCGGTGTGGCGCCACGACGCGGCAACGGGGATCGACGCGAACACCCGCTCCGAATGGCGCACAGCCCAGTCGAGCGCCATCATCCCGCCCATCGAAGCACCGATGACGGCAAACAGCTGATCGATGCCCAGCGCATCGATCAGGTGGACCTGCAGGTCGACCATGTCCGCCACCGTGAAGACCGGGAAATCCATGTTCCATGGCTGTCCGGTGTCCGGATTGATCGTCGACGGGCCCGTCGTTCCCAGGCAACCGCCCAGCACGTTGGTGCAGATCACGAAATACCGATCGGTGTCGAGCACCAACCCGGGTCCGACGACATGGTTCCACCAGCCCGCACGGCCCGTCAGCGGGTTGGTGCCGGCCACGTACTGGTCACCGGTCAGGCCGTGACAAATCATGATGGCGTTGGAACGGTCGGCATTCAGCGTGCCGTACGTCTGGTACGCGCACTCGGTTCCGGCAAGCTCCACCTGCGACTGGAGCTTCAGTTTCCCGTCGAGCGCAAAGATCGGCTCGAAATCGACGGCCGCGGTTTCAATCTCCATGACACCACATCCCCGGCCCGGCCATGCTGACCTCATTGCCAAGCGCCGACGCAGCTGTCTGATGCCACATGATCATCCACCGACATAACGCGGACCCTGCACGCCGCGACGCGGCGGGGGCCTGCGGGAGGGCGCGTAGGATACGGCAACGAGCATGCGATTCGGGCTTACATATTGAATCGTGTGCCCGGTCGGTCGGCAAACCCATTCTTCGGCGCCCCCGTCCCGCCGCGGCTTGGGGACGCCCGGCGCCGGCTTCCGGACCGCCATCCATCCGGGCCGTGCCGAATTCCGTGCGACCGGGCGGTCTCGGAGCGGCACCGGGCGGCGGCGGCAGTTAAGGCTGGCAGGGATCGGTTGCCGGTCCGCAGGCGCTGTGGCACGTTTCCATCCGTTACCGATGTGCCACGGGGCAGGAATGTCTCTGTTTGAACACGACGTGGCTCGGCGCACGGATCATTACTTCAAGCTCACGCGCGGGATTGTCCGGCAGTACGGTGATCTCTCGGTGACGTACGCGGTGTTCATGCGTCGACCAGTTCTCTTCTGCCCGCGCCTTGCGGTGGAGTGGCTGGAGATGGCTGCGGCCGAGCGCGGCGTCAAGTTCGGCATCGAGCTCTGCCACGCCGAAGGGGCCTGGGTCGGGGCGGGTGAGCCGCTCCTCTACCTCGAAGGCCCGTTCTCGGCCCTGGTGGACCTTGAGACCATCTACCTGCAGAAGCTGGGTCCGCCTTCGGTCGCTGCCTACAACGCGTACAGCATGTGCAGCGACCTCCCCAAGGTGGCGTTTCTGGCGATGGACGCGCGGCACTGTGCCGGCGCCGAAATGCAGGAACTGATGGTCTACGGCGCTTCCGTCGGCTCGGAGCGAGCGCGGCGGGAAGCCGATGCGGTGGGGTTCGTCGGCACGGCGAATGACGCCACGGCGCCGCTGCTGGCGACGGAACGGGGGCTCGGCACCATGCCGCATGCCCTCATCGGCTATGCCGGTTCGACCGTCCGGGCGGCGCAGATGTTCGCGGCGCAATATCCGGCGGAACCGCTGACGGTCCTGGTGGACTATTTCGGACGGGAGATCACGGACGCGCTGGCGGTCTGCGAGGCGTTTCCCGAGCAGGCGCGGAACGGGGAGCTCTCGCTTCGGATCGACACGCATGGCGGGCGCTTCGTCGAGGGACTGGACACCGCCCGCTCGTACGACATTCTCGACCGCTGCGCGCCGGCGGCAATCCGTACCTACCGGACCGAGCAGGAGTTGCGGTGGTTGGTGGGGACCGGCGTAAGCGCAGCTGCACTCTGGCACTTCCGGCTGGCGCTCGACGACGCCGGCTGGAACCGGGTCCGGATCGTGGCGAGTTCGGGTTTCAGCGCCACGAAGTGCAAGGTGATGGCGAGCGCGTCGGTGCCGGTCGACCTGATCGGCACCGGCTCCTACCTGCCCGATGACTGGTCCGAGACCTACGCCACCGCCGATATCGTCCGGTACGGGGGTGACGAACGGGTCAAGGTCGGACGCGAATTCCTGCTTCGCAAGCCCGCGTCGACGTCCTGAAGCGACCCGCGGTGACCGCATTTTCGCTTGCGATGGCCCAGGTCAATCCGACCGTGGGCGATTTCGCACACAATTCCGGTCTGATCCTGGACGCCTGGCGTGAGGGACGGGCTGCCGGCGCGGACCTGGTGGTGTTCCCGGAACTGGTGCTGACGGGGTACCCGCCGGAGGATCTCATCACGCGCCCGGCATTCGTGGAGGCGGCCGGCGACGCGGTCCAGTCGTTGGCCGGCGAGATTGACGAAGCGGGTCCGGCGGTGGTGCTGGGCGCGCCGGTCGCGCTCGAGGACGGAGGGACCGGCAATGCGGCGCTCCTGCTCCACGGCGGCAAGGTGCGGGCACAACGACTCAAGCACCACCTGCCCAACTACGGCGTCTTCGACGAGGCCCGGGTGTTCCGTCCGGGTCCGCCGGCGGGCCCCGTCGCCTTCCGAGGGGTGCGGCTCGGGCTGATGGTCTGCGAGGACATGTGGTTTCCCGACATTGCGGAAACCCACGAAGAGTCGGGGGCCGACCTGCTGGTGGTGATCAACGGGTCGCCGTTCGACGCCCGCAAGGGCGACCAGCGCCTGGCGCACGCGGTTTCCCGGGTGACGGAGACCCGCCTGCCGCTGGCGTACGTCAACCAGGTAGGCGGGCAGGACGAGCTCGCGTTCGACGGGGCATCGTTCGTGCTGGCGGGCGATGCACGGCTGGTCGCCCAGGCACCCTCGTGGCGCCCGGATCTGACGGTCACGCGATGGCGGTGCGACGATGACCGCTGGGAACCCGAGGACGGGAACGTCCATCCCGTGCCGGACGGGACTGAAGCGATCTGGCAGGCCCTGGTCACGGGGCTCCGCGACTACGTGGACAAGAACGGCTTCCCCGGCGTCGTGCTGGGCCTGTCGGGGGGGATCGATTCGGCGCTGTCGGCGGCCGTGGCGGTGGACGCCCTGGGGCCCGAACGGGTCATCGGCGTCCGCATGCCCTCGACCTTCTCGTCCGCTGGCAGCCTGGACGATGCGGCGGAAAGCGCGGAACTGCTCGGGATGCGTATCGAGACTGTGCCGATAGCAGGTGCGGTGACGGCACTGGGCGACCTGCTCAGGGAGCAGTTTGCCGGGCTCGAGCCCGACACGACCGAGGAGAACGTGCAAGCGCGGCTCCGGGGCACGATCCTGATGGCGTTCTCCAACAAGTTCGGGCACATGTTGCTCACCACCGGCAACAAGAGCGAGATGTCCGTTGGCTACGCCACGCTGTATGGGGACATGAACGGCGGCTATTCGGTGCTGAAGGATGTCTACAAGACCACCGCCTACGCACTGGCGAGGTGGCGCAACCGCAGCAGCATCCCGGAGCTTCTGGGACCGAGCGGCCGGGCGATCCCGGAGGCCAGCATCACCAAGCCGCCGTCGGCCGAACTCCGCCCCGATCAGACGGATCAGGACTCGCTCCCTCCCTACGAGATACTGGACGCGGTGCTGGAACGGCTGGTCGAGGACGAGGAGTCGGTCGCCGAGGTGGTGGCGGCCGGGTACGATCCGGCGCTGGTGAAGCGCATCCGGGGCATGCTGCTCCGGGCCGAGTACAAGCGACGCCAGGCACCCCCCGGCGTGCGGATCACGACGCGGGCATTCGGCCGGGACCGGCGCTACCCGATCACCAACCGGTTTGCGGACTAGCCACGCACCGATCCATGCCACTGACCGTCTACAACACCCTGACGCGCCGTCGCGAACCCTTTGTTCCGCGCGATCCGGAGCATGTCCGGATCTATGTCTGCGGACCCACCGTCTACGACGACGCGCACATCGGGAATGCCCGGCCCGTCGTGGTGTTCGATCTTCTCGTGCGGTTCCTGCGGACCCTGTACCCGCGCGTGACCTACGTCCGGAACATCACGGACGTGGATGACAAGATCAACGACCGGGCGGCGGAAGAGCAGATCACGATCCGTGAACTCACGGAGCGGACCCTGGCGCGCTTCCGGGAGGACATGGCGGCACTGAATGCGCGCCCGCCCGACGTGGAGCCGCGGGCGACCGAACACATCTCCCAGATGATCGGGATGATCGAGGAACTGCTCGGGCACGGCCATGCCTACGTCGCCTCGGGGCACGTGCTGTTCCACGTCCCGTCGCTGGCCCAGTACGGGCGACTGGCGGGCCGCGATCGCGAAGAGCAGCTGGCGGGGGCGCGGGTCGAGGTCGAGTCGTACAAGCGGGACCCGGCCGACTTCGTCCTGTGGAAGCCCTCCGACGCCGGACTGCCCGGTTGGGAAAGCCCGTGGGGGCGCGGGCGACCCGGCTGGCACATCGAATGCTCAGCCATGAGCCGGGAGTATCTGGGGTCCGAATTCGACATCCACGGAGGAGGGATCGATCTTGCCTTTCCCCACCACGAGAACGAGATCGCGCAGTCCTGCTCGGCCGAGCCCGGTACCGAGTTTGCCCGGTACTGGATGCACAACGGCTACCTGCTGTCCGAAGGCGAGAAGATGGCGAAGTCCCTCGGGAACTTCTACACGGTCCGCGACCTGCTGAGCCGCCATCCGGGTGAGGCGCTCCGTCTGCTCCTCCTCTCGACGCACTACCGGCAGCCGATCGACTTCACGGAGGAAGGGCTCCGCCGGGCCCGTCGGCAACTTGACCGATGGCGCCGGACGGTGGGCGGAGATCCGCCCGCCGGGACGCCACCGCCGGCCGTGCTCGAGGCCCTGGGCGACGATCTCAACTCGCCGCGGGCGATCGCGGCCCTGCATGGACTCGGGGGAGCGGAGCTGCACGCGGGCCTGCGCATGCTGGGATTGCTGGAAGTCCCCCATGACGAGTGGTTTCAGGGGGCCTCCGAGACCGGGCCGTCAGACCGGGCGATCGACGAACAGATTGCCGCCCGGGCCGCCGCGCGGGCCCGCCGCGACTTCGCGGCGGCTGACAGCATCCGGACGCAGCTTGCGGAGGCCGGCGTGATCCTGGAAGACACACCGGCCGGGACGATTTGGCGACGAAAGTGACGGACATCCGCCCGCCCGCGGTGGTGCTGGTGCGTTCTCAGCTGCCGGAAAACGTGGGCATGGCGATCCGGGCCATGGCCAATTTCGGTCTCGCCGACCTGCGACTGGCGGGGCCGAGACACGCCTGGCCTAACCCCGCGGCCACGGCGTCGGCGTCGGGAGCGCTGGAGCGAGCCAAGATGGCGGTGTCGGTCCACGCGGATCTGCCGGCGGCGACCCGTGACCTGCAGACGGTGCACGCCCTGACGGCACGTCCCCGCGCGCTGGCGCGCGAGACGCTGGACCCGGCTGGGTCCGCGTCGCGCCTGCGGCAGGCCGCAACGAGAGGCGAGCGGACGGGCCTGGTCTTCGGCCCGGAGAGCTCGGGCCTTGCCAACGACGAGCTTGGCGTAGCGGATACGATCGTCTCGATCCCGGCGACGGGATTCCGGTCGTTGAATCTCGCCATGTCGGTGCTGCTGATGGGGTACGAGTGGCACCGGAGCGGCGATGCGGGCGATGAACCGGCGGCCACGTCACTGGCGCCTCCGGCCGCCAGGAGCGAGCTCGAATTCTTCCTGGACCGCCTGCTGACGATGCTCGAAGAGTCCGGGTTCCTGTACCCGCCGGAGAAGGCGCCGCGCATGGCGGCGAGTGTGCGCGCGATTTTCACGCGGAACCGTCTGAGCGATCAGGAGCTGCGTACCCTGCACGGCATCTTGAGTTCATTGAAGCCGTCGCGGGGCGATTCGGTTTGACAGCAGCGCCCCGGGGCGTATGGTGCGCGCTGCGTACGACTTGGGTCGGGACGCGTTATTCCGCCGCACTTTCGGAGGCCGGGCAAGATCAGCCCGGCGGGGCATGAGCAAGCGCAAGCACCCGCACCACAAGATTGACCGTCGCCTTCGCTGCAACTTGTGGGGGCGCCCCAAGAGCCCGGTAAACAAGCGGGACTACGGACCCGGAGAGCACGGCCGGCGTCGCAAGAGCAAGCCGTCCAACTTCGCCGAGCAGTTGATGGCCAAGCAGCAGCTCAAGGGTTACTACGGCAACATTTCCGAGCGGCAGTTCCGGCGTTACTACCGGAGGGCGACGCAGATGCGTGGCGACACCGGCGAGCAGCTGATTGGCCTGCTGGAAAGCCGCCTGGATGCGATCGTCTACCGGCTAAATTTTGTGCCGACCGTCTTCGCCGCGCGGCAGGTGATCAATCACGGACATATCGCGGTCAACGGCACCCGGGTGACGATCCCGAGCTATCTGTGCCGGGAAGGAGACATCGTGTCTATCCGGGAACGGTCCCGCCAGCACCCGTTGATGCTGGAAGCAATCCAGGACCAGGAACGGGACTTGCCGGACTACATCGGGTTTGACGAGAAGGCACTGTCCGGGACGTACACGCGCGTGCCCAAGCTCGAAGACGTGCCGTACCCGGTGCGCATGAACCCGCAACTGGTCATCGAGTACTACTCGCGCTGAACCAGCCCGGCGGCAGCCGGGTGCCCCCGAATCGATGGAATGTTGCCGGGTTGGCCGTGTGTCCGCCATGGCAATGTTTGCCGCGGCTCCTCAACACCGAGACCAGGCGGTACGCGGGATCGCCGGGCGTTTCCGTGCGCGTTTCATAGCGACCTTCAAACCCGTGGTTCCTGTAGCCGGGTGGCGATCCATCCCGGCTGGCGACGCAGGCGCCCGCGCCCCCGGGGGCGCACTGGATGATCGATGAGCCGCGTAGGTGGGATCCCGCGAGCCAGCGAGCAACAGCCGGTCGGCACCGATCCCGAGCTTGCATCGTCTGCCGGCGGCGGTCACGGTGGAGCCTCCCGTCTCCGGCGATCATTCTCGGATGAATGGAGGTGCAGTGTGACTGGAGCAATCGCCCCGTGGAAGCGACTGACCGGGATCGTGCGACTTCGCGCGCTGCCGCTCGCACTGGTCACGATCGCCGTCTTCGGCATACCCAGCGCGGAGCTGGGCGCACAACCCGCTCCGGATCGCAGCGCCGCCAACGGGGAAGTGCGTGCCGAGGTCGGTGTCTTCCTTCTCAGCCTGCCTTCCTCAAGCCCGTTCATCGAGACGGATTCCAACGAGGCGCTGGCTGGGTTCCTTGAGCACTATGACGCGTCGCAGCAAGCCAGTCCGGTGGCTCGATTGACGGTGACTGCCGCGTCGAACCTGTTTGCGGAACAAGGGCTTGTGGAGGCGCGCGGGTTCATCACTTCGCGGCGTTCCCAACACGCCAACGAGTACGCCCGGACCAGCGACCTCTGGGACGCCCTGGAAGCGGAGCAGTTCGGCTTGACCGTCGAGGAGCTGCGACAGTTGTCCGCAGCCGAACGGGAGCAGAGGCGGCACATCCTCTTTCGGGACGACGCCCGGCTTCGCGCCGTCATCGAGGCGGTTCGAATGCAGGAAGGGCTCAGGCTGGCGGGTTGGATTGGGGCCATCGACGGATCACCGCTGCCCCACACACCCAATTTCGCGTGGGGTGACGCCATCCGCATCGATACCAAGCGCCGGGTGACGTTTCTCGGGGGCGATGCGCTTGGCGGGATCACCCTGCGGACGGGAGCACGGAGCAGTCTGGTTGCGTATGCCGGCCCCAGTTTCATGGACCTCGGCCAGCGCAACGACATCCATGCCTATGAAATGACGAATCGGACGCCGGACCAGAACTTCATGACTCTCGATGAGGTCCTGGATGCCGACTACCGGGGCGCCTTGGTCGGCGGCCGCGTAGACATCCCGATCGGTGGGGCTGTGCACCTGTCCGCGTCCGGAGACGCGGGCCTGTACCGCCTTTCCGGGGCGTATCGAGGACGGCAGCGAACGGTCCTGACATCAACGACCGTGGATGAGGTGCGGGCGGATGTCCGGTTGCGGGATACCCGGCTGGCCGTGCGCACGCGCGTCGAGGTGATGCTGAGCGTGGCAATGTCCGAGGGATATGTGGTTCGCGTAGGTACCGGGTTCGAACATTTGTCACACGTTCCGATCCCCGAGTACGCGAGCGTCGGGGAACGGTTCAGCGACAACACCGTTCACGACGGGGTGCGGCTCGGCTACCGGGACGCGGCGGCCGGGTTCGCGTCCGTCTCCGTGACGGCGAAATTCTGATAAGGGAAAAATGACGCCGGGTCCTGCCCGGCAGCTTGCAGAAAAGTCGATGTCACGGCCGGGGACGCATGCCCCCCAAACGGGGGTCTGCCGGCCGCCGGCCGCTCGTGCGGTGCCGGCGACAGCCGGCAGCGCCGGCGGTATCGACTAACCGTTCAGGGCGATCCCTTTGTTGGTCACGTGGTCCTTCAACTCATTGTGTTCGTACATTTCGCGGACGATGTCGCAGCCGCCGACGAACTCGCCCTTGACGTAGAGCTGCGGGATGGTCGGCCAGTTCGTGAACTCCTTGATGCCGTCGCGGAGGCCGGAGTCGGCCAGCACATCGATCCCCTTAAACGGGATGCCGAGATGGTTGAGGATCTGCACCACCATCGCCGAGAAGCCGCACTGCGGGAATACGGGCGTCCCCTTCATGAAGAGAACGACATCGTTTGCGTCAAGTTCGGCCTGGATCTGCCCGTGCACGGGGTTGGCGATATCACTGTCCATCAGTTGCTCCTCCGGCAGCTGGGTTAGACGTCGTCGGGCGGGGCGGTCTGGAGCGCAAGCGCGTGCAGCACCCCTCCCATCCGGCCTTGCAAGGCACCATAAACCATCTGGTGCTGCTCGACCCGGGATTTCCCCCGGAAGGCCTCGGAGATCACGTGGGCGGCGTAGTGATCGCCGTCACCGCGAAGATCTTCGATCGTGATCTTGGCGTCGGGTAGCGCGGCCCGGATCAACGACTCGATTTCCTGGGCGTCCATCGCCATCAGCCGGTCCCCCCGGTGTTTCCATTCATATAGGACGGAAACCATCCTGCGTGCCGACGCCGAAGCGTGTCAACCGCCACGCTGCCCAGCGACGCCAACTGAAGCTCGCGCCCACCGAACCGGCCGAGCATCCGGACCGGAATCCCGTCTTCGACCGCCGCCCGAAGAATACCGTCCACCTGCTCGGATCGGGCCGCGAGCAGGTAACGGGCCTGGTCCTCGCCGAAATAGAAGCACGCGGGCGACAGCTTCTCATCCGGCGGTTGCACGGATGCGCCGGTCCCGGCCGCGATGCACATCTCCGTGAGGGCGACGGCCAGTCCGCCGTCCGAAATGTCGTGGCAGGCGTCGGCTCGGCCGCCCGAGACCTGCTCGCGGATCCATTCTCCATGACGGCGTTCGGCATCGAGATCGACGGGGGGCGGGGCGCCGCCGGTGAGACCGTGGATCTCGCGGGCGTACAGCGAGCACGACAAATGGCCCTCGGCGTTACCGACCAGGAGCACGGAGGTGCCTGGCGACGGTGCCATCGTTCCCGTGCGGGCGACGTGCTCGATCAACCCGACGGTGCCCACCTGGGGGGTCGGCGGGATCGGGCAGTTGTCGGTTTCGTTGTAGAAGGAGACGTTGCCCGACACGATCGGCATGCCCAGCGCGCGGCAGGCCTCGCTGAGGCCTTCGACAGCGGCCTTGAAGGTGCCCATGACGACGGGATCCTCGGGGCTCCCGAAGTTCAGGCAGTCGGTGGCGGCGAGGGGGCGCGCTCCGGCGGCCGAGAGATTGCGGTACGATTCGGCGATCGCCTGGATCGCGCCGAGGCGGGGATCGGCCTCGCAGTACCGAGGGGTGCAGTCCGCGGTCAGGGCGAGCGCCCGGTCGGTGCCGTGGATGCGCACGACGGCAGCATCGGAACCCGGCGGCGTGATCGTGTCGCCCATCACGCCGTGGTCATACTGTTCCCAGATCCATTCGCGCGATGCCAGGTTCGGCGACCCGATCAGGGCGAGAAGGGTATCGACGGTGGCCGACCGGTCCGGCACGGGAGCCGGTTCGGAAGACGGAGGTTCGGCAGCCGGCCGATCGTAGACCAGCCCCTCGGCCAGGGGTCCGATCGGCAGGTCGGCAACCGCGTCGCCGTGCATCGCGAGTTCCAGCCGGCCGGTGTCCGTCACTTCGCCGATCACCACCGCATCGAGTCCCCACTTCCGGAACACGGCAGCGGCGTCCGCTTCGGCACCCGGGCGCAGCGTCATCAGCATCCGTTCCTGGCTCTCCGACAGCATCAGCTCGAGCGGCGTCATGCCGGCATCGCGCACCGGCACCCGCTCGAGATCGAGACGGATCCCGACCTCCGCCCGCGCCGCCATTTCCACCGACGAGGACGTCAGGCCGGCTGCCCCCATGTCCTGGATGCCGATGACCACGCCCGTGGCCATCAGTTCGAGACAGGCTTCGAGCAGCAGCTTTTCCATGAACGGGTCGCCGATCTGGACCGTCGGCCGACGGGCTTCGGCGCCATCCGAGAAACCGGCGGAGGCCATGCTGGCACCATGAATGCCGTCTCGCCCGGTTCGGGCTCCCACGTAGAGCACGGGATTGCCGGGCTGACCGGCGTTGGCGAGGAAGATCTGCTCACGCCTGACCAGCCCGACGGCCATGGCGTTCACGAGGATGTTGCCGTTGTAGCCCGGGTCGAACGCGCACTCGCCGCCGACGGTCGGGATGCCCATGCAGTTCCCGTAGCCGCCGATTCCACCGACCACGCCGCCCACCAGATGGCGTGTCTTCGCGTGGTCCGGGTCGCCGAACCGAAGACTGTTGAGGATCGCCACGGGCCGCGCACCCATCGTGAACACGTCCCGCAGAATCCCGCCGACGCCCGTGGCGGCCCCCTGGTAGGGTTCGATGAACGAGGGATGGTTGTGGCTTTCCATCTTGAAGACGACCGCCCAGCCGTCGCCCACGTCGACCACGCCGGCATTCTCGCCCGGACCGTGAATGACCTGATCGCCCGACGTCGGCAGCATCCGAAGCCAGCGCCGCGACGACTTGTACGAGCAATGCTCGTTCCACATGGCAGAGAACACGCCCAGCTCGGTGGGGTTCGGCGGTCGCCCCAGGTGCGCGATGATCTGCCGGTACTCGTCCGCCGACAGGCCGAGCCGTTCGGCGTCGTTCACGGTGGGGGTGCTCATGCCAGGGCATCCGCGACGGCGGCGAAGAACCTGCGCCCGTCCGATCCGCCGAGTTCGTCGCCGATGACGCGTTCCGGGTGCGGCATGAGGCCGAAAATGCGTCGGCTGGCGCTGGTGATGCCGGCGATCCCGGCCACCGAGCCGTTGGGGTTCGAGGCCTCGGTCACGCCGCCATTCGCGTCGACATACCGCAAGACGATTCGCCCTTCCGCTTCCAACCCGGCCAGCGTTTCCGGGTCCGCTTGGTAGTTGCCCTCCATGTGCGCCACGGGGAAGCGGATGCACTCGCCCGGGGTGAATCCGGCCAGGAAGGGGCTGTCGCCTTCCACGCGAAGATCGACTGGCCGGCACACGAACCGAAGCCCCGCGTTCCGGACCAGCGCACCCGGCAGCAGCCCGGTCTCCGTGAGGATCTGGAACCCGTTGCAGATGCCGAGCACGGCGATTCCCCGTGCCGCGGCCTCGCGCACCGAACGCATGATGGGTGAGTGTGCGGCAATCGCACCGGCGCGCAGGTAGTCGCCGTAGGAGAACCCGCCTGGCAGGACCACCAGGTCGCACGGAGGCAGGCTGGTAGCGCCGTGCCAGACCAGGATGGGCGCGCAGCCGGTGCAACGGGCGAGGGCCACGGCGACGTCCCGGTCGCAATTCGAACCGGGGAACACCACGACCACGGCTTTCATGCGTCGGGAATGGTAATGCGGTAGTCCTCGATCACCGGATTGGCCAGCAGCTCTTCGCACATCCTGTCGAGGCGCGCAGACGCGTCTTCGCGATGACCATCGAGCGTGATTTCAAAGAACTTGCCCTGCCGAACCTCCGAGACCTCCCCGAAGCCGAGTGTCTGTAACGCGGCTTCGACGGCCTTCCCTTGCGGATCAAGCACGTCCTTCTTCAGGACGACATGGACGATGGCCTTCATGCCGGGATCCCTACGAGCCGGCGCTGCCGTCGGACTTGGGCAGCACGCCTAGGCGGCGTGCGACTTCCTGGTAGGCCTCCTCGATCTTCCCGAGATCGCGGCGGAAGCGGTCCTTGTCCAGCTTGTCGTCGGTTTCCAGATCCCAGAGGCGGGAGGTGTCAGGGCTGATCTCGTCGGCCAGCAGGATCCGCATGCCCTCGTCGCTGAAATGGCGTCCGAACTCGAACTTGATGTCGATGAGGCGGATGTTGATGGCATGGAACAGGCCGGAGAGATAGTCGTTGATGCGCAGGGCGTAGCCGAACATCTCGTCGAGTTCGTCTTCGGCGGCCCAGCCGAAAGCCAGAATGTGCTCGTCCAGCACCAGCGGGTCGTTGAGCTCGTCGTTCTTGAAGTACCACTCGATCAGCGGCCGGGGCAGGGGTGTCCCTTCCTTGATGTCCAGGCGTTTGCTCAAGCTGCCGGCCGCGACGTTCCGAACCACCACTTCAACGGGGATGATCTCGACTTCGCGCACCAGTTGTTCGCGCATGTTGAGCGGCCGGAGAAAATGGTTCGGGATGTCCATCTCGCCGAGCCGCATCATCAGGTGGGCCGAGATCCGGTTGTTGATGACGCCCTTGCCGCTGATGGTGCCGCGTTTCTGGTTGTTGAACGCCGTGGCGTCGTCCTTGAAATGCTGGACGAGCGTGCCGGGTTCGGGGCCTTCGAACAGTGCCTTGGCCTTGCCCTCGTAGACCAGACGACGGCGCTGTCTGGACATGGATCAGGGCTCCAGGATGGGCGGGCCTGCTGTGCTCAGCCCATGCTCCGCGTGTTGGTGTCTATAGCCCCCCGGTGTCGCCGGGGCAAGCACGGCAGGTGACGTCCGTGCCGACGAACGGTCCGTTCTGCGGTACTGTTTCCGGCCGACCGCCGTCCGTTGCCGGCGGTCGATCCGGCTCCGGCCAGGCACGGCCGCGAAGGTGCTCCGGCTGCCCCGGGCGGCGCCCCCTGCGGGAGACAACCCTCATGCGCCGCATCGTCCGGACGGTCTTGCTCCTGTGCGGCGCGTTGGCGCTGGACGACGGCAGCGCCCTTGCCGATCCGCCGGACAACATCTTCGTCATGGCCAAGGACATCGGCGACGTGATCACGCTCGACCCGGCCGAGGTCTTCGAGTTCACGGCGGGTGAAATCGTCGCCAACGTGTACGACCGCCTGATGATGTTCGAGCCGGAGGACCCGCGGGAACTGACCGGCGGAGTGGCGGAAAGCTATGCGATCCAAGACGACGGGGAGACGATCGTGTTCCGGATCCGGGACGGCCTCCGTTTTCACTCGGGCAACCCGGTGCGACCGGAGGATGTCGAGTTCTCGCTCGAGCGGGTCGTGAAGCTCAACAAGACCCCTGCCTTCATATTCACCCAATTCGGCTGGAACGCCGCGAACGTCGAGGACCTGGTCGAGATCGTCGACGGATCGCACGTGCGTATCACCGTGACCGCAGGGCTTTCACCGGGCCTGGTCCTGAACGCGCTCTCGGCCGGCGTGGCCTCGGTGATCGACAAGGAACGCGTGCTGGCGCACGAGACCGACGGCGACCTGGGCCAGGGCTGGCTGCGGTCGCACAGCGCCGGTTCCGGCGCATTCTGGCTCGGGCGCTGGAAGGCCAACGAGTTCATCGCGCTCGAGGCGAACGCCGAGTATCGGCACGGCGCGCCCGCGATGCGGCGCGTGTTCCTGCGCCACGTGCCCGAGCCGTCGGCGCAGCGCCTGCTGCTGGAGCGGGGCGACGTCGACATGGCCCGCAACCTCACGCCCGACCAGATCAGGGCGCTGGCGGGTCATGCCGACCTCGCGGTCGACAGCTATCCCAAGGGCGCAATCGTCTATCTGGCGGCCAACACGTCGCATCCGGTCCTCGGCAATCCGGCCGTGGTCCAGGCACTGCGGCACGCGATCGATTACCGGGGCATGGCGGACTCGTTCCTGGCCGGCCAGTTCTCGGTCCATCAGGCGTTCTGGCCGGCCGGCCTCTGGGCCAGCTACACGGCCACGCCGTACGAGCTCGACATCGAGAAGGCGAGGTCCCTGCTGGGCCGGGCGGAGCTCGTGCCGTTCGAGGTACGGATCGACACGCTCACCAGCTCGCCGTTTCCGCAGATCGCGCAGTCGATCCAGGCGACCTTCGCCGAGGCCGGGATCGATGCGCGGATCGTCATGCAGGACGGCAAGACTCTCTGGCCCCGGTACCGGGCGCGAAAACACGAACTGATCGTCGCCCGCTGGTCACCGGACTACATGGACCCCCATTCCAACGCGGACGCCTTCGCGCACAACCCTGACAACCGGCCGGAAGCGATGCTTGCCGGCGTGCTCGCCTGGCGAAACGCGTGGGCGTCCGAGGAGATCAACGAGCGGACGATCGAGGCGCGCGACACGCAGGATCTCGCTGCGCGCGAGGCGATGTACCTGGAACTCCAGAAGCGCCTGCAGACCGAGGGGCCGTACGCCATCATGTTTCAGCAGAGCGAGCAGGTCGTGCGACGCCGGCGCGTCGAGGGCTTCATGTCGGGCGTGAATTTCGACCACGTCTACTACCGGAACGTCACCAAGTAGCCGGGGACCCGCGAGGGCCGCGTGAGGCGATGATCGGCAGCCAGCTGCAGCAGGGCCGGAGCTCACTTCTCGGACATGTACCGCGCCGAATCGCCGGCACGGCGCTGTCCCTTGTCCTGACATTCGTCGGTCTCACCGCCGTGACGTTCGTGATTGCCCGGGTCATGCCGGCCGACCCGGTGCTGGCCATCGTCGGCGATCGCGCCCACCAGGACGTGTACGACGCGGTGTACCGGGAGCTCGGCCTGGACCAGCCTTTGCTGGTTCAGTACCTGCGCTACCTCGGCCAGCTCTTCGCGGGCGACCTCGGGGTGTCGATCATGACAGCGCAGCCGGTGCTCGACGACCTGCTGCGGTTCTTTCCCGCCACGCTGGAACTCGCCACCGTCGCGACGCTGCTTGGCGTCTTCGCGGGCGTGCCGCTGGGCGTGCTGGCGGCAGTCCGGCAGGGCCGGTGGGCCGACCACCTGGTTCGTGTCGTCGGGCTGTTCGGCTATTCCGTGCCCGTGTTCTGGCTGGGCATGCTGGCCCTCTTCGTGTTCTACGCGAAGCTGGGCTGGGTGGCCGGGCCGGGCCGTATCGACATCTTCTATGAAGGCATGGTGGAACCGGTGACGGGCCTGATCCTGGTGGATTCCGCCCTTGCCCGTGAATGGGACATCTTCCGCAACGCCATCGGGCATCTCGTTCTTCCCTCGGCCATTCTCGGTATCCATTCGTTCGCGTATCTCGCCCGCATGACCCGCCATTTCATGCTGGAGCAACTGGGGCAGGAGTACATCCTCACGGCGCGGGTCAAGGGAGTGCCGGAGCGCACCGTGATCTGGCGCCACGCCTTCCGGAACGTGCTGGTGCAGCTGATCACGATCGTGGGTCTCACCTACGCTTCCCTGCTCGAGGGCTCCGTGCTCACCGAGACGGTCTTCGCCTGGCCCGGTATCGGGCAGTACATCACCAGTTCGCTCTTCAACAACGACATGAATGCGGTGCTTGGCGGCACCATCGTCGTGGGAACGTGCTTCGTCGCGATCAACATGGGTTCCGACCTGCTCTACCGCCTCGTGGATCCGAGGGTGCGATGAGCGCCGTTCGCGCCTGGCTCCTGACCGACATTCCGCAATCGCGGGGCCAGGCACAATGCCAGCGCTTCTTTCTCGCCTGGCTGGTGTTCCGCAAGAACGGAAGCGCCGTCGCCGGCCTGGCGATCGTCGCGGCGCTGGTTGCCGGCGCCTTGCTCGCCCCGTGGATCACGGGATCGGCCGGCGTCACGCCCGACCTCGGCGATCGCCTCCGCGCGCCCGGGTTGCCCCACTGGTTCGGCACCGACGAACTCGGCCGCGACATCTTCGACCGGGTCATGTGGGGGTCCCGGATCACGCTCTACATCGTGGGACTGGTCTCGGTCATCGTCGTGCCGGTCGGGCTCGCCATCGGTGTCGTGGCGGGTTACGTCGGCGGTTGGGTCGACAGCGCCCTGATGCGATTGACCGATGTCTTTCTCGCGTTCCCGCGGCTGATCCTGGCGCTTGCCTTCGTGGCCGCGCTCGGACCCGGGCTCGAGAACGCGGTGCTGGCCATCGCGCTCACGAGCTGGTCGCCCTACGCCCGCATCGCCCGGGCCGAGGCGCTCACGCTTCGCCAGAGCGACTTCATCCTCGCCGCCCGCTCGCAAGGGATCCCGCACCTGCGCATCATCGTGAGCCACGTGGCCCCGATGTGCATCTCCTCGGTCGTCGTGCGCCTGACGCTCGATATGGCGGGGATCATCCTGACGGCCGCCGGTCTGGGCTTTCTCGGTCTCGGGGCGCAGCCGCCGACCCCTGAGTGGGGAGCAATGATCGCGCTCGGGCGCGAGTACCTGCTGGATCAGTGGTGGGTGCCGGCGTTTCCCGGCTTGGCGATCCTGGTGGTCAGCCTCGGATTCAACTTGCTGGGCGATGGGCTCCGCGACGTGCTGGACCCGAAGAGCAGGGACTAGGCAGTGGAGGATTGCCGCGACCCGCTGCTGATCGTCGACGGACTGAGCGTGACGTTTGACACGCCGCGCGGGGCCGTGGCCGCGGTCCGGGACGTGGGCTTCACGCTCGGCCGGGAGAAGTTGGGAATCGTCGGCGAATCCGGGTCGGGAAAATCGCAAACCGGGCGCGCACTGCTCGGCCTCTTGGCCCGCAATGGACGCATGTCCGCCCGGCAGCACTCCTTCGACGGCGTGGACCTCCTGCGCGCGGGCGAAGCGGAGCGTCGCGCGCTTCTTGGCAGGCGGATCTCGATGATCCTGCAGGATCCCAAGTTCTCGCTGAACCCGGTCATGACGGTCGGCGAGCAGATTGTCGAGGCCTTTCGCGTGCACGCGGGGCTATCCCGGCGCGAGGCGCATGACCGGGCGCTCGCCATGCTGGAGGCGGTGCGGATTCGGGAGCCGCGGTACGTGTTCGATGCCTGGCCGCACGAGATTTCGGGCGGCATGGGCCAGCGGGTCATGATCGCGATGATGATGGTGCCCGAGCCCGACCTCATCATCGCCGACGAGCCAACCTCGGCCCTCGATGTCACGGTCCAGCTGCAGGTGCTGGCGCTCCTCGACGACATGCTCGCGCGCCGGGGGGCCTCGCTGATCTTCATCAGCCACGACCTGAACCTGGTGGCTTCGTTCTGCGACCGGGTCCTCGTGATGTACGCGGGCCGGGTCGTGGAAACCCTCGGGGCCGCCGAGCTGCATGCGGCGCGGCATCCGTACACGCGTGGCCTCCTCGCCTGTCAGCCGCGGGTGGACGGCGATGGCGCCGACCTGCCCACCCTGCACCGTGATCCGGCCTGGGCCCGATGAACCCGGCGGCGTCGATCGAGGTCACCGGTCTGCAGGTTGCGTTCGGCCGGGGAAGGCGGGCATTCCATGCGGTGCGGCACGCCGGTTTCTCGGTGGAGGCAGGCGGCAGCTTCGGGCTGGTCGGTGAATCCGGTTCGGGCAAGACCACCGTCCTGCGGGCGCTGGCCGGGGTGCTGCCGCCCACCGCGGAGGTCCGCGGGCGGATGCGGATGCACGGCGAGCCGCTGGAGACCGTCCGCCCGCGCGCGCTTCGTCGACGGATGCAGATGGTGTTCCAGGATCCGTACGGCTCGCTGCATCCGCGTCATACCGTCGACCGGATCCTCGGCGAGCCCGCCCGGGTCCACGGCCTGGATTCGATCGGCAGCCGGATCGGCGAGGCGCTCACGGGGGTGGGTCTCGATGTCTCGTTCCGATTCCGTTACCCGCACCAGCTCTCGGGCGGCCAGCGGCAGCGCATCGCCATCGCCCGCGCATTGATCATCGAACCGGACGTCGTGTTGCTGGACGAGCCGACCTCGGCCCTGGACGTCTCGGTGCAGGCGGAGATCCTGAATTTGCTGCAGCGGCTTCGACGCGAGCGGGCGCTGACCTTCGTGCTGGTGAGTCACGACCTTGCAGTGGTGAGCCACATGGCCGAGGCGCTGGTCGTGATGCGCGCCGGCGAGGTCGTCGAGATGCTCGATGTGGCGGCGCTGCGGACCGCCGCGCCGCAGCACCCGTATACGCGGCGTCTGCTCCGGGCCTCTCGGGGCTACGACCGGGCAGCCGCATCGGAATTCTGAAACGGGGAATGCAGGACCGGCATCGGCACCGGAAAGCGCGATCGCACATACTGGAGACCGGCAAGACACCCCCCTGCCCCGACGCCTGCCGTCCAGGCCGCGGGCACACGTTCGGTGGCTTCAGGCATGCAGGCGGGAGGCACGGTTGCGGGCCGGCTGTGACACCGAGAAGCGGTGGTTCCCGGGGTCGGGCTGCACGCGTGAACGCCCAGCTGGAAGGAGCAAGCGATGATGCATCCCGCGCAACATCCCGAGCCGGCGGATGCAGCTGCGCGGCGCGCCGTAAGCCCCGTGACGGTCTACCCACTGGACCGCCTGCCGCCCTACGACCGGACGTTCTACGAGACCGTTCGCAGCCGTATGACCTCGGTGCACGCACTGACCGTGCCGCCTCGAGACGCGCGCGCGTTCCGCGTGCCGGCCGGCCACCTCTTTCGCATCATCACCGTGGACGGCCCGCAGGTGGGTGACCTGAACCTGTGGAACGCAGATGACCTGTCGGAACGCTTCTACAGCGGGAAGACGCGGGCGCTCCACGCCACGCACGTCAGCACCGGCGATCGCCTCTGGAGCAACCTGCCGTGGCTGCGGCCGATGGCAACGATTACCCGCGATACCCTTGACTGGTACGGGATCGACGAGTTCGGAGCAGGCGTCCACGATGTCATCGGGACGCGCTGCGATCCCTACACCAACCATCTCCTGACGCGCGCGGACTACCACTACTGCTGTCATTCGAACCTGACTCGAGCGCTGGCCGCGGCGCAGGGCCTCTCGCCGGGCGAAGCAGAGATGCACGTGCACGACGTGGTCAACGTGTTCATGTGTACCGGCTTCCGGCGCGACACCAACCAGTATTTCATGAAGGCAAGCCCCGCGCGGGCGGGCGACTACATCGAGCTGTTCGCGGAGATCGACCTGATGGCCGCGCTATCCACCTGCCCCGGCGGTGATTGCGGCGTTGGTCATTCGAGTGGCCGCGCCATCTGCCATCCGCTGAACGTAGAGATCTTCCGGCCGCA
>VXPW01000065.1:130294-132777 GCA_009839325.1 Rhodospirillales bacterium
ACGTGCTTCGCCTCCGCGAAGAACAGCCAGCGTTCGACGACCACCCCCACCGACCCCGAGAGCGCGGCAGCGACGGCGGTGCCCGCTGCGACCCAGGAGCTGGTCGCCGCCGTCGCCAGGGTGAGCATGAACGGCAGTGCGAACAGGAGCACGGATGCGTAGCGCCTGAGCTTCGCCGCGTGTTTGCGGGCGACGCGGTAGCCCATCTCCTGAGTCACGTAGGTCGTCTGGGTCCGGGGCGGGTCCAGCAGGCGCACCTTGCCGATCGAGCCCAGCCCGGTTGCGGTTTCGGGCGTTGAATCAGCCCGGGCGCCATCCAGAAAGCGCCAGTACGCCCACTTGAGGTAGACCGACAGCAGCAGCGTCACCACCACCACCAGCGAGGCATCGGCGCCCGGATGGCCAAAGAGCAGGCGGATTGCATTGAGCCAAAGCGCGCCGGTGAAGAGGGCGAGCGAGAGGTAGACCGGAACGACCCACCGGTTGCACCAGGCGGCAATCGGGCGCAGCGACGCGTAGATCATGCCCGTGGAATAGACCGTGAAGACGGCCAGGACGGCGGCCATGAGCCCGCAGAAGCCCCAGAAGCCGGCAACCTCGCCGAAGCCAACCCAGCCGATCGCGAACAGCCCGGCCGGCACGTAGGTCATGGTCGCCAGCGCGCCCTCGCGGGAGAGCCAGCTCGACCGCCATTGCGTGTAGGCGAGGAGCACGCGCTCCGGGTGGCCAAGGTGCCACATCGACGAGACGAGCCCGAAGGTGACGGCGCCGAGGGCGATGCCCAGGGAGATCAGGCCAAATGCGCGGTCGGCCGGAATCATCTCTGCCGGGGTCAGGACGCCGAGCAGGATCAGGAGGCCGTAGCCCATCCCCGATGCCGACGTAAAGAAAATGACCGAATAGGCGGGTTGCACGGGATTCGTCCTAGCGGGACAGCGTCGCGTCGAGCCAGCGAAGGAAACGGCCGCCATTGTCGGACTCCGGCTCGGGCGGCAACGGGCCCGCGCCGCCTTCTGCCGAATCCGTGTCGGCGTGCGTCGACCGTGGCGGCAGGTACTTGTTGACCGGCCGATACCCCAGTTCCGGCATCAGGTCGCGGCCGCCACGCTCGGCCACCTGGCGCGAGATGGGAGAATCGGGATCGCCGAGGTCGCCGAAATGGCGCGCCGACGTGGGGCACGCCGCCACGCACGCCGGCACCCGCTCGGGCTCCGGCAGGTTCTCGTTGTAGATGCGATCGATGCAAAGCGTGCACTTCTTCATGACGCCCGCGTCGCGGTCATATTCCCGAGCCCCGTATGGACAGGCCCAGGAGCACAGCTTGCAGCCGATGCAGAGGTCCTCGTCGACCAGGACGATCCCGTCTTCCTCCCGCTTGTAGGAGGCGCCGGTCGGGCAGACGGTCACGCAGGCGGGCTCGTCGCAGTGCAGGCACGAGCGGGGAAAGTGCACCGTCCGCCCCCCCATGCCATCGCCGGCCTCGTAGGCATGCACCCGGTTGAACCAGACGCCGACCGGATCGGCGCCGTAGGGGTCCAGGTCCGTAAGCGGGGCGGCGACGCCGCCCGTGTTCCACTCCTTGCAGCTGACCGCGCATGCATGGCAGCCGACGCAGGTATCGAGGTCGATGACCAGACCGAGCTTCTTCGGTCCCGGATCACGGGGGAGCGAGGTCATCGCGCGGCGCTGTCCGGGCGGCGGGGCCGAAACCCGGCACCGTAACGCAGCACGGAAGACGGCGCCGCCAGTCCCGGCGGCCGGGGCAGGGGATCGAACCGGGGCGCGCTCGCAGTCGCGCCATCCGTGGCCGGTTCAATCCGGACGCGCAGGTCGTACCAGGCCGCCTGCCCGGTCACCGGGTCGGCATTGGCGTGGCGGTGGCCGTTCGGTAGCGGCGGCAGCCGTTCGGGGATCAGGTGGTTGAGCAGGAAACCCTCGCGGGTTTCGGGGGCATCGTCGGCAAGCGCCCAGGTACCGGTGCGCTTGCCGATCGCGTTCCAGGTCCAGACCGTGTCCTCGTTCACGCCCTCCATCAGCTTGACCCGCGCGCGGACCCGCCCGTGCGGGCTCACGATATCGACCCAGCTGTCGTCCTCGATCCCGAGCGATTCGGCCCGTCGCCGCCCGATGTAGAGCCGGTTCGAGGGATGGATTTGCCTGAGCCAGGCGTTCATGGACCCCCAGGAGTGGTACATCGCCATCGGTCGCTGGGTCAGTGCGTGCAGCGGGTAGGCGTCGCCATCGGTCGCGGCTTCCTGGAACGGCCGGTACCAGATCGGCAGCGGATCGAAATAGCGGTCGATCCGCTCGCGCAGCTCGGCGGGCGGGAGAACCTGTCCGTGTCCCCGGGCGGCCAGGCGAAAGCGCTGCATGGGCTCCGAGTAGAGCTGCAGGAGAATCTGGTCCGGCGAACCGATCCAGCCCATCGCGACCGCGTGGTTCAGGTAGTCGCGGTTGGCGTGTTTGAAGAAGCGCATTGCGGG
>VXPW01000065.1:132877-136814 GCA_009839325.1 Rhodospirillales bacterium
CGATCGGTCAGCATGTGCATGGTTTCGGCGGTGTTCATCGCCGAGTTCCAGCTCATGTTCGCCATATAGATGAACAGCGTGTCGATCGGATAGGGGTCACCGCGCCAGGCATTGGCGGGAACCATGTGCAGCATCCCGTGGGCGGCGAGCGGCGCCTCCCACGAGAACGCCTTGTCGATCCGGACCGGACTGCCGTCCTCGTTCACCAGCAGGTCGGCGGGCCCGGACGGGAAGCCCAAGGGCGGTCCCGGCATCGGTGCACCAGGCACGATGTCGCCGGGTTTCCCTGCGGGCTTGAGCGCCGGCGGCGCAGGTTTGGGAAACGGCGGCTTGTAGCGGAAGCCGCCCGGCACATCGACCGTGCCCAGCAGCATCTGCAGGAGATGGATCGCCCGGCAGGTGTGAAAGCCGTTGGAGTGGGCGGAAATGCCGCGCATGGCGTGCATGGCGACCGGCCGTCCGGTCATCCGCTCGTGCCGGCGTCCGGCCCAGTCCGTCCACGGCTGCTCGATCGTCACCGTCTCCTCGAACGCGGCGACGGCGAGCTCCGCGGCGATCCGCCGAATCGTCGCGGCCGGCACGCCGGTCGTGTCGGCCACGGCGTCGGGCGCGAACTCGGGCTGCTGGTAGCGGCGCACGAGGAGTTCGAACGCGGGCGTTCCCGAGCGGCCGTCGGGGAGACGGTAGCTGCCGGACAGTGCCGGCGAGATGTCGGGCGCGAGCGCCGATGACAGACCTTCGGCCCGCAGGTCCCAGCACAGCGGGGCGCCGTCACCGTCGCGCGCGATCAGCCCGTCCTCCGGACCACCCTCGTCCCGGATCACCAGCCACGGTGCGTTGGTGTACCGGATCAGGAATTCGGTATCGATGCGGCCGGCGCGCAGCAGCTCGTGCACGAGGGCGAGCACGAACAGCCCGTCGGTGCCGGGCCGGATGCCGATCCATTCGTCAGCGATCGCCGAGTAGCCGGTTCGTACCGGGTTGACGGAGACGAACTTTGCGCCATTTGCCTTGAGCTTGGAAAGCCCGATCTTGATCGGATTGGAATCGTGGTCCTCGGCGACCCCGAACATGAGCAGCAGGCGGGTGCGTTCCCAATCGGGCTCGCCGAACTCCCAGAACGATCCGCCGATCGTGTAGATCCCGGCCGCCGCCATGTTGACCGAGCAGAAGCCCCCGTGCGCGGCGTGGTTCGGTGTGCCGAACTGGCTCGCCCACCAGCCGGTGAGCGCCTGGCTCTGGTCCCGCCCGGTGAAGAAGGCGAGCTTTCTCGGATCGGAGCGACGGATGGCGCCCAGCCATTCGACGGCCAGCGCGATCGCGTCTTCCCACTCGATTTCCTCGAACCGGCCCTCGCCGCGCGGGCCGACACGCCGCAGCGGTTTCCGCAGGCGGGCCGGCGAATTGTGCTGCATGATGCCCGCCGAACCCTTGGCGCAGAGGACGCCGCGGTTCACCGGATGCCGCGGGTTCCCCTCCAGATAGCGGATATGCCCGTCCCGCAGATGCACCCGCACTCCGCACCGGCAGGCGCACATGTAGCAGGTGGTTTCCTTGACCTCGTCGCTTATCTTCGGCGCGGTGTCGACGCGCTCGCGGTCGCGGTTCGCTGGCAATCGGGACTCCCGTCTGCGCGGCGCGTGAGTGGTCAGAACGAATAGGGGGTTGATGAAGTGCGGTCAAATCGGGGCGGCAGCAATACCCGGGACCAGGCGTGCCGGGGTTGCTGTAGAGTTTGCGACGGGGGAAACCGTTCAGCGGGCAGGTTCGATGAGAGCTAAGGTCGATGGGTTTCTTGATCCCACGACCAATTCGATCTCCTACGTCGTCTCCGACCCGGAGACGAAACGTGCCGCCATCGTCGATTCGGTTCTGGATTTCGACCCGGAGGCGGGACGGACGACCACAGGTTCAGCCGACAAGCTGGTTGCGGCTGTGGAGGCCGAAGGCCTGAGCGTCGAATGGATTCTCGAGACCCATGTCCATGCCGACCATCTTTCTGCGGCGCACTACCTCCAGGGAAAGGTCGGCGGACGCACCGGGATCGGCGCTGGCGTGATCGAGGTGCAGAGGACCTTCGGTGCGCTGTTCAACGTCGAGCGCGAGGTGGCCGCAGACGGCACCCAGTTCGACCGCTTGCTTGCTGATGGTGAGACCATTTCGATCGGCAACATCGCCGGGCGCGTGCTCTCGACCCCGGGTCACACGCCAGCATGTTCCTGCTACGTCTTCGGCGATGCGGCGTTCGTCGGCGACACGTTATTCATGCCCGACTCAGGTACGGCGCGCGCCGACTTCCCGGGTGCCTCCGTTAGGAAGCTCTACGACTCGCTGCGCCGGATACTCGCGCTTCCGCCGGAAACGCGGTTGTTCATGTGTCATGACTACGGGGCCGGGGGGAAGCGCGAGATCGCGTGGGAGTCCACAGTGGCGGAACAGCGTCGGAGCAATATCCATTGCCGCGACGGGATCAGCCGCGAGACGTTTATGGCGACTCGCCAGGAAAGGGACGCCGGGCTTTCCGTGCCGAGGCTGATGGTCCCTGCCGTGCAGGTCAATATTCGTGGCGGCCGCATGCCGCCGCCGGAGCGCAACGGAACCGCTTATCTGAAGTTACCGATCAACCTGTTGTGACCGGCTTCCGCATGTGGCGGGTGACCGGACCGGCGGTTGCGCACGCCCGCGAACTGGGGCGGGTTGCATAAATACATATTGATAATTATGTTTTTATGCATGCGCACGACCCTGGATATCAACGACGAACTTTTCCGGGCAGCCAAGGCGCATGCCGCGGCCGGGCGAACGACTCTGAAGGCAACCGTTGAGCAGGCACTTCGCGCATTCCTCGCCGGGCCGGCACACGCGCCATCCGATCCGCCACCGATCCCGGTATTTCGCGGCCGGGGCGCACAGCCCGGAGTGGATTTGACCGACAATGCGGCCCTTGAAGACATGATGGATGCAGGGCCCTGACGTCAACGTATTGGTGAGCGCGTTTCGCGAAGACGCGACCTATCATGATCGATGCCGCAGGTGGCTGCTCTCGGCCGTGTCTGGCCGGGACCAGATCGGACTGTCGGAACTCGTGCTCAGCGGCGCGTTGCGCGTGCTTACGCACCCGCGGGTGTTCCATCCCGCCACTCCGAACGAGACAGCGACCGCCTTCGTTGACGCGTTGCTTGCCCAACCCGCGAGCGTTCCGCTTCGACCCGGTAGAGGTCACTGGCGCATCTTCCGCGGACTGGTGGGAACGCTTTCGCGAACCGGCAATCGGATACCCGATGCCTACCATGCGGCGCTGGCGATCGAGCACGGCTGCGAATGGGTGACGCTCGACCGCGGTTTCTCCGTATACCCGGGACTCCGCGTGATCAACCTTCTGGATTCGGGAACTCGGTAGAGAACACCCGGTCGCCCGGCGCCGCAGTCCCAGTTCGAGCACTGTCCGGCATCGACACACACCTGGAAGGGACGCACACCCGCCGGTAAGGGGACTCGGAACGCGCCGGGAGCGCGCGACCTGGTCGTTGTCTCGCTTACAGCAGGCCTGCGCTGGCCACGAGTTCCTGCAGATCGGCTTCCGGACGTGCGCCGTGATGGCCGATGACTTCCGCCGCGCATACGGCGCCGACCCGCGCCGCCTGAGGCGGCTCCAGCCCGCGCCGAAGTCCGAAAAGCGTTCCCGCCGCAAACAGGTCCCCGGCCCCGGTAAGATCCTCGATGCCGCCGGGCACGCCGGCGGCCGGCACGGCATCCACGCGGCCGTCGTGTGCGACGACAGCGCCGGCGGAGCCGCGCGTAAGGAAAGCGATCTGCACGTCCGCGGGGGGGCCCGGGCCCCCCCCCCCCCCACAGGGCGGGGGGGGGGGGGCCCGGGGCGGCCGCGGGGCGGGGGTGTGGGGGGGGAGGGGGGGGGGGGCGCGCGGGGACCGGGGGG
>VXPW01000029.1 GCA_009839325.1 Rhodospirillales bacterium
ATTGAGGGGGTACGAGCGCTGATGCGCGACGCGGCCGCCCGCGTGATCGCGTCGCAGTCGGTCTAGGGAGTCCTCACCGGCATCGGCCAGTATTCAGGGTTCCACCATGAACTTCCGCGAACAGGAGCGCCGCCGCGCGGAACTTTCGATCGCGCCGTTGATCGACATCGTGTTTCTCCTGCTGGTGTTCTTCATGCTGGCCGGGTCGTTCCTGAACCTGGAAGCGCTGGATCTTGCGAGCCCGGGTACCGCAACCGCGTCGGGAGGCGGTGGCGAATCAGACGCGCTCGTGATCCGCTTGCACGACGATGGAGCGGTGACGTTCGGGAACGTTGTGGTTGACCCAAATGAGATCGTCGAGCGTGTAGAGCGGGCGCGGGCGGAAGACGCTGATCTGAACGTGGTGGTAGTGGCGCCTTCCCAGGAGGCGGTGCAACGACTGATAACGGTTGTCGACGACATCCGTATGGCCGGGGTCGAGGCCATCGCGATCGCGGTGCGAGACGAACTGTGAAATTCGAGGGAGCCCCGCGCCATCGGCAGCACGCGATCAACATGGTGCCTCTGATCAATATCGTCTTCTTGCTGCTGATCTTTTTTATCCTGACCAGTACATTTCGTACCATCGATCCGATCGATCATCAGCTCCCGGAGGCTGACAGCAGCGAGCCCGGTGTCGCGGTTCAGGCTGTGTTGACGGTGGCGGCCGACGGCGAGCTCACGATCGACGGGGAACCGGTGGCCCGGGGCAGCCTGCCGGCGACCTTTCGCGCGGCAGTGGCGGCAGACAAGACGACGCTCCTGATCAAGGTCGCGCAGCTGGCCACCATCTCGATGCTCCGCGACGTCATGGATGAGGCCAAGGTGGCAGGCTTTGATCAGGTTCTGCTTGCTACGCGCCGGACCGAACTCGAGGCGCCGTGATCCCCCAGGCCGTCGCCCGCGGCGCAAACGAGATCAATTTTCTGGATGTGGCCGGAGCCGCCATTGTTGCCGTTGCGCTCCATGTCATGGTCCCGGCGCTCGTCGGGATCTGGGCGCTGAGCGAACCCGAACTCGATTTGGAGAATTACATTTCCCTCGAGCTCGGGCACGATGTGCCGCTCGGAGACTTGCCGCCCGACGCGCTGGCGGCATCCCTGCCTGACCAGGATGTTCTGCCGTCGGCAAATGAGCCTCCGGCCGCCCTGACGCCCCCGCCCGAGACCCCACCGGCACCTACGGATACGCCGCCGCCCGTAGTCGAGACCGTCCCCGACCTCCCGCAACCGCCGCCAGAGATCGAAGCTCCCCCGACGCCGGTCACGCCCCAGACGAGATTGCTGGAGCCGGAACCGACCGAGGTTCTCGTTGAGCCGGAGCCCGAGCCACCGCCGCCACCGGAAGTGCTTCCGGAGCCCGAGCCCGAGCCGCTAAGCGAGCCCGAGCCGCCCGCCGTGCCCGTGCCACCGGAACTTCCGGATATCCCGCAACCACGTCCCGATGTCGCCCCTCCACCCGCCCCAACGGATGTGCGACCGGTTGAACCGCCGCCGCTGGAGCAGGTGCTTGTACCTGACCTCGAACCGCCACCACCGCCACCACCCGCCGTGCCAGCACCTGAAACCGTAGTCGAACCCGACCTTGCTCCGCCACCACCGCCTCCGCCTCCAGCACCCCCGGCTTCGCGAACGGCGCCAGCCACGGTCACGCCACCGCCGGAACGCACGACCGAGGCACCGCCGCCGGTCGCCGCCAACGAATCGATTGCTGCGCCCACGCCCGTAGAGGCGCCGCCATCTGAAGCACCGCCGCCTGCGCCCCAAGCGCTGTTGGCGTCGGCACCGCCTGCGGTGACTGCCCCGCCCGCGGCGCCGGCGCGCCCCGAGTCCGCCTCGGCCAGGGCGGCGCGTGAGGCAGGCGTTCCGGAGGCCTACTACGTCCGCCTGCGTGGCCAGATCAGCACGATCGCGGCCCGGAGCTATCCGCGCCGCTCGCTTGATCTTGGCGAGGAAGGGAGCGTCGTCATGCTGATCCGCGTACGCGAGGACGGGAGCGTCGTCGACATCACGATCGAGGAGGAGCGCACGAACGCCTCGCTTCGCCTCCGGCGAGCGGCGCAGCGGGCGGTATTGCGCGCGGCGCCGTTCGAACCGCTGCCGGCCGGGGCCGGTGTCAAGTCGATCCTGCTGCCAGTGGTGTACCGGATCGCGGACCGCTAGAAGACGGCCAGCCAGTCCAATACTTGGTGATCGGCGGACTTGCGACCGCCGGCGGCGGGTTGCCGGTATCTGGACAAGGCAGCGCTGGCCGACTATGAAACGAGTCATCTCGGTCGCGCGGTTGGCGGCCGACCATGTGGCGCTTGGCAGCGAGGAGGAGCCGCTGCCGGCGACAACAGCGAGGGTGTTCCCGGAACGGGCACCCGGAAAGGCCTCCTCGTACCGTGATCAGAACACGAGCCTTGTCGTCGCGACGTACGGCCGCCGCGACGGTCCTGTCAGCCTGCTTGCTCTGTGGTCCTGCGTCCATGGCGACAGCGGACGAAGCTTCCGGAGACGTCGCGCTGGTTTACGCCGACATCGCGCTAGCTGGCTACGAAGATTCACTCTTGCAGGCAGGGCTGCTGCAGGAGGCTGTGACAGACCTCATCGAAACGCCTTCCCGGGCCACGCTGGCGGCCGCGAAAGAAGCCTGGAAGCGGAGCCGGATTCCCTACATGCAAACCGAGGTGTTCCGGTTCGGAAACACGGTGGTCGATGACTGGGAAGGACGAGTGAACGCCTGGCCACTCGACGAAGGTTTGATCGACTACGTGGCCGGGAACCCGGACGCGGTCAACGTGATCGCCAATCGCACACTGCTGATCAATGGCACTTCCGTGACGGCGGATCCAATCGACGTTGTCTTGCTGCAAGACGTGCTGCACGAGGCCGAGGGCATCGAGACGAACGTTGCGACCGGCTATCACGCCATTGAGTTCTTGCTGTGGGGACAGGACTTGCACGGGACCGGGCCAGGGGCCGGAAATCGCCCAGCGACGGATTTCGACCCGGCCCGCTGTACAGGTGGAAACTGCGAGCGACGAGTCGCCTATTTGCGCACGGCTACGGACCTATTGGTAGCCGACCTTATGTGGATGACGGGCGCGTGGCGCGAGGGCGGGGCCGCCCGCACCGCCCTGGAGAATCTGGACGCTGCAGGTGTTGTACGCGTGATCGTAACCGGGCTGGGCAATCTTGCGGCCGGTGAGCTTGCGGGAGCCCGTATGCAGGTCGGTCTGGAGTTGCACGATCCGGAGGAAGAGCACGATTGTTTTTCCGACAACACGCATGAATCCCACTACTGGGATGCGGTGGGGTTGCGAAATGTCTACGTGGGGCGATATCAGAGGGTTGATGGATCGATGATCAAGGGCCCGTCACTGTCGGAACTGGTCCGTGCTGCCGACCCTGAACTCGACCAGAAGCTCCATGACGGAATCGAGCAAGCGATCAGGCGAGTCGATGCGATTCGTGATGCTGCCGCCCGCGGAAAAGCCTATGACCAACTGCTGGCTCCAGACGATCCCGAGGGAGGCGAGCTGATCGGCGAGGCCATCCAGGCGCTCATCGCTTTCAGCGAGCAACTCAGGGAAGTCGGGCCGCTTCTTGGCGTCGGCGCGTTCCAATTCGAGATCGAGGGATAGGATCGGCTCCCCGGGAACGCACCCTTGATTGACGGCTCTACCTTGGACACCGTCGCGCGTCCGGCAAAGGCGGCAGGGGTACTGCTGCTTGGTCTGGTGATCGTCCATGGTGCGGCCGCAGCCAACGGTCCCGATGGGGCGCCACGGTCCTCCGCAGATGCGAAGCTGGCTTCGGAGCTGACCGCATGGCCCGCGGACTTCTCCAGACCGGAGGCACACGAAGGTCACGCAGGGGGAGCGGGGACGAGTTTCCATGCGCCGACCCGGAATGCGTTCTCGCATCCGGCCCAGAATCTTGCCCCTTCCCAACGCACCCGATTCCGGGTGGGAGACGCGATCTTTCGCAAGCTTTGGGTCACAGCCCCGGCCTCCACGGCCGCGTCAGACGGACTGGGTCCGCTGTTCAATGCCCGATCTTGTCAGCGATGCCACCGCAAGGACGGTCGCGGCCGGCCGCCACTCAACGAGGACGACCGAGGCGGCACCCTGCTCCTGGCCTTGACGCACCCGGACGGCGCAGATCCGGTGTACGGCAGACAATTGCAGACCAACGCGGTCCCGGGGATCCCGGCGGAAGGCGAGATCTCGATCACGCACCGAATGATCCGGGTGGCGGGGCAACGGGATCTCGAACTCCGCAGCCCCCAGTACGGTGCACTGAACCTCAGCTGGGGACCGCTGGATCCTCAGACTGGACTGTCTCCACGGGTAGCACCGCCAATGATCGGGCTCGGACTACTGGAGGCGATACCCGAGGCAGACATCCTGGCTCATGCAGACCCTGACGACGCTGATGATGACGGGATTTCTGGCCGGCCGTCCTGGGTGGCTGCGGAGGCCGGCGGCGCCCTCGTGCTTGGCCGGTTTGGTTGGAAGGCTGCTGTTCCCACCGTCCGCATGCAGGCAGCGAAGGCCTTCTTCGAGGACATCGGCATCGGTAGCGGGCTGTTTCCGGGGTCCGTCGGCGCCTGCACGGAGGTGCAAGCCGAGTGCCGGAACGCGCCCGGCGGAGACCACAATGACGACGGGATCGAGATACCGGCACGGTTGTTCGACCAGGTCGTGTTCTATTCGCGGAACTTGGCGGTGCCGGCCAGACGGGATCCCGACGATCCGGACATCCTGGATGGAAAGCGGATCTTTTTCGACAGTGGCTGTGCCGACTGCCACGTGCCGAAGTTCGTAACCCGACGAACCGCAGACCGACCCGAACACAGCTTCCAGCTGATCTGGCCCTACACGGACCTGCTGCTGCATGACATGGGTGAGGAGCTTGCCGACACCGGAGCTGACCCGCTGCGGCGCGAGTGGCGAACGCCGCCCCTCTGGGGCAT
>VXPW01000070.1 GCA_009839325.1 Rhodospirillales bacterium
GATCGATGCCGACCTCCCCGAACTCGTTCTCGATCACGGCAATGCGCTTGCCGTGATCCTCTCTCAGGATCCGGTTGAGCAAGGTCGTCTTGCCTGAGCCGAGGAAGCCGGTGAGTATCGTTACGGGAACCTTTTGCGGCGTGTTCATCTAAATCTCCTTGGTAGTCTCGTGGCTCGGCCTGTTCGTTGCTTTGCCGGTTAACATGCGTTTTTCTCCCCTGTGTTTCGTTCAGCGCACCGTTGGGTGTTCGAGCGCGTCGAGCAATGCGCCGAGATTGTGCCGAAACATCTCCAGGTAGCTCGTGGCCGGCCCCCCACGTTTGGACAGCGCGTCGGAGAACAGGCGCCCGCCGATCGCTATGCCGGTCTCGTCCGAGATCTGACGAACGAGCGCGGGGCTGGCGATGTTCTCGACGAACAAAGCTGCTGCGGCCTCGGCCTGCAACTGCGCGATCAGAACCGCAAGGTCGCGTGCCGAAGGGTCACTTTGGGTGTCGATGCCCAGAGGCGCGAGAAAGGTGAGACCGTAGTTGTCCGCCAGATACCCGAATGCGTCGTGGGCGGTGACAACAGTGCGGCGTTTCGCCGGCAGAGCGGAGAGTCTGGCGCGGGCCTTGGCGTCCAGAGCCTCGAGCTCGGCGATGTAAGCATTGGCGTTTGCCCCAATCGTGCCCGCGTGTTCGGGCATGGCCTTGCCCATTGCGCTGGCGATGTTGCGGACGTAGATCTTGCCGTTCCTGAGCGAGTTCCAGGCATGGGGATCGGTCGCGCCATCGACCTTGATCGGAGTGATCCCGTCCGTCGCAACATGGACGACGGCCCTGGTTCCTGATTCCGAGATCAGCGTTGCCGCCCAGGTTTCGAAGCCCAGGCCGTTGACGAATATGACGTCCGCCTCGGCCACGGCCAGCGCATCGGCGACCGAGGGTCGATAGACGTGGGCGTCGGCATCGGGTCCGACGATCGTGTTCACGCTGGCGAGGTCCCCGACAACCTCCTCGACCATGTCGCCCAGAATCGAGAAGCTGGCGACGACCCGCACGTCCTGCGTCTCCGCCGAAGCGGTAAAACCCAAGGCGGTGAGTGCAAGCGACGCCGAAACCAGGCCGGCTCGAAGGGCCTTCACAAGGATCATGGCGACTTTCCAAAAGGATGCGTGTACGGGACGGGCTCGTCTTCGACTCCGGCTCTGGACCGGCTGCGAAGTCGTGCTCCGAAGCCGAGCGGTCCGAACAGGACCGAGATCAGGAACAATCCGCCTGCCACCAGGACGATCGACGGGCCGGACGGGGTTTCGGGAAGCAAATAGGACAGGGTAAGGCCGATCCAGCAGCTTAACAGTGCAAACACGAAGCCGAGGGCCAGTTGCCCGGTTACGGTGCTGGCCCAGTATCGCGCCGCGGTCGCCGGCAAGATCATCAGGCCGACGGCCATGAGCGTGCCGAGGGTCTTGAAGGCCGCCAGGAGATTCAGCACCAGCAGCAGCATGAATCCCTGTTCGATCACCCAGGGCCGTCGCGTTTGTGATTCGAAGAACACGGGATCGCATGTGCTGACGATCAGGGGTCGCAACATCACCGCGAATGAAACCAGGGTCACCGTGGCAACGCCGCCCAGGAGCATCAATGACGGATCGTCGATTCCGAGGATCGAGCCGAACAGGAAGCTCTCCAGGGGCACCACCGACCCCGCCGCCGACAGGATGAAGATGCTTGCGGCCAACGCGACGAGGTAGAGCGAGGCGAGGCTCGCATCGCCGCGCAGGATCGTCCTTGCCGCCAGCAGCGCCGCGAGACTGGCGACCCCGATTCCGGCTATGAGCCCGCCCACGAGGAGCCATGTCACAGACAGGCCCGCCATTACGAATCCGATCACGACTCCCGGTGTAATCGCGTGGGCCATGGCCTCGCCGGCCAGCGAGAGACGGCGAAGAACGAGGAAGGCGCCGACGGGTGTGACCGAGACCGACAGCACGGTCGTCGCCACGAAGGCGCGCCGCATGAAGGCGAAGCTCCACATCTCGGTGAAGAGTTCAAGCATGGCGTCTCACCTGATTCGCAGCGGGGCCGCGGAACATCCAGGCCGCCTGGCTCTCCGAGAGGTAGCCTTGCGCCACAAGGCGTTCGGGCGCCAGGACGCTCTCGACCGCGCCGTGCGTGGCGTGCCCGCCTCCGAGGAGCAGGACTTGATTGCAGTGATCCAGCACCGACGAAAGGTCGTGGACGACCAGAACGACCGCGCGACCCTCATGGCGCCAGCGCTCTATGATCGACAACAGATGCTCCTCCGTACTCTGATCGACGGCGGCGAAGGGTTCGTCAAGCAGGATTAGCGGGGCGTCCTGCAACATCACACGGGCGAACAGTGCACGCTGAAGCTGCCCGCCCGACAGCGTGTGAAGCGGGCAGTCGGCAAGGGGCAGGATGTGGCACTCCTCGAGCGCCGCCGCCACCCGGTCGCGTCCGGCGCGGTCGAGCCCGGACCACAGGCCGAATCCTTGCCACGCCCCCATGGCGACCAGATCCCGCACCCGAATGGGGAAACGGCGGTCGAACTCGGTCATCTGCGCGAGATAGCCGATCGCATGCGGACGGCCCCTGGGCCAGGTCAATTGCCCCGACAAGGGCTGGATCAGGCCGAGCAGCATTTTGACGAAGCTGCTCTTGCCCGAACCATTCGCACCCAACACGGCGAGCGTCGTTCCGGCCTCGATATCGATGGACAGCCGGCGGAACAATGTCAGGTCGGGGTAGCCGAGAGTGAGATCCCGAATCTGGAGAACGGCCGACATCAGATCACCACTAGGATTGCGAGCCAAAGTATCGCCGAGACACCCGTCGCGCTCGCAATCAGCAGGCTCGCGCTCACCTCGGTCAGGCAAGACGCTCGTCCGGCAGGCGTCTCCGCCGCCGATGTCCGCCTCAGCGTCTTCACGCCTTGCACGGCGTCCCCGGAAGTGTGGTTCAAGCGGCGTGGCGATAGGTTGATCGACATGTTCTCTCCCCCTCAATTCGCCTCGACCACGGCAAGTTCCGGGAACGGGTTCCGCAACTCCGCCCAGGCTTTGCTGTCGGCGCAGGCGAGGCGCTCGTCGAGCAGGCACGCGTCGAGGCGCGCCCGCATCGTCTCCTCGTCCATTTGCTGGCCGATGAAGACGAGTTCCTGGGTGCGGTCGCCGAAGCGCGGGTGCCAGTTCGGCCGTTGGTCGGGCCGCCGGCCTTCGGGGTGGCCCCAGTGTTCGCGAGGCACGGCCGCCCACCACATCCCGCTGGGGTTTACTTCGCTGACGCCGCCGGCTTGCGCCCACTCGTAGGCGACCCGATGGTCGGCGGCGACCCAGAAGAATCCCTTCGAGCGGAGTACGCCGCTCCAGTTCCCATCATCGTGCAGGAACGCCCACAGCTTCTCGGCGTCGAAGGGCTGCGGCGTCCGATAGGTGAAACTTGAAATCCCGTACTCCTCGGTCTCCGGCGTGTGCTCGCCCTGAAGCTCTCGAATCCAGCCGGCGGAACTCGCCGCCTTCTCGTAGTCGAACAGGCCCGTGTCGAGCACGCTTTCGAGCGGAATCCTGCCGCGCGTCGCCATGAGAACCTTTGCGCCGGGGTTGAGCGCTTTCACGATGGCCTCAACCTCGCGAGCCTGGTCGATGCTCACGAGATCGAGCTTGTTGAGCACGATGACGTCGGCGAACTCGATCTGGTCGATAAGCAGGTCGGTCACTGTCCGCTGATCCTCTTCGCCCAGCGATTCGCCGCGGTCCTGGAGCGCGTCGGCGGCGTTGTAGTCCCGCAGGAAGCTTGCCGCATCCACGACCGTGACCATTGTGTCGAGACGCGAAAGCTGACTCAGACTGACGCCGTTTTCATCCTCAAAGGTGAAGGTCTGCGCGACGGGAATGGGCTCCGAGATCTCCGTGGACTCGATGAGCAGGTAGTCGAAGCGTCCCTCCTGCGCGAGCTGTGAGACCTCGGCGAGCAGGTCGTCCCGCAGCGTACAGCAGATGCAGCCATTCGACATCTCGACCAGCTTCTCCTCGGTCCGCGAGAGTTGGGCGCCTCCGCGCTCGACGAGAGCGGCGTCGATGTTGACCTCGCTCATGTCGTTCACGATCACCGCGACGCGCCGCCCCTCCCGGTTGTTGAGCACTTGGTTGAGCAGGGTGGTCTTACCGGCCCCGAGGAAGCCGGACAGAACGGTGACGGGGAGCCGTGGCAGGTTGGAATTCATCTCTTGGATCCTGGAGTGATGGATGTTGCCAGCAAAGTGCGCAATGTTATAACATAACGTTCCCAAATCGCAATTGAGGTCAATCCCATAAAGCCCCCCACGACACAACCTCGGCCCTGCACCGATCCCGACTGCCGCGGGCAGCACGCGCCCGCTGAACGAATTGCGTTGGCGGAGTCCCTTTGCGCCGCGCGCGGGAACAAGCTGACGACGCTCAGGCGGCAGGTTCTGGAGTTGCTCTGGGAAAGTGGTCGACCGACGGGCGCTTATGAACTGATCGAAGCGCTGAAGCGCAGGCAGTCCCGTCCGGTCGGTCCGCCCACCGTCTACCGTGCGCTTGAGTTTCTGATGTCCCAGGGGTTCGTCTCGAAGGTCGAAAGCCGCAACGCGTACGTCCCCTGCGCGCATCCGGAGCGTCGCCACGATTGTCTTTTCTTCATCTGTGCTGGCTGCGGGGCATCGACCGAATTGGAGGATAGCCGGATTGAGCAGCTTCTCGCCGAGGATGCCGCAAAGCTGGGGTTCCGCCTGACGCGGCGCGTGGTCGAGGTGGCGGGCACCTGCGGGAGTTGTATCGCGGCTGATCCGGCCTGAACGGACGAGAAGCTGCCATTGAATTGATGCTTGATGTTTGATGCGATATGATTCGTGATTGTTATGGGAGAACAATCATGCGCACCACACTCGATCTCGACCCGGACGTACT
>VXPW01000094.1 GCA_009839325.1 Rhodospirillales bacterium
GCGCCACCAAGCGGAACGGGATGTACCGCGTACGGGGCGCACGAAGCAACGTCAGAGATTCACTGAATCGAGGCATGGACGTTCAGAATCCGAGCAGGGTGATTTTCAGACCCACCGAGGACGAGGGAGGAATATCCGACGCGCGCGTGGGCTCCCGTTGAAAATTCAAGGACAGATCCAGGCACTCGTTCCGGAAACTCAGGCCGAGCCCGGCCTTCAGCGTCGAAGAATACGCCGCACGGCCCAAATCCCGAAGATGATAACCCGTCAGCTTCCATTCCGGCGTGATCTGCCAGGCGACATGGTTTCCCACCTGTTCCGAGCTCGCAGTGGACAGCGACGTCGGGTCGTCATGCAGCCGGACGTACGTGAACGCGGTCTCCACCGGGCCCAGACGTATCTCCGCGCCCAGCTGGTCGTGCCGGACGCCGGAGACCGCCGGAGACCGCCGGAAGCTCCAGTACCCGGCCCCCACTCCTTCGATCCTCACCGCGACCTCGCCCACGAGATCAGAGGACTGGTCCGCCAGGCCGGTATGAGCGTCGAAGTCGCTCTCTTCAGTCAGGCGCAGCACGCGGCCGATGGTGCCCCGCGCCACGAGGCCTCCCATGCCCTGGTACGTCCCTCGCACCCCCATGTTGAGGCGGACACCGCCTTCCACCCGATCCAGACCGGGGAACCGGTTGGGTTCAAACAAACTGGCATGGCTGAGTTCGACATCAACCGAATCCGTATTGGGAACCGGATCGCGGTTGAGGCCTTCGGGAGCGGCAAGCGCCTGGAGCACGGGTTCGACCACGACCTGCCCGTCCGCGAACCGCCGCACCAAGGGAAACCGCCAGCCGAGCTCCGCCGAGGGCGCGAACCGCGTAATGCGACGATCGCTGATGGGTTCGTCGCTCTCGCCGGCCCGCACGTCAAAGGCATCTGCCCGAACACGCATGACGGCGTCGAACACGTATCCGGCGTCGCGCGGAAAGCTGCGCTCCCATCTGCCTTCGATCGACAGCCTGCGGTTGCGCCGACCATCGTCCTGCGCCAGCGCCAAGGCATCACCGACGGAAACGATTCGCCCCCCAAACACGGCTGGGCCGCTGTTCCAGCGGAGTCGGGCGCGCGGGAAGATGAATGGTACCCGATCATCCTCGGAGAGAATGGAGAGGTTCTGGAACCCATAAACCTCGAGGTCTGCGTTCAGCCGGTCACCTCGCTTGCGCAGGTACCCGTACTGGGACAAGACGTTGATTCCCCTGCCGAGACCGTAACGCGCAAGGTACGACGCGTCGCTGGCGCGCGTCGCGTCCCAGCCGACGGACCAGCCCTTGGCCAGACCGATGGCCCCCTTGGCGGAAAGGTGGCCCCGTAGTTCCCGGGCACGGGTGCCGTCGGCCCGCGTCCGGCTGCCGCGGGTCGCCGAAGCCTCGACGCGGTAGTCGGAACTGATCCCGGCGCGGCGCCACGCTCCACCCAGCAGCAGCCCCTCCCGCGTGGCGTAGCCCGTGCGCAGCACCAAGTCCTGGGAGGGCCCGAGCGGCAGGAAATAGGGGGTTTCCACCACCATGCCCAGAGCGCGATCCGATCGGACTGCAGGCAGTAGGAACCCCTTGGCCCGGCGGACAGACGAGTCCTTGAAACGCGCCCATGGCAGATACATGACCGGGACACCGAAGGCCTCAAGCAGGACGTCTCGATAGGTGATGGTCCGCTGTCGGGTTTCGTGGGTCGCCGCCGTAGCGCGTACGCGCCAGGGCGGGGGTTCGCGGGAGTCGGGGCACGACTCGCAGCGCGTGTACATGACTTCCCTGAAATCGGTCCGAACGCCACGGGTTCGCCGCGCCGACCGAGCGGACAGCACGCCACCGGCTGCAAACTGCGAACGCAGTGCCGTGAACGCGCCGCTACGCAGGTCATCCGTCAGCTCGACCCGTTCCACGGTGTGGACCGTCCCGTCGGCATCGGTCAGGTTCACGTGCCCCTCGGCGAAGATCCGGCCCTCCGCATACCGGTACTCGATCCGGTCGGCGGTCAGCGTGCGGGCTCCCGCACGCAGCCGGACATTCCCACTCGCCTCGACGACCGATGTCTCTTCCCAAACGGTGAACCGATCGGCCTCGATTTCCGATTCGGCGGCGGCGGTACTGGGCAGGCACAGCGTGAGCAGCACCATGTAACCGGCCAAGCCGACGCGACCGCCCGGCGTCATCATCCATCCTCGTGGTGCAGGATGGCCGCGACACCGAAGACCGCCGGCAGCAGCGCCGGCAGCCAAGCCGCGAGCGCCACCGGAATATCCGTGGTTTCCCCATAGCTGCGGCAGAAATCGCGTACTGCGTAGAACAACACGCCGCCGAGCAGCGTTCCCGAGTACCGGAGCCACGGCGCGGAACGGCCCAGGCTCGGAACCATGAATGCCGCTCCCAGCAGCATCATGCTGATGAGCGTGACCGGTAGGGACAGCAACGTGTGGAACTGCATTGCATGTACGCGGGCCGAGAAACCGAACTGCTCCAGCGTTGCGACATACTGCGGCAGTTTCCACAGCGGGATCATGCCCGCTGGCATGAAACCCTCGTTGATCGCGTGGCGATCCAGCGTGCTGGCGATCGAGTAGGTGGTTACGGGCCTGACTTCGCGTTCCCGGTCGACGACCACGGCGTTCCGCAGATTCCAGTTCCCCCGGCCATCCAGCACGGCCGTGTCGGCATTGATCCATTCGTCCAGGTGGTCGCCCCGCCCGAATCGAAAGACCACGACGTCGGCCAGCCGCATGGTGGCCGGATCGATCGTCCGCGCGTGGACGATCGTCTCTCCTGCGGGACCGGTCTCACGGATCCAAAAGCCGGAACCCAGCAATGTCAGCCGGCCCGTATCGCGGCCGAAGTGACTGGCCTCCAGGCTGTCCAGGCGCGTTTGCGTAGCCGCGCTGACGGGATTTCCCACGAACAGCCAACCGGCGCCGATGACGGCGGCGATCGCGATGCCAGGTAGGACGAGGTGCAGCCACGAAATACCCGTGGCGCGCACCGCCACCAACTCGCCATGACGACCCAGGTGGCGGTAGGAGAGCATGGCGCCGATCAACACGATCGCGGGCAGGAAGTGCTCGATCAGGAAGGGAAAGTGGAGGAGCGACATCCCGCCCACGAGCCCGAGGTCACCGATGTCCCGCGCAACGGCCCGGCGCCAGAACTCGACGAAGTTTCCGGCCAGAACCAGCGCGGAAATCACCGCCAGCCCGATGGCGATGCCCGCGACGTGGCGCCGGGCCAGATAGGCCCAGATGCGGATCGACGTCGTCATGCGCCGCTCCTTGAGAACCGCAGCGAGCGGCGGCGAACGTCGTGCACGTGCACCCAGGCGAGGGTCAGCGCGATCGCCGTGATCAGGGCTCCGTAGGAAATCGGGATGAGGACCGGAAACGACGCGTATGCCCACGGCGCGGCAATAAAGATGACCTCCAGCGTCACGGCCGCTACGCTCGCCGACAGCAGCGGGCGCAGGGGGTGCTCCCGCATCCGGTGTTTGAGGAGAAACGGCGTCACGCCGGCCAGCGCCATCAACAGCAGGAAAAGCGGTGCCTGCAACCGGCGTTGCGCCTCGGCCTCGAACTGCCGGCGGACGGACGTCGCCGTGTCCGGGGGCGCATCGAGAAGCTCCCACAGCGATCGCTCGGCCACCGAGCGCGTTCGCCGCTTGCCGGACGAGCGATCTCCCGCGGTGACCTCAAAGACGTACCGGTCGAAACTCAGCGTATGGATCTGATCGCGATTCGGTCCCATTTCGTGCCGGCTGCCCTCTTGCACCACGAACCGCGGCAACCCGCCGCTGAACTGGCTCCGTCCTTCCCGCGCCACGATTGAGACCGAGCGGCCGGGGTCGCGGCCGTCGTGAATCAGAAGGCCCCTGAGCGTCCCGTCGGGCTCGCGTTCGCGCACGAACACGGTGAGCCCCTGGACCGGCGACAGGAACGTCGCCTCCTGCGGCAGCAGATTGGCGTAACTGCTGCGGATTTCCTGAATTTGGTCGCGATAGCGATGGTACCCTGCGGGCGCCAGCCAGGTTTCCAGCACCAGGGCCGCGATCCCCGCGAGCAGGCCGAAGACGAGCGCCGGCGTCATCAACTGCAGGTTGCTCCGGCCGGTCGCCTGTAGCGCCACGAGTTCCGAGTCCAGGCTGAGCCTTCCGTAGGCGCTCGCCGTCGCGAGAAAGACCAGGAACGGCAGCGCAAATGCCAGATCCCGCGGTGCGTAGGCGATGAGCAGGCCGACAAAGGCCTCGAGTGAGAGGCCTTTCGAGAGCACGACGTCGATCAGGCGCAGGGAAGGAATCACGATGATCAGGCTGATCAACGCGAGCAGGACGAACGCATAGGGAGCAGCGAGCTGGCGGGCGATGTAGAGGGACAACCTGTACATGGCGGGCCGGGATCCTTGCTCGAAGGCGGACCCTGATATGTACCATGGTCGTGGCAGCGGGTGTCCGTCTGGCCACCTGGTCCACGCGCTGGCGCGCGCGCCTATCCGGTGAGGCAGTCATCAGACCGACCCTCCTGCTGACCTGTGCAGTGACGCTCCTCACGGTCTCTGCCGCGGTCGCCGACACCGCTGTCGTCAAGGTGTACAACTGGTCCGACTACATTGATCCGGAAATCCTTTCGGGCTTCGAGGACGAAACCGGCATCCGGGTCATCTACGACGTTTTCGACTCCAACTACACCCTCGAAACTGAATTGCTCGCGGGGAACAGTGGGTATGACGTCGTCGTGCCGAGCGGCGCGTTCCTCGCCCGACAGCGCCTGGCCGGCGTGTTTCAAGCGCTCGACAAGCGCCTGCTGCCGAATCTCCGGTACATGAGCGCCGAATTCATGACGCAGATCCGCCGGTGGGATCCGGGCAACCGCCACGGGGTGCCCTACCTGTGGGGCACGACCGGGCTTGGCTACAACGCCCGGCAGATCGCCCAACGCGATGCCGCCGCTCCCACCAACTCATGGCGGATGCTGTTCGACCCGGCGGTCGTCTCCAAGTTCGCCGACTGCGGGGTGTATGTCCTGGACGAGCCTGACGAAGTCATTCCAGCCGTTCTCAGCTTTATCGGCGAGAACCCGGACAGCCAGGATCCCGACGTGATCGGACGGGCGGAACCCGTCCTGATGGCCATCCGGCCCTATCTCCGCGGTTTTCACAACTCCGAGCAGATCCAGGCGCTGGCGGGCGGCGACATCTGCCTGGCCATGGGGTGGTCAGGCGACATGCTGCAGGCGCGTGCACGCAGCCTGGAAGCCGGCAACGAAGCCGAGATCCGCTACGCGATCCCGAAAGAAGGAGCCCTCATGTGGATCGACATGATGGCGATCCCGGCAGACGCCCCCAACCCGGAACACGCGCATCGGTTCATCGACTACGTCATGCGGCCGGACGTGATTGCGGCGATCTCCAATCATGTGTTCTACGCAAATGCCAATGCCGCCGCATGGCCACACCTCGACGCCGGGCTGATCGCGGAACCGGGTGTTCATCCGTCCGACGAGGTACGGGCAAGCCTCTACGTCGCAAGCCCGTACCCACCGGAGGTGCAGGAGTTTGTCAGCCATCTGTGGGCGCGTGTCCGCGCGGCCCGCTGAACGACCGGACGGCCGCGGACACGTGTTTCCGCGGTGCTGCGCGCTGTAGCCGCGGCGCTGCCAGGACCGATCCCGGAACAACCCTCGACCCGGCGGACTACGGGCGCTTGCTTCCGCTTGCCGCGGACGCCGTCAAGGTGCGCTGACGTCGCCCGCCGACGCTGGCGGGGCGCAACGGCTGGCCGTACGCGCGATGTGATCCCAGGCCTCGGCAACGTGTCGAGCTTCTGTCGCCGGTGCCCCGATCGCTAGCCGCAAGGCGACCCGGCCTCGGACCTCGCACGGACTGAGGTACGCCAGCCCGCCTTCGTTCACCCGCGCCAGCAGGTCCCGATTGACCTGGTCGAGCTGCGCTTCGTCGTCCAGGCCCTCCGGGCAATACCGGAAGGTGACGAGGGACAGGGACCGCGGTGCGGCCAAGGTGAAACCAGGCGTATTTCGAATCTGCGTCTCGAGGTCCCGGGCCAGGCCGATGTGGCGACGAACATGCGCCTGCAGCCCGGCGACGCCGTAGTGCCGGATCACGAACCAGAGCTTCAGCGCCCGGAACCGCCTACCCAACGGAACGCTCCGGTTGCGATAGTCGACGATCTGGTCACCCGTTGCCGTCCTGAGATACGCCGGCGATACCGTGAGAGCTCGTTCGACTTCTCCCATGTCTCGGAAAAACTGGGCGGAGCAGTCGAAGTTGGTGAGCAGCCATTTGTGCGGGTTGAACACCAGGCTGTCGACGTCGTCGACCCCGGCGAGCATGTGCCGGAACTCCTCGCAAACGAGGGCGCTGCCAGCCCATGCGGCATCCACGTGAAGGTACAGGCCTTCCCGGCGCGTGATCGCAGCGATGTCCGCGAGCGGATCGATTCCGCCGACGGCCGTTGTACCCAGGGTGGCCACCACGCACGTAGGGATCAGTCCAGCTTCCCGATCCTGCCGGATCATGTCCGCAAGCGCCTCGGGTCGCAGCGCGAACGACGAATCCGTCGGGATCTTCCGCAGATTTTCCCGGCCCAGCCCCGCGACCATCATTCCCTTGTCAATGGAGGAGTGCGTCTCGGCGGATGCGTAGACTGTATGGGCGCGATGCCCCGCAAGACCGCGAACCGCGGCCGCGCCGTCGGGGGCCCGCTCGCACGCGGCGAGCTGGGCCACCAGCGTGGCGCTTGAAGCGGAGTCCTGAATTACGCCTTCGAAGCCCTCGGGCAGGCCCAGCATCTGTCGGAGCCATTCCAGGACCCGCGTTTCAAGTTCGGTCCCCGCGGGCGACGTCTCCCAGGCCATGCAGTTGACCCCGAGAACCGCGGTCAGCATCTCCGCCAGCACGGACGGCGGGCTGGCATTCGCCGGGAAATAGGCAAAGAACCGAGGATGCTGCCAGTGGGTCACACCCGGGAGAATGTCCCTCTCGAAGGCAGCGAAGATCTCCTCCATGGGTTCGCCCTTCGCCGGAGGCTCCGCAGGCAGCAAGCGGAGGACGTCACCTGGCCGAACTTGCGCGCGAACCGGTCGCTGCTCGATACCAGCCAGATAATCCGCCATCCAATCGACAAATGCGTGCGCATGAGCGCGGAAGGTGTCCGAATCCACGATCAGGTCTCCTGGCCGTACTCCCGAACAGCGGCGAGACATCGTTCTCCTGCCTCCGTCCGGGTCACGCGCTGATCCTGCCACGGCCGGGACGAGGTACGTAGGGGCAAGCGGGAACTGGCGAGGCCATGAAGCGCCAGCTTCGGGGGGCTGCATCCCGACGAGCGGGGGCTGCGCCGTGCGGGACAGCGGCCCCGCTCCCTGTTCCTGCGAATTGACCCATCGGCCTTTTCACTTCATCTTCACGGTTCGGAGCCGGCATGCCCGGCGCCCGCCCAGCCCGGTCCGGAGGAAACCCGTGGCAACCGACCAGTCCGCTTCCATTACCTTCCGCGTGAACGGCAAGGATGTTGAAGGCCATGCGGAACCGCGCACGCTGCTCGTGGACTTTCTGCGTGACACTCTCCGGCTTACCGGCACGCATATCGGCTGCGACACCAGTCAGTGCGGGGCATGCGTGGTGCACCTCGACGGCATCGCCGTAAAGTCCTGCAGCGTGCTGGCGGTGCAGGCGGCCGGCCGAGAGGTCCACACCATCGAGGGGCTGGCCGACGCCGACGGGTCGCTCCACCCCATGCAGGAGGCGTTCCGCCAACATCATGGCCTGCAGTGCGGGTTCTGTACCCCGGGCATGGTGATGACGGCAATCGAACTCGCGCAGTCGGCCGAACCGTTGACTCCGGAGCGGGTACGCGAGGGCCTTGAAGGCAACATTTGCCGGTGTACCGGCTACCACAACATCGTGCAGGCGGTGCTGGCCGGTGCCACCGCCATGCGCCAGTAGAGGGCCGCCCCGTGTATCGCTTCACCTACCATCAGCCGGTCACCCTGAACGATGCAGTTCAGCTCGCCTCATCCACGGAAGACGGCAGCTATCTCGCCGGCGGCATGACGCTGCTTCCTACGATGAAATTTCGCCTCGCCAATCCCAGCGACCTGATCGACCTCGGAGGCGTGGAGGAATTGCGCGGCATCGCCGAGGAGGATGGACGACTCCGGATCGGAGCCTCCTCCACCCACGCCGAAGTTGCCGCCTCCGCACTGGTTGCAGACCGCATGCCGGCGCTGGCGGAGCTCGCCGGCCGGATCGGCGATCCGGCCGTTCGGAACCGGGGAACCATCGGCGGATCCATCGCGAATGCAGACCCAGCGGCCGACTATCCGGCGGCATTGTTGGCGCTCGACGCAGAAGTGATCACCAACCAACGCACGATCGCCGCTGCGGATTTCTTCACGGGCTTTTTCTCGACCGCGCTGGCGCCCGGCGAGCTCGTCACTGCCGTCCGCTTTGCCACACCGGCCCAGGCGGCCTACCAAAAGGCCCCCAATCCGGCTTCGCGATTTGCGCTGGTCGGCGTGTTCGTCGCCCGACACGCGGACGGGGTACGCGTGGCAGTTACCGGCGCCGGGCCATGTGCCGCCCGCTATCCGGCGTTCGAGGCTGCCCTCGACGCATCGTTCACCCCCGAGGCGGCGGCCGGCGTACCTGTGGAAGACGCGGGCCTCACCAGCGACCTGCACGCGAGCGCCGCTTACCGGGCACACCTCATCGGCATCATGGCGAAGCGGGCCGTCGCAGCCTGCTAGCGCGGGACGCCTTGACAATGCCGCACGCCGTGCCGGCTACGGTCGACGCCACGCTGGAACTGCTGCAGGCGGGACGCTACGTCGCCGACCGGGCCTTGGCCACGGTCGTCTACCTGGCCCTGCGCATGGAACGTCCCCTGCTTCTCGAAGGGGAAACCGGTGTGGGCAAGACGGAGATCGCCAACGTGCTGGCGGCCGGACTCGGACGCAAGCTGGTGCGCCTTTCCTGTCACGACGGGCTCGATCTCGCGAGCGCCGTCTACGAGTGGAACTACCCGGCGCAGATGCTGGCCCTCCAGTCGGTGAAGAAGGACGCCGACCCACCCGATCTGTATACCGACCAGTTCCTGGTACGCCGCCCCCTGCTGGAGGCCATGGAATCCCACGAGGGTGGCCCGCCGGTACTCCTGATCGATGAGGTTGATCGCGCCGACGCCCCCTTTGAAGCGCTCTTGCTTGAATTGCTCTCCGATTTTCGTGTCACCATTCCGGAGTTCGGCACCGTCGTTGCAGCCAGCCCGCCGCCGGTCGTTCTCACGTCCAATCGGACTCGCGAGGTTCACGACGCTCTCAAACGGCGCTGCCTCTACCACTGGGTGGGATACCCGGAAGCCGCGCGCGAGTTCGAGATTCTCCGAGTGCGTCAACCCGAGGCACCGCCCGCACTGGCACGGGAAGTCGTTGCCTTCGTCCGAGAGTTGCGCTCGACCGATCTGTTCAAACCTCCGGGTACCGCCGAGACGCTGGACTGGGCGCATGCATTGATCGCGCTGGACTGCACGCGACTCGAGGACGACTCCGTCGATCAGACTCTCGGCGTGCTCCTGAAGTACCAGGACGACATCGACCAGGTCCGGGGGCCCGAGGCCGCGCGCCTCCTGACCGAGGCACAACGGAAAGCAGCCTGATCATGGCAACCCCCGGCCCCGCAAGCGGGCGTCGAGGCGGACACATTGCGGCCAATCTGCTCACGTTTATTCGGCTGCTCCGTCGTGCTGGCATGACACTCGGGCCCGCCGACGGCATCGCGGCGGCGACCGCGCTCCGAACGGTTGGCCTCCGCCGGCGTGACGACGTCTACTGGGGCCTTCGTGCCACCCTGGTGCGTCGCGCCGCCGACGTCGACGTGTTTGATGACGCGTTTCGGGCGCTGTGGCAGGGGATCGCCCTTGAACCGGTCGGTCAGTCGAGCGTCTTCGGGAAGCGACGTCGCCCTGCCCCCGCCCAACGGCGGGTCGCGGAGGCTCTCGGCGCGCTGCCCCCGTCAAGCGAAGGTCGGGAATCTCCACCGACGGCTACTGCCCTCAGCGCGTCCCGTCTGGAACGCCTGGGCTCCATCGACGTCGCGGACATGAGTGTGGAAGAGATGCACGCGGCTCAGGAAGCGGTCCAGAAGCTGGTTCGGCCGCTGGGCGACCTGCCGACGCGACGCTTCCGGACCACGCGGACCGGACGGGACGGCATCGACCGTCGCGGCACCCTTCGGCTGGCGTCGCGAACCGGCGGCATTCCGCTGCGCCTGCAGCTTCGCCAGCGTCGCACCCGCCCGGTCACCGTGGTCGTGCTGTGCGACATCTCCGGTTCCATGTCCGCCTACACCCGCATGCTCTTGCACTTCATGCACGCATTGGGCCAGACCCGCCGTCGAGTATTCAGTTTCGTCTTCGGTACACGCCTCACCGACGTCACCCGGGCTCTCCGCCAGGGTGATCCCGACCGCGCGGTGCAGCGCGCCGTGAGCCAGGTGCATGACTGGTCCGGCGGCACCCGTATCGGAGCGGCATTGCGGTCATTCAATCGGCTTTGGTCCCGCCGGGTTCTCACCGACGGCGGGGTGGTCTTGCTGGTGACCGACGGTCTCGAACGCGACCCGGGTGTGGATGTCGGGGCCGAGGCCGCGCTCCTGCGGCGCTCGTGCCGTCGTCTCGTTTGGCTCAATCCACTCATGCGCTACGCTGCCTTCGAGCCGCGCGCCGGAGGAATGGCCGCGATCGCAGCTCACGTTGACGAGTCCCGGACAGTCCATACTCTCGACAGCCTCCGTGCCCTGGCAGATTCTCTGGCCACCGGGCCTGTCCGCCACGCCTGACGTTTACGGGAACAATCATGTCGGATTCCGCCCCGCCGCCACGGGAAGACACCGCCACCCAGGCAACCCCGACGGACGAAGTGCTCGCCCAAGCGCAGCGTTGGCGGGAAGCGGGCCAACCGGTCGCGCTGGCCACTGTCGTCGCCACGTGGGGGTCCAGTCCCCGTCAGCCGGGAAGTCAACTCGCCGTCAACGCCGATCTCGAAATCGTCGGCTCGGTGTCGGGCGGATGCATCGAAGGGGCCGTGATCGGCGAAGCCCAGGCGGCCATGGCCGACGGCAAGGCCCGGCTTCTTGAGTTCGGCGTGACGAACGAACGCGCCTGGGAAGTCGGACTCGCGTGCGGCGGGCGGATCAAGGTGCTTGTCGAACGGGTCGGCGACTCCCCGTGAAGGACGCCACGCTGGCGCGGATTCTCGAGGCACGCGCCGCCCGCACACCGCTTGCCGTAGTCACCAGAGTAAGTGATGGCGCGCAGGGAATCGTGACATTCGACGGCGCGGACTCCTCGCTGCCCGAGGAGACTGTGGCGGACGCCTCGCGGCGCCTCACGGACGACGAGAGCGGAACCGTCGTGGCCGACGGGGAGACGTGGTTCGTCCATGCCCACACTCCGCCGTACCGTATGGTCGTCGTCGGGGCCGTCCACATTGCCCAGCCGCTGGTGAAGATGGCGGTTCTGGCCGGCTTCGATACGATCGTGATCGATCCGCGGAGCGCGTTTGCCACTGCCGAGCGGTTCCCGGGCGTCGAGGTTGTCGACTTGTGGCCCGACGAGGCGATGGCATCGCTCCGGCCGGACTCTCGTACTGCCGTGATCACGCTCACCCACGACCCTAAGCTCGACGACGCTGCTCTCGGCGTTGCGCTTCGAAGTCCTGCCTTTTTCGTTGGTTCGCTCGGCAGCACGCGCACGCACGCGGCCCGCTGCAAGCGCCTCCGTCGGGAAGGTTTCTCAGAATCTGAGATCGCCCGTATCCATGGTCCGGTCGGACTTGCGATCGGCGCACGGGCTCCGGCCGAGATCGCCGCTGCCATTCTCGCCCAGGTCGTGAGCGTGCGGCGCGGCGGCGCGGCGGCGAGTTGACGGTGGATTTCGGCCTGCAGCCAGCCTCGAACTGCGAAGGAGCCATACTGGCCCACTCGCTAAGGGTGGCCGGCACCAAGTTCCGCAAAGGTCGCGTACTGAGCGCTGCCGACGTCGACGCCTTGTGCCAGGCTGGCATCGATCGGGTGACGGTGGCCCGGCTCGGCCCTGACGACGTGGACGAAGACGCTGCAGCCACCACGCTCGCAATGGGGGCGACCGGCGCAGGCACCCAGATTCGCAAGCCATTCGGCGGGCGGGTCAATGTCATGGCAACGGCCGACGGACTGGTCCAAGTCGATGCCGGCGCGATGCAACGCTGCAACCTGGTTTCGGAGGCCATCACGATCGCGACGCTGGCCGATGGGGCGCGAGTCCGTACCGGTGATCTCGTCGCGACGATCAAGATCATTCCCTTTGCCGTGCCCAGAGCCGACGTCGAGACGGCCTGCACGTCCGCCGAGGGCCTGCTCTCCGTGGCGCCGTTCCGGCCCCTCTCCGTCGGGCATGTCCTGACGACTCTTTCCGACACGACACCCAAGCTTCTGAAGCTGTCCCGGACCGGTGTCGGCAACCGGATCGTGGAACTCGGCGGCACAGTGGCAGAAGAACGCACGGTTCCGCACGAAACGGCACAGCTTGCCGACGCCCTGACTGAGGCACTCCGTGGCAAGCCAGATTTGGTACTTGTGAGCGGCGCCTCGGCAATCGTCGACCGGCGAGACGTGATCCCGGCGGCCATTGAACGGGCCGGCGGACAGGTCGATCACTTTGGCATGCCGGTGGACCCGGGCAACCTGCTCCTATTGGGCACCCTGCAGTCCACTCCCGTCATTGGTCTCCCCGGCTGCGCGAGAGCTCCCGCCCGCAACGGGCTGGACATGGTTCTCGAACGATTTGCTGCCGATCTCGATGTGGACTCGGCCGCTGTCGTTGCCATGGGAGCTGGCGGCCTGCTGAAGAAAACGGCCGCGCGCCGGCGTCAGAGCCGGGCCCCGCGCATTGCGGCCGTGATCATGGCCGCGGGCCGATCGCAGCGAATGCGAGGCGGCAACAAGCTCTTGGAATCAGTCGACGGCCAGCCTCTGGTTGCCAGGGCTGCCAGCGCCGCCATCGCCTCCGAGGCCGCTCCGGTCATCGTTGTGACGGGTCATCAACCGGACAAAGTCGCTGCGGTACTCGACGGGCTGGACGTCAAGCTCGTCCACAACAGCGATTTCCGGGAAGGGCTCTCGTCGAGCGTGCATGCGGGCCTTGCGGCGGTTCCCGCAGGCCACGATGGGGCCATTCTGATGCTGGCCGACATGCCGGATGTGGACGCCGGATTGGTCGACCAAATGATGGCCGCGTTTGACCCGATTGAGGGGCGGGCCATCGTGGTCGCCACGCACAACGGGACCCGCGGCAATCCGGTGCTGTTCGCGCGCCAGTACTTCGCGGAGATCCTGCGCGTGACCGGCGACACGGGTGCCCGTCACGTCGTGGACTCCAACGACGAGGCGGTGTGTGAGGTCGAGTGCGGCACGAGTGCCCCGCTGGTCGACCTCGATACCCCCGAGGCCCTGGCGAAGTGGCGCGGTCGTTGAGGGCTCAGCGGCCCAAATCGGAGTCGTCGATCAGCTGAACGACGCCAGCACCAGGAGTACCGCCAGTATCCCCAAGGCCACCAGCAGCGGAATTTGCCAGCGCGGTCGTGGGCCACGGGATGGAGGCTGTTCTCGCGGGGCGACCGAATCCTCCGCCGGCGCATCCCGGGAGGAAGCCTCTGCCGGTGCCGCTTCCGCCGCGACGATGTCGGCGAAGGAATTGAAGAATGAGGTGGAGTACTGGTCCATCGCGCCGCCAATCAGCCGGGAACCAAGTTGGGCCAAACGGCCGCCGACACCGACCTCCACCGTGTAACTCAGTACGGTGCCGCCGTCGTCACTCTCGGCCAACGCTACGCGCGCCGATCCCTTCGCGAAGCCGGCGGCCCCACCCTTGCCTTCGCCGACCAGAACATAGCTCTCGGGAGGTTGTACTTCCGACAGCTTGACTGATCCGGAGAACGCTGCAGATACCGGACCCACCCGGGCCCGCACTCGGGCTTCGAACGCGTCGGGACCCACCGAGGCCAGATGCTCACATCCGGGAATGCACCGCTTCAGAACCTCCGGATCGTTCAGGGCATCCCAGACCCGGACCCGCGGAGCCGGGATCTGGAATTGCCCGCTGAAGTCGATGGTCGGGGGCTCCTAGCCTGGCGCCCGCCTAACCGCCGAACTGCCTGAGGTACGCAATGACGTCCGCGCGGTCGTCAGGCTTCTTCAGGCCCGGAAAGATCATCTTGGAGCGGGCAACAACCTGTTTCGGATTGGTAATCCACGTGTCCATCAACTCGTCGGTCCAGGTCTTGCCTTCCTCGCCCAACGCCTTCAGGCCCTTGGAGTACTTGTAGTCAGGCCGGTTGGTCCCCAGGGCCGTATCAAAGACGCCCCAGAGGTTAGGACCAACGCGATCCTTGCCCCCTTCGTCAACGGTATGACACGCCTTGCACTTCTGGAAGACTTTCTCGCCATTCGCGGCGTCGCCTGCCGAAGCCATGCTGGAAATGGCCAAGGCGCCAAGAACGGCCGCGACCGTGAGAACTCGAATCATGGGCGAAAACCCTCCATGAAATGAACGAACCGAGAGCGTGGGGTTTCGGGGCATCGCCGCCGAACTGCCGGGAGGATAGTTTTCGAATAGGGCAACGACAACACCAAATCCATCGAGCGGCCGGGACCAGCCCGGGAGAAACCATGCTGATTCCGAATGCACCGCCCCGTCACGGTTCGACCCGAGCCGTGCCTCCGTAGCGCTCGCAGGAGGTGGCCGCTGAACCTGCGCTCCGAACGGGACGCGCCGATGCGCGGGATATTGCTCGACGCCAACCGGTTCGACAGATCGAACCGTCGTTCACGAACGACCTCCGTGCGGAGTTCGAGCGGGTGTACAAGCGCCGTGGACACCTTGCCACGCTCGGTCAATTCCGGGTGAGGCGCAGTGGAGTCTCCAGTCGCGAGGCTCAGGGGGGCTGTCTAGGTCAAGCCGCGGGCCAGCGGATTGGCACACTGACCCGTGACGAATCTGGCAAGAAAATCCAAATCATCCGGAACTGGACGGCAGACGCTCATCGCAATCCGACCGCAAGCATTGGGGCGGCCCGACCGTCGGCGACGGGTTCGACCACTACACGATTGCCAGCCGTTCCAGGAACGCACGGGTGACGGCAACGCACTCTGCGGGTTTTTCCAGTTGAAGCAGGTGAGTCGCCTCGGGTACGAAGTCGTAATCCACTGCCGAAACGTGTTCCAAATCAAACGTGGGCAGATACGTATTTCGGATTGTCGGATCACCGCCGATGACCTTCGTCGGGAACGAAAGCAAATCGAGATTCAGCAGCGGAAAGAAGCTGCGCCCGTAATCCATGAGTTGGGCCTCATATTCACGTGGACAACGCAGCTCGTAGCCTTCGCCGTCTGCCGATTTTCGTAACGTTGTCAGGGCCATCAATTCCCGTACTCCGGGCAGAACCCGAGAAAAAGTTGGCACCAGACGAAGAAAATCGGAAAACTCTTCCCGTGTCTTGAATCGATGTCCCCGCTTCCTGATCAGCGCAGCAGCACTCTCGGCGGCATCATGAAGCTCCAGCTGACTCGCGCCGGGCTTGCACAGCGGCGGTTCGAACAGAACGAGCGCCGAGTAGCGTTTGGTGAAGGATAGAAGCGGCACGAGCGTGGAAAGTGAGTGAAAGATGCCCACCGTCGGTTTCATCTCGAAGTTGCGGTCGATGGATTCGAGAATGACGTCGTGATCGTGAATCAATCTTGGGATGTTGTGATCTCGTCGGGCGCCAACGCTATTCCAGCCGTGATTTCTGAGGTCGTATATGAAGAGGTCAAATTCGTCCGCAAGCAGCGACCAAAAGGGATAGTAGAGGTCGGCTGCGAGCCCGCTTCCGTGGCTCAAGACAATCCGGACGTCGGCATCAGGATTGCCGTGCTGTCGTATGGTCGTCGTTGTCTGGTCGTCTATCTCAACCCGGCAAATTGAATTCGGCTCTGGTACTTCCCACGCTGCTTCAGTCTTCATGGGTTCGAAACTTGCCTTTCGATAGCATCACTCGGCCGATACGGCAGCCACGCCGGGCAACAATCCGGCTTTCCGTGCAGGCGGTGACTGCCGCCGAACCAAGAGGCGATCAACCTGGCTCAGGCTGCGGCAAGTACGATATCGAACAGACGTACACGACCGACAAGGAAGCTTCAGCCAGCGCGCGAATCGATATGCGCGACCAGATCCCGGAGGGTCCGGAATTGCAAGCAATCCTCCGCCACCATGTTCAGCTGAAACTCATTGTTCACCAGCTTGTAGAATGCGACCGCATCGATAGAGGAAACCCCGACTTCACTGAACGCCCGGTCGAAATCGGGTTCATGATCCAAGTCAAGATTCTCCCTGATGAGGGTCCTAAGGCGGGTTTCCGTGGACGACATGGGGCGGTTCCCTCTATGAGTTAAGTGAAGGATGATGCACCAAATGTATCATCTTTTGCCTTCCCGGACGGCGGCCCCGATATTGATAGATAGAGGGGTGCGGAGGGATTGCAGAGGCCAACCGGCGCAGGCCAGTCGCGCCCGCAAGCCCGATTGACCGTGACGGCAGAATATCGCGGCAGCAAGCGAAGCCAGTTAGTTCCTTGCGCGTTTGCCCGTTGGGCTGGAGCTTTGGACAGCACACGTCCGTCGGCAGGAAATTCCATCCCATCGCGCGCCCTCCGGACGGATGGCGGCGAAGGCATGCTGATCCGGAGCCCGCACGATCGGTCCGAGTCGACGGGAACGGGACGTCGACCGGAGAGGAGACCCGGTCAGGCCGCGCCGGGCTCGTGGAAACCGGCTTGCGTGCACTCGCGGCCGCGTTGATTGACCCTGTAGATCGTGGGCGAGCCGCAACGGCATCCAGGCCGGGATTAGCGACGACGATTGGCTAGACCGGTGCTCGAGATCAGAGAGGGCACGGGGCCTCCTGAACCCCCCGCCGGTATCTGCGCAGTCACCAGGACTTCCCTCAGCACCACGATCAGCCGGGTTGCCACTTCCGCGGGATCTTGGTGGGCCGTCGACGGCGGACCTGCAGCGAGGTGACGCGAATTCGGCGCCGGCAGGAGGCGGCAACGCGATCCTTTCCGCCAGGTTCCCGGAATCCCGCACTGGTGCGGGGTTGCTGGCACCCGACGGACAGTACCGGGCCTTCGACGTGCAAGCCGGCGGTACTTACTGATCGTCCCGTCCCTTTACCCCGATGCGGTGCATGAGTAGATTTTTTGTTGCGCAGGTCGATGACGACGGGCGCGGGTACACCGGGGATGCCGCGGCCCATGCGCCTACTGGCTGGAAACAGCAATGAGCAATTCGCTAGCGCGGTTGCCGATGAGCTGGGCCTTAGGCTGACAGCTGCCGATGTTCGGCGATTTTCGGACGGCGAGGTGTTCGTCGAGGTGCGCGAAAACGTCCGGGGCCAAGACGTGTTCGTCCTGCAATCCACATCTCCTCCCGCTAACGATCACATCATGGAGCTGCTGGTCTGCATCGACGCCTTGCGGCGCGCCTCTGCGGCCAGCGTTACGGCGGTCATCCCTTACTTCGGTTATGCGCGCCAGGACCGAAAAGCGGCGCCCCGTGCGCCGATCTCGGCCAAGCTCGTCGCGAACCTGATCACGACAGCCGGCGCCAGTCGCGTGCTGACGATAGATCTGCACGCAAACCAGATCCAAGGATTCTTCGATATCCCTGTCGACAACCTGTACGCCGCGCCGGTAATCGCTGCCGACATCCGGGAGCGCTTCCAGAACGATTCCTATGTACTGGTTTCGCCCGACGTCGGCGGCGTCGCGCGAGCGAGGTATCTGGCCGCCCGTGTGGACAGCAGCCTGGCTATCGTCGACAAGCGGCGTGATCGCGAGAACGTCTCCGAAGTCGTCAACATCATCGGAGAGGTCCGCGGGCGGGTTTGCATCATCGTGGACGACATCGTCGACACCGCGGGAACTCTTTGTAACGCGGCGCAGGCTTTGACGACGGCCGGAGCCAGCCGCGTTGCGTGCTATGCGACCCACGGCGTGCTGTCAGGCCCGGCAGTTGAGCGGATCGACGGTTCCACGCTGGACATGCTGCTGGTGACGGACAGCATCGCTGCGCGTGACGAGGTTGCAAAATCGCCGAAAATCCAGACACTCTCGGTCGTCCCGCTGGTCGCCGAGGCGATCCGGCGGATCAGCGATCATCGCTCAGTATCCAACCTCTTCGACTGAGGCGGGCACCGTTCGCCCCGGGACGGATCTATGGAAAACACGTCGATCATCAAAGCCGAGGTGCGCACACCTCGCGGCAAGGGAGGGGCGCGGGAGCTCCGCCGAAAGGGCCGGCTGCCGGCCATCATTTACGGCAAGGACTTCGAACCCGTCGCCATCGACATCGATCTCGATTTCAGCCGTCGCGAAATCCGGCGACCGGGTTTTCGAACCAGGTTGTACGACATCGATCTGAATCAGGACTCGGCGATCCGGGTGCTGCCGCAGGCCGTCGCCTACCATCCGGTCACGGATGATCCGGTCCACATGGATTTCCTGCGCGTCGGACCAGACACCCGAGTCACGGTGGACGTGCCGGTAGCGTTCCTCAATCAGGAAATCTGTCCTGGCCTCAAGCGCGGCGGTGTACTCAACATCGTCAGACGCACCATCAACGTGAACTGCCCGGCCAACCTGATCCCGGAAGCAATCGAATTCGACGTCGCGGACCTGGAAATCGGCGACAGCCTTCATATCAGCCAAACCGAGCTGGATCCCGCCGTGCAGCCCACCATCGGGGATCGGGACTTCACGGTCGCAAGTATCGTCGCACCTTCCGCGCTGGTCTCTGCCGCAACCGCTGAAGAGGAAGAAGAAGAACTAGAGGAAGAGGAAGAGCTCGAGGAGACTCCTGAAACGGAAGAAGCGCCGACGGAAGAGTAGCCGCCCGGTCGCGAGGCCGATCGCGTGGACCAGGTTCTCGTCGGGCTCGGCAACCCGGGAGCAGCGCACGCACGCCAGCGACACAACGCCGGGTTCATGGCGCTTTCCTCGATCGCCGCCGAACACCGTTTCGGGCGTACGAGACAGCGATTCCGCGGCGCCATCCGATCTGGCCGGATTGACGGCGTCTCCGTGTTGGCGCTGTGTCCCCTTACCTGGATGAACCGCTCGGGCGACTCAGTGAGTTTGGCCTGCCGGTTCTACAAGGTACCCCCGGCGCGGGTAACGGTGTTCTACGACGACCTTGACCTCGCGGCAGGAAAAGTTCGGGTTCGCCGCGGTGGCGGCAGTGGCGGCCACCGGGGCATCGACAGCATCGACCGCTGTCTCGGACGCGACTATCGAAGGGTCCGGATCGGGATCGGCCGTCCCCCCCACGGCGATGCGGCCGAGCGGTATGTCCTCAGGGATTTTGGTCGGGCCGAACTCGAATGGCTGCAACCGCTGCTGGCCGCGATGGCAGCATCAGCACCGCTGCTGGTCAGCGGCGAGGACGATCGATTCATGAATCGTGTGGTGCTGGATGCACCGCCGCCCTCGGCGGGGGGAGACTGAGGCACCCGCCATGGGATTCCGCTGCGGCATTGTGGGGCTGCCCAATGTCGGGAAGTCCACCCTGTTCAATGCTTTAAGCGGAGCGGCTGCCGCGGACGCGGCCAACTACCCGTTCTGCACCATCGAACCAAATGTCGGTCGCGTACCGGTTCCGGATCCACGCCTTGATCGACTGGCTGACATTTCCGGGTCCGCTGTCCGTACCCCCGCGGTGATCGACTTCGTGGACATCGCCGGCTTGGTGAAAGGCGCCAGCCAAGGCGAGGGCCTCGGCAACCAATTTCTTGCGCGCATCCGGGAAGTCGATGCGATCGTCCACGTGCTGCGTTGCTTCGACGACGATCGCGTCACTCACGTGACAGGACGACCGGACCCCGTGGCGGACGCGGAAGTCGTGGAAACGGAACTCCTGCTTGCCGATCTTGGAACGCTGGAGAGGGCCCGAGATCGCTTGATCAAATCAGCCCGGAGCGGCGATCGAAGCAGCCGTCAGCGGCTCGAGATCGTGGAACGCGGCATCCAGCAGCTGGGACACGGTCAGCCGGCACGAGAACTGGCCGACGAGAGCAATGCGGCATTGTTTCGGGAGCTGGGCCTGCTGACGAACAAGCCAGTGCTGTTCGTCGCCAACGTCGCCGAGTCAGATGTTCACCGCGGCAACGTGCTGACGCAGGCTGCGGCAGCTCACGCCGCCACGCACGATGCGGACTTGCTGCTGGTGTCGGCGCAACTGGAAGCCGAGCTCATCGAGCTCGAAGCTGCGGAAGACCGCAATGCATTCCTTGCGAGCGTTGGGCTCTCGGAGTCGGGGCTCCTCCGGGTGGCGCGCGCCGGCTACGCGCTACTGGGATTGATCACGTTCTTCACTGCCAACCCGAAAGAGACGCGTGCCTGGACGATCAGCGCCGGGACTGTGGCGGCGAGCGCGGCTGGCGTGGTCCACAGTGATTTCGAGCGCGGGTTTATCGCCGCAGAGACTGCGGCCCTTGAGACATTTGTGGAAGCGGGTGGCGAACAAGGGGCCCGCGCATCTGGCCAGCTCCGCAGCGAGGGCCGCGACTACGTTGTCCGTGATGGCGACGTCATCCTGTTTCGCTTCAATGTCTAGCGAAACTCATTCAATTGCGATGCGCCGCCAAGCGAACGGCACGCAGCCCCTACCCCGTGACGGAGCTACGAAAGTGGTTCCAGCTCTTCGGCCTGCAGTTCGTCGTCGGAAACGGGTCGAAGCAGATCCTGCAATTCTTCCCTAGGTGTCTCAGGATCCAGCCAGGTATCAAAATCGGCCCGCGTGACGATCGCCGGCATGCGGTCGTGCACGCGGCCCACGAGGTCGTTCGACGCCGTAGTCACGATCACACAGCCGGTAGCCGGGCCACCCTCGGTGGCCGAGCGCAGCGGCTGGTAAATCCCGGCAAACGCCAGGTAACCCTCGTCAGCGGCCCTGAATTTCCACGCGATCTGGGCGCCTTCTTCCGGCATTCCCCACTCATAGAACGCGTCTGCCGCAATCAGGCAGCGGCGGCGCTGGAAGGATTCCCTGAACGACGGGTTCCGGGCCACGTTCTCGGCCCGGGCGTTCACGACCAATCCAGAGGAATCGGAACGTTCCGACGAAAGGCCCCAGAACAGTATCGCCGCGCGAATCTGGCCCTCGGCACTTCGTCCGCCGGCAAGCACCTCCGTACCCGGGGCAATATGGGCGTTCGGTTCAGGCACCGACCCGTTCGGGTCCCCGAACAGGTCACGCCGGGCGGCAGCAGGATCGGTCAGGCTGTATCGGCCACACATGGCATTAGACATAATTGAACTCCGCAGATGGGTCAACGAAATCGGTGCGGCCCACGACGCTGGGACGGGTGTGGACAGCGGGGGTGCCGGTTGGCGTGTCCTAGCGGCACCTAGCGCCCGTCTGCCTGTTGCCGCTGGCCATCCTCGTACGCTGCTATCGGGATAAACATACCGCGACTGAGAATTCGTCCGATCGTGGACGCTTGACGGCTTACGTCAATTCAATGTCACCTCTGTCCACCTTGTCATCCACGGCAAAGCGCGTGGCGGCGCTACCGGCGCTCCGCCCTCAATCGCGAAACCGGCGTAGCCAGACTCGGCTTCCGCATTGCATCGGTCAAGGTACGCCGGGAATCCGCCGATGTACGGCATGAACACGCGGGGACGGCCGGGAATGTTCGCGCCGATGTACCAGGAACTGCACGTTGACCGCAGGGACTCGCTGGCAACGTCGTTGACGTGGCCCACCCAGTCATCCTCGTTGGCCGCCATGGGCTCGATGGTCCGAGCGCCGGCCTCTTCCATTCGAAGCAGGCAGTGCGTGATCCAGTCCACATGCTGCTCAATCGCCGGCATCATGTTGGCCAAGACCGACGGGCTTCCCGGCCCCGTAACCGTGAAGAAGTTCGGGAAGCCGGTGGACGTCAGGCCAAGGTACGTTCTGGGACCCGCCTTCCACTTCTCCTTCAATGTCATGCCGTTCCGGCCGGTGATACGTATGCGGTCGAGCGATCCAGTCATCGCCGCAAATCCGGTGGCGCACACGATGGCATCGAAGTCGTAGTGCCGGTCCGCGACCGCCAGGCCGGTTTCGGTGAAACGCCGGATCGGTGTCTCGGAAACGTCGACCAGGCTCACGTGCGGCAAATTGAAGGTCTCGTAGTAGCCGGTATCGACGCACAGTCGCTTGCAGCCGAACACGTTGCTGGGTGACAGCAGCCGGGCAACCGCCGGGTCCCTGACCACCGAACGGATCTTGCCGCGAACGAATTCGGCGGCGCTATCGTTCGAGGCCTGGTTGAGCAGAAGGTCCGAGAACGCTCCCAGAAATCCCAGTCCGCCGCGACGCCAGTAGTCCTCGTAGTGCCGTTCGCGGGCCCCAGGCGGGACCTCTAGAGCCGAACGTTTGTCATATTGAAACAGGAAAGCCGGCATGCGTGTGCGGGCCAGGGCACGGAAATCGGGATAGCTTGCCTTGACCCTGCGCTCATAGTCTCGGTTCATCGGCGTGTTTCGTGCCGGCACCGCGTAGTTTGGCGTGCGCTGAAAGACGACTACCGACCTGGCGTCCCGGGCAATGACCGGAATGGACTGGATGGCGGAAGAGCCCGTCCCGATCACACCTACGCGGAGACCGCAAAAATCAAAGCCCTGATGCGGCCATTGCCCGGTGTGCAGGATCGGCACCTGGCAATCGTCCATCCCTTCGAAGGCCGGCAGGTTGGCGGCGGAGAGACAACCCACCGCCGAAACGAGAAACCGCCCGGTTACGCGGTCTCCACGGTCAGTTTCTACCGTCCATCGATGCGCTCGCTCGTCAAAACTCGCCGTCGTCACACGGGTTCCGAACCGGATATCCCTCCGCAGATCGAAGCGATCCGCGACATGCCGGGCATACTCCAGAATCTCGGGCTGAGAGGCATACTTTTCCGACCAGCTCCAGTCCTGCTCCAGTTCCTCCGAAAACGAGTACGAGTACTGCATGCTCTCCACATCGCATCGCGCGCCGGGGTAGCGGTTCCAGTACCACGTGCCGCCCACATCGTCCGCGGTCTCATAGGCTCGTGCCGACATTCCGATGCCGCGCAAGCGATGCAGCATGTACATGCCGCCGAAGCCGCCGCCGATCACGATCACGTCGAACCCGACGTCTGTCTCCGGTTGACGATCGTTGTCTGCCCGCCAACTCATGTCGCGTTCGACGCCTGGCCGCACGACCTGCTCACGACGCCTCCCTCGGTTTCGAAGAAAAGCCCGAGAACCCGTTCGTACACGTCGGCAAGTGCCCGCAAATCCTCGATCAGAATGTGCTCATTCACCTGGTGCATCGTCTTCCCAACTCCGCCGAACTCCACCACCGGGCAGACCGACTGAATGAAGCGAGCGTCGGACGTGCCGCCGCTCGTCGATGCCTCCGGCTGCCGCCCCGTCACGTCGGCCACAGCTTGCGAGACCACGTCCGTCAATCGGCCGGGCTCGGTAAGGAATGCCGGCCCGCTCCACTCCAGTTCCAATCTGTAGGTGCCGGCCGCCGCGAGATCCAGCCGCTCACGCAACCAACGTTCCAACGACGCGGGTGAGTGTGCCGGGCTGTACCGAACGTTAAAGCACGCTTTGGCACTTCCTGGTATGACATTGGTGACGGAGTTCCCGACATCCACGGACGTAACTTCCAGGTTGGAGGGCTGAAAATGATCGGTCCCGTCGTCCGGCGCCTCGGCCAGGAGGGACGCAAGCAATGCAATCAGCCGGGGGATCGGATTATCGGCGAGGTCCGGATACGCAACGTGCCCTTGCGTGCCTTCAACCACCAACGTGGCGTTGACGCTGCCTCGACGACCAATTTTCATCATGTCGCCCAGCCGCTGCGGGTTGGTCGGTTCGCCCACGAGACACGCATCGATGTGCTCATCGTGCCGTTGCATCCAGTCCAGGACCCGAACTGTGCCGTTTCGTGCGTCTTTTTCTTCGTCGCCTGTGATCAAAAGGCTGATTGAGCCGTACGGATGCGAGCCGTGCAGGAACCTCGAGCACGCCGCAACGAATGCGGCGATGCTTCCCTTCATGTCCGAGGCACCGCGCCCGTGCAGGATCCCGTTCCGGGTGATTCCTGCGAATGGATCGTTGTCCCACGATTCAATGGCCCCAGGCGGCACGACATCCGTATGGCCGGCGAAGCAGAAATTGGGTCGGTCGGCGCCGATGCGGGCGTACAGGTTCTCGACCAGCGCATCAGGACCCTGGCCGTCGGGATCCCCGAAGGAAAGCCGCTTGCACGAGAACCCGAGACCCGTCAGCGATTCCTCAAGAACGCCGAGGGCGCCGGCGTCGGCCGGCGTGACGCTGGGGCAGCGGATCAGCGCCTGGGCGAGTTGCAGCGGATCGGCCAGACGGCCGTATGGATTTGAGGCCTCGGCGTTCATGTGTCTGCAGTCATAAGGGCAAACGCATACACGAGTGCAACTTCGTCAAGGCGTGCGAACCGGCCGGCCGACCCTCCGTGTCCGGCCTCGAGATTGGTCCACAAGAGGACCGGCGCGGCCGAAGTCGTATGTTCCCGCAGCTTTGCTATCCACTTGGCTGGTTCCCAGTAGCCGACACGCGGGTCCGTTAGACCGGCGGTCGCAAGTACGGCCGGATACCGGCGTTCCGACACATTTGAGTAGGGACAGTACGATCCGATTCGGGCCCGGGCCGCCTCATCGCGGATCGGGTCGCCCCATTCCGACCACTCCGGCGGAGTCAAGGGAAGCGTAGCGTCCAGCATGGTGTTTAGCACGTCAACGAACGGCACTTCCGCGATCACCCCGCCGAACAATTCGCTTTCCCTGTTTAGCGACGCCCCTACCAACAAGCCGCCCGCGCTGCCGCCATGCGCAATGATCCGGCCGCGGGCCGTGTACCCCTCCTGCACCAATGCCCGGCCCGCCGCAACGAAATCCGTGAAACTGTTTTCCTTGTGATCCAGCTTGCCGTCCAAGTACCATCGGTAGCCCAAATCCGTGCCGCCGCGAACATGCGCTATCGCGTATACGAAACCCCGGTCGAGCAGGCTGAAGCGGGTGTGGGCGAACGAGGCCGGCGTGGCGTGCCCGTATGCGCCATAGCCGTAGAGGAGGAGCGGCGTGCGGCCATCCAGCACCAGGTCTCGCCGATGCACCAGCGAAATCGGCACCTCCACGCCGTCGTCGCTCCGCGCCGTCAGCCGCCTGGTAACGTATTGATCTGCGTCATGTCCGCCAGGAATGTGCTGCTCCTTTCGGAGCACGGCCGTCCGCTCACGCAGATCGAAATCAAATGTCCTGCTTGGCGTCGTGAGGGAACTGTAGACGTAGCGAACCTCGCTACCCTCGTATTCCATTCCGCGCACGAGCTGCAGGTTAAAGGCTTCCTCCCCGCCTGCATCGATCGTGTATTCGACCTCGTCGCGCAGATCGCGGACCACGATCCGGGGCAATCCGGCAACCCGCTCCACCCGGACAAGCCAGTCTTCGAATACCTGCATGTCGAGTATGTAAACACCGGCACAGTGCGGCACAACATTGTGCGGAACCGTGCGGTCCCCGTTCATGGGGACCTGAACGATCTTGAAATCCTCCGCCCCGCTGTCGTTCGTGAGAATGAGCAGCTGATCGCCGTGGTCGGACACCGTATAGCGCACGCCCTCTCGCCGGGACCATACCGGCACGGGTTCCGAAGCCGGCTGAGACGCATCGATCAAGTATGTCTCGGATGAATCAGCATGCTCGTGACAATCAATGCGGATGAAGCGCCCGCTTTCGGTCCGACTGACAGAGACAAACACCGCCGGAGACGGGCTGGTGAACACCGTGACGTCCGACTCGATGGAGTCGCCCAACCGGTGTCGACGCACCTGCCACGGCCGATGCTGATCATCCAAGACCGTGTAGAACAGCTGCCGGGAATCGAGCGACCACGCGAGGTCACCCTGGGTCTCCGGCAAACGGTCGGCGAGTTCTGCTCTGCTCGGAAGCGCCAGGAACCGGACCTCGTACTTCTCCGAGCCCTTGCGATCGGCCGCGTAGGCCAGGGTTCCGTGGTCGGGCGAGTGTCGCACACCGCCAATCCTGAAGAAGTTGACCTCGGCTGCCTCTCGGTTCCCGTCCAGCAGGACCTCCTCGGTCGTGCCGCCTGCGGGAACCCGGCAGAGAATGGGGTACTCGCCGCCCTCTTCAAATCGCTGGTAGTAGGCGTACGCCCCGTCCGGGACCGGAACATCGGCATCCCTGTCCGGCACTCGCGCACGAAGCTCGCGCGCCAGGTCGTCCTTCAGTGCGTCGACGGGACGAAGCGTGGTCTCCGTCCGCCGGTTCTCCCGCTCGAGGTGGGCACGGATGCCGGGCTCCAAGGCGGCCGGGTCGCGCAGGACTGCTGGCCAGTCCGCGCATCGAAGCCAGGCGTGCGGGTCAGCCGATCGGGTCACAGCAGGCCACCGTCCATGCAACTATTCTCGATCGCGACCGGCTCGATGCGCGCGCCGCCGCCGCTCGACCGCCAGCGCGGAACACACGCCGACATCACAGAATTTCGAGTACCGACTCCGGCGGGCGGCCCACTCTAGCGCGCCCTCCGTGCAGCACGATCGGCCGCTCAATGAGGATCGGGTCCGCCACCATGGCCGCGATCAGGGCGCTGTCGTCGAGACCAGGATCAGAGAGATTGCACTCGCGGTAGACAGATTCCCGCTTGCGCATGAGATCTCGCGGCCCGATCCCGAGACGGCGAAGTATCTCTGCGAGCATCAGGGCATCCGGCGGCGTCTTCAGATATTCCACAATCTCGGGCTCGATCCCGTGCTCACGAAGCAGCGCGAGCGTCGCGCGGGACTTGCTACACTTGGGATTGTGGTAAATCACCGTGTCCATCCTCAGTGCTCCGCAACTTGTTCGAGGGTGATGGCTGCGGTCTTGTATCACTCTGCACGCCTGCGGGGAATGGCACTTACCGGCCCCGGCAGACGCATCGGCTTACGGCGCGGTGCAGAGTGAGCAGGTCTTTGGCCCGACGGTGCCCGTGAACCGCGTCCCACTCTCCAGCCGAACCATCCCGGACGGGACGCGCACCGAACACCAGGACCTGTCCGACGCCGCCGGCATCAGCGCCGACCTGACGGCATGGTGCGATCATGCGGGCGGGCAAACGAAGCACCGGCAAGCGGCCCGGCTCGCGCTCTCGCGGCTGGAAGAACGATACCGGGACGGTGGACTGCCGTTCCTGACGGCCCTGGACACCGGGCCCCCTTCCCGCGCCTATCTCGACATCGCGCGGCGGTTCTCCCGCGACGCCGATCTCGTGGTCCACGTCGGCTGCGGGGGATCCATGCACGCGGGCAAGGCATTCACCATGGCCACCGACGGGGGCAGTTCCGCACGACCCGACACCCGGCCTGTGATCACGTTTGCCGGCAGCATTAACCCGGATGAATGCGCGAAGCTGCGGGAAACACTGAACCACTTCGGCCAGGAACGAGTCTGTTGCGTCTTCGTCAGCAAGTCCGGTCGCACCACCGAGACGCTCGCCCATTTCGCGATGCTCCTCGACTGGTACGGGGAGGCGTTGGCTTCCGAAGCGATCCGTCAGCGGACGGTCTGCCTGACTCAAGCTCGACCGTCGCCCCTCCGGACCCTCGCCGAAGCTCGTGGGGTCCCTGTACTGGACGTGCCTGCCGACGTGGGCGGCAGGTTCGCCGCGTTCACGGTGACCGGGCTCCTGCCAGCGGCGATCGGCCAAGACATCTCTGAGCATGACGAGCCCGATGTCCTGGCGGGCGCAAGGGCCGTCCTGGCCCGCGCCTTTCCGAAAGAGGGTTTCAGTCCGGCGGCCCGGTCCGCCGCGGCCATGGCGGCCTTCCATGAGCGTCACGGGACGGCCACGCTAGTCACGCTCGCCTACGAACCGGCGATGGCGCCGCTGCAAACGTGGTACCGGCAACTGGTCGCGGAAAGCCTGGGGAAGGACAGTCAGGGCTTTACCCCCGTAACCGCGTGCGGCACCGACGATGAGCACAGCCAGATGCAGCTTTGGCTTGATGGACCGCCGGGGCAAATGTTTACGTTGCTGCGTGCCCCGGCCGCGCTTGACCTCCGCATTCCCAAGGAGCCGCTCGGGTATCCCGACTGGTTTCCCAGCCGGCTTGCATCCCTTTGGAACGCGCATGCGGATGCCACCGGCGCGAGCCTGTCAGCTTCCGGCCGCCCCGTTCGTACCTTTACGTTGGCACGCCGGAGCCAGGCGGCTTACGGTGCCCTGATGGCGCATCTGATGATTGAAACCGTCCTCCTCGCAGACATTCTCGGAATTGATCCCTTCGGTCAGCCCGCCGTGGAGGGGACCAAGCAGCGCGTCATCGAAATCCTGACCCGGGTCGAGCACTAATGCCGATCCGCCGGCTGCCTGAAGGAACGGTCAATCGAATCGCAGCCGGCGAGGTCGTCGAGCGCCCTGCATCCGTCGTCAAGGAGTTGGTCGAAAACGCGCTTGACGCCGGCGCCAAGTCGATCTCCGTCGGTATTGCAAGCGGAGGAAAAACCGAGATCACCGTTATCGACGACGGACATGGGATGGATGCGACTGACCTGGCTCTGGCCGTGGAGCGACACGCAACCTCAAAGCTCCCCGACGACAATCTGTTCGCCATCCCTACCCTGGGTTTCCGCGGTGAGGCGCTTCCCTCGATCGGTTCTGTCAGCCGGCTGACGGTGACGTCACGAGCCGATGGCGCCGAGGATGCTTTCGAGATCACGGTAGACGCCGGATCCACTGGCACTGTGACGCCAGCCGCCAACCCGCGGGGTACCCGAGTCACGGTCGCCGACCTGTTCCGGGCCACTCCCGCACGGCTCAAGTTCCTGAAGTCCGACCGTGCAGAAGCGATGGCGGTATCCCAAACCATTCGCGAACTCGCGATGGCTCACCCGCGCACTGCCTTCAAGCTCCAGATCGACGGCCACACCCGACTCGATCTCCGGATGCCCGCGGCGCCCGACGGTGCCCGCGATCAGCGGCTGCGCGCAGTCATGGGTGACGCGTTCGCAGACAATGCCGTTGACGTCAACTTCGAACGGGGAACCACCCGCGTCTCCGGTCTAGCGTCGCTGCCGACCGTCAACCGGGCCAACACCCGCGCGCAATACCTGTTCGTGAACGGGCGGGTAGTGCGGGACCGCGTCCTCTACGGCGCGCTCCGCGGCGCCTACCAAGGCCTGATCGCGCATGACCGCCAACCCATGGTCGCGCTCTACGTCGACGTGGCGATGCGGGATGTGGACATCAACGTCCATCCCGCCAAGACGGAGGTCAGATTCCGCGACCCGCAAACGGTCCGGAGCGCCATCGTGGCAGGTATTCGGGCGGCGCTGCGCGAGGAGGGACCGCGACCCGCCACTACCATGACCGACCAGACGCTCCGGCGTGCGCGGGCCGCGCCGTGGCTGCATTTCGACCGTCCCTCCGAAGCACCGCCGGCGCCCGGCCTCCCATCCGCGCCACCGGGTCCTGATGCCCCGTCCGGGTTGCGCCCGGCGGGGAAGACGGAAGGCGTCCGCTACGAACCAGCTGCGTCAAGCGCCGGGGACGTGCGATCCGAGACTGAAGCACCCTTGGCGGCCGTAACCGAGCCGCCATTGGGTCGCGCCCGAACACAACTCCATCGCATGTTCATCGTGTCCGAGACGACCGACGGGCTCATCCTGGTTGACCAGCACGCCGCCCATGAGCGGATTGTTCTTGAAAGCATCAAGGCTTCTCTCGACAAGGGTGAACCGCAAAGCCAGATGCTGCTGACACCTGAGGTGGTGCGGCTCGAACCGGCGGCGGCGGAAATACTGAGCCACCGTGCCGAGGAGCTGCAATCGCTGGGCCTCGTGCTGGAGGCCAGCGGAGATGGGGCCATAGCCGTTCACGCGACCCCGGCGATCCTCGGTCATGTGGCCGTCGCCGACCTCCTGCAGGACCTGGCCGACGAACTGCTCGAGCACAGCACGGCAGGCACGCTCCGTGACCGGATCGAACAAGTGTGCTCAACGATGGCGTGTCACGGTTCGGTCCGGGCTGGTCGTGTCCTGACCGTCGAGGAAATGGATGCACTCCTGCGCGACATGGAGAAAACCCCGAACGCGGGGCAGTGCAACCACGGCAGGCCGACGTTTGTGGAACTAAAGCGGATGGATCTCGAGCGCCTGTTCGGGCGGCGTTGACACGTCGCGTCTCAACCTCACGCCTGCGCGGCTTCGTCCGCACGCCGCCGGTGAAAAAGCTCCACCGTGTTGTGCAGGAGGTAGGCGACGGTCATCGGCCCCACTCCCCCGGGCACGGGGGTGATCGCGCCAGCCACGTGCTGCGCCTCGTCGAAGGCAACATCGCCGACCAGTCTGCTGGCGCCACCACGCTCAATCCGATTGATCCCGACGTCGATCACGGTGGCTCCGGGCTGAATCCAGTCTCCCCGCACCATCTCCGGGCGACCGGTCGCGGCCACGAGGACGTCCGCCTGCCGGCAGACCTCCGGAAGGCTGCGGGTACGCGAATGCGCCAAGGTGACCGTGCAGTTCTCGGCGGTGAGCAGCGCGGCCATCGGACGGCCCACGATGCTGCTCCGGCCCACGACCACGGCGTGCAGTCCGGCCAGTTTGCCGAGCCCTCCGCTGTCGTCATCGCCATGGGCATGTCGCAGGAGCGCGAGGCATCCGCGCGGGGTACACGGAACGGTCTCGGGCCTCCCGACAGCCAGAAGCCCGGCGTTCCGCGAATGAAACCCGTCGACATCCTTGCCCGGCAGCACGGTGTCGAGAACGCGATGCGACGCGATATGTCCGGGGAGCGGCAGCTGTACGAGAATTGCATCCACGGTCTCGTCGCCGTTCAGCGCGTGGACGAGCTTGATCAGGTCGGCCTCGGTCGTATCTGCCGCCAGATGGTGTGCCGTCGAGCGGATTCCGCATTCGGCGGCCTGCCGGCGCTTGGTCCGAACGTAGGTCTCGCTCGCCGGATCATCGCCCACCAGAATCGCGGCGAGGCCGGGCGCGGCGCCGAAGTTCTCGGTGACCGCAGCCACATCGCCCGCCAGGCGTGCGCGCGTGCGCCGCGCCAGCTCCTTGCCGTCGATGATCATGGCCGACATGGACACAGCCTCGGGCGGAAGGCGGCGACAGCGATGCGGGCGGCAATCACCCGTTGACGTGCCTGCGGGGCCGCATACTGTATCCTTTTTTACAGGCTTCCTCGACTGTCCCACCCCACACGCGGTTCCGCACCGCCGGTGCGCTTCCGCTTGAGAGAAACGACCCTGCAGCCTCCAGCCAACCTGACCCCGAGTACCGGCGGCGTCGTCGTCCGATTTGCCGGTGATTCCGGGGACGGCATTCAGCTATCCGGTATGCGTCTGACCATGGCCGCCGCCCTGGGCGGCAAGGGAGTTTCCACGCTGCCCGACTTTCCCGCGGAAATCCGGGCACCCGCCGGAACCACGTACGGGGTGTCCGCATTTCAATTGCGGGTGGGAGAGGGCGAGGTCCTCACTCCGGGCGACACGCCCGACGTGCTGGTTGCCTTCAATCCCGCCTCTCTCAAGACCAACCTCAGCGACCTGGACCGCAACGGTCTGCTCGTGGTCGATTCCGGCACGTTCACCGCGCGCTCTCTGAAGAAAGCGGGCTACGACGACAATCCGCTGGAGGCGGATACGCTGAACGGAGTTCGCACCCTCGCTCCCGACATCTCGCGGCACACCATCGATGCGGTCAAGGAGTTCGAACTCGGCCAGAAGGGATCGCTGCGCTGCCGCAACATGTGGGCCGTGGGCCTGACACTGTGGTTGCTGGATCGGGACACGTCCGAGGCCGAACACTGGATTCGCAATCGCTTCGGCGACACGCCGGTCGGCAACGCGAACCTCGCGGCGTTGAAGGCCGGCCATGCCTACGGAGAGACCACCGAGGTGCCCGGCCTTGATCTCCTGCAGACGCGCGAGACACCACACGACTGGGCACCGGGCGAGTACCGTACGATCACCGGTGCGGAGGCCCTGGCGTTTGGCCTTGCCGCGGCAGCGGAACGCACCGGCTTGGATATCGTGTTCTGCGCCTATCCGATTACGCCGGCGTCCACCTTGCTGCATCAACTGTCGGCCATGCGCCGCCGCAACGTCTTGACGTTTCAGGCCGAGGACGAGATCGGCGCAGCCTGCGCCGCGATCGGAGCCTCCTACGGCGGGGCGCTTGGCGTCACGTCGAGCTCCGGACCGGGAATCTCTCTCAAGGCCGAAGCGCTCGGCCTCGCGGTCGCCGTGGAGCTGCCGCTCGTGGTAGTGAACTCCCAGCGCGCCGGGCCATCGACCGGCATGCCCACCAAGACGGAGCAGGCGGATCTGCTGCAGGCCTTGTACGGTCGGCACGGCGAAGCCCCGCTGGTGGTGCTGGCCCCCAGGAGCCCGAGCGACTGTTACACGACGGCCATCGAGGCCGCCGGCATCGCCGTCCGGCACATGACGCCGGTGATGATCCTTTCGGACGCGTTCATTGCGAGCACCTCTGAACCCTGGCGCCTGCCGGAGCCCGTGATTCCGGGTGCCGAAGCGGCTGAGTTTCGGACCGACCCGGAACACTACGAGCCCTTTGCCCGCGATCCCGACACGTTGGCCCGCGCCTGGGTCAAGCCCGGCACGCCCGGTCTCGAGCATCGAATCGGCGGGCTCGAAAAGAGCGCCGGAAGCGGTGGCATCTCCTACGACCCCGACAACCACCAGGTCATGAACGACGCCCGTATCGCCAAGGTTGCCCGGGTCGCGTGTGCGCTGCCGCCGGCAGCGGCGGACGGCCCCGAAGACGCGTCGCTGTGCGTCGTGACATGGGGATCCACGTTCGGAGTTGCGCGGGAGGCACTTGCCCACTGCCGGGCCACGGGAACCGTGGCCGCGCATATCCACTTGCGCCACCTGCACCCCCTGCCGGCGAATCTCGGTGACTTGCTGGCGTCCTACCGGAAAGTCCTGGTGCCCGAGGTCAACTCCGGGCAGCTCGTGCGCGTGCTCCGGGACCGCTTCCTGGTCGATGCCGAAAGCCTCCCCAAGGTAACCGGGAAGCCGTTTCGGGTCGATGAGCTGGTCGGTGCGATCGAAAGCCGGGCGAAGATCGTTTCATGAACGCTCCGGTTCGAGTTGCACGGGATTACGAATCCGGACAGGAAGTTCGCTGGTGTCCGGGTTGCGGTGACTACGCGATCTTGCGGGCAGTGCAGAAGACGCTCGCAGAACTCGACGCGGACCCGTCGAACACTGTCTTTGTCTCCGGTATCGGCTGCGCGGCGCGGCTTCCGTACTATCTCGCGACGTACGGTTTTCACACCATTCATGGCCGGGCACCGGCGATCGCGACCGGCCTCAAGCTGGCCAATCCGGAACTCGATGTCTGGCTGGTGACGGGCGACGGTGACGGCCTTTCGATCGGTGCCGGTCACCTGATGCACCTGCTGCGCCGCAATCTCAACTGCCAGGTCCTGCTGTTCAACAACGAAGCCTACGGGCTGACCAAGGGGCAGTACTCGCCCACGTCGCGAATCGGAACCGTGACGCCCTCCTCCCCTGCGGGCTCCGTCGGCGACCCCGTGTCCGCCTGCCGATTCGCGCTGGGCAGCGGAGCGCGGTTCGTCGCCCGCGGTATCGATACGCGCATCGCCGAACTGCAGGCAACGCTCAGCGCGGCCCATGCGTTTTCCGGAACTGCGTTCGTGGAAATTCTGCAGAACTGCATCGTCTACAACGACGGGGTCTTCGCCGACTTCACGGAGCGTTCGGTCGCGGTGGAACGCCAGCTTCACGTCGTCCACGGGGAGCCGCTGCGCTTTGGCCCGGACCTGAACCGAGGGCTGATCCTGGATCGCGACGCGTTCGCGCTCCGAGCCGTGTCGGTCGGTGCGGATGGCGTGCCGGAAGAGGAAGTTCTCGTCCACGACCAATCGAACCGGGCCCTCGCCACGCTCCTCGCCACCATGGAAGGCCCGGATCTGCCCTTGGCCGTCGGCGTCCTGTTTGCCGAGGAAGGGCCGGTCTTTGAAGCGGAAGTCCGAGATCAAGTGGAGGAGCGCGGCCAACTTCCCCTGTCCGACCTGTTGCGTCGAACTTCAACCTGGAAAGTCTCGCCCTGATGTGTCATCGACGACTGCCAGCAATCCTTGTCGTATCGCTGCTGGCCCTGGGCCTCGTCAGCCCCGCCCAAGCGGACCCGACTCCACAGCTCATCGAGGTCTTCAAGCGGAGCATGCTGAGTTGGAGCATCGATTACGACACGCTGCGGCCCAATCGCGCGGGTGCTGCCTGCATTCCCTGGGATTCGCTGGACGAAGCGTTCCTGGACGAGGGGATTTTCGAGGCCCTGGGCTACGCCTGGCAGGTGGCTGGCGAACCCGTTGCCGCCCGAGCGGCGATGGAGGGCTGCGAACGGATGCGGCGTGGCAACCAACTGGGCAAGACTTGTACCTGCGAATTGCTGCTCTATAACGATGACGTACGTCTGGTTTTGCCCGAGGCAGCAGAGTGACCCATGTCTCCCCGCACCCGTTGGCTGCGCAACTGGTCGAGACCGCCATCCGATCGGGCGCTGACGAAGCAGATGCCCTGATTGCCGCGGGCACGGCTCTGGATGTGTCGGTGCGCAAGGCGGAGACGGAATCGATTGAACGTTCTGAAAGCCTGCAGGCCGGGCTGCGGGTGATCATTGGCGGACGCCAGGCATCCGTCGGGATGTCGGACGTCACGGACGAGGCTGCCCGGACGGAACTCGTGGAACGGGCCGTCGCCATGGCTCGAGTCACCCCTGAAGACCCGCATGCCGGCCTGCCTGAGGTGGGCAGCCGACCCACCGATCCGGTGGCCGTGCCCTTGAGTGATGCCGCCATTCCCACCACCGAGACCCTTGGCGAGTGGGCGGCCGCGGCGGAGGAAGCGGCGCTCGCGGTCCCGGGAATCACCAATACCGAGGGCGGACACGCGGGCGCAGCCGACACCACGCTCACCCTGAGTGCGAGCGACGGGTTTGACGCCGCCTATCGGCGCACCCATCACTCCCTGTCGGTGAGCGTCGTGGCCGGCACCGGCACGGGCATGGAGCGGGATTACGACTACTCCAGCGCTGTGCGCCAGGCTGATCTGACCAATCCGGCCGAAGTCGGCCGCCGCGCGGGTGCCCGGACAGTCGCTCGACTCGAACCCCGCAAGGCGCCCTCGGCCCAGGTGCCCGTGGTGTTCGAACCGCGCGTGGCGTCGGGCGTGCTGTCTCTGCTGGCGCGAGCCATCTCCGGGACTGCCGTCGCGCGAGGGACCACGTTCCTCAAGGATCGAATGGGGAGCCGCCTGTTTCCCCAGGGCATCAGCATCACGGATGATCCGCTGCGGCCCTTCGGTCATCGTTCCCGCCCGTTCGACGGCGAAGGCGTTGCCGTCGCGTCGCGGCTGGTCGTCGACGATGGCGTGCTCCGGACCTGGCTGCTCGATTCGCGCTCGGCGCGGAAACTGGAACTTGCCTCCACCGGATCCGCCGCGCGGGCGCCAGGCGGTGTGCCGGAGCCGGGCCCGAGCAACCTGTTCCTTGCTGGAGGCGCCGTCACGCCGGACGAGCTGCTGAGCGATATCCGAAACGGGTTCTACGTCACCGAAATGCTGGGCATGAGCTTCAATCTGGTGACCGGGGACTACAGCCGAGGGGCGACCGGGTACTGGATTGAGAACGGCGAAAAGACCCACCCCGTGAGTGAGGTGACCGTCGCCGGCAACCTCGCAGACATGTTCCTGAACGTGACACCCGCCGACGACCTCACGTTCAGGACGGGAATCGACTCCCCCACCATTCGCATCGACGGCATGACGGTGGCTGGCATCTAGATTCTTTTCGTCCTAACTCCATCACCCCCAGGTGGACGCCCCCACCTTTCACTGGTAGCGGAATCATCACGTGCAAGGGGCAGCATGCTATTTGACCGTATTCGAGCAGCGCTCGCCGGATCTCTTCCCAAGGCCGACAAAGCCGCTGAACCGGAAGAGGAGGGCAGCCCCGTGGAGATCGCCTGCGCAGCGCTCCTGGCCGAGGCGGCGGGAATGGACGAGCAATTCGATCCAGTGGAACGATCGACCATCCTGACTCTCTTGCAGCGCCGATTCGAACTCGACGGCCCCGCGGCGGAACGGTTGCTCGAGCAGGGAAAGGCGGCTGGTGACGAAGCGTCGTCGTACTACCGATTCACGCGCGCAATCAACGATTCGTGGGACGATGAGGCTCGCACCGAACTCATCTACCTGTTATGGTCGGTGGTCTGCGCCGACGGACGGATCGATCCTTACGAGGACATGCTTGTCCGTCGGATCGCCGGACTCTTGCACGTACCGGATCGCGCCCGGGGCGAAGCCCGGAGACGCGCAGTCGCATCATTGCCAGACCATTCCAAGCCGACCGAGGATTGTCCATGACCTATGTCGTCACCGAAGCCTGCATCAAATGCAAGTACATGGACTGCGTCGAAGTCTGTCCTGTCGACTGCTTCTACGAAGGCGAGAACATGCTGGTGATCAACCCTGAAGAGTGCATAGATTGCGGGGTGTGCGAGCCGGAATGCCCGACCGAAGCCATTCTTCCCGACAGTGAGGACGAGGCGAGGAAATGGCTCGATCTGAACACCGAGTACTCGAACGTCTGGCCGAACATCATTCGGAAAGGCGACTCTCCCGAAGACGGGCCGACATATGAGGGAATGGAAGGAAAGTACGAGAAGTTCTTCAGCAAAAATCCCGGCGCTTCAGCCGGATAGTGCGGAGCCCGGTCCCCAGGTCCGGGCCAGCCGTCCCGGCCCATACGGCCGCCTCCCGCTCCGCCGACCGGTTTGATCCGCCATTCGGAAGCCGAGACCAATGACCGCTACCGCATCGAAGACATCGTCGTCCAAGTCGAAAACCGCCAAGGCGCGGCGCAAACCGCCCACCGCTTCCAAGCCGGCGTCCGCCACCCAACGCTCGGCGAAGAGGGCAGCTGACCGCACCGACAGCAAGTCAACGGCGGCGGCAACGAAAAGCGCCAAGACTGCTCCGAAGGCAACCGCAAAGACGGCACCACGGTCGAAGGGCGCGGGCGCCGCCGCATCGAAGAAGACGACCACCGCCAAGGCGGCGGCAACACCGTCCAAGCCGAAATCCAAGGCAGCGGCTGCACCATCAACGACGGCCAAACCCAGCAAGGCCGCGGCCGACACCCCCAAGAAGGCCAAGGCGGCGGCAAAGGCGAAGGTTGCGACCAAGGCTCCGGCGAAAACGAAGGCTGCGCCGAAATCGACGGCCCCGGCCAAGACCGCCCGCAAGTCCACCGCTTCGAAGGCTGCGAGCGGAGCGGCGGGCGCCCCGCCCGCGGGGGGGGGTGGAGCGGGGGTGGGGTGGGGGGGGTGTCTTATTAAAAAATGACGCTGACGCCCAACTTAAGCCGGTTAGTAGAGGGGGTGGGCGGTAAATTAA
>VXPW01000009.1 GCA_009839325.1 Rhodospirillales bacterium
AGCAACTTCGCCAGCTCGCCCTTCTTCACCTTGCCGGTTGCCGTCATGGGCAGCGACTCCACGATCCGCACCTCCGGACACTTGAAGGTGGCCATGGCCTCCCGGCACCACGATCGAATATCCGCCGCCGAGACCGTGGCTTCCCGTTCCGGGTCGAGCACGACGAACGCCACCGGGACTTCGCCGCGGTCGTCGTCCGGCCGGCCGATGACGCCCGACCCGACGACGGCAGGATGGCGGCCGAGCATGGCCTCGATCTCGGCGGGGAAGACGGACATGCCGCTGACCTTGAGCATTTCCTTGCGCCGGCCGAGGAACTGCAGCAGCCCCCTCTCGTTGATCACACCGATGTCGCCGGTGTGCAGCCAGCCGTCGCGGAGCGCCTCGGCGGTCGCATCGGGCTTGTTCCAGTACGCCTTCAGGGTCGACGGGGAGCGCACGCAGATCTCGCCTTCCGCTCCCAGCGGCAGCAGCGCGCCCGTGTCGAAGTCGCAGACCTTGAGTTCCGTTCCGGGAACCGGAAAACCGCACATGATGGGCTGCATGCTGAGATCGAAATCACCGTCCTGCAGCCCCACCGTGAAGGTGTCGCACGTGTGGGTCTCGGTCATGCCGTAGGACAGCTCCACCATCGTCGAGCCGGTCAGCCGCCGCCAGCGCGCCCGGTATTCCGTGTTGAGCTTCTTGACGAAGGAGGACACCCCGGTCGTGGCGATCGACGTGAAGTCGTAGCGACCGACCTCGGGATGCTCCATGAGTGCCACCGCGCTGTCCACCAGCAGCACCGCGCGATTGGGCCGTTCGGCGTGGACGGCCTGCATGTAGCTGAGGGGGTCCCAGCGCGCGAGCAGAATGCACGTCGCGCCGGCAAACGCGGGGAAAATCAGCCCGAGGTCCTCACCGGCAATCCAGAACAGCGGGTGGAAGTTGACCGTCGTGTCGCCGGCTTCGAGTGGACAATTGGTCGCGCAGGCCGTCGCGGCCGTGTAGAGCATGTCGCGCTGGGTATGGACGCACCCCTTGGGCAGGCCCGTGGTCCCGCCGGTGTAGTTGAGAGCAGCGACGGCGTCGAGGTCGGGAGCGACCCGCCTGACCTCCCCGGCCCGTTCCAGGGCGACCAGGAGGTCGTCGGCATCGGACGTGCGCGCCGATCCGGCCACGGCTTCCGGCACGTGGAAGGCGGGCTCCTCCGGAATCAGGGCGCCGATACCGGTCCCGTACACCCGCCGGATGCCGGTCTGGCCCTCGACCGAACGCACGAGCGGAACCAGCGCGTGATCCGCGACGATGAGCGTCGCCTTAGTGTCGTTGAGTTCGTACGTGAGCTCGTGCGCCTTGAACATCGGGTTGACGGGTACGTGAATCGCGCCCGCCTTGAGGATGCCGAAGAAGGCCACTGCGAATTGCGGGCAGTTGCCGAGAAACACCGCCACGGTGTCGCCCGGGCCGACGCCTTCCTGCTGGAGCAGAGCCGCGAACCGGTCGCTGAGCCGATCCATCTCGGCGAACGTCACGACTCGGCCATAGTAGTTGTAGAGCGCCGCATCCGGGGTCTCGGTGGCCCAGTGCCGGAGATGGTCGGTCAGCGCGATCTCGCCGAGCGGGTAGTGCGGCTCCGTCGGCATGCCGGCCGGCCAGTTGGCGGCCTGGATCGCGCGGAGGCGGTCCAGGTACTCGGCTTCGGTTACGAAAGCGTCTTGATCCACGGATGGTTCCGTCGCGCCCCGGGCAGGCTCAGTCGATCAGGTTCGGCCAGAACAGGACGAGGTCGGGAAACATCATGAGCAGCACGACCACCACGATGTCGGCCAGCAGGAAGTACACAATGCCCTTGAAGATCTGCGTGGTGGTGGCGAGATTGCCGACCACCCCCTTGATCACGAAGACGTTGAGCCCAATGGGCGGCGTGATCATCCCGATTTCCAGGAACTTCGTCAGGACCACGCCGAACCAGATCAAGCTCAGCCCGGTGTCCTGAAGGATCGGCAGCAGCACCGGGATGGTGAGCAGCATCGCGCCGAGCGGCTCCAGAAACATCCCGAGGATCAGGAACATCACGGCGATACCGGCCATCAGCAGCACCGTGTCGGCGCCGAGATCGATGACCATCTGCGACAGGAACTGCGAGGCGCCGGAGAGCGCCAGGAAGCGGGTCAGCAGGTTCGCGCCGATGGCGATGACGAAGATCGCGGCCGTGGTCTGAATGGTCTCGACCACCGCCTGCCGTGACGTCGCCCAGGACAGCGCGCCTTTCGCGCCGGCGATGACGAAGGCGAGGAAGGCGCCCACCGCGCCGGCCTCGGTCGGCGTGAACACGCCCGCGAACAGGCCGCCGAACACCCCGATGACCAGGAGAATGATCGGCCACGTATCGGCCAGCGCCAGCAGCTTCCCGCCGAGCGACGTGCGCTCGCGGACGGCCGGCGCGAGCTCCGGATGAAGCTTGGCCCGGACGATGATGACGAGCGTGTAGGCGGCCACGGTCAGCAGCCCGGCGCCGATACCGCCGAGAAACAGCTTGGAGATCGGCACCTGCACGAAGATGCCGTAGAGGATGAGCAGGATCGACGGCGGGATCAGCGCGCCGATGGTCCCCGCCACGGCCACGGTGCCGGTCGCGAGGGTGGCATCGTACCGGTTCCGCATCATCTCGGGCACCGCGATCCGGCCCATGGCGGCGGCGCAGGCGACGGAGGACCCGGTAACGGCCGAAAACCCCGCGGCGCCGAACACCGAGGCGACCGCCAGACCGCCGGGGAGCGCGGACAGCCACTTGCGCGCGGCCTCGAACAGGCCCCGGGTGAGACCGGCGTGGTAGCAGCAGAAGCCCATGAGCAGGAACATGGGCACCGAGGTGAGGGTCCACTTGGCCCCGAAGTCGAACGGAACGGCCGTCAGGATCCCCCAGGCCGGCTTCAGCCCGACAAGCACCCAGATCCCGCCGAACGACACCGCGATCAGCGAGATCCCCACCGGAATCCGCAGCAGGATCAAGACGAGCAGGACGCCGATTCCGATCAGTCCGATTTCGGTGCGGTCAAACACGCTATTCGGGGCCGACGTGGGATTCGCGGAAGGCGTCGTGTTGGACCTCGCCCAGGCTGCTCTTCACCCCCATGACCGTCACCGCAATCCGATAGAGCAGCACGACCACGACCAGTGCGAAGCCGACGGGCAGGAAGTAGTAGGAAGCCCAGATCGGAATCTTCCAGTCGACCTCCATCATGAACGTGCCGACCGCCGTTTTCTCCAGCGCGTCAAGAAGGGTCTGGTAGAAGAGCAGGCTGAAGACGACCGCCGAGGTCACCCAGCTCACTACCGCAAGAACTCGCTGCCAGCGCCGGCGCAGCAGCTGGACGAAGACCTCCACCGTGATGTGGGCATCGTTGCGCTCGGCCAGCGCCAGCGGCAGGAAGATGATCGGCAGCATGTAGTAGTGCGGCACGATGGTCACCGTGGCCGGGATCGGGTGGCCGATCAGCCGCATGAACACGTCCAGCGTGATGTGCAGCATCATCAGGACGACCGCCACGCAGCCGATCACGGCGAGGATGTCCGTCAAGCGGCCGAGGATGCGCCCCAGGCGATGCATGCCGGTCCTAGTTCTGCGCCGCATTCATCGGTGCGCCGCTACGGGGCCAACCCCCCCAACGGCCGGGCGAGACGACTTCACATCCCGTGCGTGGCGGCATCGACACGGTCCCAGATCTCGCGCTTGTAGAGCGCCGTCACCGCATCCACATCGGTCGCGTCAATGGCCGCCAGCAGTCCGCGCCACTTTTCGATCAGGTCGGTGAACCGCGCAATGCGGGGCCCGGCATCCGTGATGCCGTAGTTGTCCCTGGCCATGGCCTCCATGTTGGCCATGTCCTCGGCGATGAACTGCTCGGTGGCCGCCACCAGCTCCGGCGCCGGTTCCAGAACCTGGATCCCGTCGGCGGCTCCGCCGCCGTTCAGGATGTCGTCGTTGAACGTCTGGAACTGCACCGTGGTGAGAGCCGATGCCTCGGCGAACAGGTCCAGCAGGAGACGGCGCTCGTCGGTCGTGAGATTCCGCCACGTGTCGATGTTCATGTTGAACTGATTGCCGTGGTAGGTGCCGAGCGGCAGCCGCGTGATGTACTTGGCGACGTCCTTGAAGTTCAGGTTGTAGAGCTCGGTGGCGGGATGCAGGTTCGCGTCCAGCGTCCCGCGGCTCAGGGCGTCGTAGATGTCGTTGGCCGACAGTGACATCTTGATCCCGCCGATGTACTCGACCCACCGCCCGAACGCCGAGAAGCTGCGGATGTTCTTGCCCCTGAGGGACTCCATTGTGGTCATCGGCTCCGTGGTGAGCAGCATGTACGGAGCGTTCGAGGTCATGGCGAGAAACACGGAACCGTTGGCCTCGGATTCCGCCAGGCACTCCGGGCAGGTGAACATGTATTCGCTGGTTGCGGCCGAGAGGACTGTGGCGTTTTGCCCGAGCATCGCCAGGTCAAGAATCAGGTTGACCTGGGGCATCTCCGCCGGGTGATAACCGGGCACCAGGAGGGCGGCGTCGGCCAGTCCATCGCGGACTCCGTTGAGACCCTGCTTGAGGTTTAGGAGCGACCCGTAGAAGACCTCCGTCGAGAGCGCCCCGCCGGACCGTTCGTCGATGTGTTCGTCGACGTAGGCCAGCGTCTTCGACCAGGTGTGAATGGGCGGCAAGCCGATGGCGAAGATCAGATCCTTGGCAGTAGCGTTGGTGGCAGTCAGGCCGCCCGCAAGGAGAGCGACTGCCATTCCGAACTTGATCACCCTCGGCATCG
>VXPW01000101.1 GCA_009839325.1 Rhodospirillales bacterium
AAGAAGGTCTGGGCGACCGGCGCGGGATCGGCAAGGCCGGTGGTCTCGATGAGGATTCCATCGAAGCTGCCCGGCCGTTTCACCAGGCCGCCAAGGATGCGGATCAGATCCCCGCGTACGGTGCAACAGATGCAACCGTTGTTCATCTCGAACACTTCCTCGTCGGCGTTGACCACAAGGTCGTTGTCGATGCCAATTTCGCCGAACTCGTTGACGACCACGGCGTATTTCTTGCCGTGCTCCTCGGTCAGGATGCGGTTCAGGAGCGTGGTCTTGCCAGCGCCGAGATAACCGGTCAGGACGGTGACGGGGATCTGATTCATTGCTTCCTCTCCTGCCATCATTGCGCCTGTTCAGCAGCGCCCAACGGCCATTGCTCCGTGCGTGGATGCCGGCGGAAAGCGCGGTCCGGGATACGACCCCACGCCCGGTGTGCCAACCTGTTGCTCTCGCTCCGGCAACTTAGGCGTCCCAGCTTTCGCTGGATGCGCCGAGCCTTACCACGTCAGCGCCCGTGCGAGCGTCATCGCGTTGTGCCGCATCATGTCGAGGTAGGTCGGTGCCGGACCGGTCGGGCCGGACAGGGCCTCGGGATAGAGCGTGCCGCCAATGACGGCTCCCGTCTCTTCGGCAATGCGCCTCAGGAGGCGCCGATCGCCGACGTTCTCGATGAAGACGGCCCGAATGCCCTGTTCCCGAATCTGCCGGATCAGGCGGACGACATCTTGCGCGGACGCCTTCGATTCGGTGCTAAGCCCCTGCGGCGCGATGAACGTCAGCCCGTAGTCGCGACCGAAATACTGGAACGCGTCGTGGGAGGTGACGACGGTCCGGCTGCCGGCGGGAAGCCCGGAAACAATCTTGCTGATCTCCGAGTCAAAGGCTTCGAGTTCGTTCACATAGGCCTCGCGGTTCTGGTAGAACACGCTGGCATTCCCCGGATCAGCCCGGGCCAGCGCCGCGGTGATGTTGTCGACGTAGACCACTGCATTGCGAAGGCTCTGCCACGCATGCGGGTCGAAGGCGCCATGGTCATGACCGTCGTGTTGGACGTCCCCGGCGTGTTCGTCGTGGTCAGCCTCCCCGGCGTGTTCGTCATGGTTGGCCTCGCGGTCGCGATCGCGCGTGTCGCCGTCGGGCTCGTACGCGATCGGCTCGATCCCGTCGGCGGCCACCACCCGGACACCGCGGAAGTCCGAGGCGTCGATCAGGCGGTTCAGCCAGCCTTCGAACTGCAACCCGTTGACTACGAGGATTTGTGCTTCGCTGACGGCCCGCGCATCGACCGGGGTCGGCCGGTACACGTGTGTATCTCCGTCGGGGCCGACGAGCGTCGTGACGGCGACGTGCTCGCCGCCGATCCGCTTCACCATGTCCCCAAGGATCGAGAAGGTAGCGACGACCGGGATCGGTCGGTCTGACTGTGCAAAGGGCGGCGCGGCAAGCGACAGGGCGAAGACGGCGGCGGCGAATGTCAGCAGCGATCGGCGGGTGGGCACGGACATGTCCTTTCAGGCTTCGGGATAACGGCGCGGGAAGGCCCGCGTGGCGAGACCGCCAGCAGGCGGTCCGAGAACCGGCGACGGCGCGGCGGCGAGACCCGCGACGAGATCACCGACGGCCGCACCCGGCAGGCTCAGGCGGCGCGGCATCCGGAACTCCCTGATCGATGTCGCGGCGACGGTCCGTTGGGAAGACGTGCTCTCCATGGGTGCAAGCCCCGGTATCCGGCTACGCCGCGCCGGCTTCCGCGCACCGCGCGCACCTGCCCTCGACCTCGACCGTGCGGCTTGTCGCGACAAACCCCAAGACGGCAGCATGCTCGGCCAGCAGTGTTGTAATCCGCGGGTCCACGAACTCGACTGACGCCCGGCAGCCCTGGCAGATGAAGAACATGCAATCGTGGTCGCGCTCGGGATGGGCGCACGGGAGGTAGGCGTTCAGGGTTTCGATTTTGGAGACGAGACCCTGCGCCATCAGGAAGGCGAGCGCCCTGTACACCGTCGGCGGTCCAACAGGACGCGAATCCCGGCGCTTCAGCGCCTCCATCAACTGGTAGGCGCTGGCCGGTTCACGTCTGGCCCACAGCAACTCCAGGATACCTCTGCGCAGCTCGGTCATCTGTACACCGCGTTCCCGACAAATTGCTGTAGCCAGCGCGATCCGCTCATACGGCACGTGCCGCCCGCCGCCGTGCGGATCGGTGCAGGGTCGGGGCCGGGTCGGCGGTGGAGTCATCGCCCATCTCACCTTGCGGGGCCGGACTGTTATGTTATAACATAACATATCAAGATGCTGCAGGAGCGCCGGGCGGGGCAAACCGACATTGATGAAAGGCCCCGAAATGGACGTCGCTGTTCTCGAGCATCAGCCCTCGACCCCTGTACGCCCTGGCTCGGAAGCACGCTGCCGGCCGCCCCACTCCAACCCCGAAGTCACCGCTGGCATGTCGATCGAGTGGGCCGGGGATGATCTCGGCCGGACGGGGCTGCGCGGAACGCCCGAGCGCGGCGCGCGGGCCTGCGGACGCTGTTCCAAATCACCGCGCCATCCATCACCGATGGTATTCTCACCCTGCTGATGCCGCACAATCACGAGCTCAAGGCGACGATCGCCCAGAAGTACGCAGCGATCGAGGCGTACCTCGATGAGCGCGGGCGTCGTATGTGGGCGGCTGCAGAATCGCGCGCTATCGGGCATGGAGGTGATGCGCTGGTCTCGGATGCGACAGGATTGTCGCGCCCGACCATTCGCAAGGGTCGCCGTGAGCTGGACTCGGGCGGCGCCGAGTTCGGCCGCATCCGCCGCCCGGGCGCGGGGCGCCCGGGGATCGAACAGTCGCAACCTGGCTTCAGGCGCGCACTGGAGCAGCTGGTTGACCCGATGACGCGCGGCGACCGGCAGTCGCCGTTGCGCTGGACATGCAGGAGTCGGCGGGGGCTCGCCGCGGCGCTGACGAACGCCGGCTGGAAGGTGAGCGCGATGACCGTGGGCCGATCGCTGCACGAGCTGGGCTATCGGTCGCAATCGGTGCGCAAGAGTCACGAGTTGACCCCGCATCCGAACAGCCACGAACAGTTCGAACACATCAATTCGAAGGCGGATTCGTTTCTCCAGCGCGCCCAGCCGGTGATCTCCGTCGACACCAAGAAGACGGAGTTGATCGGCGACTTCAAGCTCACCGGCTGGGAGTGGCAGCCCAAGGGGCGGCCCGAAAAGTCGCTGAGTCGCGACGTTCCCCAGGATGCGGCGGGCAAGGCGATTCCCTACGGCATCTATGACATGAGCCGCTACGAAGCGTGGGTCAGTGTCGGACTTGACCACGACACCCCTGCATTCGCGATGGCATCGCTTCGGCGGTGTTGGGAGGAGTTGAGCACGAGCCGTTACCCGGGCGCACGCGAATTGTTCATCACCGCCGCTGCGGGGGGCGGCAACGGATTGCGGTCGCCCACGTGGAAGCAGGGGCTTCAGCATTTTGCCGACGAGACGGGGGTGCGCGTGCACGTCAGCCACTTCCCGCCCGGCACCTGCAAGTGGAACAAGATCGAGCACCGGCTGTTCTGTCACATCACGCAGCATTGGCGACGCAAGCCGCTGCAGGTCTTTGAGACCGTCGTCGATCTCATCGGCAATCCGCGAACCGACGCGGGGCGTCCGGTCAAAGCCAAGCTCGATAAGAGCAAGTACCCGAAGCAGATGACGGAGTCGGACGATGAGTTGGAAGCCCAGTCGGTACGTCGTGACGAATCCAGCGACGACTGGAACTACGAACTTCACCCGCAGTAAGCCGGAAACCTCGCTTCGATCGAACTCCCGCGTGGAATTCTTCGCCTGTTGCGCCGTAGACCCGGCCGCCTTGCTGGCCAAAATTTTCGAGAGAACTGCTGGCTGCGACGAGATGATCGTCTTGCATGCGAGGTATGAGTCCCGAAGCTCAGGGCGAGCGACCGGTTCGGCCACCATGTTCTCTGTGCGCGGACCGACTTCCCGGACGCGCACGCGTGGATCCTTACCCACACGTTTGCGGACTACGCCGAAGCGGTCGAGGCGGTCGAATTGCCTGTGGACGTTGAGGTGGATGCCGCGGCGGAAGCAGAGGTTCCATACCACCACTGATCAGGCGTTGGACGGAAGCCCGCCCACATCCGGGCTCCGAACGTTCCCAGCCGCAGTCATGAGCTGGCTGACTGACATGGACTGTCGACAGCCAATAAAGTATGCTGTCTTTTGACTCAAAAGATGGTCTCTTGAATTCTGGAGGAACTCTGACGGCTAAATTTCGGACGCGGGCCAACGATCCCCGTGAACTCCCCGCCTACACGATCTCGGAAGCAGCCCACTACCTAACCGTCCCGGCGGCAACGATCCGCTATTGGTCGGTGGGTCGTCATGACTACGCACCGCTCATCAATGTTCCTGAGCGCACGCCAGCGTTACTTTCCTTCATCAATCTCACGGAACTCCACGTTCTCGCTGCAATTCGGCGCAAGCACGAAGTAAAGATGCCGAGTATTCGACGGGCGATCGAGTACCTGGCAGCAAACGCCAGACATGCAATGGACCAGCACCATCCGCTGATCAGTCGCGCACTGGAAACGGACGGGCTTGACCTGTTCATCGAGCAATACGGACAACTGATCAACATCAGCCGAGCCGGACAAACGGCCATGCGAGAGATCATCAGCGCGGCGCTCCGCCGCATTGACCGCGATCCCGATGGGATCCCGATCAAGCTCTATCCGTTTACCCGGGCTTCCGTCG
>VXPW01000079.1 GCA_009839325.1 Rhodospirillales bacterium
GCGAGGAACTCTTCGCCTGTTGCGCCGAAGACCCGGCCGCCTTGCTGGCCAACCCTGACCGGTCACACGAGATCAATTGACGCAGAGGTCAGCGCGACGTCGAGCCTCACCTGATCGTAGGGAACCCGCGGCACAAGCGCGCCGCGCCGTCCCTTCTTTAGCTCTACCAGCCCGTAGCGCGACATCGTCTTCAGTGTCCGCGACAAGTTCGACTTATTTCGCCCGGCCAACTCCGCGAGCTCCGTGAGGGAGTCCGGCTTCTCCCGGGCAATCGCCGCCAGAAGGTCGCGATTGCGCCCGGAAAGAACCTTCGCAAAGCTCTCGATGGAGGTGAACCAGACCGTCGGCTCACCCTTGGTCGGCCTGTGCTCTCCGCGCGCGATCGCCATCGTGCGCTGCTTCATCCGGTCGTAGCTCGCAATACCGATCTTCAGCGTCTTCATGGGACCGATCCCCTTTCCTTCAGAACGGCGTCGACGTCGTTCCAGGAGTCCTCGAGCAATGTCGCCGCACCCCTATAGTCGTACGGCCCGATGGATCGACGCCGGTGACGATGATCGCTCTCACGCCGCCTTTGCGATCCCGGACCCCGTCGCTCCCTTACCGGGTGGGCGTTGTCGAAACCGATCAGCCTCTCGCCGTCCGGCGCGTGCAGGTCAGTGAGTAACTCAGCCCGTGCGGGCGCTGTGGTGTGACTTCGGTTCGTACCGCAATGAACTTCACCCAGTGTCCGGCTTCATCCACGAACAGGATCTGACCGTGAAGATCGAGCAGAGTGTCGAGCCCGGGGTCTCGGCCGGGTTTCGTCATCGATATAGGTTATCAGTTACTGATAACAGTTGGAAGATTGCACTGATCGTGTCGGCGACACTCGGTGTGCCGGTCAAAGGAAACGAGCCTCATAGCTCGTCGCGTGGAACGCCACGTACCTTTCTAGCGGCGGGTGAAGTTCAAACGCTCGTGGTCCTCGGGCGAAGTTCCACAGGCGCATCATGCACCATTCGCCCGGTCGACTTTCTGCAACCAGGCGCTCGTTCCGCGTGATGTAGAACGGGGTTCGTTCCCATCCGTTCGTCGTTTTCACTTCAATGAGGCGTGGCCGGCCGTCTGTTGTAAAGCTGCGAATGTCGTAGCCGGCACCGTCCCCTTCTTCGTCCGATACCCACTTCACTGACTCGGCCAAATCAGCGCGTCCGGCCCCGTTCAGGACGGCTTTCTCGTGACGGAGGACGCGTGCCTCGCCCGCACGCCCCAGTACGCGATCGCGCTCCGCCCGTCCTGCCACGTCAAACCTTCGTGCGATCTCGGACAGCTGCTTGAGTTCGTCCGGCGGCGGCATGTTCCTCTGGGCCGGCCCCGGCGGTAGTTCGACTGCAAGTTCGGCTGCCTCTTCTCGCCTGTCCATCAGCGTTCCATCCAGGACCGATTTCTGGAACTCAGGATGGAAGTGGAGCCAGCGCGCCACCGCATCGCGAAGCGAATCCTGAAAATTGAGCGCCGGCTTGTATCCGAGAATCCAAGTCTCGCCCAACCCTTGCAGTACGGCGCTGATGTTCTGGTGCTTGTATTCGATGGCGCCGCGACCGCGGTCAATCCGGTTCCTAAGGCTTCGGTTGTGTCGGGCCTTGCTGTAACCGATCCCCCGGAGGTCGGCGTCAAGCATTGCGAAGTAATCGGCGACGATCAGATCGTTTTCTGCGTCTGTCCACGGGCCGCTCGCCATGTGACCAGGCTAGCTCGTGCCCGGGCGCCGGCCAAGCAACAGCCGTGCAGAACTCAACGCGGCATCCCAGCCAATCGGGCAAGGCACCGCCGGCCCAGGGGACCATCAGGCATGCCCCCGTAGCCGACCGTCCGACTCGCCTACGCTCGGCCGCCTGGCCCGCGATCAACAGACACACCAAGCCCCCCAAGACCCCGTGGCACCCAACCAAGGGGGGTTCACGACGGTTTCCGGAAGCGCGTCCCGGATTCCGCGTCGACGCCTGAGCCGCGCAGATCCCCGACTTGGGCCACCATTGTTACGCCGCACCGTGACGAGGAAACGCATGCCGTGCGGCAAGGAGTCCCGAGCCTGCCTCGGCAATCACTGCTTGCCATGTCCCGCCATTCCAAACCACAATCGGGCGATGGTCCGGCGGACGACGAGCGTGGCCTCATGAATCGCGAAACGGGCGGCAGGCAGTCGATGGCCGACGGCAGCGGCCCCTCCGTGGCGAAGCGCCTCTTCGCCGACTACGAAACCCGCCCGGCGTACTACGACGAGATGTTCGAGGCCGCGGGCGTTCCGCGCGCCCACTGCCTTGAACTCTGTGAGGCGCTCGACGGGATGCAGCCCGACGAGATTGCCGCCATGCAGGCGCTCGCCGAACGCTCCTTCCTGCACCAGGGAATCACCTTCGCGGTGTACGGGGAGGAGGGTGCGCAGGAGCGGATCATCCCGATCGACTTTCTGCCGAGGCTGCTCAACGCGGCCGACTGGGACGTCGTGGAGCGCGGGCTCCGCCAGCGGCTGAAGGCGCTCAACCTCTTCCTCGCCGACGTCTACGGGCCGGGGCGGATCATCGCCGACGGCGTCATACCGGTCGATCTGGTGCGCGGCTGCCCGCAATACCGGGTCGTGATGCGCGGCCTCGAGGTGCCGCACGGAGTCCATGTCGCGCTCTGCGGGACGGACATCGTGCGAACCAACGACGGCTTCATGGTGCTGGAGGACAACCTGCGCGTCCCCTCGGGGGTCTCGTACATGCTGGCCAACCGCCGGGCGCTGAAGACGAGCCTCCGCAACCTGTTCAGGCGGCACCACGTCCGCGGCATCGAGCATTACGGCCAGTTGCTCCGCCAGACCCTGTCCGAACTGGCGCCGCCGGGCGTCTCCGACCCCTGCATCGTCCTGCTGACCCCCGGCGTCTACAACTCGGCCTTCTACGAGCACATGTTCCTGGCGCGGGAGATGGGGGTCGAGCTGGTGCAGGGCAGCGACCTGCTCGTCCACAACGGGATCGTCTACATGCGGACGACCGCCGGGCTCCGGCGGGTGGACGTGATCTATCGCCGCATCGACGACGACTTCATCGATCCGCTGGCGTTCCGTGCCGAGTCGCAGCTCGGCACCCCCGGGCTCTTCTATGCCTACCGGCTCGGCAACGTGACGATCGCCAACGCGCCGGGCACGGGCGTCGCCGACGACAAGGCCGTCTACGCCTATGTCCCCGACATGATCCGCTACTACCTGAGCGAGGAACCGGTGCTCGCCAACGTCGAGACCCATCTCTGCCGTGAGCCGGAGGAACTGGCGTTCACGCTGGACAACCTGGAGACCCTTATCGTGAAGATGGTGGGCGAATCCGGCGGCTACGGCATGCTGGTCGGCCCCCACGCGACGCCGGCCGAGCGCGCGGCCTACGCCGAGCAGATCCGCAAGGACCCGGCCAACTACATCTCGCAGCCCGTGCTCGACCTCTCCGTCTCGCCCTGCCTCGCGGCGAACGGTGCCGCGCCCCGTCATGTCGACCTCCGCCCCTTCGTCCTCCACGGCAGCGAAACACGTCTCGTCCCGGGCGCCTTCTGCCGGGTCGCCCTCGTCGAGGGCTCGCTCGTCGTCAATTCGAGCCAGGGTGGCGGCGGCAAGGACCTCTGGGTCCTGTCCTCCTGACGGCATGCTGTCGCGCAACGCCGAGGGCCTCTACTGGATCGGCCGCTACCTGGAGCGGGCGCGGCACGGCTGCCGTCTCCTCTCGGACCAGCTCGCGACCATGGAGGACCGGCCGGTCGAGGAGATCGACCAGGGCTGGCGGCGCCTCTACCGGGCCGTGCACCGGACGCCGCTGGGCGGCTTCCTGGCATCCGGCGAGGAGGACGAGGACTTCATGCTGGCCGATGCCTACACGATGGCCGACGACCTGACCTTCGAGCCGGGCAACCCCGATTCGATCCGCAACTGCCTCGCGGCGGCGCGCGAGAATGCCCGGCAGGTCCGCAACATCCTCGGCGTCCGGATGTGGGACTGTCTCAACCTCGCGTACTTGGACATCCGCGACATCGGCATCGAGACCATCTGGAACGACCAGCCGGACGCCTTCTACCTCCGCACCGAGGACGCCATCCGTACCTTCTCCGGCATCGCCGTCAGCAGCATGTACCGCGACGACGGATGGCACTTCCTGTGGCTCGGCTGGTTCGTCGAGCGGACGCAGCTCCTCGCCGGTCTCATCGACGCCCACCTCGCGCAGTACCCCACGGCCGCCCAGCACAGCGAATCGGACTGGCGTGCCCTGCTCAGGATCTGCGAGGCGCATGTCGCCTACCGTCACCTGCACTCCCACAGCCATCGGCCTGGCCGCATGGTCGACTTCCTGGTGGCGGACCCCCTGCTCGCGCATTCGGTCCGCCATGCGCTGGCACGGGTCACCGAGGCGCTCGATGCCGTGTCCTCCGGCCGGTCGCTCGCGGTAGAGGCGGGGCGGCGCGCGGGCCGGATGGCGGCCGTCATCGACCACGACTGGCCCAACCGCGACCCCGACGATGACGACGCCACGCGGACTGCACTCCAGGACGTCCGGAACTCGTGCCTCCTGCTGCACGAGGACATTGCGGCCACGTATTTCCACTACGAGATCGTCGACGCCCCATGACGGAGCGGACGCAGCGGCGCTTCGCGGTCGAGCACGTCTCCGACTTCCGCTACGGGGAGACCGCCCAGGG
>VXPW01000108.1 GCA_009839325.1 Rhodospirillales bacterium
GATGGAAGGTGCCCCCGGCCGGCGCACGCACGGGATGCACGCTGGGTTCAAGCATCGCGTACAGCTCACGTTGGACGCGGGGAACAGCAATACCGGCCCGGTCCACGAACACCTGAAAGCGCTCCCCCGCCTGTCGCAGCGCTTCGAGAAGCAGGAGCGGGTCTGCGAGCAGTTCCTCGACGCCTTGTTCGGATCGGGAAACCACGCCCAAGGGGAGAGCCAGCATGGCTTCGAGGTCGAGGGTGTAAGTCGTGAGTATGGCGAAGTCGAGGCTGTATCCGGCCGGCGGACGGAGCAGCTCCAAGGCGACAGTCCTGGAGTCGGGCGCGAGCATCAGGCGGCCAGTCCACGGAGGAGGTCGGTCAGGAGCTGGCGCACCTGGTGCCAGCGGAAGCTCATCCGGCCCACGCCGGCGGCACCGCTCCAGTCCAGCAGCCGCCCACTATTGGACAGGCGTGCGCGGGATCCTTTGAGCTGGCGTTCTCGAAACTCGATCAGGCTTCGGAGATCCGGATCCTCGATAACCTTGGCGGGAGTGATCTCGGCGACGCGCTGGGACCAGTGTTCGACGAAGCGGCGCTGTGGTTCAGGTGAGCGCGTTCCGGTGGTTGCAGCAAACTGCCATAGAGTGTTCGGATCGTAGGCGCGCTCTTCCGCTTCTTGCGCGGCCCATTCGGCGAGGTCGGATCGGTATTTTTGGATGAGGTCGTCGTCGCTGCCATGCTCTACGTGGCGGCGCTCTGCCAAGAGAAGGTTGTAAAGCAACGGCATTCCTTCGACGTGAAGGGAAAACCGGCGGGCAAGCTCGATGGTGCGCTGGATGTCTTCGGGCGCATCGTGTGCGGCACGGTCCATCCAGAAATATCGGTCGGAGGATGCGTCGATGCCCTCGCGTGCCAGCCAAGCGAGAAGAGTGCCAGCACAGCATTCCTCGATGCGCCCCTGAAGAAAATACCGCCTCGCACCGCGTCAGCACGAACGAGATGCCATCGGGAAACTGCGGTGGCGGGTCGGGCATTCGGGGATGCCAGTTTGGTCGGTGGAGTGCGACGACGCCGGGATCGTCGGTAGCGCCGCCGCGCGCTGGCTGGCTGGCCAGCCGCGCGAAATGAGTGTGGTACCAGCTCAGGCTCTGCCGGTGCCGAAAGATTCCCCAGCGGACGAGGGAGACCCAGTAAACGGAACTCGGGAGCCGCGCGAGCGAACTCCCGGCGCGGGCGCCGATCGTGCCTTCGTGATCGTCGCTGGACTGCAGTGGGCCGATAAGATCGAGCTCGGCAGCCCGAGCCCGTGTGGCAACATCGGCCGAAGCGACTGCAGATGCCTCGAGCCTCTTGTAAATCCAGGGCACAAACAGCGCATAGCGAAGGCGCGTATGGATTGTGGACGTTCCAGGAAACAACGATTCTGAGAACGCGTCCCGCAGGGTGCCAAGCCCCATCTCGTCGATAGTTCCTTGTTCCTTGAACAGGTCCAGGACGTGCCGCATCTTTTCGCGGTCTCGTGCAGTGAGGTCGAGCCAGGTCAGCGTGGCGTCCATGTCGAATGCTCTCCTTCGGTGTGGACGCCGTCAGGCCCATGTCCATGAGCCGATGTGAGGAGCCCTATTCGTCAGGTAGATTGACCGGCGTCGGTACTGGGTTTGTCGAGAATGCCGGATCGACAAGGCAAACGTTTGGAGGCCCGCCGAGAAATAGGAGCAGGAGCATCACATACTGAATTCTTGGGGAAGTCTCAGGGAGACCGTGTGTATCTGAATATCGTACTGAAAGGCATGATCCAACACCATAAAGTATAGGTCAGCGTACAATTTCGGCTTGATAGGAGGCGGTCGATGATAGTGCCAGGAAGGGCGCACAAGCAGCGCACTTATGGCCAGTGATGACACCTTGGTGATGGGGTTGGCACATGATCAAGATTCCTGTTTCCGCACTGTAAGCACAGTTCTCCAAGGTGCTTGCGGCGGTCCGCGCCGGCGAGCGGATTGGCATCCTGTACGGAAAATCCAGGGAACCGGTCGCGATGATCGTGCCGTATGAGCCCTCGGACCTGCCGGAGCGTGAGATCGGGTTCCTCGACGGCAAGGTCAGGATAGAATTCATGGACGACTTCGACATGACCGAAGAGGAACTGCTCGGCCTCGGGAAGTGAACTATCTGCTTGGCGCCCACGCGCTGCTGTGGTCAATCGGGCAATCGCACCGATACACATCGTCCGCTCGAACTTCCGTACATCTTGAAGGCGTTATGGGGTTGAACGTAATCCTCGCTGGTATCGCGTATTGACAGTATTGCTACTAGATTTCTGACCAACGAAGTGGAGACACCGGCTGATGCGAGGCCTTCCCAAGTACGTCATGGAGTACGCCCGCGCTCTTCCGGAAGCCACGCCGCTGTGTCCAGGTGCCCTGCTTCACCTCGATCACCGCGCGGCGATCGACCAGGCATTGTCACGCCTGGCCCGCTCGGGAGAGCTGATGCGGATCTGCCAGGGCGTCTACATGCGTCCCGTCGAGACCCGATTCGGACTTCGGGCGCCCCGTCTCGGCAAGGCCCTCGCCGCGCTGTCCGCACTCTGGGGCGAAACCATCGTGCCCTGCGGCGGTGCGGCGGCCAACCGACTCGGTCTGACCACGCAGAATCCGGTCCGCGCGGTCTACCTGACCTCCGGCCCCAACCGCCGTCTTCACTTCGGATCGTCCGTCGTGGAGCTGCGGCACGCGCCGCGCTGGCAACTCGCGGCCCCGCACCGCAAGGCCGGCGATGTCATCCGCGCATTGGCATGGCTCGGTCCGGAAGAGGTCGAGGACGGGCTGGAAACGGTCCTCCCGACGCTTCGCGACGAGGAGTGCGACGAACTCTCAGCCGCAAGAGCGACTATGCTGAACTGGATGGCACAAGCTGTGAGCGCCCGCCTGGCGCAGGGCTGAGACGCGGTATCAGGAGCTTTCAGTCGACGACCGACGCGATGCCCTGGAGGTGGTGGAGCGCGGCAGCAACCACAAGGCGATGTTCTTTTCCGAGAACGAGGCGACCGGCACGCGGATCGACTACGAAGCGGCGGTTTCCGGCGGCCTGCAGCTCGTGCCCCGCGGTGCTGCCAACGCGGTGCTTGCCGACGATTACGCTGGGATGCTGGGCGGTGGCATGCTGCCCGATGCCAGCGAACCGTTCGATGCCCTGATCGAGCGGTGCGCCGTGACCGAGGCGCGAGCCAATACCGCAGGGTCGAGGAGCCGCTGACGGACGCATCTGCTTTTCCATAGGCACGCGTTGATCCCAGGCATCATCGCGGATGGCGGCGCCTTCAAGCGTCCTCCGCAAGCTCAATCTGAATTCGACAATGGTCGCTCGGTCCCCATTCCTCGACCGCATTGAGGGCCCGCACGCGCAGTGACCCGGCGAGACCCCGCGACGCGAACACGTAGTCGAGCTGACGTGTCGCGGTTTCTGGTCTTTGCCTAGCGTGGTGAAAAGTAGGGACATTCCTGCTGTCCCGTGGCAACTCGTCGGGCCACGGATCGGCCTGCCTGCCGTTCGGGTACTCCGGCCCGACGCAGGGCAGCCCCAGGACCGCCATTCGGTCGAATACGGTCTGGTAGCGGGCAGCCCAATAGGGATCGCCGTATTCCCCATGGCCACGCAGGATGTTCATGTCGCCGGCGGCGAGGATGCGGTGCCCGGCTTCTTTCGCGACGAGCGTGGATACGTCGGAAACAACGCGGTGGGCGGAACCGTCGGACACGATGTAGTTCGCACTTGCTCGAATGCTGGTGCGGACCCACTGTGCGTACATCGAGACCGCAATCATCGGGTCGCCCGAGGGCGGTGTGACGAGGGCGGCGGCAAGTGTCCCGGGCCAGCTGGCCACCAGATCCCGGCTCTTCGCCGCCGCAAGTGGCTTCGCTTCAATCCACTCGACGTTGATGCGGTCCGAGAGCTTGGCGATCGCCGTTCGGTATCTGGGCCTGCCTTCCACGATCATTGTCTCCCATGGCCCCGGATTGATCTCGATGGCGGGGTCGGAATGGATACGTTCCGTGACGTCGGGGGGCGGGCTGCATGCTTCCTGAAGCAGCGCTAGGTCGATGTCCATGTCAAGGAGGCACCGCCATGGCTCATGCCTGCGCGCCATGTTCCATGAAATGATCTTCATCGCGAGTCCCAATTCGGGGTTTCTCTGGCTGCTCTCCGGCGTCGAACTGTCCGTGCAGCGCTGTGATCTAGCTGACGAATAGGAGCTTCCTATGTTCGGTGCAATGGCACTCTACGTTGAACACATGGCACCTCTGGCTCTCGCGAGCAGCGCTGCAAGCTGGTCGCTTAGGAACAGGTCGCGATCGCTACAAAGGATCACCGTCCCCGCCGTCACCTTCCGGTGAGCGTAGGGGCGCCATGGAGCGATTGCCGGAACATCTGGAATGGATTAGCCGGCACGAACTTCACAGCAGGCGCCGTTCGGGCCGACCGTGGAATTTAGAACGCGGCAAAAAGTGTTGCCAGGCACTAGGCTCTTTGACCGCGAATAGTGATCGTCGTTCGTCTCATTCGTTTTCCGACGGTGTGCGCGGTCCTAGCTTCACAAGGCGGCGCGCAAGCTCCCGTTCAAGCCGGCTTCGGCGGAACGGTGTGAGCTTGG
>VXPW01000088.1 GCA_009839325.1 Rhodospirillales bacterium
AGATGGGAAAAGGTCTCGAGATAAGCCCGACGGTTGCCTCCCCCTCGGCCAGCCGATCGAGGATGGCCCGGCGGGTAGGGTCGGACAGCGCGTGGAAGACCCGGTCAAGATGATGTTCAACCATGTGGTTGAGCATAATGGTCCCGGACTCGATTTTCAACCCTTTGGTTGAATATGTTTGACCGAGCGGCGAAAGGGGCGGATGCGCCGCCGCGCATCAGCGTGAAGTCGCGCCCACCTCCTGGGTTCGGGGCGCTCGACAGCCCCTACGGCAGGGTAACGAGTCCACCCGACGTCACATACGTCTGACCGGTGACGAAGCTCGCGGCATCGCTCAACAGGAAGTAGGTCAGCTCCGCGACGTCCTCGGGCTTCCCGGTGCGCCCTGCGGGCGTTGACGCGACGATGCGTTCGCGCATCTCTTCGCTCATGTCCTTGGTCATGTCGGTATCGATCAGCCCCGGTGCGACGCAGTTCACGCGAATCGCCGGTCCGAACGCGACGGCACAGCTGCGCGAGAACGAGATGACAGCGGACTTCGACGTGCCGTAAGCGATCAGGCGGTCGCGTCGGATGCGGCTCGGGGCGATACCGTTGATGGACGAGATGCAGACGATTCGTCCGTAGTCCTGGGCTAGCATCCGCTCCTTGGCGCGCCACACGCAATGGAACGTGCCGTCCAGGTTAACCGACAGAATTCGCCGCCACACGTCCGCGGTCATGTCGGCGTTGTCGTCAAAGGACGCGATCCCGGCGTTGGTCACCAGGAGATCGACGGTGCCGCGTTCGGCTTCGATGGCGTCGTACATGGCGTCCGTGGCCTCCAGCGAGGCCACGTCGCCCTGAAAGAGGCCGCCGCTCCCGCCAGCCGCGGTGACCTGTTCGAGCGTTTCCGCCGCGGCGTCGGGGTTGGACGAATAATTGATCGCTATCCACGCGCCGGCCTGTGCCAGACGTACGCAGATGGCGCGGCCAATCCCGCGCGAGCCGCCGGTCACGAGTGCGGTCCGGCCGGCAAATTCCTTATCGCCCACGAGCAATTCTCCTTGTCTCTTTGGCCGACAACGCGTCAAGCGTTTTCGTCCGTCTTGCAACTCTTGCGCAGGACCGCGATGCCGGGCCTGTGCGGGGCTGCCGCGGCGGTGAGCGGTCCCGGGCGGGTGCCGATGCTATTCGAAGGTGCCGGTTTTCCAAGGCCAGCCCATTTCCGGAAGGGTATCCACCACCTCGAAGGACCTGGTCTCGGAGAATCTCCGCCCGTAGCGGTCAACGGTCACGATGTCCATCGTGTGGACACCGACCGGCAGCGACTGCGGGAGGTCGGCTCGCCAGAGATGACTCGATTTCCGGGTCAGCATCCACGACTGGAACGGCCCGGCAGCACCTTGCCAGGAGACTCCGCGCCAGGTTGTGAACCCGGCCGTGGCCTCACGGCCTTCGGTACTACGGAAGGTGAGGCGTCCCTGGGTCGCCTGCAGCGCCAGGGCCTGGGGATCTGCGAACTCGAGCCCGACCCTCGCCGGTTCGCCGGTGCCGGCTTGCGTCCGCGTCGCCTGGATGGGTTCGTCGTTGTCGATCGATACCGACACGCGGCTGTCCCGCGAACCGTTCCAGACGTTGATTGCCAGCCAGGTCCCGTCTCGCAGGTCTTCAACGGTCACCATGTTCCGGTCCCCGAGGTCGGAAACCGTGACCGGCGGGAGCGTGTCCGAGGGGGCCGGGCCGCCGTCGGCAAAGTCGAACAGCGCTTTTGCCCATGCGCGAAATCGCGGTGTGCTGAACGCGGCATGGAACTGCTCCTCCGGCCCGCGCCCGAACGCCTGGAAGGTGTCGACGTAGTCCGGGCCGTCGAACGTCAGCACGTAGTAGCCCCGCGGCGCACCCTGGCGCTGGGTGGCATGCGGGATGTTGTTGTCGTCGAGGTCGCCGGCCCACCACGAGCCCGAAACCGCCCCCGTCACGATCTGATGAAACGGCGCCGGTCCCGTACCGGTCGCCTCCTGCCAGCCGGCAAAATATTCGCCCGGCAAGATCTGTTCGATGGTGTGCGTGTGCCCGGACAGGCCGAGGGCCGGACGGTTGCCGATCAGGGCATGGAGGTCGGCAAGGTTGTCGATCTGGTGTTTCCGGGTCGTGGAGTCGGAAAAGCTGACAAACGGAATGTGCGTGTTGACCACGAGCAGTCGGTCTTCCGGCACATGGGCGAGGTCGTTGCGGAGCCAGGCGAGCTGCCGGTCGTGGATCACGCCGTTGTACGTGGGGCGGGCGTCCGGCGCACAGAAGGGATGATCGTCGATGCCGTTGCAGGGATAGCGGACGTCGTCCAGCACGATGAAGTGAACCTTCCCGATGTCGAACGAGTAGTACTCGGGTCCCCATTCCCGCCGGAACGTATCGAACGAATGCGCGTCACTGGCGGCGTCGAAATCGAGGTCGTGGTTGCCGGCGACGTAGTACTGGGGGACGCGGCCCTGCGCGATGATGCGCTTGAACCGGCCGAAGAGCGAGAGGTCGTCGCCCATGACGTCGCCTTCGAAGATCAGGCATTCGGTGGCCGCGTTGTCGCGCCCGGCCAGCATGGCACCGACGGTGTCGCGGACGTACGAGACTTCCCGGTTCGTATAGGGCTGGGTGTCACCGAAGATCAGGCACTCGAACTGAACTCCGACCGGATCCCGGATGAGCGGGAAATTGACTGCCGCGGGCAGCGGCCCGGTTGGCTCGATGCCGCCGAACCGAAGGTCGGGTGAGCCCGCGACCTTGTGAACGTAGTTGAACTGGGGGACCATGTCGTCGTCGAGCGGGACGGCGTAATCCGCCGGTTTCGTAATGAACACGTTCATGTCGTCGTAGGCCGGCAGAGCGTATTCACCGGAAGGGTCGGTACGCACGACTTCCCGGCCGTTCGAGACCATCACGTCGGGAATGCCGGGTTCCGCAGCATCCAGCATCGAATTGCGATTGTTGTCGAGAAATACCGTTCCGCGCACGACCGGCCCATCGCCGCCACCACGAACGACTTCGACGAAGCCGAGGTAACTCGCGTCCTTGCTTTGAGGGCTGACGGCCGGCGTAACGAGCAACGCCGCTAGCGCGAGCGTGCCGAATCCCGGCGCCTTCGGTGGTCCCATGGTGCTGGTGAACTCCTGCTCGGTTCCGGTCGCGGACGGTCTCAATGAGGCGCGGGTTCCCGGGTGCGGGACGTTCCAGCCATGGCAGCTGATGGGCTTCGCTTACTCAGCCGGCAGCTCGACGGGGCCTAGGAGGCCGGCCTCCAGCAGTTCGGGTATGAACCCGAACATCTGCTTTTTCTCGATCCGGTCCGGGTAGAGGATCCCGTCAAGATGGTCGCATTCATGCTGCACGACGCGGGCGTGAAACCCGTCGGCCGTTCGGTCGATCAGCTGGCCCGCGGCGTCGAGGCCACGGTATTGAATTCGCGAGAAGCGCGGCACGAGCCCGCGCATACCCGGCACGCTCAGACAGCCCTCCCAGGCCTCGTCCGAATCTGCGCCCACCGGTGAAATGTCGGGGTTGATCAGGACCGTCATCGGCACGGGAGGTGCATCGGGATATCGAGGGTTGCTTTCCACACCGAAGATCACGACCCGGAGCGGTACCCCGATTTGTGGCGCCGCAATTCCCGCGCCATCGCAGGCTCGCATGGTGTCGAGCATGTCGCCAATCAGGTCACCCAGTGCCGAGTCGCTGACGTCATCCACTGGATCGGACTTGCGCCGCAACCTTGGATCGCCCATCCGAAGGACTTCGCGTACTGCCATCGCCGCTCCTTTCGTGACGTCCGGACCTGGCGATTTACCGGGGCACCAAGCCAGACCGCCAACAGAGTGTAGATACTGTGGGTACTTCTAAAATCAATCATCCGCGCGCTTGCTGAACGTGGGCCGGCCAAGGCCGAGGCAAAGCCAGCGGAAATGCCCCGCCCGGACTTGCCCCGAGTGCCAATGGGAAACCCTGCCCCCGCGAACGGGATCAGCCGCCCACTCCGAGAGGCCGCGTGGGGACTGGCGTCGCCGACGCAGGGCCCGGACGCACCACCTCGATGGAGCGCATCCATATGAATTCGAACGCGGCGCGGGCGGCAATTCGTGAAGGCGCGGCCGCATCCGGTCTGCGTGTCGACGGGAACCTCAACCTGGTCGGCTGCGCGGACGTAGCGTTGCTGCCGGCCAATCTCCACGTCAGGGGAAGTTTGCACCTGAACAGCTGCACCGGTCTTGCAGAGTTGCCCGCGGGCTTGCGGGTTGGGGGATACCTGGACGTGACGGGCTGCACCGGGTTGACGGGACTGCCGAAGGACCTCGACGTCGACGGCAATATCAACCTGTCGTACTGCCTCGGATTGGTAAGGCTGCCCGCCGGTTTCCACACCAAGGGCAGCCTGAGCATGGCTCACTGCACAGGGCTCTCCGAACTTCCGCCGCAATTGCGGACAGCTCGCCACCTCATCTTGACCCGTTGCACCGGTTTGAAAACGGTCCCTGTGGACCTCGTGGTCGGCGGAAATCTCGAACTGACCTACTGCACGAGCCTGGAAATG
>VXPW01000092.1:0-2251 GCA_009839325.1 Rhodospirillales bacterium
GTCCGGGCCCGGGTTTCGACGGTCAGTCCCGTTGCCTGGTCGGCATAGCGCAGCCCGCCGCCAGCTTCGACGCTGGTGCCGGTCTCACCGTCCCCGCCGTCATTTCGGACGCCGATTTCGATCAACGGGGTGAGCGTGGCACCCGAGGCAAGGTCTCGGACATGAGAGCCCTCGAGCATCAGCCGATGCCGGTTGGCATTCAACGTCATGCTTTCAAGGGCCTCGGACCCGTCGAGTTCTGCGCGCGTGAAAGCGGTTTCGCCCTTGACCCTCAGGCTCGTGGTGCCGCCCGCGATAAGCTCGTCGCTGGCCACCAGCGGCCCGCTGACGCCTGCCGCCGCCATCTGCTGCGTAAGGTCGCTCGCTTGCGTGCCCGTCGAGTCGTCGACCTCGACCTCGCCTGAGCCATAGCCGACCGTCGCCCACAGGTTCATGCCGCCCGGAGCCCGCCAACCCACGTAGGGGTTGATGCTCGTAACGTTGGTCGTGAGCTCGCCCGAGATGGCATTGGAGTCGGAGTAATCCGCGGTCCCTCGTGCCCGTCCCACCGACACCCCGGCCAACACGTCGGCGCCGAGCTTGGTGTCGACCCCGAGGTTGGCGCTCGTCACGTCGCCGTCGTAGGCCAGCGCATCCTGGCTGCCGCCGGAGAAGTTGCGATGGTCGCCGCTGCCCCAGAGCGTCAGGTTCCTGAGCAGGCCGCTCCCCCCCGTGTCCGCCGCGTCAAGCGCAAGGGTGAAGGACGAGCCGGCAAGCAGCCGACCGAGATCGAAGCTTCCGCCTTCCAGCGCGTGCCGGTTGGCCAGCAGGGCGTCGGGAAGCGAGGTGGCACCCGCAAAGCTGAGTTCCCGGGACGGTGGGGTCTCGGAAGTCGCCCGCTCGATGCGGCTGGACACCGCATCCACCGTGCTCGCGGTCATGGCGCGCATCATCTGCGGCAGTATGGCCTCGACCACCGCGTTCTGGTCCGCGGCAGTCGTCTCCGGTGCTCTCAGGTAGACGCCCGAGCCAATGACGAGGTTGGTGCTGATTTCGGTTCCGTCGCCTGCGATGGTTGTTCTGACGAACTCTCTTGCATAACCCAATTTGGGGATATCGGCGCTGTCAGTGTCGTCCGCGGGGTCGTCGAAGTAGTACTCCACGAAGCCGCCTTCCGGGCTGCTGCTCGCCGCCTCGAGAACCTGCAGCAGGACATACTCACCGGTCACCACGTCACGGACGGTCGGCGCCAGCGGCCGGAGCTCGAACCGGTCCGGAAACGCTCCATGAACCACAATGATGTTGCTGGTTCGGTCCAACAGATAGAGATAGACGGAGCCATGCCGCCATGGCCCGTTCGGATCTCTAAGCGCAAGCCTGGCCTTTGCGAACGCGGCCCTGGATTCCGCCGTGGTATCCGCGCCCCTCAGGGCTTCACCAAGGAATCGCAACGCTTCCGTGACGAACTGCTTCAAGGTCGCGCGGTCAACAACATCCCTGGCGGTGATCGCCGGATTGCCGTAATCGATAACTTCGTCCCGCAAGTGAGAGGCGTCGAGATCAAACCCGGCGAGCAGCAACCTCGGTTGCTCCGTATTGGCCGTGACATAGGCGGCTGCATAGCCGCGCACACCCGGGATGCCCGGCCGAACGCCCGGCACGGGGCGGGTCAGGTCGAACTCGGCATGCGGTTCGCGTCCCAATCGCTGGAGCAGCGCGGACTGGGCGCGGCTCACGATGGCGGGGTCCGGAGAGGCCAGTCCGGCCAATACCATCTGGGGGACGCCGAGCGCAGAAAGAATTCCTCCGTAAATCGCGGGTTTCAGACTGCTGGCCGAAAGGGACATATCCTTGGAATGAAGAAACACGCGGCCATCAGGTGTCAGTGTCACGATGTACGTGGAACCGGATCGCAACGGGCCGCCCTCGAGTCGAAGCCGGCATCCTGCGTACGCAAGTTGCTCCGCTGACACGGTTTCCGTGCCCTGGCTCTTGAACTGAGCCCTCACCGCCAGCGCGAACTGCCCCAAGCGGGCGGGGTCTTCTTCCACATCTTGCGCCGTGACGATCGGATCCGGAGGGGGCGAGACCCCGGGAGTGAGCGGACAACCTTCCTGCGCCAGGGCCGTCTGCGCGCCGGACGTGACGTCGGCCAGCACGAACAGGCCAAACGCCATGAGCGTCATGACCGCGGCAGGCAACGCTCGGGCGCTCGTTCCGATGAGCCCTCCGCTGGAGGAGCCTCGACGAATCACGGTCGTGGACCATCGTG
>VXPW01000092.1:2351-4551 GCA_009839325.1 Rhodospirillales bacterium
GCACAGACGGATTGCCAACGAACCGCGAAGTCGATAGATCATACCGTCACTATCGTCGTCGGGCATTGACGGGATCAGACGGTCGAAATCCCCGCGTTCGCGCTCACTTCCAGCATGGGCCCGTGGACAACGTCAACTCGATCGAGCAGCAGTTCGCCGATCTCATAGCGCTGCTGCGCAAGCCGGTCGCCCGCTCCGTCGGCACCCTCTGGGCGGCCTTCGGTGCGCTGCCCGAAAGTTTCGAGCCCGACGAGTGTGCCAACTACTTCCGGCACACCGGCTAAGGCTCAACCTGGACGGAAGCTGCCCTAGTCGTGAAAGCTTGGCTGGCACTCCGGGTCACCGGCATCCGGATGGTGGATATGCCCCCTTGAGAAAACCGCAAGAATACTGACGCTACCCTAGGGGTCGCCCGGCGGAAGCCCCCGGCATCCGGTTGTCCCATCCCGGGGCCCTGCTCGCATGCTCAAGTGCCCGAGTATCGGCACGAACATGCGGGTTAGCGGATACCAAGTGGTCGGCGTCAGCGATCCGTGCCTCGCCGGGCGTCGCGCTCGTTCTGCGTGCGGACGCGATCGAGCCGGCGACGTGGATCCAGGACCACGCCGTAATCTGCCCGCGCACGTTCAACCGAAACGAATCCGTTCCGCACGTCCTCGGCCACGCGCTCCGGGTCGCGATCGAGCGGATCACCGAGGCCGCCGCCACCCGGCATCTCGAGCACAAGATGCTCGCCGCGCGGGATCGTCTGCCGGCCCTTTCCCTTGAATTCCGCCGCGCCAGACTTGAGATAGATGCGTCCCACCTGACCGGGCTTTCCCCCGTTCCGGCCTCGCGGCGGATGAATCACCCGGTCGAACATCGTGTTGATCGCAAATGCGCGGTCACCGGCATAGCCGACTTCCATGATCTGGCCCGTACCGCCGCGGTACGCGCCGGCCCCACCCGAATCCTCGCGGTATTCCTTCCGCCAGAACACGAGCGGCGCGATCGTCTCGTTCACCTCGATCGGCGTATTGCGCACGCCGGAAGGAAACGCGGTCGCATCGAGGCCGTCCTTGCCGGGACGGGCCCCCGTCCCTCCGGCGTGGAACGTGTTCATGGCGAAGGTCGGGCCGCTCTGCAGATCGTCCCCGGTCATGCCGTGCCCGCCGAGAAAGACCGGGTTCCACAGACAGGAAGTGCCTTCGGCCGGCACCTGGTCGGGGATCACCTGGCCGAGGCACCCGAGCATGACGTCGGGCAGCATCTGACCGATCACGTGGCGCGCGGTCACCGCGCACGGTGGCGGTGCATTGAGGATGGACCCCTCCGGAGCGGTCACCCGGATGGCCGCAAGGGAGCCGGCATTGTTCGGGATGCGCGAGCCGATCACGCACCGCACCCCGAAGCTCGCGTAGGCCTCGGTATACGTAATCGGCACGTTGATGCCGTAGCTCGATACCGGCGAGGTCCCGTCGAAGGTGACCGACAGGCCGGTATCGTCGATGGTGGCCGCCGCGACGAGGTCCAGCTCCCGCTCGTACCCGTCGATTCGCATCGCGTTGCGGTACGTGCCGTGCGGAAGGGCGCGAATCTCCGTCAGCATGCCTTCGTGCGACGTGTCGATGATGTAGCGGGACAGGTCTTCCAGATCGTCAAGACCGAACTCGTCCATCATGCCCACGAGACGGCGTCCGCCGACCTCGTTGCAGGCCGCAAGCGAATAGAGATCACCTTCGACCTCGACCGGATTGCGGACGTTCGCGCGCACGATCTCCAGCACGAGCGCATTGAACTCTCCGCGCTTTGCGAGCGGCAGGATCGGGATGTTGAGGCCCTCTTCATAGACCTGGCGCCCGTCCGGCCCGAAACCGCGGCCGCCGATGTCGGCCACGTGGGTGGTCGCCGCAAACAGGGCCACGATGCGCCCGCTCCGGAACGTCGGGGTCACCGCCGTGAAGTCGTTGAGGTGGCCGGTGCCGAGCCAGGGGTCGTTGGTGAGGAAGACGTCCCCTGCCTCCATCATTTCGAGCGGGTATTTGGCAAGGAAACTCTTCACCGATGCGGCCATCGCGTTCACGTGCCCCGGCGTGCCGGTGACGGCCTGCGCGAGCATGCGTCCGGACGTGTCGAAGGCCCCGGCGGAGATGTCGCCCGCTTCGCGCGCGGACGTGCTGAAGGCAGTGCGGACCAGGGCCTGGGCCTGCTCCTCGACCAC
>VXPW01000011.1 GCA_009839325.1 Rhodospirillales bacterium
TGCCCGGCCGGTCGCGAGCCAGACTTCCCAGCCGCGCACGATGCGCTGCCGGTCGCCCGGTTCCAGACGGCCGGCCAGTACCGGATCGACCTTGCGCAGTTCGTCGTGCAGCGCCGCCGGGCCGATGGCCTCGAGCCGCCGAACCGCATCCCGGCGGACCGAGGGCGGCACGCACGGGATCGGCGAGAACCCGCGGAGCAGGGCCTCCAGGTAGAGCCCGCTTCCCCCGACCAGGACGGACGGCCGCCCGGCCGCATGCCCTGCCGCCACGGCATCCAGAGCCAGACTTCGCCAGCGCCCGGCGGAACAGCGGTCGTCGGGCCCGAGAATGCCGTACAGGTGGTGCGGCAGCCGGCGCTCGGCGGCCACCGTAGGGCGCGCCGTGAGGATTCGGAAGGCACCGTAAAGCTGCACGCTGTCCGCGTTGACGACCTGCCCGCCGAGGCGGCGGGCGAGCGCTTCCGCGAGCGCCGACTTGCCGGAGGCGGTGGGGCCGGCCACCACGACCACCCGCGGCCGTCCGGCGGCCATGGGCTCGGAGGGAGGTTCCGGCCGGATCAGCTCTCGGCGGTGCGCAGCGCGACGAACAAGTTGCTGCCCTCGCGATTGACGAGCAGCAGGATCGACGTCTGCCCTTCCTGCTGCAGGCGGTCGACCTCCTCGACAGCCGCCGACGGCGTGCGCACCGGCTTCCGCCCGACCTCCACGATGACATCGCCCACCTGCATTCCCTTGGCGGCGGCGTCCGATTCGGGCGCGACGCCGGTGACGACCACGCCGTGCACGTCATCGCCGATGGTCAGGCGCGAGCGCTCGTCCGGGGTCAGCGTCGCAAGCGTGAGCCCCAGGGTCTCGCCGCTGGCGGGTTCGATGTCGTCGGCGCTTGCCAGGGCCGCCTCGGCCGTCTCAAGCTCGCCCAGCGTGACCCGGACTGTCTCCATCCTGCCGTCGCGCCAGAGGTCGAGCTCGATCTCGCTGCCGACTTCGGCTCCGGCCACCATGCGCGGGAGATCGCGCACCGTGGGGATATCGGTGCCATCGAACTTCAGGAGGACGTCACCCGGCTGGACCCCGGCCTGGTCGGCCGGACTGTCCGGAAACACGACCGCCACGAGGGCCCCGGCGGGCTTCTCGAGGCGGAGCGATTCCGCGATGTCCTCGCCGACTCCCTGGATCTGCACGCCCAGCCAGCCCCGGCGCGTGCGGCCGAGCTCGCGGATCTGGGCGACGACGTTCTGGGCAATGGAGGATGGCACGGCAAAGCCGATGCCCACCGATCCCCCGGCCCCGCCCGGCGGTGAATAGATCGACGTGTTGACGCCGATGACCTCGCCGTCGAGGTTGAACAAGGGACCGCCCGAGTTACCGCGGTTGATGGCCGCGTCCGTCTGGATGTAGGAGTCGAAGGGCCCGGAGCGGATGTCGCGCGCCAGCGCCGAGATCACGCCGACCGTCAGCGTGCTGCTGAGACCGAACGGGTTGCCGATCGCGAAGACCCAGTTGCCCATTCTCGCCGTGTCGGAATCGCCCCATTCGACGATCGGCAGCGGCGCGTCGGGTTCGATCTTGATGAGCGCCAGGTCGGTCTTCGGGTCGGTGCCCTTCACCTCGGCGGTATAGGTCTTGCCGTCATGCAGGGTCACGGCGATCTCGTCGGCGTCCTCGATTACGTGATGGTTGGTGACGATGTAGCCGTCGGCCTCGATCAGGAACCCGGACCCGCCGCCGAAACTCCGTGGCGGCCGCGGGCTGGGCGACTGCTGCGGACCGCGCTCGAAGAAGTCGCGGAAGAAGTCACGGAACGGCGAGTTCGGCGGAAACGCGTCCGGGGGCAGCGGGAACTGCGGCCGCTGACCACTGGCCGACCGCATGACCGTCGCGATGCTCACCACCGACGGGAGCAGCCGCTCCGTGAGGTCCGCGAAGTCGGGAAGCGCCGTCTCGGCCGCCTGCACGCGGGTGGACGAGGCGCCTGCCAGCACGGCCACGAAACAGAACGCAACGATCGAGCGGTAAACGAGGGACGGGCGGATCATGGGGTACCTCCGGCCGGGAGCGGCATGCCTTATCCCCGGATGAGCCAAATCACGACCAGGCCGCTGCCAGCGCCCACGATACCCGCCGCGCGCACGGCGGCGGCCGGCAGTTCGAGCGATCGCCGCAGCACGTTGCGCATGCCGTCCGGGAACAGCGCATATAGTGCGCCTTCGATCACCAGCACAAGCCCGAGCGCAGCCCACAGATCATCCAAGTGGAAGCATCCGCGCTATTCGGGAGGCGCGACCGCGTCCGTTCCGAAGAACTGGAAGAACTGGCTCTTGGGCGAAAGCACCATCGTCGTGTCATCGGCGGTCAGGGCGTTCTGGTACGCCTGCATCGAGCGGTAGAAGGCAAAGAACTCCGGGTCCTGCCCGAATGCGCTGGCAAAGATGCGGTTCTTCTCCGCTTCGCCCTGCCCCCGCAACACCTCCGCGTCGCGTTCGGCTTCCGCCAGAATCACCGTCTTGTCGCGATCGGCGGCAGCCCGCACGCGCCGGGCCTCTTCCTCGCCTTCGGCGCGGATCTGCGCAGCTTCCTGCTGGCGCTCGGTCTGCATGCGGCGGTAGATCGCCTCCGAGTTCTCATTGGGAAGATCCGCCCGGCGGACCCGCACGTCCTCGATGTGAATGCCAAACGGGCGGGCCTCCCGACGCACGCCATCGGCCACGGCCGCCATCAGCGCCGCGCGCTTTTCGGAGATCACCGACTGCAGCGGCACTTCGCCGAGCACCTGTCGGAGACTGTCGTTGATGATCGAGCCGAGCCGGGTGCGGAGCGCCAGCTCGAAGCGAATCGTCTGGAAAAAGAGCAGCGGATCGACGATCCGGTACCGGGCAAACGCATCGACGATCAGGCGCTTCTGGTCAGAGGAAATGATTTCCTCGACCGGATTGTCAAACAGCAGGATGCGTCGGTCGAAGACGGTAACGTTCTGGATGAACGGGATCTTGAACTGCAGACCCGGTTCCCGAACCACGCGCCGCGGCTCGCCGAACTGAAGCACGATCGCCTGCTCGCGCTCGTCGACGATGAAGAAGCTCTCGTACGCGGCCACGGCTGCAACGGCGGCCAGCGCGCCCAGCGCAATGCCGGCAATCCGCGACATCAGTTGGCGCTCCCTTCGAGCGCCCGGCGACGGAGTTCCGGGAGCGGCAGGTAGGGCACCACCCCTCCTCCCGCGTCGTCGACGATCACCTTGTTCATGTTGCTCATCAGCCCTTCCATCGTCTCGAGATAGATCCGCTGGCGGGTCACGTCCTTGGCCTGCTCGTATTCCTTGTACACCGAGATGAAGCGCTGGGCGGCACCGTCCGCCTCGGCGATCACACGCTGCCGGTAGGCTTCCGCGCCCTCGCGAATTTGTGCTGCCTCACCCTTGGCTTCCGGTACGATCCGGTTGGCGTACGCCTGCGCCTCGTTCACCAGCCGTTCCTGGTCGGCGCGCGCGCGCTGGACGTCCCGGTAGTCGTCGATCACCTGCGGCGGCGGATCCGCGCGCTGGAGCAGCAGCGCGGTGACCGCGATTCCGGTCTTGTACTGATCAAGGATCTCCTGCAGCAGAACCTGCGCTTCCTGACGGACCTGGTCGCGTCCCTCGGCCAGCGCGAACTCGATGGGTGTCCGGCCCATGATCTCACGCATCACGCTTTCGGAGCTGTCGCGGACATTCTGATCCGGATTCCGGAGATTGAAGACGAAGTCGCCGGCGTTCCCAATCACCCACTGGACGACGAAGTTGACATCGATGATGTTCTCGTCGCCGGTCAGCATGAGGCTCTCGTCGTCGATGTTCCGGGTGCCGCTGCCGCCACTGCGAAAACCGATCTCGACGTTCCGGGTCCGCGTCACGGGGACCACGATCGCTTCCTCGATCGGCCGGGGCAGCACGTAGTTCAGGCCAGGCTGGGTGGTCGTGACATACTCGCCGAAGCGAAGCACGACACCCTGCTCCTGCGGCCCCACCGTGTAGAAGCCGCTCGCGAGCCAAAGACCGGCCACGACCGCGATGCCAAGCAGGATGAACTTCTTGCCGCCCGGGATGAACGACTGGAAAAACTTGCGCGCGGCCTTGGCCGCATCCCCCAGGGGATTCTGCGGCGGGCCGCCGGAGAGGGGGCTTCCGGGCCCACTCCCCCAGCCGCCGGACCCGCGGTCCGACCCCCAGGGGCCGTTTTGATTGTTCCAGGACATGAATTAATCCGCCCGGCTGCGGGTAGAGATGCCCGCGCCTCGACTGCAAGGTATATACGAAGCTGCGGATGCTGCGGCAACCTCGCGACATGCATGTGACCGCCCAGCACGCGACACCAGTGTCCCCCGCCTTCGCATAACTCTGCTGGCGGCACCCAAGCCGCGGTCTTAGCCCGTGGCGGCACGTGGGCGGTCTCGCCGCCCGGATAGAGACCGGGATACTCGGCGAGGAGTGCCTCCCCGTCACCGTCGTCCTCGTCCGGACGGACAGCGCAGCCTGTCGTTACTACTTCGTTCGACGTTG
>VXPW01000097.1 GCA_009839325.1 Rhodospirillales bacterium
CCAAGCGGATCCAGGCGTTCCTCGAGGAGCACCTGCCGGAAGCCAGCGCGCGGGTGGCCCGGGCGCGGACGCTGCAGCGCCTGGCCGACCTGATCGCCACCGACCAGCTCCGGGTTCTCCTGCTGTCGCTCGGCGATGCCGAAGCGCTGATGCAGGGCGATACCCCGTTTGCGTTCGCGGTACCCGATCTTCGGGCGATCGCCCGGTTCGGCGACCATGTCCTCTGTACGCGCACCGACTTCCCGGACGCGCATGCCTGGATCCTGACGCACACGTTCGCGGACTACGCCGAAGCGGACGAGCCGGTCGAATTGCCGGTGCCGGCACACCAGGGCGTCGAGATCGCCCTGGCCGGCGAACCCATGCCGGAATTGCCGGCAGACCTGGAGGCGGACGCCGTGTCGGAAGCGGAGGTTCCACACCACCACTGATCGGGTGTTGGACGGACACCATCGGCAGGTTCCCCTTCTACGATCTGGTCGTGGCGCACCGCAGGTTGCACGTGAGCCTGCACGCCCGACTCAAAGACCTGAACGTCCAAGTGGAGACTTGGCGGGGGCTGGAGACCCGCAGCTCGGACGAGAAGAGAACCATGGGCGAGTTGGCCGAGGTCGTGTTGCTTAGCCCGCCGACGCTGTCCAAGCTGGTCGATCGCATGGTTGCGAACGGGCTGGTCCACGGGCAGCCTTCATCGAAGGATCACTGACGGCTTCATTTGGTGCTTACCGATGCCAGACTGAGACCAATTGAGCAGGTGCGCCAGCACGTGGAAGCGCAGAATCAGGATGTCCTGAATCGGCTCGGCACGGAGAATGCCAAGATCGTCCAAGAAGCCCTGCGCACCCTTAGTTGAGACCGAATCTGGCAGACACCTCGTCGACGTGACTGGCTTGGCTATTTGTCGGCAAGTCGCCCAACGGTGCCGATTCAAAATTTGCCGGGTGGCAACCACCAGGATCGTCCGTCCTCGCCTTCGAAGGCTGCGCCGGGCCTTATGAAGCCAGCGCCCGTGCGAGCGTCATCGCGTTGTGCCGCATCATGTCGAGGTAGGTTGACGCCGGTCCGTCCGGGCCGGACAGAGCGCCGGGATAGAGCGTGCCGCCGATGACGGCGCCCGTCTCGTCGGCGATTCGCCTCAGGAGGCGGGGGTCCGCCACGTTCTCGATGAAGACTGCACGAATGCCCTGTTCCCGGATCTGCCGGACCAGGCTGACAACATCCTGCGCGGACGCCTCCGAATCGGTGCTGATTCCCTGTGGCGCGAGGAAGGTCAGTCCGTAATCGCGACCGAAATACTGGAACGCGTCGTGGGAGGTGACGACGGTCCGGCTCCGGGCGGGAAGCCCGGCAACAATCTTGCTGATTTCCGAGTCGAGGGCCTGAAGCTCGTTCACGTAGGCTTCGCGGTTGCGGTAGAACGCATCGGCATTCCCCGGGTCGGCCTTGGCCAGCGCCGAGGTGATGCTGTCCACGTAAACGGTTGCATTGCGGACGCTCTGCCATGCGTGGGGGTCGAAGGCGCCGTGGTCGTGACCTTCGTGATGGTCGTCCTCCGCGTGGGTGTCGTGGCCGGCCTCGCGGTCGCGATCATGCGTGTCGGCTCCGTGTTCGTATGTGATCGGTTCGATGCCTTCGGTGGCCACCACCCGGACCCCGCGGAAGTCCGAAGCGTCGACCAGACGGTCCAGCCAGCCTTCGAACTGCAGCCCGTTTACGACGAGGATTTGAGCTTCGCTAACGGCCCGCGCATCGATCGGGGTGGGCTGGTAGACATGTGTATCCCCGTCCGGGCCGACCAGCGTCGTGACGGTGACGTGCTCGCCGCCGATCCGCTTCACCATGTCGCCGAGGATCGAGAACGTGGCGACGACCGGGATCGGTCGGTCGGACTGAGCGAAGGGTGGCGCGGCGAACGCCAGGATGAAGACGGCGGTGGCGAATGTCAGAAGCGATCGGCGGGTGGGCACGGAGAGGTCCTTTCAGGCTTCGGGAAAGCAGCGCGGGAAGGCCCGCGTGGCAAGATCGTCCGCCGGTCCGAGAGCCGGCGGCAGTGCGGATGTGAGGCCCGCGGTTAGATGGCCGAAGGCCTCTCCTGGCGGGATCGCCTTGGCCATTGCGTTGCCCGGCAAACTCATGCGGCGCGGTATCAGACATCCCCCCGACCGGCGTCGCGCCGACCGGGATCGCAAAGCAGCCCGTAAGCGTGCGCCGCGTCCTCTTGTCGGCGCTCCATACCGCGCCGGAGGCACTCACGTGCAGCCGCTGCGGCGATCCGTCCGGACACGGGCTCTCCAAGGGTGCAGGCCCCAGTATCCGGCTACGCCGTGCCGCCGGCTTCTGTGCACCGCGCGCACCTGCCCTCGACTTCGACCGTGCGACGTGTCGCGACGAACCCGAAGCCGGCGGCATCCTCGGCCAGCAGTGCTGCGATCCGCGGATTCTCGAACTCGACCGATGTTCGGCAGTCCCGGCAGATGAAGAACAGGCAATCGTGGTCGCGCTCGGGATGGACGCACGGGACGTAGGCGTTCAGGCTCTCGATCTTGGAGGCGAGACCCTGCGTCATCAGGAAGTCGAGCGCCCGGTACACGGTCGGCGGTCCGACGGCGCGTGAATCTCGGCGCTTGAGCGCCTCCATCAGCTGGTAGGCGCTGGTCGGTCCACAGCTGGCCCACAGCAGTTCCAGGATGCTCTTTCGCAACTCGGTCATCTGTACGCCGCGTTCCCGGCAAATCGCCGTTGCCAGCGCGACCCTTTCGTGTGGCGCGTGCTGTCCGCGGCAATCCCGATCGGTGCACGGCCGGGGTTGGGTCGGCGGTTCGGTCATCGCCAGTCTCACCTTGTGAAGCCGATATGCAATGTTATAACGTTCCATTCTAGGACGCAAGGGAACCGCCGCACAGGAGGGCCCGACATCGATGAAAAGCTGGGAAATGGACGCCGCTGTTCTCCAGCATCAGGCCTCGACGCACGCACGCACTGGCTCGGACGCATGCCGTCGGCCGCGCCGCTCCGAGACCGAGGTCGCCGTTCGCATGTCGATCGAGTGGGCCGGGGACGATCCCGATCGGAAGGGGCTGAACCGAACGCCCGAGCGCGTCGGGCGGGCCTGGGGGCGTGGTTCCAAGTTACCTCGCCATCCATGCCCGATGGTATTCTCGCCCTGCTGATGCCGCACAATCATGAACTCAAGGCGACGATCGCCCAGAAGTACGCAGCGGTCGAGGCGTATCTCGATGAGCGCGGGCGTCGTATGTGGGCGGCGGCAGAATCGCGCGCTATCGGGCATGGAGGTGATGCGCTGGTCTCGGAGGCGACAGGATTGTCGCGCCCGACCATTCGCAAGGGGCGCCGCGAACTGGAGTCGGGCGGCGCCGAGATCGGTCGCATCCGCCGCCCGGGCGCGGGGCGCCCGGGGATCGAACAGTCCCAACCTGGCTTCAGGCGGGCACTGGAGCAGCTGGTTGACCCGATGACGCGCGGCGACCTGCAATCGCCGTTGCGCTGGACATGCAGGAGTCGGCGGGGGCTCGCCGCGGCGCTGACGAACGCCGGCTGGAAGGTGAGCGCGATGACCGTGGGCCGATCGCTGCACGAGCTGGGCTATCGGTCGCAATCGGTGCGCAAGAGTCACGAGTTGACCCCGCATCCGAACAGCCACGAACAGTTCGAACACATCAATTCGAAGGCGGATTCGTTTCTCCAGCGCGCCCAGCCGGTGATCTCCGTCGACACCAAGAAGACGGAGTTGATCGGCGACTTCAAGCTCACCGGCTGGGAGTGGCAGCCCAAGGGGCGGCCCGAAAAGTCGCTGAGTCGCGACGTTCCCCAGGATGCGGCGGGCAAGGCGATTCCCTACGGCATCTATGACATGAGCCGCTACGAAGCGTGGGTCAGTGTCGGACTTGACCACGACACCCCTGCATTCGCGATGGCATCGCTTCGGCGGTGTTGGGAGGAGTTGAGCACGAGCCGTTACCCGGGCGCACGCGAATTGTTCATCACCGCCGCTGCGGGGGGCGGCAACGGATTGCGGTCGCCCACGTGGAAGCAGGGGCTTCAGCATTTTGCCGACGAGACGGGGGTGCGCGTGCACGTCAGCCACTTCCCGCCCGGCACCTGCAAGTGGAACAAGATCGAGCACCGGCTGTTCTGTCACATCACGCAGCATTGGCGACGCAAGCCGCTGCAGGTCTTTGAGACCGTCGTCGATCTCATCGGCAATCCGCGAACCGACGCGGGGCGTCCGGTCAGGGCCAAGCTCGATCAGAGCAAGTACCCGAAGCTGGTGACGGAGTCGGACGCGGAGATGGAAACCCAGTTGGTACGTCGTGACGAAGCCAGCGACGACTGGAACTACGAACTTCACCCGCAGTAAGCTGGAAACCTAGCTTCGATCAAACTTCCGCGAGGAACTCTTCGCCTGTTGCGCCGAAGACCCGGCCGCCTTGCTGGCCAACCC
>VXPW01000102.1:0-10488 GCA_009839325.1 Rhodospirillales bacterium
GCAGCACGAGCCTGTCGCGAGACCACACCGCATCACCAGAGTCTGTACCCTTTCGCGGTTCCAGTTGTCCCCAGGTGCCCCCGTCGATGAGGGCGGCACTGCCAGTTGAGGCAAACGGGAGAGAATCGGATGCGACGATTCCGGGCAGGTGTAACCAGAGCAGTTGCCGTGCTGGGGCTGGGCGTCTGCTCGATCGCAGTGCCCGGCCAGGACGCCGCGGCCGGCGAGAGCGACATCGGCGGGCTGGGTGGGGCCGGCTGGTACGTATCGCTTGCCGCCGGTGCAAACGCATCCTCCGACCTGAAGCAGGCCGGCCGGAACCGGGACGATACCTGCTATCCGGATGACGACTGCAGACATCTCGCCGGTGGCAGGCCTACGGGCTACAAATGGTTCTATGACCTTCACGCCGCTTCCGGCACGGCCGTCGAGCTGGCCGTCGGTCGCTTCTTCGGTGACACGCGTATCGAGGTCGGACTGACCCAGCGCCGAAGCGCCGTTGCGCAGGCCTTCGCCGGAATCACTTACCTGGATGGTTCCCCCCTCGTTCCGGCGACGGACAGCATCTATGAATCCATGTCGAACGCCTCAACCGATGATCTGACGGTCCGGTCCCTGTCCGTCAACGTCTACCGCGATTTCCCGCTGGCCTACGGCATCACGCCATATCTCGGGGCCGGGGTGGGCGTGTCGTCAGCGGAACTCTCAGGGATCTATTACGAGGGCCGGTACCGGTGCAGGCCGGCAGTGCCATGCGACAACCCGGGTCAGTACGATGGCCTGCAGCACATTGATTTATCGGACATCGTGCCGTCCGGGCACGTTCATGCTGGCGTCGATGTCGACCTCGGAAGCGGCATCCTCATCGGCCTGAAGCTGAGCTACAACCGGGTCGGCGATATCGACGGCTCGCACGGGTACTCCGAGCACAAGGTCCCCGGACTGACCAGTTACACGCGAATCAGCGAAATCGGGCGGTGGTCGCTGCTTGTGGGGGCCAAGTACCTGCTTGATGGCGGCTGAAGTCCTCCGTCCGCCACGGCGCCGCCGCTCTGCAGCCACCGCAATCGTGAATCCGACCGTCAACGGAATCAGGGACGTAGGCAACGTGTGGGTCTTCGGGTACGGATCGCTGATCTGGCGGCCCGGCATTGCTTACCAGGAGCGCCGCGTGGCGCGTGTCCGGGGCTGGACCCGGCGCTTCTGGCAAGGCTCGCACGATCACCGCGGACTCCCGCATGCGCCGGGACGCGTCGTGACGCTGGTCCCGGAAGCGGGCGCCACCTGCGAAGGCGTCGCCTACCGGGTGGGGGAAGCGGTAGCCAAGGCCACGTTTGAAGGTCTCGATCACCGAGAGAAAAACGGGTACCGGAGGCACAGCGTGAAGCTCGAGTTTCGCTTGGGCGGGACCAGTGCCGGGATCGTCTACATCGCTCCCGTCGACAACCATGCGTTCCTCGGTCCTGCGCCCATTGACGAGATGATCGCCCAAATCTCACGCGCGGCCGGCCCCAGCGGTACCAACCTCGACTATCTTCGGCAGCTGGAATCGGCGCTCCGCCGCCTGGAAATCGACGATCCCCATGTCTTCGAACTCGCTCACCGACTCCGCGAGAGCCGGCCGCAAGCTGCCGCCGGGTGACCCTCCGGGCCGGCCTTATTCAGGCCATTTTTGCTCGACCCTGCCAGACCGGCTTGCCTTGACGAAACTCGGTGACCGCCGTCGCGCGGCCGCTTTGGAGGTCGGGCCGAGGCAAAGGGGTGGCTGACCGATCGGTTGGCGATATAACTTGCGCCGGATTCGAGTATCCACCGGCGTGCGATCAGTCGCCACCGCCCAAACCAGTGCATTGATTCAGCGCGCGTTCCACCACGCGCTTCTACACGAGGATCAACCATGACCCAAACCTACCGCGCCTTCGTTGTACGCAAAGAGGACGACGCTACCCAACTGGGATACGAGGAGCACCATGTCCCCGAACCACAAGACGGCGAGGTGGTCGTGCGGATCGCGTGGAGTTGCGTGAACTACAAGGACGGGCTGGCAACCCTTCCGAAGGGGGGCGTGGTCCGTGCCTGGCCTCGCGTTCCCGGAGTGGACATGTCCGGCGTGGTCGCCGCATCGCGAGACGATCGGTTCCGCGAAGGAGACCAGGTGGTCTGTACCGGCTTCGACTTCGGCGTCAACCACGACGGCGGTTTCGCCGAACTGTGCTGCGTGCCCGGCGACTGGCTGTTCCACCGCCCGGATGGCCTGAGTCTTCGCGATTGCATGACGTTCGGTACTGCGGGCTTCACCGCTGCGCTGGCCGTGCAGCAGATGGAGCGGAACGGCCTTGCCCCTGACAACGGCGAGGTTCTGGTAACCGGCGCCTCGGGCGGCGTGGGGAGCATGGCGGTCGCCATGCTGGCAAAACTCGGGTACCGCGTGGCCGCCGCCACCGGCAAGACCGACGCCGCAACATTCCTGACCGGGCTCGGGGCGGAATCCATTCTGAGCCGGGAAGAAGTCAGCGCAGAACCGCGTCCCATCGGCAAGGCCCGGTGGGCGGGAGCGGTCGATCAGGTCGGCGGGCGCATCCTGGCGTGGACCCTCTCCACCATGGCGTACCGCGGGGTATGCGCGTCCACCGGCCTGACGGGCGGTCCGGGGCTTCAGTCGACCGTCTTTCCGTTCATCCTCCGAGGCGTCTCACTTCTCGGAATCGACTCGGTGATGTGCCCGATGGCCGAACGCGGCCCCCTCTGGACCCGGATGGCCGGGGAACTTCGGCCGTCCGACCTGGGTTCGATCACCACCGAAATCGGGTTCGACGACCTTCAGGCATCGCTAGCGACCATTCTGAAGGGCGGCGTCACCGGTCGCACCGTCGTCCGGGTCGCCGGCGACTGATCGGCTTGCCTCAGAGCGGCGGGCGGCGGCCGACCAGCCCGAGTTCCCGTTCCAGCGCCCCCGCCGCCTGAAACACGACCTGGTCGCGGTACCAGGGGCCGACCAGCTGCACGCCGACCGGCAGTCCCTCGAAGAAGCCCGCGTTCACGGATGCCGCGGGGTGCCGGGTCAAATTGAAGATCGGCGTAAAGGGCACCCACGCGAGCGGGTTCCGGTCCCATCCGTCCGGGAAATTCTGCTCGGCCTTGAACGGCAGCACCGGCATGGTCGGACCAAGCAGCACGTCAAACGGTCCGGCGCGGAACTGCTCGGTCAGCCAGGTCCAGAGCACCTCCCGCCCCTCCTGCGCCTCGTAGTACTCGCCAAGCCCGCATTTCCTGCCGGCTTCACAGAACGACTGCAGGTTGGGATCGAGGAGCTCGTAGTCGCTGGCGCTCAGGTCGTCGGCCAGGCGCGCCGCCCCCATGATCCAGATCAGTCGGAAAATCCGTGATGGATCGCGTGGCCATTCGAGCGAGATCTCCTGGACGTCCGCACCTGCTTCGCGCAGCGCGTCGGCGGCATCGCGCGTCGCCTTCACGACGGCCGGATCGAGTTCCTGTCCGTCGATCGCGTGCAGCATCCCGAAATCGGGGGTGTAGGCGACCCGAAGGCCCTTGGCTCCGGCCAACGCGGCCGCGCGGTAATCCGTATCGTCGGGAGGAAGCGCGTGAAAGTCACGATGATCCGGTCGGTTGATCACTTCGAACAGGAGCGCACCGTCGGTCACGGTGCGCGCCATGGGACCCACGTTGGCCACCGTGCCGAACAGTGACATAGGCCACGCCGGAACCCGCCCATAGGACGGCTTGTGGCCAAAGAGACCCGTGAAGCTGGAGGGAATGCGCACCGACCCCCCGCCGTCCGTGCCAAGGGCCAGCGGGCCCATCCCGCCGGCAACAGCGGCACTGGCCCCTCCGGACGATCCGCCAGGCGTGAGGTCGGGGTTCCAGGGATTCCGCGTGACACCGCAGAGAATGCTCGACGTGGTGCCCTTGTGTCCGTATTCCGGTGTCGACGTCTTGCCGAGGAGTACCGCGCCGTGCTCCCGCAGGCGCGCCACCGCCGGCGCATCGTCGTCCCAGGGCCCGTCGGCCGGCACCGTCAGGGACCCCTTGCGTGTGGGCCAGCCCTCGGTCAGCAGCAAATCCTTGACCGATACCGGCACGCCATCCAGTGACCCGAGGGGGGCGTCCCGCTGCCAGCGTGATTCCGAGGAGCGGGCGTCTCGCAGGGTTCGCTCGGCATCGACGACGACGAAGCAATTCAGTTGCGGGTTCAGGGCATCGATGCGGGCCAGAATCGCTTCGGCCACTTCGACGGGGGACAGTGTCTTGCGCCCGTATCGGACAAGGAGCTCGGCGGCCGTGAGGTAATGCAGTTCTCCGGCGGACGACGCCGCGTTAGCAGCTGTAACCACTTTTTGCCTCCGGGACTCCGCCAATTTCCTGAACGATGGCTGTTTCTCGGAAGTGTATCGGGCGGTCTCCAGCGCTACCAGCCAGGGCGGCGCTGGTGTTGCGGCACGGGGTGCGCGAACGTTCGCAGCGGCGGAACCATTTGGATGGAAGCCTGGAACGAAAGCCACTATTCCACAGATTGTGCACGATCAAAGCATTGAAAATTAACGACTCAATCCGGATGCTTCAAGTAAGGTAAGTTGACTTTCTCTATTTTGACACCTGGAATTCTTTCGATTAACGTTCCGTAATGCGCGAGATTTCCTCAGGTCAACGACGCCAGCGAATGCGCGCCGAGAACCCCTGGTGGACGGGAGGAGCAGTTCGAAGCGATTACCGCGATCTTAAGCCACGCGCGTACTTTGAACGCTTCGCACAACTCGTGGAGGAAACGGGAGTCCGCCGGGCTGTGGTCCTCATGGGGCCTCGTCGTGTCGGCAAGACGGTCCTGCTTCATCACCTCATTGCGCGCCTGATCAAAAACGAGACGTTCGCACCCCAGCAGGTCGGCTACGTTTCGCTAGACCATCCGCTCTACACTCGGCTCTCCATTGAAGAGGCAGCACAGGAGATCGGCCAGGCGAGCAGAAATCCTGACGGCCCTCGGTTGCTAATCCTGGACGAAATTCAGTACTTGGCGGACTGGGAACGTCATCTCAAATCGTTCGTGGACACCCATCCGGAAGTCAGATGTGTGGTGTCCGGCTCAGCCGCAGCAGCGCTTCGGCTCAAGAGTGTGGAATCCGGGGCCGGCCGTTTCACGGACTTTCTGCTTCCACCACTGACGTTCCATGAATTCCTGGACCTGCAGGACATCGAGGGGCTCGTGGTGGACGATCCGGAACGTGGCTACCGAACGAATGCGATTGATCGCCTGAACCGCCACTTCGTTGAGTACGTCAATTTTGGTGGTTATCCGGAAGCCGTTTTATCTCCAGTCGTCCGCTCAAACCCTGCCCGCTACATCGGGGCCGACATTGTCGACAAAGTGCTGTTACGCGACTTGCCAAGCCTGTACGGCATTCAGGATGTTCAGGAACTCAACGCCCTATTTCTGACCTTGGCCTACAACACTGCCAGGGAAGTGTCATTGGATGCCCTGTCACGACAATCCGGCGTATCCAAGCCGACCATTCGGCGATACCTCGAGTATCTGGAGGCGGCATTCCTGATCAAGGTCGTGCACCGTGTCGACCAGAACGCCCGACGTTTCAAACGCGCTAGTTCCTTCAAGGTCTACGTCACCACGCCGGCACTGCGGTGTGCCCTGTTCGGTCCAGTCAGCGAAGGTGACGACGAAATGGGTCCGGTCGCGGAAACAGCCGTATTCGCACAGTGGTTCCATGCCCAAGACGACCTTAGCCTTCACTATGCGCGCTGGGGAAACAACGAAGTAGACATTGTCTATGCGGGTCCCGGGCAGGCACCCGACTGGTGCGTGGAAGTCAAATGGTCAGACCGGGCCGCAGATCGGCCCCACGAGCTGAAAGGGCTCATGGCGCTGGCGAATCGATACGCCGACATCGACGCGACCGTAACGACGCGGACACGGACAGCGTCCAGTGATACCTGGCCCGGAAACCAACCTTTGGATTTCACCCCAACCAGTCTCTATTGCTACGAGGTAGGCCGGAATCTGACCCGGTGATTCTTCGCTGGATATCGGACTGCGCAAATTGACGAATGCTCCCCGCAACGCTGCCGCCCCACCTAGCCGATCGCGCATCCTGCTCAACGGTTCGTCAGAAACCTGCACAGATCCGTACTGATGATCTTTGCCGCGCACGTGCCGGAGGGAGGCCTTCGGAGCCTGTGGACTTGTGCGGCTTGTCGCGGCCGCAGCATCGAAGCGGTTGTTTGAGCCATCTTCGAGTACGCCATCAGGCCAGGAGGGCCCGTCAAAGCAGGCGCGCTTCTCGCGAACGTTGGTCGGCGCACTGTCTTGACCGACCGGGAATGAGTGGCGTTTGCGTGCCGCGATGAATTACCGGGACCACCGGTCTCCTTCGAATAACACTGGTTCACGCCAACGTCGTTTCAGATCTGCTGTGCAGGTGGTGAGATCGCAGACGGCAGAGAGATCTTCACCGTGAGACCGCGCTGCGGACGAGACCGCAGCCTCGGAATTGTACCCGCACACCCTGTCGTCGGGCCTCGGAGATTCCTGGAATTGACACCAATGGCCGGGCCACTTAGGGTCATATGATTTGATATCAAACTAGATCGCGAGATGACGACGAGAACTGGAGCCGAATATGTCAGCGGCCTGCGCGCTGACGGCCGTGAAGTCTGGTTGGGCGGAGAACGGGTGCAGGACGTGACCGAGCACCCGGCGTTCGCGGGCTCGGTTCACGGCGTGTCCGGATTCTTCGATTGGCAACACCTGCACGCGGGGGATTGCGTCTTTGTCGATCCGGTGTCTAAACACCCGACCGGCATCAGCCATCTCATTCCGCTAAGCGCCGACGATCTGCTCCGTCGCCACACAGGCCTGGAACAACTGGCGCGTTACAGCATGGGGATGCTGGGACGCACACCGGACTACGTGAACCTTACGTTTGCGGGCTTCGCCGGTCAGCCAAGTGTCTGGTCCGCAAACGGCAATGCACAGGGTGCGGAGAACCTGGTCGCGTTTAAGCGCCATGTCGCCGAAAACGACCTGGCGCTGACCCACACCATCATTCACCCAACCGTGGACGGGAGACTCCCTCCGTACGACGGCGTCAACGGAGAAGTAGCGCTCAGGAAGGTGTCTGAAACCAGCGAGGGAATCGTCGTCCGGGGGGCCCGGATCCTGGCCACGCTCGGACCGTTCGCTGACGAGCTAGCGGTCTATCCCGGCCAGCCTATCCCGAAGGATCGTGACGACGTGGCGCTGGTGTTCTCGATTCCATTGTCCAGTCCTGGTCTCAAGATCATTTGCCGCGATCATTACGGACTCGATGTCGACCCCTTCGACAAACCCTTCTCGTCCCGTTTCGACGAGCAGGACGCTTTCGTCGTGTTCGACGACGTCGAAGTACCCCGGCACCGCATCTTTCTGGACGGCGATCCCGCGACCTACAACGCCGTGATGGCCCGAGGCTGGGTGGGCAACATCATGCAGCAGACCTGCATACGGGCGATGGTAAAACTGGAGTTTGCCTATGAACTCTGCTGTCGCATGGCGGACGCGGTCGGCCAAAACCGCCGGCCGGACGTGATGCAGATGCTTGGGGAGATCTGGAGCTACGCTGAACTCACCCGGTCCGCGGTACGAGCAGCGGAAGCCGATGCACATGAATTCGCGGACGGCACGTGGTTCTGCAGCGAAGCGCCCTTCCGGGCGCTTCGCCCGACGCTGCCGACGTGGATGCCCCGGGTGAACGAGATCATCAAGCGCATCGCGTCACACAATCTGCTGGCGACACCTTCAAAGGCTGGACTCGACCATCCCGACCTCCGCCCCTGGCTCGACCGCTACCTGCCGGGCGCCGGCGACGTTGACCCGGAAGCACGAAGCCGCCTGTTCCGGACTGCGTGGGATTTTGCTGGTTCCGCGCTCGGGGGGCGCATGGAACTGTACGAGCGCTACTACCTCGCTTCCGCCGCGCGCGCATATGCGCTGGCCCACATGGGCGCCCAGAACGACCGCGAGTGGACCCAAGTCCCGGCATTCTGGTCGCACCTGGATGCCACACCGTAGACAGATGTCGAGGCACCTTCGTATCGCCTCCGTCGATGTCGACACGCGGCACTGGATTGGCGGTCGGCGAATTGCCTCGTCCGACACGTTCGAATTGCTTTCGCCCATCGACCAGCAGCCGCTTGGCGAGATCTGCGCAGCCTCTGCCGGAGAAGTGGACGAGGCCGTCCGGGCGGCGCGGAACGCGTTCCCGGAATGGGCAGCCCTGGGACCGACAGGCCGCAGACCGATCCTTGAACGCCTGGCGACGCGCATTCGCCATCACACGCAAGACCTTGCCATTGTCGAAACCCACGACAACGGATCCCTGCTCATTGGCAACGAGAAGAACATCGTGGCGAGGTCCGCGCACAACATTGCGTTTTTCGCCGAACTTGCATCGCAGATCGATGGCGGGGTCATCGCTGGAGACACCGTCGACAACCATGTTCGCTACGAACCCGCCGGGGTAGCGGCGCTGATCACGCCCTGGAACGCGCCGTTGATGCTGAGTACCTGGAAGGTGGGTCCTGCCCTGGCGGCCGGCAACACCGTGGTGCTCAAACCGCCGGAATGGGCTCCCCTCACCTGCTCAATGCTGGCCGATCTCGCAAGTGAGGCCGGTCTGCCTCCCGGCGTACTGAACGTCGTGCAGGGCACAGGCGGCGAAGCCGGCGCTTTCCTGGCGGAGCACCCGGACATCGACCGCATCAGCTTTACGGGCTCACCCGAAACGGCTCGCCGGATCGGCCGGGCGGCAGCCGCATCGTTGACGCCGGTCAGCTTCGAGCTTGGCGGCAAGTCGCCGTTCATCGTGTTTGCGGATGCCGACGCCGATGCAGCAGCACGAACCATCGCCCACCAGTACATCAATGCCGGGCAGGTGTGCCTCGCCGGGACCCGCGTGCTCGTGGAACGGAGCATCGCCGAGCCGCTGCTCCGCAAGGTGCAGGTGGCGACGGCGAAGCTGCCCGTCGGTGACCCTCGGTCGCGGGCGACCCGCATCGGCCCGCTGATCCATTCGCGGCAGCTCGCGCGGGTGCACGGTTACGTGGAGCGCGCCTTGGCAAACGGCGCCCGGCCGCTGTTCGGCGGGCGCCCGCATGCTTTCGCCGAGCTCTACTACGAGCCGACCCTCCTGGTCGACGTTGCACCCGACGACGAGATCTTCCAGGAAGAGGTGTTCGGTCCAGTGCTGACCTGGAACGTGTTCGACGACGAGGAAGAGGCGCTTTCGCTCGCCAATGCGACGCGTTACGGCCTCGCCGCCATGGTCTACACGTCGGACCAGGCCAAGGCCGGGCGGATGGCCGCTGCCATTGTCGCGGGGACCGTGTGGGTCAACTGCTTCTTCGTTCGCGACCTGGCCGCCCCGTTCGGCGGCGCGAGGATCTCGGGGATCGGTCGCGAGGGCGGACGTTGGAGTTTCGATTTCTTTTGCGACGTCAAGAATGTAGTCATGCAAAGGGAAAGCTTCGGGAGCCCGTAGCGTGGGTGAGATCGTAAGCGCGGCGGTGGTGGGTCACGTCCCGACCGTCATGCTGGAGGAGGACGTCCGGCGGAGACTCGATGGCAGCGGCCGGGACACCACCTTGGTCGAAGGCTACCGACGCCTGAAGGCGCACTTCGAGGCCAGGGCAGTCGATTGCTGGGTGGTCTTCGATACCCACTGGTTCACCACGACCGAACACGTCATTGCAGGCGCCCGGCATCACCAAGGCGTCTACACCTCGGAAGAGGTGCCCAGGGTCATTCACGAACTTCCGTTCGACTACGCCGGCGCCCCGGAACTCGCCGACGCAATCCGGACCGTGGCGAAGGAACGGCGCATCAGGATGACCAACGTCACCACGCCGACGCTGCCTCGTCACTATCCCACGATCAATCTCGTCCATCACATGCGCCGTGACGAGAAAATCCTTTCCGCCGGCATCTGTCAGACTGCAGAGCTCGACGACTATCTCGCCTTCGGGGAGGTCATTGCTGCCGCAGTGGCGCGCACGCCGGCCCGGGTCGCCCTGCTCGGGAGCGGCGGCCTGTCGCATCGATTCTGGCCGCTGCGCACCCTGTTCGATCACCAGGACTACGATCCAAGCCACGTCATCACACCCGAAGCGCAGGCCGCGGACCGCCATGTGCTGGAATGCTGGGAACGCGGCGACCACGCGGCAGTTTGCGATTTCTACCCGGAGTACCGCCGCCACGGGCCGGAAGGACGTTTCGGCCACTACCTGATGCTGCTTGGCGCCATCGGCGGGCGCGCCTGCAAGGCCCGCGGCAAGCGGTACTCGGCCTACGAGAATTCCATCGGCACCGGCCAGGTCCACGTGGTTTTCGACATCGGATACAAACAGCCCGCCGGTTGACGGGAGACGCGCGAATGGCACCGGAGGGACCTTGCCGCAATGTCTGACCAGCACTCCTTCTCCCGA
>VXPW01000102.1:10588-25289 GCA_009839325.1 Rhodospirillales bacterium
GCGCCGCGTTCTGCTCGAGGGTCGAGCACAGTGGTGCGAACCGGAGGGAGAGATGCTCGCGCTGTCCGACGGTCGCCGGATACCGGAACATGAGGCGGTCTATTTGCCTCCCTGTGATCCCAGCAAGATCATTTGTGTGCACCTGAACTACCGGTCGCGCGCCATCGAATTCGGCCGCGATCTCGAGGGCGAAACCCCGACCTACTTCTCGAAACCGGTGAGCGCGCTCAACGTTCATCGCGGTGACCTCGTGCGGCCGGCCGGTTGCCACTGGCTCAACTACGAGGGAGAGATCGCCGCAATCGTCGGGAAGCCGATGAAGAACGCGCCCCTCGAAGACGTGTGGGAGCACATCGCGGGCTTCACCCCGGCCAACGACATCGGCGCACACGATTTCCGCGGCACCGACGCGGGCTCCATGCTGCGGGTCAAGGGCATGGACGGCTTTTGCCCGATCGGTCCGGGAATCGTGAGCGGTGTAGACCTGCGGAACTCGGGACTTCGCACCTATCTCAATGGCCGAATCGTCCAGGAAGGCCCCGTGAGCGAGATGGTCTGGGGAATCGACTATCTCCTCGCGGACCTGAGCCGCCACATCACGCTGTTACCGGGCGACGTCGTACTGACGGGCACACCGTGGCACTCGCGGCCAATGGCGGTTGGCGACGTCGTCGAGGTCGAGATTGACGAACTCGGCCGCCTCTCCAATACCGTGGTCGAAGGCCCGGCCCCCGGGCAGGCCGTGGGCCACCAGCCCGACAACAGCAAGGGTGTCAGGGCGGTAGCTCTGGGCAAGGACTACCACCGCATGAAGAACGAAGGCCACGGGATCGAGCCCGCGGACTACTTCAATGTCCGCGACGAGTTTCTGCGCCGCAACCGGGAGGAAGGACCAGGGCGTGCCTGAGCCCCGTGCTCCCGCCATCGGGGAGCTGGGCCGCCATGAACCGGCACTCAGGGACGCGATCGAACGTGCGCGAAGGGAGATCCCGCTGTACGCCGAACTCCACCGCAACACGAGGTCCCTCGACCTGCGCACGCTTCCCAGCTGCAGCAAGTCCGACCTGACCGACCTGGGCCCGCTGCCACTGTCCTCCGGCCCGCTGTCGCAGATGTACCGGGTATCAGCGACCTCCGGCACCACCGGTTCGCGCCTGTTGATCGGTTTCACGGAAGGAGACTGGCAGGCGATCAGGGACCAGTACCGCTGGGTGGCGAAATGCATCGGCATCGGGAACACCGACGTCCTGCTGAACACGCACGGCGGGGGGCTCTGGATCGGGGCCCCGTCCCTCGATGAGCTGGCGCATTCCTGCGGTGCCGCCACCGTACCGTGCGGGCCGACGGGAGCAGCTCAGGTCATCGAATGGCTTCGGGAGTTGCCGGTCACGCTGATATCGGCCACCCCCTCCTACATGCGTGTGCTCGCCGAAACGGCTGCCCGTGCCGGAGATGACCTGGGGCGGCTCGACCTCAGGATGGGCCTGCTCGGCGGCGAGGGCTCGAGCGCGTCCCTGAAGCGAAGCACCTCGCGGGCATTTGGGCGCGGCTTTCACTGGCAGGAGTTGTATGGGGCGACCGAAACCGGCGGACCGATCCTGGCGTTCGCACCGCCGGGCGACCCGTTCGGCGGCCGACTGAACATCAACACCGAATACTTTGTGGTGGAGCTGCTCCGTCCGGACGAGGATGAACCCGTTGAGGCCGGAGAAATCGGTGAGATCACGCTGAGCACACCCTACCGCGAAGGCACGGTACTGCTTCGATACCGGACGAGGGATCTCGCGGTATCAGTGCCGGCGGAGCGCGATTCGTCGGGCTGGCCCCAGATTTCGGCCCTTGTCGGGCGCGTGGACGACGCCATCAAGGTGCGGGGCGCCCTTGTCTATCCGAGCGTGATCGAAGATGTGCTGGTCCGACAGTTGCTCCAGGGCGCGGAGTGGCGAATCGAGGTAGACAGGAAGCAGGCTGCGCACGACACGATCGCCGTGCGGTACGAGCATCCGGACGATTCTCTCCAATCCGGGCTCTTTGACGACTTGTATCGGCGCCTCGGGGTCAGACCGTGTCTTGAGGCCGTCCCGCCGCAAACGTTCAAGCGGTTCAGCGGCAAAGCCGCTCGGGTCGTGGACAGGCGCGTGGACTGACGGGCCTCAAGATTCCAGACCAGGGCCGAAGCCGATGCCGTCGGCCAATGGGCAGGCACGGATGTGGTGATCTGACGGTACGGCGGTTGTGCTGCCCGGAGGAACCTCTTGCTCCGGTCGACGTACGAACCCTGCGCCAGCCGGACTACTCGACAAGGAAGGCGGATGGTTGATGGCTGAACCGATCCAGACAAGCCCCGCTGCGACTGACGCACCTGATCAGCTCTCGCGAGCCGCAACATTCGAAAGGCACGCCCTCGCACGCCTTGCCGAGGAAGTGGAGACCCAGGTCGACCCGGCGGTGTTCGCCGCTGCGTTCGATCTCTTCCGGGTCGCCAACCGCTTGATGTACGACTTCGAAGCAAACGTTCACCGACCACTCGGAATGTCCTGGGCAGGCTTCAGGGTGCTCTTTTGCACGTGGATCGAAGATGAAGTCGAGCCGCGCGAACTGGCGAGATTGTGCGCGGTATCCAGGGGCACGGTATCCAGTGTCCTGAACACGCTCGAGCGCGACGCACTCGTCAGCCGACGGAAGCAATCGGCGGACAGGCGGGTGGTGACAGTGATGATCACCGACAGGGGTCGCCGACGCGTAAAGGAAGCGTTTGAGCTTCAGCATGCCCGGGAGCGCCAATGGCTGGGGGCCTTCGATCGGGAGGCCATCACCGGTCTCGTGGCACTGCTGCGACACCTGCTCGAATTGCCGAGACCGGCGATCCGGGCTGAATCGTCCGCCCGGAAGACCCAGTAGTCGCCTGCGCGGCGGCGGGCAGGCCGAAACGGAGTCAACGCCGATCGCGACCGAAGGTTGCTCATCGGACGGACGATGATGGCTGATGAGGGATCGGAAGAACTCGCGGGAGCCATCGTCTTGCCGGAAACCCGGGCGCCGAAGACCGGATCGCGAGCGGCCGAGAAGGATCGTCGACCTGTTCCGCCGCCAGCCGGGGCCGGTTTAGCCAGACAACACCTGCGGGAGCCAAAGCGCGAGCACCGGAAAGGCGAGGAGCAATCCCACGCGCAGCAGTTCGGCGCAAAAGAACGGGGCGACGCCACGGAAGATCTCGATCATCGGCGTGTCCCGAGCCAGGGCCGAGATGACGAAGGCGTTCATCCCGACCGGTGGCGTGATCAGCCCGAGTTCCACCACAATGAGCGCAAGAATCCCGAACCAGATCTTCAGATGCTCGGTTGACATGCCGAACCCAGCCCCGTCTGCCGTCATGTAGAGCCCTCCGTTGAGGTCCACGAGTACCGGCCAGAAGAACGGTATGACGAGCAGGATCATGGACAGACTGTCCATCAGGCAGCCGAGGAAGATCAGTGCCAGCAGGAGGAGCACCAGTACCACCATGGGCGCCATGCCCGTCGCAAGGATCCATTCGGCGGTCGCCTGCGGCAGTCCGATGCGCGACATGTAGATCTTCAACAGCTCCGCACCGAACAGGATCAGGTAGATCATCCCGGTGGTGCCGGCGGTCTCGCGCAGCGCTTCCACCATCTCGGCCCGGCGGATCTCGCGAGTCCATGTGCCATAGAGCCAGACCAGGGCAACGCCGACAGCGGCGGCGGGTGTCGGGTTGTAAAAGCCCGCGTAGATGCCGCCCAGGACGATTCCGAAAATGGCCAGCACCGGTACGACGCCCATCGTTGCGTCGCGGAACTCCGCGGCGTCCACTCCTTCGTGACGCGGACCGGCCTCGGGCCGAATGGCGACGTAGATGGCAATGGTCAGCAGGAACAGCAGAACCGCCAGGACCCCCGGCAGCAATGCTGCGGCGAACATGGTGACGATGTTCGCCTCGACGATGATCGCGTAGATGATGAGGACGACCGACGGCGGGATCAGGATGCCAAGCACCCCGCCCGCCGCGAGCGAGCCGGTGGCAAGCGCCCCCGAGTAGCGGTAACGCTTGAGTTCGGGCAAAGCCACCCGACCCATGGTCGATGCGGTGGCAAGGGACGAGCCACAGACTGCGCCAAAGCCCGCGCAGCCGGCGATCGCGGCCATTGCCGTGCCGCCCCTGAGCCAACCAAGCCAGGCATTGGCCGCGCGGAACAGGGCCATGGAAAGCCCGGCCTTGCCGCCAAGCGCACCCATCAGGACGAACATCGGCACGACTGACAGGTCGTAGATCGAGAACTGCCCGTAAGCGAGGGTCTTGAGCTGGTTCAAGACCAGCGCCGGCCCGTCGACGAATGCGATGCCGACGCCGCCCACCAGAATCATCGCGTAGGCGATGGGCATGCGGATGGCGATCATCGCGGCGAGGGCAACGAGCGAGCCCACGCCAAGGAGGATCGGTTCAGCCATCTCGCGTCTGGCCGGCAACTCCGCGCGCATTCTCGACCAGTGTGATCGCGGCCGCGGCGACCAACAGCACGAGCGAAAGCACGATAGGTATGAAGCCTATCCACACAGGTACTTGCAGAATCGCCGTGACGTAGTTGTACTCCTTCTGATCGAGAAGGCCGGCGTACATTCGCCAGAGCAGCAGCACGCTGAAGAGCAGAGCGACGACTGACGCCAGCAGCTTGAGCAACGAGAGTGTCCGTCGGCCAACGCCGGAGGTGAATATGTCCGCCGTCACATTGGCTCCGGTGAGTTCGCAGTAGGGCAGGAAGGCGAAAGCCGCGACGGCGATGCCGATCTGGGTGATTTCAAAATCTCCCGGGAAGGGAACCCAGACCATGCCGCCGACGATCGAGGCGACATGCATCGCCACCACGGCCAGGACGATCAACCCGCCAAACAGTGCCCATGCGTCGATGACGGCGGCAACCGCGCCAGAAAGTCCCGAGCGGCCCGCGCGGGCGGCAATTGCCATTAGTTCGCCCTGGAGTTGACCGCGATCTGCCCGCGCGCCTTGCGTACCAGCGCCGCGCCGTCGATGCCCTGCGACGAGACCTCCTCTATCCACCGGCCAACCACTGGAGCGAGCGCGGTACGGAAGGCCTGGGTTTCCTCTTCGTTCAGGGTGACGTGGATGTTGCCCTGGTCGGTGGCAAACTTGATCCCGAAGTCGTCGGTCGTGCGCCAGATCCGACCCACGTCACCCCACCAGTCGCGACTGGATGCGTCCCGAAAGGCCTGCTGGATCTCCTCCGGCAGCCCGTCCCACCGCCGCTTGTTCATCGAGACCTGGAAGACGACCGTGCCAAAGCGTTCTTTCTCGAAACCCTCGATCTGGTAATCGGTCTGCTCGTGGATCTTCAGCGGTGGAATGATCTCCCAGGGAATGAGCGCCCCGTCGACCACGCCTTTCTGCAGCGACGGCGGCAGATCCGGAACAGGCATCGCCACAGGAATCGCGCCGAGCGCCTCGATGATCCAAACGCCCGTGCGAGAGGGAATGCGCAGCTTGGTGCCGGCCAGCTCGCTGGGGCGGCGAACCGGAATATCCCGCATGTGGATGCCCATGCCCGCATGAACATGCAGGAACATCACTTCGACGCCCTTGTACTCCTCGGCCAGGTCACTCTCGAACAGGTCGTGGAGAGCGAGGTTCGTGGCTACCGGATCGTTCTTGAAGACCGTCGGAAGCCCGAAGACCTCGGAACGCGGGAACGAACCGGGTGTATATCCGTTAACCGTCCAGACCAGATCCACGACGCCATCACGCACCTGCTGGATGAGTTCGGGCGGGCGACCCCCGAGCGTCATCGCCGGAAAGATCTCGATCTTCACGCGGCCACCGGACCGTTCCTCCACTGCCCTTGCCCACGGCTCCAGCATTTCCGTCTGCGCCGGTGCCTTTGCGCCGAGAAAGTGATGCAGCTTGAAGGTGAAATCCTGCGCCTGGGCCGCCGTGGAGATGGCCAGGGCAGCGACGGCGATGAGCGGCGCCTTGCGCAGACCTGGGTGCATCATCTTGCCTCGCAACGCGTGTGGACGGTGCCAGTGATCTTATTGGAACCCTCTGCAAGGGCGTGAACCAGATCATCCAGACGTCGGAGTCCCGACGTCTGCCGGTCACTGCTGCCGCGACCCCAGCAATGACGGCAAGCAACGGAGCATTGCGAGTGCCCGGAAACCGGAAACACGCGTCTCGACCGGACTGTGGCGGCACGTGCGTGGGTCGAAGCTTTCAAAGGGCCGAGTGTCCCTCGTCAATCTCCGGTCTGGGGGTCCGGGAGCCCGAAGAACTTTCACGGCCAGCCGACGCGGCGGACCGGGGGACTTCGTCTTGTCGACGACTCTCCGCCGTATATCCTGCACGCACAAGCGTGGCGGAGCGTGGCGCAGCCTGGTTAGCGCACTTGTCTGGGGGACAAGGGGTCGCCGGTTCAAATCCGGCCGCTCCGACCATGTTTGGCGTCCCGGGTTTTGGGCGGTCGTCTAATGGTAGGACGGCGGGTTTTGGTCCCGTAAATGTTGGTTCGAGTCCAGCCCGCCCAGCCACCAATATGCCGCTGCCGGCGGCACGGGTCGCGCATGCACGGCGGTTCCACAGGTTGCGCGCTCCAACGTATGCTGCCGGTCCGACGTCTGGATCCAGATTGGTACCTGTGAGCGCGCTGCTTGCGGGCGTTATATACGTTGGTATATAGGTAAAGGGTTCACGCCCGGAGTCATCTATGCCCAATGGTCTCCCCATGCCCGGGGTTGCCCCCGTGGTTGACCCTTACGGTCGCGGTATCACCTACCTCCGGGTATCGGTGACGGATCGCTGCGACTTTCGCTGTGTGTACTGCATGGCGGAAGACATGACGTTCCTCCCGAAGAAGGACGTGCTGTCGCTCGACGAAATCCGGCGACTGTGCGGCGTCTTCGTGTCGCTCGGCGTGCGGAAGCTGCGCCTGACCGGTGGCGAACCGCTCGTGCGGAAGAACGTGATGCAGCTCTTCAACGAGCTGGGCGCAATGCTGGGCGATGGCGGTCTCGAAGAGCTTACACTCACCACGAACGGGTCCCAGCTCCGGCGCCATGCCGGGGCCCTCCATGCCGCCGGGGTTCGCCGGGTGAATGTCTCCCTGGACACCCTTGACCCCGACCGGTTCGGCGAGATTACCCGGTGGGGTCGCCTCGACCGGGTTCTCGACGGAATCGAGGCAGCCACGGAAGCGGGCCTGCACGTCAAGATCAACACCGTGGCGCTGAAGGGCGTCAACGAGGACGAAATCCCGGCGATGCTGGAGTGGTGCCACCACCGGGGGTTCGACTTTACGCTGATCGAGACGATGCCCATGGGCGATATCACCGGCGACCGGACCGATCAGTACCTGCCTCTGTCGATGGTGCGGGCTCGGTTGCGAGACATTTACGGCCTTGAAGAGATCGACTACCGGACCGGGGGTCCGGCCCGTTATTTCCGGGCCGGGCGGACCGGGGGGCGGGTTGGCTTCATCACCCCGATGACCCACAACTTCTGCGAATCGTGCAACCGCGTTCGCCTGACGTGCACCGGGACGCTCTACATGTGCCTCGGTCAGGAAGACAGCGCCGATCTCCGTGAGGTCCTTCGCGCTACCGACGACGACGACGTGCTGCGCGCCGCCGTCACCGAGGCGATCGGCCGCAAGCCACGGGGCCACGACTTCGTCATCAGCCGTCGCGAGCGCACCCCCTCCGTATCCCGTCACATGAGCGTCACCGGCGGCTAGAGCAAAGCCGGCACCACGCCGCTACCCTTCCCCGCCATGTCCGTTCCCATCGCGTTTGTCGCGGCCTCGACCGACGACGCCCAGTCGGCTTTGCGCACGCTGAGCCGCCGATACGACCACGTACCTCCGGCCGAAGCGAGTGTCGTCGTCGTCCTGGGCGGCGACGGGATGATGCTGAACGCGCTGTCGCAATGGGGCCCCATGGGCAAACGGATCTACGGCATGAACCGGGGGACGGTCGGCTTCCTGATGAATCGCTACCGCGAGGAGGGTCTGGGCGCCCGCCTGGACGCGGCCCAGCCCGCCGTCGTCCATCCGCTACGCATGGATGCAATCACCGCCACCGGGGTGCGGCACACGGGCCTCGCGATCAACGAAGTCTCCCTGCTCCGACAGACCCGGATGACGGCCCGCATCCGGATACTGGTGGATGATCGCGAACGCCTTGCGGCCCTTTCCTGCGACGGCGTACTGGTGTCCACGCCAGCAGGCAGCACGGCCTACAACCTGTCGGCCCAAGGTCCGATTCTGCCGCTCGGGACGCCGCTCCTCGCGCTTACGCCGATCTGTCCGTTCCGGCCACGACGCTGGCGCGGAGCGCTGCTTCCCGAGCCGGCCAAGGTCACCTTTGACGTCCTGGAGTCGGAGAAGCGCCCCGTCAGCGCAACGGCGAGCGAGCTGGAGGTGCGGCATGTCCGCCAGGTCACCGTGACGGCGGACAGGTCGACTGAACTGACTCTTCTGTTCGACCCCGAGCATCACCTCGAGGAGCGGATACTCGCCGAACAGTTTATCCCCTGACGAGCCTCAGGATTCGAGTTCGGCCTCCGCACCTCGGCGGGTCTCGGACACGATGAGCTGTGCCACCGAGCGGAGCGCCTCCTCGACCCCTGCCCCATCGAGGCGACAGAGCCGAAAGTGGTCGAGCTGGCGATCGGCGCTGCTGCCCTCGCGGATGATGTTCCGCACGTGCGCCACTTCCTTTTGACAATCGAGCGCCGCCGCATCAGCCGACAACATGTCCAGCAGTTCGTCGACGTAATCCACGAGGTCAACGCGGGTCCCCGACTCGAAGTCGGCAAGGAACGCCACCACGCCGTATCGCTGGGCCAGCCATCGGTTCTGCTGGATGATCTCGGGCGGGGGGTCGACCGGCAGCGGCCCCGTACGGACGGCATCCAGGAGGTGCCGGACCAGACAGGTGTAGAGCGCCACGATCGACATGCCATCGTCGATATCGGGACAGACGTCGGCAATTCGGAGTTCCAGCGTCGGGAATTTGACCGAAGGACGGAGATCCCACCAGATCTCCGAACCGTCCCTGACGAAATCGAGGCGACGATAGTTGTCGACGATCCGATCGTAATCCGCCCATGACGAGAGCACCGGCGGCATGCCCGACCGGGGCAGCGCTGCCATGAGATTCATGCGGGAAGACTTGAATCCCGTGACATGGCCGCCGCTGAACGGAGACGATCCGGACAGCGTCAGGAACAGCGGGAGATAGCTGCGCATCGCCGTCATCACCTGGACGCGTTCATCGGGCGTCCCGAAGCCCGCGTGCACATGCATCCCGCTTGCCAGCAGCTGCCGGATCACCGACTGGTACATGACCGCAAACTCGCGGTAGCGGTCCCGCGGCGTGACTGCCTGCGTTTCCCAGGCGGCAAACGGGTGCGTTGAGGAGGCCATCAGGCCGATTCCGTATTGGTCCGTGAGATCCAGTACCGAACGCCGGATCGCCACGATGGCCTCCCGGGCCTCCGCAACGGAATGGCATACCAGCGAATTCAGCTCGATCTGGGAGCGCAGGAGCTCGGGCACCGCCCGACACATGCCGTCGAGCTCGGAGAAAGCCTTGAGCAGGCGGGAATCCGGATCCACCACCAAGTCAAGCGTCTCGCGGTCAACGAGAAAGAACTCCTCCTCGATACCGAGCGTGATCTCGGAGCCAGTGCTCACAACGCACGGCCCTCATCCCGATCCCTCGCCGGCGGCCAGCTCGATCTGGGTTCGATCCAACCTCCCCCCAGGACCCGTGATCCTCGGTAGAACACCGCCGCCTGACCCGGAGCAACTGCCTGTTCGGGAGACTGAAACGACACCTCTGCCCGGCCCCCGGCCAAGAGCCGTACGCGGCCACTGGTACCACGATGCGTGGAGCGCACCCGAAGCTGCACATCGTTCAGCTCGGTTCCGGGCTCCGACGCCTCGTCTGCGAGCCAGTTCACGTCGCGGATCGAAATGCCGGATACCCCGAGCGACTCCTTCGGGCCCACGACCACGCGCCGTTCAGCGGCGTCGATTCGGACCACGTAGAGGGGCTGGCCCGCGTCGGTGACCCCGAGACCGCGCCGCTGGCCGACCGTGAACCCGGTGATCCCGGCGTGGCTGCCAAGCACCCGGCCATCCACGTGAACGATGTCTCCCGCCGCAGCGGTGTCCGGGCGCAGTGTGCGAACGATGTCGCGATAGTCGCCGTCAGGAACAAAACAGATGTCCTGGCTCTCCGGCTTCTCGGCCACGCCGACGCCGGCCCGAACCGCGGCCTGACGCGTTTGTTCCTTGGAGAACCCCCCCAATGGAAAGCGAAGCCGTTCGAGCTGTGTACGGCTGGTGGCAAACAGGAAGTAGCTTTGGTCCTTTGACGCGTCGGCAGCTCGGTGGAGCTCGGGACCGCGCGGGCCCTCAACCCGCCGGACGTAGTGGCCGGTCGCCATCCAGTCGGCGTCGAGCTCCATCGCCGTATCCAGCAGGTCACGGAACTTCACCCGCTGATTGCAGAGGACGCACGGAACCGGGGTCACGCCTTCAGCGTACCGGTCGGCAAAGTCCTGCATCACGTTGTCCTGAAACCGCTTTTCGTAGTCGAGCACATAGTGCGGGATGCCGAGATGGTCGGCCACGCGACGCGCGTCGTATACGTCCTGGCCAGCGCAGCACGTCTTCGTGCCGGCATTGCGGCTTCCCCGGCCGTACAGGTGCAGCGTAATGCCGACGACTTCGTGTCCCGCATCATGCAGCAGCGCCGCCACGACCGAGCTGTCAACGCCGCCGGACATGGCGACGACGACGCGGGAGCGGCGGTTCATGCCGCGTGTCCGCTGGCCGACTTCTCGGCCGTCCGCCGGCTGTAGAGCGCCTGTGCCTCCGCGACCAGGTCGGACGTGAATTCGTTACCCCATTCCGGAACGAAATGGCCAGCGTTGCCAATGGCCACCGGCGAGCCAAGTCCGCGAATCCGCCCCGCCAGCGCGCGCATGGCATCAGGTGGGATGATCGGATCGCGCATGCCGGCGAGCAGCATCGCGAAGCCGTCGAAGGTCTCGCTCCACCACGTTTCCGCTGTCTGCGACAACTCTGCACCTGGATCCTTCCGCGACGTCGGGAAGAGCCGCGGCAGCGCCATGAGTGCCGACTTGTACGAGGCGTCCGGAAAGGGCGCCTGGTAGGCGTTGCACTGGGCGAGCGTCAGGATCCGGTTGGTCCGGGCCATCAACGACCGCACGTTCAGGTCGGGCTCCGCGCGAGCGGTGGCCAGCCAGTTCTGATAGCCGCCGGGAAGCGGCCGGCCCCCGGTGGCCAGCCACGTGTTGAAGCACACCAGACCGACGAACCGCTCCGGCATCGTGTGCGGGATCGTCATGCCGAGCGTGCCGCCCCATTCGTGCACGACCAGAACGATTTCCCGCAGGTCGAGACGCTCGATCAGGTCAATCAGACTGGAGCGGAGGCCGGCGAACGTGTAGGCCCCGGGATCCGCGGGCTTGTCGGACCGACCGAACCCCGGCAGGTCCGGAGCAACCGCACGGTGCCCCTGCCGCACGATTTCAGGAACGATGTGCCGATAGAGATACGCCCACGTCGGATGGCCATGCAGCAGCAGGAACGTGAGCGCGTCCGGGGATCCAGCCCCTCCCTCGTCCACGTAGTGCATGCGGACCGGCCCGCAACCGTCAAAGCCCGGCACGGCCTCCAGATAGTGCGGGGAAAACGGCCAGCCCGGGAGATCCCGAAACCGGTCGTCGGCGGTGCGGAGGACCTCTATGGCCATCGTCGCGGCGGCCCCGCCCGCGGTTGCCGCTCCGTCGGCACCGCGGGTCCGGTCCGGAGCGGCGGGCGGCTCTCGACCCTCGTAAGGCTCAGTCGAGAAGGACGCCGGGCAACCACAGAGCGATCTCCGGGAAGCCGATGACAAAGCCGAGGCCCACCAGCTGCAGCGCCACGAACGGAATGATACCGCGGTAGACCATCTGGATCTTGACGCTCGGTGGCGCCACACCCTTCAGATAGAAAAGCGCGAAACCGAACGGTGGCGTCAGGAACGACGTCTGCAGGTTCACGGCGATCAGCACGGCAACCCACGGGATCACCAGTCCGGCGGCAACGTGCGTCCCGAAGTCCAGCGTCTCCATGATCGGGGCGAACAGCGGCAGCACGATCAGCGTGATCTCGACCCAGTCGAAGAAGAAGCCAAGCAGGAACACCATCCCCATCATCAGGAACAGGATGCCCCACGACCCGAGCCCCATGTGCTCGACGAACGCGTGGATCAAGTCGTCTCCGCCCAGCGACCGGAAGACGTACGAAAACGCGGTCGCCCCGATGAAGATCCCGAAGATCATGGCGCAGGTCAGGCCGGTCCGCCCGACCACATCTTTCAGGACCGCCCTCGACAGCCGACGGTTAAACACCGCCAAGATGATGGAACCCAGTGCGCCAACCCCGGCGGCCTCCGTCGGTGTCGCGAAACCGGCAAAGATCGAGCCCAACACCAGGAAGATCAGGAAGATCGGCGGGAAGAATGACCGCAGCACCATCCGCACCAGTTCCGCCTGGCTATCCGGACCTTCCGACGCTGGCAGCGGCGGCGCCAGCGTCGGGTTTAGGCGCGTGCGGAAAAACAGATAGACGATGTACAGGGAGGCCAGGACCAGGCCCGGGAATACGGCTGCTATGAACAGTGTTCCCACCGAGATCGACAGCAGGTCCGCCATGATCACCAGCATGATCGACGGAGGAATGAGAATCCCCAGCGTCCCCGATGCGCTGATGGTTCCCGTTGCCAGAGACGGGTGGTATTTGCGCTCGAGCATCACCGGCAGCGCGAGCAATGTCATCATCACGACCGAAGCGCCGATAATGCCGGTGGTGGCAGCCATGATGGTGCCCATGATCGTCACGGACATCGCCAGCCCGCCAGGCACGCGGCGGAGCAGGACCTGCAGGCAGTGCAGCAGATCGTTGGCGACCCCGGACCGCTCCAGCATCGTGCCCATGAAAATGAACATCGGCACGGCGACGAGGATCAGGTTCTCGCAGACGCCACCCCAGATTCGGGAAATGATGTTGAAGAACTCAATGAATGAAAATACGTCGGCTGCAAGGCCGAGGAAGCCAGAACCGAGGGCCACGCCGCCCAGCACGAACGCAACCGGAAACCCGCTGAACAGCAGCGATGCCAGCGCCAGGAACATCAGGACTGGCATCAGGGTGATGAGTGTGTCCATTACTGCTCTCCCCTGATGGCCTGTGTTTCCTGGGCGGCCGCCGCGCGGAGCTCCTCTTCCGGATTACGGAGCTCGGGAAGCGACTTGGACAGTTCAAGCGCGGCTGCCGCCTGGCCGGTCTCGAGCAGCACGAGGTACGCCAGGTTCCTGAGCAGGACCGCCACGCCGGCGACAAGCAGCAGCAGCATTCCAAATGGCACGAACGACTTGATGATCCATCGATGGGACAGACCGGTGAGGGCAGACGACACCTCATTCATGCTGAATGACCGCTGGGCAAAGTCGAGACCGAACCAGATCACGAGCGCTGCATATGGAATCAGGAACAGCGTGATGCCGGTGACCTCGAGCCGGGCTTTCCAGAGCTGAGAAAACCGTTCACGGACGACCTCGATCCGGACATGGGAGTTCCGCAGGTAGCCGAAGCCCAGCGCCAACAGGAACAACGCCGCATGGAGGTGCCATTCCATCTCCTGCAGTTTTGTCGAGCCAAGCACCAGGAAGCGGCGAGTCACGATGTCAAAGATGATGATGAAGATCAGGGGGATCGACAGCCATGACCCAACCATCCCGGCAAAGGTAAGCCCGCGGTCGAGCGCGCGACTGAAGCGCACCAGCGGATGTCGCTCCGGCGCCTGGACGCTCCCAGAATTGTCCATGGACATAGGTATCGGGTCTCCTTCTGCGTAACCGGCAGGATCAGGGGATTCCGGCGAGGCCCGTAACTTCGGAGCCGCTGGCGATGCCTTATATACCAGCTTGCCAAAGAAGAAGGGCGGTCTGCCGCTTTGCGTCAGTCCCCAACCGTCTCGATCTCGAGCGTCTCCAATCCGGGAATGATACGAAGCCCATCGGCGAATACCGCCGTAGGAACAACCACCTCCATGGTCTTGGCAGGATTACCGCGCAGCACGGAGGTCGATGATCCGACGGCCGCCTCTACCCACCTTCGGCCGGGTCCCGGTTCCGGATCGGCAGCCAGGCATTCAAGCGCCGGGGACCTAACGTACCCCAAGAAGCGTTCGGAAAGGGCGGCCTCAACGACTGCGGAACAGATCGGCTGGCATTGAGATCGTCGTGTAACGAATGCTTAACAATGGCAGACTATGGAAGAATGAGGAGCGTGTGAAGCCCGACGGCAGTCTCCTGCCCGTGCCAAGATGATGACAGCCCGACAAACAGTGCCGGGAACCCCCGCGCAGGCGCACCGTGGGTAGATCGTCCGTCCGCACGCCGGGCGCCACGGACTTCGAGGTCGTGGTCCGCCGACGGCTCTCGCGACGCAGATTCCTTAGCGGGGCCGCCGCGCTGAGTACGACCGCCTTCGTGACGGCGGCGGGGGGGGGGGCGGCCCGCCCCCCCCCCCCCCGGGGCCGGGGGCGGGGGGAGTGGTGGGGGTGGTGGCCGACACCCGCCGCCCGGCACCGCGGGCGCGGG
>VXPW01000102.1:25299-35432 GCA_009839325.1 Rhodospirillales bacterium
GGCGCGGGCCAGGCCCGCGCCGCCCGACTCGGCTCGCGGTCCCCTTCCATTCAGTTCGGTCGCCGCCAACACCCGTGACACCGTCACCGTGCCCGAGGGTTACAGCTGGCATGTCGTCGTGCGGTGGGCCGACGCGATGTGGTCGGACGGACATCCGCTCGACCCGGTCACCGGCGGGACCGGGGCCAGCCAGGAGCGTGCGTTCGGCGACAACAACGACGGGATGGAGTTGTTCATGATCGGCCAACGGACACTCCTCGCGGTCAACAACGAGTACGTCAACCGCCTCATCCTGTTCGGAACGTCAGGCTCCGGGCTGCCCAGAACCGCCGACGACGTGCGCAAGAGCAAGGCGGCGCACGGTGTGTCGATCGTCGAGGTCCGTCAGGAAAACGGGATCTGGTCCGTGGTGCCGGACTCCTGTTACAACCGGCGGATCACCGCGGATACGCCCATGGCGATCACTGGACCCGCCCGCGGACATCACCTGCTCCGGACGGCGGCGGACCCCGACGGAATCCGCAGCCTCGGTACCTGGAACAATTGCGGAAGCGGCAAGACCCCCTGGGACACGTTCCTTACCTGCGAGGAGAACTTCCACTTTTATTTCGCGTCGAGTGATCCCGAAGCGGAACTCCCCGATGCGCTCGCGCGTTACGGGGTCCAGGCGTCCGACCGCAACATCGGCTGGAGCGCCCACGACGAGCGCTTCGACATCGCGAAACATCCCAATGAAGCCAACCGCGTGGGTTACGTGGTGGAGATCGACCCGACCGACCCATTGTCGATCCCCAGGAAGCGTACCGCGCTTGGCCGGTTCAAGCACGAAAACGCGGAACTGGTCGTGGCCGACTCCGGGCAGGTGGTCGTCTACATGGGGGACGATGAGAGGGGCGAGTTTCTCTACCGGTTCATCAGCGACGGGCACTACCGCGAAGGCGGGGACAACGCGGGACTTCTGGAAGCGGGCACGCTGTTCGCGGCCCGGTTTGACGACGATGGCAGCGGTGCGTGGCTCCCACTCACACCGGAAACCACCGGGCTTCCTTCCGCGGCAGACATTTGCGTGCATACACGACAAGCGGCCTCCGCTGTCCGCGCGACGACCATGGATCGCCCTGAATGGGTAGCCGCAAACCCGACCGGGCCCGAGGTGTACTGCTGTCTCACGAACAACACGCACCGCGGCAAGGAACCCAACAGCGGAGGCGACCCCACCCCGGTCAACGGCCCGAACCCGAGGGCGGAAAACCGCTACGGCCAGATCGTGCGTTGGCGGCCTACGAGGGGCGATCACGCCTCGTCCACGTTCTCCTGGGACCTCTATGTGGTGGCGGGAAATCCGGGCGTCCACACGGGTCCGAACGCCGGCTCACCCAACCTCACCACGGAGAACATGTTCAATTCTCCCGACGGCCTGGCGTTTGACAGCACAGGGATGCTGTGGATCCAGACCGACGGGGCGTACTCGGACGAAGGCGACTTTGCCGGTCAGGGCAACAACCAGATGCTGCTGGGCCACCCGGCGACCGGCGAGATCCGACGCTTCCTGGTGGGTCCGAAGGAGTGCGAAGTCACCGGCGTGACCTGGAGCGCCGACCGAAAGACCATGTTCGTCGGAATCCAGCATCCTGGCGAAAAAGGCGGCAGCCACTTTCCCGGCGGCGGCGACACGGTCCCCCGGTCTGCCGTGATCGCCGTCACCCGTGACGACGGCGGGCGCATCGGCTGAACTTCCGCGCCAGGCTGTCCGGACGGAGAGCCTCGGGAAACGCGGCGCAGCGGGCCAGCTTTTCGTCCACGGGGGGCCCGGAACGCGTGGACAAGACGCGGGCGGAGTTCAGGCTTGCCTATGTGGCGGGCCTTGACGTCATTACCGCGACCGCAGGCCCGGTACGTCGGCCTCCACGTCGAACGCGTCGCGAATACCGTCCCCCAGCACGTTGAACGCGACCACCGTCACGAAGATGAGGAGACCCGGCCAGACCGCCAGCTGCGGCGCCTCGCGGATCATCCCCTGGGCCCCGGTCAGCATGCCGCCCCAACTGGCGAGCGGCGGCTGAATCCCGAGCCCAAGGAAGCTCAGCACCGATTCCGTGAGAATTAGATTTCCCACGGACAGCGTGGCTGCCACGACGATCGGCGAAAGTGCGTTCGGAAGCACGTGCCGGATCAGGATGGTGGTGGAACCGGTGCCCAGGGCACGGGCAGCCTGAACGTACTCCCGCTCGCGCACCACCAACGCTGCCCCCCTCGCCAGTCGCGCGACAGTCGTCCAGCCGACCAGTGCCAGGATCAGAATGATCCTGAGAGTCGCATGCTCCGGACGATCGGCATCGAGGCCGAGACGCGAGAGGTCGGCGGCGGCCATGACAATGAGAAGTGGCAGGAGCGGCAGGGCGATCACGAAGTCCGTGATCCGCATGAGCACTGCGTCGAGCCATCCGCCGAAATAGCCGGCCGCAAGTCCCAGCGCCGCGCCGATCACGGTCGCCACCAGTGCTGCCGCCAGACCGACAAACAGCGATACCTGCGCACCCTGGAGGAGTCGGAGCAGAAGATCGCGGCCGAGTTCGTCGGTCCCGATCGGGTGATCCCAGCTTGGGCCCGCAAGGCGGGCCAGCAGATCGATGGTTTCGGCTTGCAGGCCGAGTGCCGACTCAGCCAGGGGAAAGGCAAGTGCCATCAGCCCCAGGACGACCAGCACGACGGCGGCGGCGACCGCCGGACCGTGGCGGCGAAACCGCTTCCAGGCGCCGAGGCGGGCACCCACAGCCGTACTCACGACACTCCCGCCCCGATCCGAACACGCGGATCCATCCATGCATACGTGAGGTCGGCGGCGAGATTGCCCAGCAGCACCAGCAGCGTGGCAAACAGCAGGCTCACGAGGGCAAGGTTGTAGTCGCTTGCCATCACCGCGTCGTAGATGAGCTTTCCCATGCCCGGATACGCGAACATGGTCTCGGTCACCAGCGCACCGGAGACCAATGTGCCGAGAGAAAGCCCGACGATAGTGATCACGGGGACCAGTGCGTTCTTCAGTGCGTGTCGAAAGATCACCCGCCGTTCGCGAAGGCCCTTCGCCCGGGCGGTACGCACGTAATCGCGGCGCAGTTCTTCCATCATTGCCGCCCGCACGAACCGGATGAACCCGCCGACAGTCGCAGCGCTCAGGGTGACGACCGGCAGCACCATGTGGCGCCAGGCCTGCGTGCCGTCTTCGGCCAGATCGCCGCTGCCGCTTGCCGGCAGCCAACCCAGTTCGACCGAAAACGCCATGATCAGCATCAGGGCCAGCCAGAACGCCGGTACGGAGTAGGCGCCGAGCGACAACAGGCTGATCAGGTGGTCCAGCCACGAGTAGGCACGCCGGGCAGCCAGCACGCCGGCTGGAATCGCGAGGGCCAGTGACAGGAGGAGACTGAATCCGAGCAACTCCACGGTCACGCCCAGGCGCGGCCATAGCAACTCCAGGACCGGCCGATGGTGCAGCCGCGAATAACCGAAATCACCGGTGAGCGCGGCTCCCAGCCAGTTTAGGTACCGCTCGTGGAGAGGGAGATCCAGACCGTAGAGAGCCTTGAGGCGGGCAGCGTCCGCGGGGGTCAACCGCGGATCGGCCTGCACCATGACGTCGATCGGGTCGCCAGGCATCAGGCCGATCAGCGCGTAGAGCACCATCGACATGATGACCAGAACCAGCGCCGCCCCGGCGGCGCGCCGGCAGAGATAGCGGATCACGGCCCGGAAGGACCGGTTACTCGACGGCGCGCCACTCCTCGATCCACATGGTCGCCGGCACCTGATGTCCGGTCGGGCGGACGCCGCTCAGCCAGACGGGAACGACGTACGGCTCTACCCGGAAATACAGAGGCATCGCCGGCAGGTCTTCCGCGTACATCTGCTGAAGTTCCGACCACATCGCGTTCCGCTTGTCGGGATCGAGCTCGAGTTCCAGAGCATCCAGCAGCTCATCCATCCGGTCAGAGCGGTAGCCGGGAAAATTCTGCCCGGAGTAGCCGTTGTCCTCGGACGGAATGCGATCGGAGCGCAGCATCTCGACCGGCACTCCTTCGGGCGTCGAGAGGAAGGCATACATGTTCAAGCCGGGATTGGTCCGCTGGCTGACGGTCTGTCCGAAAAACACCCGCGCCGGCTCGTTCCGGATCAGCGCTTCCACGCCGACTTCACGGAACTGCGCCTGCAGCACCTGCTGCACCAGCTCCCGCACCCGCGACCCGGCCGTCGTCATCAGTGGAAATGACAGGCGCCGCCCTTCTGCATTGACCCGAATCCCGTCAGATCCCCGACTCCAGCCCGCCGCTTCCAGCAGCTGCGCGGCGCGTTCGGGATCGTACGCATAGGCGCGCACTTCCGGATCGAAGCCTGGAGCCAACGGATGCATCAGTGAATGGGCGACCTGTTGCTTGCCGCCGAACAGCGCATCGACAAACGCCTTACGGTCGATCGCATACATCATCGCCTGGCGTACCTGCCGGTCCTGGAAGTATGCGGAATCCAGGTTGAAGTCGACGTGTTCGTAAATGAGACTGGGCACGAACGAGACGTCGAACGTTCCCTCGTCATCGCGCTCGAACGCCAGCGCCTCGTCCACGTTGAATCCGACCTGTCCGGCTACGTAGTCGACGGCGCCAGACAGCAGGTTGGCCCGAAGGGCCGCCGTGTTCTCAATCACGCGGACCACGATGCGCCCGAACGCAGGCGCCTCACCGTACCACGTGGGATTCGGCTCCAGCACCACATGGCTGCCGGAAGCGACTTCTGTGATTCGGTACGGGCCGTACCAGAGGCCGGGCTCAGTCGGACGGGTGTCGTAAAGAGTCCGGTTCCGGTACTCGGCCGGTTCCCGTGCGGGCTCGGCCTCAAGGTGGGCGGGCAGGATGGCGCCGCCGAAGGCGTTGTACGTATAGGTAAGCCGGTCGACGTGCAGCGTGAACGTCTTGGCGTCGATCACGTCGATCTTCAGAATTCGCGCGTACTCCTCGCGGGCGGCGAAACCCGTTCCCTCGCGAAGCGCGGTCTCCCAAGTGAACACGACATCGGCGCTCGTCACCGGGGTGCCATCGCCCCATGTCGCGTCCGGGTGCAACTGATAGGTGACGGCAACCCCGGTACCGCCGTCGGCAAGCTCGACCCGTTGGGCAAGGCCATTTTCGATGGTCGGAAGCCGGGTGCAGAGAAAGCAGCGCAGTTTCCAGTCGTGCCCGTAATCGGTCACAGGCCGCAACGCCATTGCCAGGATGTACTGCTTCGCCGCCATCAAGTTGATTGCGGGGTGGAACGTCGACGGAAACTGCGTGATCCCGATCGTCAGCGTATCGGCGGCCCCGAACACCGGCAGCGGGACACCCAGCGTGCACGCCATGAGGAGGCCGGCGAGGCGCGGCACGATCCGCGGACGTGCCCGTCCGTGGCAGCTGCGCGACATTGTCATCGCATGAATCCCAACTGAAGGAGGAGGCTCCGGCCGATGCCCGCTTTCCGCAGTTCGTTGCACCCACGCTGAGACAAGGCGAGCGAATCTCCGAATCATCAACACGGCAGCTAGATCGACGTTTCCGCCTGCCTGCGTACGCCGAAGATCCCCCCTGAAAGGGAGGCTGGCTTACATGATGGGCGCTACCAGCGGCGGAATGGAGGAGCGAATATCGTACACCGTTCTGGTGACCGCCTGTCCAATCAAGTCCATGCGTTCGAGCTGACGTAGACGCCCCTCCACGTTCTTCAGCTCACGGGTCGAGAGAATGCGGTCGAGCACGCCGCACGTATCGGCCAAGGTCAGGATCACGATGTCCCGCGGATCCGGAAGCCCGTCATCGAGCAGCACGTTCACGATCCGGCGCTTCACTTCGCGTTCCTCGCCGCCGTCGATCTGCGGGTATCGACGCGAGCCAAAGAACCAGAGCAGCCGTTCCTCGACCCGCTTGAGAATCTTGGCTTCAACGAGTCGTTCCGCGATCCGGTCGCGATACTCGCCGGAACGATGACTCAATACCTGCACCCAGTACGCGGCGTCATGCTGTTCTTGATCGGCGACGATGCATTCAAGCACCTCGTCAAGCAGCGGATCTCCGGTGGGCTCAGTGTTGACGGTGAACAGTTCGTCCAGCCCGGTATCGATCCGGCATCGCAGCGCGAGGTCCATGAGGATGGCCCCGGCAATGGCGCAGTCGATCTGGATCGCAGGGACGTCGACCGGCGTACCCTTTTCGTCGTCCAGAGTCAGAAGAAGTATTTCTTCAGGAATGGAGAGCATCGGGCAACTCGCTTGACGTCGTCGATGCTACGGTACCGTTCCGCCGCCTTCAACCTGATCAACCGGAAGATTCACCTTCCGAGGGAGACGTATCAGCGAGGAAGCGGGCGACCAGCCAATACCGCTCCCCGTCGCGGACGATCATGCAGAGGACCGACTTCTGACCGCGGTCCCGGGCCGCGCTGACCTGCCTGACAAGGTCCGACAGGGTCGGAACCCGTTCCTGGTCAACCTCGACCACCAGGTCGCCTTCCCGCAGACCTCTTGCCGCGGCAGGTTGTGGAATGGCAACCACCACCAGTCCCTTGGCGGTGCCCCGGATGCCGTGGGCGGCGGCCAGCGCACGGGTCAGGTTGGAAAACGTGATGCCAAGGCCCTCGATCAGCAACTCCTCGGCCGGGCCGTCAGGTACCTGGCCGGCCAATTCCAGCCGGATGTCACCACCTTCGGATCGAAAAGCGTTCTCGCAGTACGCAACCCCGACGTCGCCCGTTCCGTCCAGCACGCAACTCTGGACATCGAGCTCCACGGACGCGACCGCGCGGCACGCAGCCGAATCCCCTGCGGGGACCGCGAACGAAGCCACTCGCTGAAACGGCTGGAGACGCCGCACCCGCCCCGCCGCAAAGACCCCTCGGCCGATCTCCACACCGCTGGCACTTCGCGCCGTGAAATCGGCAACAAATCTGCTCAAATCGGCAAACAGCCGATTCCGGACCTGAAAGGACAGGTGGCAGCTGTCCCCGGACAGCGACGAGCCGACAATGCTGATGACGAGACCAGGATCAGCTGTCTCTCCTGCAGGGGGCGCTGCCACGACTGCGGCGGCCAGAAGGACCGATGCTGCAGCCGGCCCGGTTCTCACGCAGCCGCCTCGACTGCCCGGCGCAGAAACTCGATCCTGTCCTGCCCCCAGTAAAGCTCGCCATCAAACAGGAATGTCGGCGCGCCGAACACGTTCCCGGCAATGGCGTCTTCGGTGTTCTTCGCGAACCCCGAATCCGCGTCGCCCCGCTGGACGGCAGCCAGGAGTTCAGCGCCGTCGAAACCGCAGTCCGCAGCGATCGCTGACAGCGTTGCCTCGTCGGAGATATCGCGTTCCTCGGCCCAGCACGCGCGCATCACGCGCCACGCGAATTCGGGCGCGTCGCCAGGGCCCGCCAGCGCCGATACCAGCATCTTGCCGGACAGCGTTGGATTCACCGGAAAATGCTTCGGCTGAAGGTTCAGTTCGATGCCGAGGTGTGCCCGCCACCTGCGCAGCTCGTTCAGCCGGTTTTGTTGCACGGGAACGGGCCGGTCTCCGACCGCCTTGATCCCGTTTCTCTGGAACACGGAGAGAATATCGTACGGTCGAAACTGGAGAGGAACGCGATGTTCGGCCGCTAGCGCACGGACTCGAGGCGTCGCCAGATAGGTCCAGGGCGATGTCAGGGCAAGAAAAAACTGGATCGGGCGGGCCATGCGATACTCCTATACCGTGCGGCCAGCGGTTGGTGCCGCCGCGCTACGCTCGGCGCCACAATAGACGACCGTTCCGGAAAACCGTGTCAGGATTCAAAACACGATGATCGAGCGAAGGTTCTACCTTGAAACCCAGGACGGATCGATGGATTGCTTCTCCGTTCATCCCGAAGAAGGTGGCCCGTTTCCGAGCATCCTCTTCTACATGGACGCGCCCGCCATCCGCGAGGAATTGCGAGACATGGCGCGGCGACTTTCCAGTGCCGGCTACTTCGTCCTGCTTCCGAACCTGTTCTACCGGGTCGGCACCGAGCGCAACTATCCCTTCGACCAGGCCGCCATCCGAAACGATCCGAAACAGCGCCAGATCATGGCCGAGACCATGGCCGACCTGACCAACGCGAAGGTGATCAGCGACACGGAATCGATGCTCGCGTACGTTGCGCGCGAGGATGCGGCAACCGAGTCGACGGCTGCGCTTGGCTATTGCATGAGCGGGCAGTACGTCGTTTCCGTGATGGCCGCCTTCCCGGAAACGTTTTCCTGCGGGGCGTCGTATTACGGCGTTCGAATCATTACCGACGAGAGTGACTCACCGCACCTGGTAGCCGACCGGATCCGGGGCAAGCTTTATCTGGCATTCGCCGAACGTGACCACTGGGTACCTGACGAGACCTTGAAGCGGATCCGGGAAGTCTTCACCGGCGAGGACAAGCCGCATCGGGTGGAGCTGTACCCTGGAACGGAGCACGGTTTCGCGTTCTGGAAGCGTCCGGTCTATCACAAGGACGCCGCCGAACGTCACTGGGAGCGCATGCACCAGCTTTTCCGGCAAAACTTGGCGATGGCGCCGGGCTGGTCCTGAAGCCAGGACGGTCGTTTGCAAGCAGCTGACGGCTTCAGCAAGTCTGGCTGGGGAACCTGGATTCGAACCAGGATTGCTCGGTCCAGAGCCGAGAGTTCTACCGTTAAACTATTCCCCAGTGCGTGACGCCCAATGTGTCCGCGTCCCGCGGGACCCGTGGCTCGCAGTATACCAACTGCGCCTTGATCGACGCACCGCTCTGCGGGAATTGGTCAAGTCCGGGGATGGAAATCCGTCGGCCGGGCGGCGGGGTCACTGCGTCCCGGTACGGACGCCCGAGCGGGCCAGGCCAGATGAAGTTCCCCCTCGCAAATCAGGAACCAAAATGGGACCTCGTCCGAAGACGAGATCCCACAGGAAGGAGGAAACACACGAAAAGATTCGTGTGTGTCGAATATGGGGCATCGGTTTGCGCATGCAAGCGAAGGCCGATGCAAAAGCTTCGCATTAGTTATGCAGTTGTTGCATGCCTTGTTTCGCCGGAATCCGCCTTACGGGGCCATACATCGCAATCAGCTCCCCAGGTTCACGCTTCCGGTTTCACAAAACCGGAAGCCTCATATGCAACCAATGCATGCCTTCCGATCGGACCGTGTTAGTTCCGTTCGGGGATGAGGAATTTCTGGCCCGGGTAGATCCAGTGCGGGTCGGCAATCTGGTAGCTGTTGGAGTCGTAAATGAGCGTGTACAGGATTCCCCGTCCGTAATGACGGCGAGATATTCCCCACAAGGTGTTCCCTTTCACGACGGTGACAACCGTCGCCGCTGCAGGAATCAGCTTGCCGCCGGCACGAATTAGCGTGGTGACGATTCGTTCCGTGACGGTGTCGTCGTCCGGCGCTGTCTGGTCGATCCGAACCTTGTAGCTGCCGGTTTTTGCGAGCGGGTGCTGGGTGCGAACCGTCCAGTAGCCGTTCTCGCCGATGATCGTGGAACCCGTCGCCTCGTTGTCCAGGTAGACCGTGACTTTCTGCCCCGCTTCGCCGCCGCCGGTAATCGAGGCGTAGCCGTCCTCGTCGAACGTCACCGTGGTCAGTGAGAGCACCGTGTCAGGCTCGGCCATCGACGGGCTCGGCTGAATGACACCCACGGTCTCTCCCTGCTCGTCAACCAGCAACGCGATCGGTGCCTCGCTCGGCAGGCTTTCCGTCGGTTCGGCGACGCGGGCGGCGAGCATCTCGCGATCCGGAATCAGCACCACGACAGTTCGCGAAGCCGTCCGTCGGTCAGGAACGTCGGGTGACTGCACGGCAATGGAAAGTTCCCGCACGCCGGGCAGCAATTGCACGTCGGGAACGAACACGAACTCGCCGTTACGGTTGGTGTCTGCTGTCGCAATGACTTCGCCATCAACGACCAGCTCGACCTGAGACCCAGGCGCCGTCCGGCCGGCGACGACGACCGTCCCGTCGGGCGACACCTGCACCACGTCAAACTGCGCCACGTCTTCCGGCGGCGGGGGGGCCGTCGATTCTGGCCCCGGAGTGGGCTCTTCCGGCGTCGCGGCACCCGCGCGATCGGGCG
>VXPW01000023.1:0-4082 GCA_009839325.1 Rhodospirillales bacterium
TCCAGACCGGCAAGAATAGTCAACACGAGCGGCATTCCTTATTGTCGTCTATCAGACGACTCTGGGTCTATCCCCGCGTGTGCGGGGGAACCATGATGTGGCTGTCTTCGGTGATGCTTTCCCACGGTCTATCCCCGCGTGTGCGGGGGAACCCGCGGACTGCGGAAATCCCTGGGTCAGGCTAGGGTCTATCCCCGCGTGTGCGGGGGAACCGCCGGCATCGCTGCACCGCCCATGCGCGTCAACGGTCTATCCCCGCGTGTGCGGGGGAACCCAGGGCAGCGTGTGCGGCGATGGCTGCCGCCACGGTCTATCCCCGCGTGTGCGGGGGAACCGCGTGGGTACGGGCCGTGATGCGGTGCCACCCGGGTCTATCCCCGCGTGTGCGGGGGAACCGAAGCCGCGGACCACTCGACGACCGACCATGAGGGTCTATCCCCGCGTGTGCGGGGGAACCCATTCGGGTTTATCCGAGTACACGGCAACGGCCGGTCTATCCCCGCGTGTGCGGGGGAACCGCCGGACCCGCCCGCTCGGGCTGTTCAAACTCGGGTCTATCCCCGCGTGTGCGGGGGAACCCGTCGAGGTCATGGGGAGAAACCTCCAATATGCGGTCTATCCCTGCGTGTGCGGGGGAACCCTTCCCCCACCTGGACGCCCAGCAGTGGGTCAGGGTCTATCCCCGCGTGTGCGGGGGAACCCGCCTAGCGATGCTTGACGGCATGGCAGACCTAGGTCTATCCCCGCGTGTGCGGGGGAACCTCCAGTCCGCCCCGTGGGTCCTCTTTCTCCTCGGGTCTATCCCCGCGTGTGCGGGGGAACCTGTTTCGCCGGGGGCGCTCTTCTGGCTCCTGAGGGTCTATCCCCGCGTGTGCGGGGGAACCGTGAAGGATGCGTCGGCTCCCGTAGCCGAAACCGGTCTATCCCCGCGTGTGCGGGGGAACCGAACCTGTCCAACGCCGGCCTCGTCGCACAAGGGGTCTATCCCCGCGTGTGCGGGGGAACCTGGAAGGCTCCGGCATCGGGGAAGGTTCGCACGGGTCTATCCCCGCGTGTGCGGGGGAACCGCCCTGCCCGCAGGGACGGCCATCATCGGCGACGGTCTATCCCCGCGTGTGCGGGGGAACCCACCATGAACTTCGATGGACGGCGCATTAGCCGGGTCTATCCCCGCGTGTGCGGGGGAACCTAGATCAGCCCCTGCTCTCTCAGCCATTCGGCGGGTCTATCCCCGCGTGTGCGGGGGAACCGGAGCACCCCCAATGAACGCCAAAGCCCGCAAAGGTCTATCCCCGCGTGTGCGGGGGAACCCGCGAGTACCAGGCGGCGGCGTTGTCCCACGTCGGTCTATCCCCGCGTGTGCGGGGGAACCGCTACGTCAAGGGGGAGGGCGCCATGACCGAGGGGTCTATCCCCGCGTGTGCGGGGGAACCCCGGGTGAACGCACGAACCTGGACGAGCCGAACGGTCTATCCCCGCGTGTGCGGGGGAACCCTGTGGGGCAGCGCCGACGTGGACTATGCGCTGGGTCTATCCCCGCGTGTGCGGGGGAACCGAAGACGAACAGTCCGAGCAGCCACGCAAGCAGGGTCTATCCCCGCGTGTGCGGGGGAACCACACCTCGTCGATGCCCCGTTCCACGAGGGCGGGGTCTATCCCCGCGTGTGCGGGGGAACCGCGCATCCGGCGGCGGCGCGGTCGGGTCGGGGAGGTCTATCCCCGCGTGTGCGGGGGAACCGCCGGTTCATCGGATTGGGGCCGGCCTCTCTGGGGTCTATCCCCGCGTGTGCGGGGGAACCTGGCGCGTGTACACCACCTGGTCCTGCTGCTGCGGTCTATCCCCGCGTGTGCGGGGGAACCCGGCGTCGCCGTACAGCAGGCGCTCCAGGTCGGGGTCTATCCCCGCGTGTGCGGGGGAACCGCGATGTCCCCTTCACGATATTCAAAGGTCGAGGGTCTATCCCCGCGTGTGCGGGGGAACCCATTGCCCCGGTCGGCCAGGCGCCCGAACAGAGGGTCTATCCCCGCGTGTGCGGGGGAACCTCTTCGGTCGGGCCTTTCCAGATGTGGTTTTGCGGTCTATCCCCGCGTGTGCGGGGGAACCTCCAGCCGGAGGGTCAGCGTGTCGCCGTCGTAGGGTCTATCCCCGCGTGTGCGGGGGAACCTGTGATTGGGATGGTGTCTTGCGTTCTGGTCGGGGTCTATCCCCGCGTGTGCGGGGGAACCGTCCTCGGCTTCTGCGGTCTGGCCCGGGCTGAGGGTCTATCCCCGCGTGTGCGGGGGAACCGGTATGGGTGGTGCGATGACGGGCGTGTACACGGGTCTATCCCCGCGTGTGCGGGGGAACCTACTCGGATGAACCCGAATGCCGCGTTTGTGACGGTCTATCCCCGCGTGTGCGGGGGAACCCCCTTGTGCGCCGTCTGCTCCGTCTGCTCCGTCGGTCTATCCCCGCGTGTGCGGGGGAACCTATGGCGCAAGCCTGATGGCGCAGGGTGGCACCGGTCTATCCCCGCGTGTGCGGGGGAACCTCGAACCGGGCTTGCGAGGATATGCCCGCGCCGGGTCTATCCCCGCGTGTGCGGGGGGACCCTCTCAGGTCGATGATGTGACTGTCTTCCGTGAGGTCTATCCCCGCGTGTGCGGGGGAACCCTAACAACTCCCAGGACGTGGCCATATCGAACGGGTCTATCCCCGCGTGTGCGGGGGAACCTACAGCACGGAACTCGCGGGGCGGGGCGGCCGGGGTCTATCCCCGCGTGTGCGGGGGAACCCGGTGTATTACCATCGGCGTGGTCGAGCCCTGGGGTCTATCCCCGCGTGTGCGGGGGAACCGCTCTCGTTTTGGGGCAAAATCTCGGGACTGGGGGTCTATCCCCGCGTGTGCGGGGGAACCTCAACTTGCCGAAGTTTCCTCGCCAACCTAGCGGGTCTATCCCCGCGTGTGCGGGGGAACCGCCGTCTTCGCGTCCGCGATCTGCTGGTCTAGGGGTCTATCCCCGCGTGTGCGGGGGAACCTGGCAGAAGCACTACGATGAAGTCCTTGCCAAGGGTCTATCCCCGCGTGTGCGGGGGAACCCACCAAGTGTCAGATTGATGCGTATGCCCATAAGGTCTATCCCCGCGTGTGCGGGGGAACCACGCCGAATCTGAGTGTGATGCTGGCGTGTGCGGGTCTATCCCCGCGTGTGCGGGGGAACCCTCACAGAAAGAACCATCAGCGGGGTGGAACACGGTCTATCCCCGCGTGTGCGGGGGAACCGAGGACGACGACGGTATTGGTGAGGTGCAAGAGGGTCTATCCCCGCGTGTGCGGGGGAACCGGTTCAACGACACCGACCTATTGCCCCATCAAGGGTCTATCCCCGCGTGTGCGGGGGAACCAGGGAACGCCTGGCCGCTCACTACAACGCAACCGGTCTATCCCCGCGTGTGCGGGGGAACCGCCACGTGTCAAGCGGAAATGGGGCCGGACCAGGGTCTATCCCCGCGTGTGCGGGGGAACCCGGAGCCATTGGGCAGGATAGGGGTCGTTTTCGGGTCTATCCCCGCGTGTGCGGGGGAACCAATCAACAAGGAGAAGAATTATGGGCATACGCAGGTCTATCCCCGCGTGTGCGGGGGAACCCCCATGTCCCATTGCAATCAACAAGGAGAAGAAGGTCTATCCCCGCGTGTGCGGGGGAACCGAAGAAGCCGAGGAAATGGTAGAACAAGGAGTCGGTCTATCCCCGCGTGTGCGGGGGAACCTGTTCCCTTTCTGGAGACGATGATGATGCCGGCGGTCTATCCCCGCGTGTGCGGGGGAACCTGCTCTACCAAAAGATGGACCTCGACGACGAACGGTCTATCCCCGCGTGTGCGGGGGAACCGTGCTGCTGGCCTACCAAACCGATCTGTCGGACGGTCTATCCCCGCGTGTGCGGGGGAACCTGGAAGTGCAGGTCCAGCGTCATAATGACGGCGGGTCTATCCCCGCGTGTGCGGGGGAACCTAGGTGATAGTGCGGTATGCCGGCTTTGGTCAGGGTCTATCCCCGCGTGTGCGGGGGAACCTAGGTGATAGTGCGGTATGCCGGCTT
>VXPW01000023.1:4092-4376 GCA_009839325.1 Rhodospirillales bacterium
GGGTCTATCCCCGCGTGTGCGGGGGAACCTAGGTGATAGTGCGGTATGCCGGCTTTGGTCAGGGTCTATCCCCGCGTGTGCGGGGGAACCGTCTATGCCTTCGCCTTGGTCGCCCTTGTCGCCGGTCTATCCCCGCGTGTGCGGGGGAACCCCGAATGGTTCTCTCGAGTACCAGCTTGCGGCGGGTCTATCCCCGCGTGTGCGGGGGAACCGTGCAACTATCGATGCAAGAGAGCCTGTCTCAAAAGTCGGGATGCCGGTTGGGGTGTAGACTGTGAGCAAGT
>VXPW01000054.1 GCA_009839325.1 Rhodospirillales bacterium
CCGACGAATCGACAGAGCTAATGCCGCGTCAGTTCCGAGGCAGCATATGGGGAATTCCTATGCCTGACAACCGAATTGACCTATTCGAGCCGTATCGATAAAGCCCCGTGCCCGATCGTGTCAGCGGACGATCCCAGTTCAGCCCTGGCGCCCGAATGGTTGCTCCGCACGATCACGCCGGCTTTCGTACGAGTGCGCACGGTTGCGTGCACCCTCGCTGGCGCGCGCAACCTGCAGGCTGAGGCCGCGCACCGTCATGCCGCCGTGCCAGACCGGCTCGGCGGGGACGCTCGCGCGGTCGCTCCGCGCCACACCGACCGGACCAAAGAGTATCGAATGTGCCGGTGGTCGGTCTGGCGATCTCCAGCGCCAGCGCCCGCAGCCCATCCGGGTGCAGGTCGAAGGAGATACCGGGGCTCGCCTCAACGTCCGGCTTTTCCGCGCCGGTTTTTCTCGCTCGGCGGCCGCGCCCGGCGTCGCGGGTCAGCGCCGCGAGTCAGGACCCGAAGCTACTCCTGAAGTTGGCGGACGTAGCCGCGGTTCCAGGTGGGGCTGACGACGATCTCGTTCAGGCATACGTGCGCCGGCATCCGGGCGATGAACAGAATCAGGTCGCCCATGTCGTCCGGCTGCACCATCTTTGCCCGGTCCTCTGCCGAAACCGGCACCGGGCGCCGATCCAGGATCGGCGTCGCCACCTCGCCGGGACAAAGGGCGCAGGAGCGGATCCCGTGGACGCACTCCTCGATGTTGAGGTTGGCGCTCAGCGCCGTCAGGCCGAACTTGGAAGCCCCGTAGGCGGGGCCCGTGATGTAGCTGTGGTAGCGCCCGGCCCAGGACGACACCTGAATCACCAGCCCGTCCTTGCGCGCGCGCATCATCGGCAGGACCGCCTGCGTGCAGTAGAACGCGCCGTTGAGGTTGATCGACACGACCTGATCGAATTCGGCGTTGTCGAGGTCACGCCAGTGCCGGTCGTGGATGTTCACGCCCGCCGAATTCACCAGGATGTCGCAACGTCCCCAGCGATCATCGATGCGCCGGGCCACTGCCTCCACTGCTGCCTTGTCGGTGACGTCGAGCGGTTCGATCACCGCGACGCCGCCGCCGTCTTCGATCGCCTTCGCCGTGCGTTCCAGCTCTGGGCGGCGACGGCCGGACAGGACCACCCGTACACCTTCGCCCGCCAGCGCCACGGCGCCGCCCTGGCCGATGCCGGTGCCCGCACCGGTTACCCAGGCAACCGTTCCGGAGAGATCCCGCAGCAACGTTCAGGCGCCCGTCTTCGCAAACCGGTGCAGCGGCCTACGCCGGAACCGGGCGCGCGCGCTGGTTGTAGAGGAGTTCGCGCCGGCGCGCCTTCTCGTCGTCCGACAGGGTGTCCGGGCTCTCGCCAAGTCCCGTGCCGACGGCCATGCCCTTCTGCACGCCGGGGCGGGCCGACATTTCCTCAAACCAGCGCTTGAAATAGGGGAACTCCTCGATGTCCTGCCCCTGCGATTTCCATCCGACGGTCCACGGGTACGAGATCATGTCAGCGATCGTGTACTGATCGCCGGCGATGAAGGGGCGGTCGTACAGGCGGTTGTTCAGCACGCCGTACAGGCGGTTGACCTCGTTGTCGAATCGCCGCCGCGCGTAGCTCTGGTCGCCGGCCGAATCTTCCAGGCGGCGGAAGTGGCCGAGTTCGCCCGTCTTGGGCCCCTGGTTGGCCATCTGCCACATGACCCACTGATTGACGTCGTGTCGTTCGCGCAGGTCCAGGGGATAGAACTTTCCGGCCTTCTCGGCGAGGTACATCATGATCGCGCCGGATTCGAAGACGGTGGTCGGCTCGCCGCCGTCCGCCGGCTCGTGATCGACGATCGCGGGCATCCGGTTGTTCGGGCTGATGCGCAGGAATTCCTCGCCGAACTGGTCGCCGCGGCCGATATGGCAGGGGACCACGTTGTAGGGAAGCCCGCACTCCTCCAGGAGGATCGTGACCTTCTTGCCGTTGGGCGTCGGCCAGTAGTGAAGGTCGATCATGCGGCGACCGCGGCCCGCCCGTACACGCCCGGCACGCCCCGCACGCTGATCCGCCAGAGGAGGCGTTCGGTGCCGGGGCCGTTCGGAGCGCCGATCGGAGTCGCGCAGTGCATCGTCATCTGGGTGTCCCAGATGGCGATGTCCCCGACCTCGTACTTGTGGGCGTAGATGTACTTGTCCTGCACGCAGTGCGCCTTGAGCGTCCGGATCAGGCGGTCGGCGGCATCGCCAGGCATCCCCTCGATGTCGAAGGCCGTACCGCCAATCGCGTAGAGCGCACGCTCGCCGGTGACGGTATGGGGCCGCACCAGCGGGTGCGGGACCGGCGGGACGTTGGCGGCCTGGGCGTCGGTCAGCTTCGGGGTCGGCAACTCGCCGTCGCGGCCCGACGTCGACCCGTAGAAATGCACGGCGACCAGTCCGTCGATGCGCTCGCGCGTGGTCTCGTCGAGGTCGTCGTAGGCCGCCTTCATGTCGAGAATGCGGGTCTCCCCGCCCTCGTCCGGGACCTTCTGCGCGTACAGCATGGTCGCCGTCGCAACGTCGGCTTCGTAGGACTGGTCGGTATGCCAGAACGCGGCACTGTTCCGGGCGAGGGGATCCTGCCTTCGCCGGGCCATGTTCCCGACCTCGAGCAGGTCGGGATAACCCGGCATGCGCGCCGTATCCACGACGTGCTGGATCGGCACGCCCCACTGGCGCCCGAACCGAAGAAACGCGTCCTTGTTGCAGGTCTGGTCCTTGAGAACCAGCAGACGATGCTGGTAGAGGGCCTGCGACAACGTCCGGAACTGGTCGTCGTCGACACCTGCCGTCAGGTCCACGTCGTAGGCAGCACAGCCAAACGGGGCCGGCAGCCGTTCGATCCTGATCATGGTCGGGTCCTCGCCTGGCAAGCCTTGTCCGGCTCAGCCTATCGTGGCGGCAATTGCGGTGCCGGGCAACTGCAAGGTTCGGGATTCGTGTGCGATCGCGATCGCTTGCGGCAGGTGGGGCGCATCAACGCCGTGCGGCCGCGGCCGCGTCGCGACGGCGGATCGGTAGCTGGGTCGGTGCCGAGAGTCCAGTACCGCGCTGCCGAGCGTCCGTCCGTGCGGGGTACCGCCGCCGGGTCCGGTACCGGGCCTGGGTGGCTGCGTCCACACACCGTCGACTGCATTGCCGGCATGGTCGCCGAGGCGACCTGCCCTCGGTCGATGCCTAGACCGGGACCGGAAGCGCGTGCGAATTTCTTCTGCCCTGATCGGCATCGTGATCGTCCTCGCGTCGGCCGCCTGTGCCGGCAACCGGATGGCCGTGGACGCACCGGAGCCCGACGGCGATGTCAGGCCGGCAAGGATCACGGGTTTTGACGGTCGGGCGCTCACCCTGCAGCTCACCCGCGAAGACGGGAGCCTCGACCATTTCGATTCGGTCCGGGATAGCCAGGGCAGCTGGGCCTATCCACCGGTCTTGCCGAAGCACGTGGGACGGGTCTGGATCCTCCGCAAGACAAGATGCGACAGCAGTTCGCTGGTCTACGCCCTGATCGGTTGGGACGATGACGACCCCACGGACTACCTGGCCGCCGGCTACTGGCTCCGGTTTCCGGGCCCACGGGTGTCCGGTCGCGGACTGGTCGCGGCCGAGCGCCACGTGTTCATCGACGGTCCGGAAATTGACCCGGCCGATCCCCCGCAGCTACCCGTCTCGGGCACGGCGACCTACGTCGGCCCGGTGGGCGGTCTGTACGAGTACAGCCACGGCAACGACTGGACAGACGTCGAGGCCCCGGTCGTCGCGGACGAATTCGCCGCCACGATGAACATCGAGGCGAGCTTTGCCGACGGCACGCTGGCTGGCTGCATCGGCTGTGTCGGCGATATCCGGATCGAGCGGCGGCACCTCTACGCCTACCTGGGGTTCCGGCGCCGGCCGGTGCCGGAGGCGCCACCCACCGACTACGAGTTGCATTTTGGCCTGACGGCCATGGGCCCCGACGGGACGTTCCGGAACACGGAGGTTTCCGTGCTGCACCCGGACCGTATCGTCACGCAGTCGGGCGGCAGCTGGAGCGGCACCCTTTCGAACGTGCCCGACGACGACGGATTTCCCAGGTTGGTGGCCGGCAAGATGGGCGCGGCGTTCCAAGAAGCAGACGGAAGTCAGGGGAACTTTCAGGGGATTTTCACGGCGCTGGGGGAATCGCTGCTGCCGCCGGGCCCGGGCGGCGAGCCGTGATCCCGGCGTGGGCCGCCGGCGCCGCCGGCGGGTACGGGGCCCCGGGGGGTATACAAGAAGGACAGGGCGGCCGCT
>VXPW01000008.1 GCA_009839325.1 Rhodospirillales bacterium
CGCGCGCCCTCTGCGAGGAGGCTTGGGCACTGGTACAGCGGCTTCGCCTGGTCGTCAGGCGACGGTTCAGCCGAGCCGGGTACGTACTCGCCCGAATCGGTCGGCAGACAACGCTGGAGACTCGGACGGTGGAGGATCACGCCATCCTCCGGGGGATACTCCGGCGGCGGGTGGAGCGCCGGTATGTCGGGGCAGGAGGTGTGCCGATCGTACCGGTGCTGCAAGCTGCCGCGCACGAGTTAGGACAGGACGACTCGCCGGCGGCCGCCTACCTGCCCGGCCTGCTTGCGGGCGAGATTGCGCGCCTGATCGAGTTTGCGCGTACCGACGCCGACGCGGTGCTTATGGGTTGGCACCGGCTGGCGGCGATCCGCGAAGAGGTCGTGCAGTCGCTCGGGGAGCCCGACCCCGGCGAGGAGCCGTCGTGGCACCGTATCGATCTCGCCGACGCGGTGAACGCCCGCAACCTGGCGGAGCTGCCGTCGCGGCTCGAGGATCCCTTCACCCTCACGCAGGTGCGCGCCACGGCGCAGCTCCTGACCTTCTGCGGCCTTCTCCACGAAGCCTATCCCCTGGGGCCGGTGCAATGCCTGGCGGCCGGCCAGTGACGCCGCCCGTCCCGGTCACCCTGCGGAACGGGGCCGCGTTGCCGCTTGAGCTGCCCACCCGGGTGATCGGCCTCTACCTCCTGCACCTCCTGAAGCACGACTTCAGCACGAACGAGCGGTTCGTGTTCCGCAAGCTCGGCATCGACCGTGACACGCGCCGGGATACCGGCCGGGACTTTGATGTCGACACGCACGACTACCGCTGGATGAACAAGGCGCTGGCGATGGAGCTGCTCACCGCCCTGTTGGTCAGCCGCATCGACAGCCCGGCCCGCGTCGACAGCCAGTGCCTGCTCGACGAGCACCACGGCCTGCCGCTCACCTTCGCGCCGCCAAGATCCGCCGACGTCATTGCGCATTACGCGACCGGGTCCGGTGAGCAGACGTTCGGCATCGTCGTGGAAGCGAGCGCGAAGCGGGACATGAAGGTGGCCCAATTCGAGACGCAGCTGCGCCAGGCGATCGAACGCGCGCGGGAACTCCAGGCGGAGATCGGAGTCCCGGTCTACGCGCTCGTGATCAACGGCGCCGAGGTCGGGTCCGATGCCGACTTTGCCGGCAGTTTCCGGAAGATGGTGTACCGGTACGGGATCGAGGATGACCCGTCGCTGTGCCTGGTCGCGATGGATGCCAACGATCTTGGGTGGGCGTACTGCGACCTTGTCGCCGGGCCGCCGGGCGACCGGGTCCACTTCCGCACCGAGCAGTTGCGCGGCGTTCTCGACGCCCTGTACGCAGGCCTGCAGCAGCCCGAAATGCTCTCGAAGAAAGACTGGATCCGCACGACCTGGTCCGGCCTCGGCGCGGACGGGGCGACGCGAACGCTCCCGTTGCCGGAGGACGAAGATGGCGATGAACAGGGCGCGGGGACGGAGTGATCCGCCACTGGCGATCCGCATCCGAATGTGACGCGCTGCGCCCCCGGAGGCTTGGCCAATAGTCGACCCCGGCCGCTCCATCGGTCGCGATTTTCTCGTTTTGGATGGGCCAGACTGCCGGGGGCAGGTCAGTCATGGCTTGAACCTGCCCCCGGCTAGGCCTGCGGGCTTGTAGCAAGCCGGTGTCGGTGGAGCATTCTCGACCTTGCAACAAGGAGGCAGCGATGCGCTTTCTGACGGGAACAGCGATTCAACGGGCGGTGGTGAGCATCATGTCGCGGCCTGGCCAGGCCATGGCCGCCGTCGCCTACTGGGGAAAACGTGGCCAGGAGCTCACCGGGCTCGATCTCAAGGAGTACCCCGAACGCGCTCGCATCATTTGCGACCTTGACCACGTGGCTTGCAACCCGTTTGCAATCGAGGAGCTGCTGGATCGAGAAATTCGCATCAAGACCTTGCCGCGGCTTCACGCCAAGGTCTGGATAAGCGGAGATGTCGTCGTCCTGGGCTCGGCGAACGCATCCGGTGCGGCGCTTCCGACGGATCACGATGACGGCCGGGCAAACGTCGAGGCGGCGTTCGAGATACATGGCCGTGAGCGGGCGCAAGAGGTCAAGGACTGGTTCGAGGCCCGATGGAACGACGCGCGCCCGATCAGCTGCACAGCCCTGGAGCGTGCCAAGAGGCGATGGGAGCAAGCGCAAGCGGGGAAACGAAAGACCCCACCGGCGGCCCGGTCCAAGAGTGGTAAGAGCGGGGACGTGGGCCGGCCGGAACTGAAGACATGGCTGATCGACCAAGCTGCCGAAACGGCCGTGAAGCTGAACAGGGGAGACGGGTTCGACCGGGATTTCATTCTCAGCGTGCTACGGCGCTGTAAGCAGACTGCCGAATGGCGCGACCGCTACGCCAGGTTCGTCGGGGGTGACGTCGACGACCCGAACAACCCTTGGAAGAAGAAGATCAACCCGGAGCTCGGCAAGAAAATTCGCGAAGCCGTGGGCGCTGAACGGATCCTGACCCCGGGTGGAAACCCGAGAAGGAAATCCGTGCGAGGTCCGGACATCATCGGGCGGTACACTCTTCTGAAACTCCCGAGCGATCGGAGTTCCACGCCGGGCTAGACGGCCTCCGATGCGCTTCGGATTGCAGGGGTTCGCCGTGTGGGGCGCAATCCTGACGCCTGCGGACTTCGGCGGACTCGGCTCTCGCGCAGCGCCCCTAGAGCATGTCCGTCATTGAGAGAATCTCCGGGGGGATTCTGTTTCGGGTAAGAATGTGATTCAAAGGGTTTTTGGCGGAACCGGAGGCCGGACCCATGACCCGACCCTATTCGAATGACCTTCGCGAGCGGGTGGTGCGCGCGCACCTCGACGGCGAGCCGATCCGCGCGGTGGCGGCGCGGTTCGGGGTCAGCGTGTCGTCGGTGCCGAAGTGGACGGCGCGATACCGGACGACCGGCAGCGTCGGGCTGGGCCAGGTTGGCGGCCACCGCCCGTGGCTGCTGGAGCCGCATCGCGAGCGGGTGCACGCGCTGGTGGTGGCGACTCCGCACCTCCATCTCACGGCCATGCGCAGGGCGACGCCGTTCGGAGAGAGAATTTGTCACCTGTGAGCCATATCGCGTTTGGGTGAGCACGCCGGTGCCCACGGAGCGACCCAGATTCTGGAAGTGGGCGATGTCTACGACATGGGAGCACTTTCGTCGCGGTCGCTCAACCAGCCGATGGAACGCGTGCGCGGCTTCCCGGGTATCCGCTGGCCCCTGATGCCTGGCCATCATGGCCCACAGCGGTCGACCGGGCTCCGAGCGAACGGCCAAGCCCTCAATTATGACCCGCTTTGAGTTTCCTCTTGGCGAACGCGAGACAGCGCAGCGGCTACGAGTCCAGCGGGTACCGCGACGATTCCGAGCCCGCACATCAGGATGACGAACGTGAAGAGTCTCCCGCCCACGGTCACCGGATACACATCGCCATAACCCACTGTCGTCAGCGTGGCGGTTGCCCACCAGAGGCTGTGCAGGATGCTCGCGAAGGCTTCGGGCTGTGCCTCGTGCTCGAAGTACCAGATACCTGCTGCCGACAGGTAGAGGAGTGCGATGGCGACGCAGGCGAAGAGTACGATCTCCTCCTTGGCGAGCGCCATTGCCTTCCCGAACCGGGCCATGGCAACGCTGTACCTGCTCAGCTTGAGGACCCGCACAATGCGGAATAGCTGCAGTACTCGCAGGGCACGCAGGTCCACGCCACCCAGCGTGAGATAGAAGGGGAGGATGGCCGCCACATCGACGATCCCATGGAAGCTAAGCACGTATCGGAGCTTTCTCGGTGCGGTTCCAACACGGAGCCCGTATTCGATTGTGAACAGCCCCACGATGGCGATTTCCGACCACGAGAGGATCGACCGTATGTCGGGCGTCAGGTTCGGCAGCGTTTCGATGGATGCGGTAACGACCGAGACGAGGATGAGCACGATCACGGTCAAATCGAACATGCGTCCGGGAATCGTGTCGCTACGTTGAACGATCTCAGAAATGGTCATGCTTTACTTCCCTTCACGCAGCGTAGTGGACGGCGGTGAACCTCGGTTCACGAAGCAAATTCGCGACAATTGTGGCCGGAGTGTCAGAACGGTCTGGACCCGTAGCCCCAGTGCGCCTGCCAACCTCCAAGGCCACTATTGTCCGGTCATCGTGAACTTGTCATTTCGATCGCAAGATTCCTATCGTCGCCGTTAGTGCAGCAAAGTGTGCTCTTGGCCGCCGTCCGGTGGAAGCTGCCATTCGTTCACGACAGAGGCGAGCGCTCCCTGTCGATTCCGATAGGAGGGCAGGCCGCGGCCAGTGGCAATCAAGTGCATGATCCGCGTTCGATGAGCTGCCGTGCTTGCGGCAGGTGTTCATGTTCCCCGCTCTGCCTGCCCGTGCGGACGGAGTTGGCTGTCTCAGCACAGGATGGGCCTGCTGGTTCGCTGTTGCCAGAAGTTCAGGCGCGTGACCCGGCACGTACTCTTGCAGTGCGTTCGTGGGCGCGGCGGCGAACGAGTCCGACACCAGCAACAACTGTTCGCAGACCATGAGAGAGACGTCCACTGAAGGCGTCTGCGAAGCTCTTGTTGGCTGAAGCTTCTGCCGAGGATGCATCGTACGGCACTCTTCGCTTCTTGTGCCGGCGCTCGCGAGTTCGCGCCAGTACGCAGCGTGCGCTGCAGATCCGCGCGCCCAGGCGGAACGTACATGGGGCGGGGCCCCGACGACGAGACCATACCGGAGCGAAGAACCGTCATCCCCGGCGCGCCCAGTCGCCCCAAAGCGACCGCTATGATGCCCGCCCCATTGCGGCAGGGGCGCCGGGTGGCACCGCCTGGCGCTGCCCGACCAACGGCACAGGCGGCTTCTCGCGTGAAGCTACCGCGTAATGCCTAGGCGGTAACCTCGAGGAAGCGGTGTATCGATGAACGTGCTGGTGGTGTTCCTAGGCTTGGGGTTCGCCGTCATCGGGTTTGCCGCGGCGGTCTGCATCATCCTTCCGCTGCCTCGAATTCGTCTAGTGACGCGATTCCGAGCGCTGGGGGTGCTCATATTGGCGTGCGTGGCCTACGTGGCTGTCGGGTACGTCCTTGGGGAGTACGGGCTCTATGGCCGGCCTGGTCCCTGGGGTTGGCTCGTGGTCCTGGCAGCCGGATTCGGAATCCTCCGATTTGTACTCGCTGACCGCAGGCGAAAGCCTGTAGCGATCCGAACGCCTGACAAGCCTTCGGCCAAGGTACCGGTTCCGGAGTCACCGGCGGAGGTGGCCCGACCGGATATAACGCCAGTGGAGAAGGACTCCGAGCCACGACCGGCGGCGTCGCCGCCAGTTGGAGCCCCGCAGAGAACTTCAGCGGGTACGCCTGTGAACGGCGGCACTCCGGCAGAAGTTGTGTCGCATCCCGCTCCCGCCGCGCCACGCCGCGGTCAGGTGAGACGGGTCCCTCGAACCGGTACGCACTGGATTGATCCGGGCGACGACGTAAGGGTCGCCGGCCGTCATCTCGGCGGCATGGTCTACGTCGGTTCGGAAACCCTCCAGGACACTTGGGAACACGCGAACAACGCCCTGATCGATCCGCGATTGCCGGTGGCAAGGCTTGGCACAGATTTGGGCGGCGAGAGCCTGCCGTACTGGCCGAGCTATCGCGACATCAACCCGCGGGCGCGCGCAACCTACCTGGATTGGCTGGCCGGAGGTCGGTCGGACCCGCGAATCGGGCCAGGGTACGTGTTTCTGTATTTCTATGGCCTCGAGCGACGGTTCTTCCAGGACGCCCCTACGGAGGAAGAAAGGCGTCTCCTGGTCGCGGAGGTTTCGCGGCTCCATGAGGCCCACGGCGAGAATCATTCGGTCCGGCGGTATCTCGGCGTATTCCTGAACGCTGCGGCCGTGGTTCTGGAACCCCATGGGGAACACAAGCCGCCCTTCGCAAGGTCGGCGCACGAGTTGCCCCTTTTGCTCCGTGTCGCGATCGGACAAATGGTGAAGTCAGGGCAGCCGCTTAGCGCCGACTGGCTGCTCGAATGGTACGTCGCCCATCCGGATACCAGGCTCCGGACTGCCGTCACCCGAGCTCTCGCTGAATTCAGGGTGCTCTTCATGCTGCTCTTCGACGACCGGTTTCCGGAAGGACTCTTGCTTCGGGCACCCAAACGGAGGCTGCGGGCCGTCTACCGCGCCGCGTCGGGGACATTCGAGGCGGATCTTCGGAGTGCTCTTGGTGACATGCCCGACATTGCGGCGCTGTCGCGGCCGGTCACGGTGGCCCGGGAGATCGCCGACGAGGCCGCCGGCGCACTCCAGAAGTACAGCCGCTTTCTCGGCCGCAACCCGAATGGGCGGGACACGATTGAGGCGCACGCCCTCTTGCCCGAGCTGCTTTGGCCGCATTTCCCCTCCGCCGGAATGGAGGCTCTCCGGCATTGGGCGCAAGCCAGGATCGACGACGGCGGCCTCGTGCCGGTTGAGCAGGTGGTCGAGCGTCTGGAGGGAGCGACGCCCGACAAGCTGGGGAAGCGTCAGTTGACCGGTGCCGCCGACGCACTCGCCCGTTTGTCGATCGGCCTGGCACCGGACCCGAGGTTCGCCTTGCGCAGTCCGAGAATCGGCGAACCGGTGGTCCTGTTCCGGCTGCCTGCCGGGTTGACGAAGCTCGAAGACGTCAGCGAGACCTACAAGAATCTCTTGTTCCACGTCGCGATGGGGAGCTTTATTGCCCAAGCCGACGGCACCGTGGCAGCGAAGGAGCGTGAAGTCTTGGAAGATCGGATCGATACGTCGGGACTGCGCCCCGACGAGCGCGCGCGGCTCCACGCCAATCTCACGTGGATGCTGGAAATTCCGCCCGACGTCGGCCTGTTCCGGCGCCGGCTCCGGGATGCACCCGAGGGGACGCGGCACGTGCTCGGCCAGGCGGCCCTTGCCCTGGCGGCTGTAGACGGCGTCATCGACCCGAACGAAATCAAGGCTATCGAGCGGTTGTACAGCGCGATCGGCCTCCCCACCGAGGGGATCTACGCGGATCTGCACGCACTTACGGCACGTTCCGAGCCTGTCACGGTCGTCGCGCCCGGGCAGTCGGAGAACGTCGGCTACGCGGTCCCGTCACCGCCGCCCGAAGACCACAGCGTCGTGCTCGATGCGGAGCGTGTGGCCGCGCTGGTGGCCGACACCGCCAAGGTGTCCTCGGTGTTGGGAGAGATCTTCGACGACGGCACGGACGCGGAGGAGGAAGACCTCGAAGAATCGCTGGATGGGGAGGGGAGCGACTTCCCGGGCCTTGACGCCCAGCATGCGGCATTCCTCGACGAGTTGCTGACCCGCACCCAATGGGATGAGTCGGAATTCGCAGCGTTGGCGCGGCAGTTCCGGCTGATGGAGGAGGGAGCCCTCGAGACGGTGAACGAGTGGGCCTTCGAGCAGCATGACGGTCTACTGATCGAGGCCTACGAGGGCTACGAGATCAATCCGGACATTGCGGCAGAGTTACGATCCTGAGGGACGACCCATGGCAACTTCGAAAATCAGACGACGCGAGCGCGACACCATCATCCAGGCGCTGAGGGCGGGCGTGGTGCCCAAGCTCGGGCTGCAGCACATCCAGGTGGGGCGCGCGCGCGAGATCGACGAACTGATCCGCGACATCGCCCGCATCCGCGATGGCGGTGCCGCAATCCGCTTCGTCGTCGGCGAATACGGATCGGGCAAAACGTTCTTCCTCAACCTGATCCGCCTGGTTGCCCTGGAGAAGGGACTGGTCGTGCTGTCGGCGGACATGGCGCCGGATCGGCGATTGCACGCGACCGGTGGTCAGGCCCGCTCCCTCTATGCGGAGATGACCCGGAACGCTTCGACGCGGACAAGGCCCGAGGGCGGCGCCATGGCATCGATCGTCGAGCGCTTCGCTAGTCAGGCGGTGCGCGAGGCGGAAGCCGGCGACCGGGAGCCCGGCGATGTCATCCGCGAGAAGCTCTCGGATCTGGAGGAACTCACCGGCGGCTACGACTTTGCCACGGTGATCGCGCGCTACTGGGAGGGATTCGAGACGGGGGACGAGGAGCTCAAGTCGGCGGCGCTGCGGTGGCTCAGGGCCGAATGGTCTACCCGGACCGATGCCCGGAAAGCTCTCGGTGTTCGGACGATCATCGACGATGCGAACGTCTACGACCAGCTGAAGCTGCTTGCAATGTTCGTGCGCGAGGCGGGATACAAGGGGCTGCTCGTCTCGCTCGACGAGCTGGTCAACCTCTACAAGCTGGCGTCGTCCCAGGCGAGGAAATCGAACTACGAGCAGATCCTCCGCATCCTCAACGACGTGTTGCAGGGGAGCGCCCGGCACCTCGGCTTCGTGCTGGGTGGGACGCCGGAATTCCTGATGAACACGCGCCGCGGTCTCTACAGCTACGAGGCGCTCCAGTCCCGGCTCGCCGAGAACACCTTCGCGCGGGACGGTCTCGTCGACCTGTCGGGGCCGGTCATGCGCCTGAGCAACTTGACCCCGGAGGACATGTACGTCTTGCTCGCGAACGTCCGCCGCGTAGTGCTGGGAAATGACGCCGGCGTCCCCGACGCGGCGCTCAAAGCCTTCATGGCCCACTGCGCCGAGCGCATCGGGGACGCCTACTTCCGGACGCCCCGCAACACGGTCACCGCCTTCGTCAACCTTCTCTCGGTGCTGGAGCAGAACCCAGGTGCAGGCTGGCAGGACCTGATCGGTTCGGTCGATGTGGCGACCGACTCCGGAGACGACATGCAGGACATCCACGACGACCCGGCGGATGATGGACTCGCGTCCTTCAAGCTCTGAGCCGTCCCGGGCGTTCGACCGGCTGGCGGAGCCCGTCCGCCGGTGGATCTGGGACAAGGGTTGGCAGAGCCTGCGTGACATCCAGGAGCGTGCAATTCCGCTGCTGGTGGACGGCGACGACGACGTGATCATTGCCGCCGCGACTGCTGGCGGAAAGACTGAAGCTGCGTTCCTCCCGCTCATCTCGCAGGTCTTGGACCAACCGGGGGACGGCGGTTTCGACCTTCTCTACGTGGGACCGCTGCGGGCCCTCATCAATGACCAGTTCGAGCGGTTGGACGACCTGTGCGAGCGGGCCGAGCTTCCCGTGTTCCCCTGGCACGGCGATATTGCGCAGGGCGTGAAGAGCCGGGCCCGCAAGAACCCGCGCGGCGTGCTGCTGATCACCCCGGAATCGCTCGAGGCCCTGTTCGTGCTGCGCGGGTTGGAGGTGCCCACGCTGTTTGCCGGCACGCGGGCCGTCGTGGTCGACGAGTTGCATGCGCTACTCGATACCGAGCGCGGCATCCACATGCGCTCGCTCCTGACCCGGCTCGAGGTGGCGCTCGGGCGCCGGATTCGAAGGGTGGGCCTGTCCGCGACGCTGGGGGAGATGGAACTTGCCCGCGAATACCTCCGCCCGGAAGCGCCCGGGGACGTGGTGGTGCTGGAGAGCCGGTCGAATTCGCAGGAACTCCAGGTGCAGATCCGCGGCTACCTCCGCGAGGGGGACCGCGGAGAGGACGCCGATTCGGAAGCGGAAGCTGCATCGGCGGAGCACGCCGTGGCGAAGCACCTGTTCGCCAAGCTCCGCGGGAAGCGAAACCTGATCTTTGCGGGATCACGACGGTCGGTCGAATCGTATGCCGACATGCTCCGCAAGATCTCGGAAGACGAGCGCGTGCCGCTGGAATTCTTGCCGCATCACGCCAGCCTCTCGCGGGATCATCGGCTCGATCTCGAACGACGGCTCAAGGAGTATCCGGCGACCACCGCCGTCTGCACGTCGACACTCGAACTCGGCATCGATATCGGCGATATCGCATGCGTGGCGCAGATTGGCCCGCCGTTCTCCGTGGCGTCGCTGCGCCAGCGCCTGGGCCGGGCCGGGCGGCGCGCCGACCAGCCGGCCGTGCTCCGCATGTATGCCGTTGAGACGGACCCCGACGCCGAGGCGCACCCGCTGGACCGCCTGCACCTCGATCTGATCCGCTCGATCGCGATGGTCGAGCTGCTGATTGAGAAATGGTGCGAGCCCCCCACGCGCCAGGCGCTGCACCTCTCCGCGCTCACCCACCAGGTGCTGTCGGTGATCGCCGAGCACAATGGGGTGAAGGCCGGGCGGCTCTACCGGACCCTCTGCGAGCGGGGACCGTTTCGCCGCGTGACCCGGGAACTGTTCGCAAGCCTGCTGCGGCAGCTCGGCAGTGCCGACGTCGCACTGATCGAGCAGGATTCCGAGGGCACCCTGCTGCTCGGTCGTCACGGCGAACGTCTGGTGGAACACTATCGGTTTTATGCGGTGTTCCAGACCCCGGAAGAGTACCGGATCGTCGCCGACCGCAAGCCGCTGGGCACCCTGCCGGTGATCATGATCCTGACGGTCGGCATGACCATCATCTTTGCCGGCCGACGCTGGCGCGTCCTCAGCATCCATGAGGAAGAGAAACTGATCGAGGTCACCGCCGACCGCGTGGGACGGCCGCCGCCGTTCGGTGGCAGCGCCGGGGTCATCCACGATCGGGTGGTGAAACAAATGATGGCGGTGCTGCAGGGAACGGCCGCGCCGGCCTATCTGGATGCGACCGCAGTCAGGCTGCTGGCACACGCGCGTCGCGAGTTTCAAAGGTTGGACGTCGGCGGAAAACCTGTCTGCGAGTTGAGTCCGGACAACTGGCTCATTGCGACGTTGAGCGGCACCGTCAAGACATCATCGCTCGCGCTGGTGCTGCGGGCGCAGGGGTACCGGGCGGACGTGTACGACGGTTTTCTCGATGTAACCCGCGATGGGGATCTGCCTCCGGTGGGGGAGGCGCTCGAAGGAATCGTGTCGTCCGGGCCCGCGGCGCTCAAGGAATCCTTGGCCGGTGGGAAGAACCTGATGGTCGAGAAATTCCATCCCTACCTGAGCCAGGCACTCCTTGTCGAAGACGCCGTCAGCAGCAGGGTCGACTTTAAGAGCCTGCCGCAGCATGCACGGAGACTGCTTGGTGCCGGCTAGGGCGGACGGTGCCGAGTGACCAACCGGACTACGGTGTCGCGATGCGCCCCCCGTGGTGGGATTTCCGTGCCAGTAGCAGCTCGATTGTCGTGAAGGAGACGCGCATGAAGCACGATGAAACGTGGTGGAGAACCATGAATACGAGGCCGATGGCCGACCGGCAGATCGATCAGCTCATCGGTCTTGCCCAGGGGATTGTCGCGGACGGAATCGTCAACCAAACCGAGGCTGAAGTGCTCCAGAACTGGCTCCGGGCGAATCGGCGCACCAACAACCTTTACGTGAGTCGGCTACTCGACCTCGTGGAGGCAGTGTTGAGGGATGGAGTGCTCGACGATGACGAGAGTCGGGACCTGCACGACGCCCTCATGAGTTGGACGGGTGGCGGGGAAACAGACCGCGGGGGGCAGACCTCTGCATCCCTGCCGCTCGACCCGATGCCGCGAACCGTGGTCATTCCCGGGAACATCTTCGTGTTCACAGGTACGGGTGTATTCGGAACCCGGAGGGAGATGCATGAGGCGACAATTGGAGCCGGTGGCACCGTAGACGGCAACGTCACGAAACGAACGAATTTCGTCGTGCTGGGAACTTATGTCACGCCGGCGTGGGCACACCAGAGTTTCGGGCGGAAGATTGAGAAGGCTATGGAGTACCGTGACCACCAAGGGACTGGTCTTCGAATCGTGCACGAGGAGGACTGGATGGGAGCCTTGGGATCGTAAAGCCGCACCGGCTCCCACGCCGGATGATCGTGGATGGTGCTGCAGATCTCCGACCCGTCTCAAGGATCAGCGCCGACAGCCTGCCGGCTGGACAGCGTTCACCGAGCGGAGGGGTAGGCGAACGGTGCTGCTACATCCAGCGCCCGCACCGTTCACACTACCCGGACAAGGATGACGGCGTCGTCGGGGAACGCCACCGCCGCCCACACCGGATGATCGCTCACGAGCCGCTACTTCCCGGCCGCGCGATTCGCCGCCCGCTTTACCAGCAACCCCGCCGCCGTCCGTAACACGAAGATCTGTCCATCCCGCCGCTGCGCTCCCAGTAATGCCATGGCTTCAGTGCGATTGCAGTAGCTTACGCCAGCAGTACCGGGACCGCCGTCGCTGATCTGCTGACGCCTGGAGGGTCAAACGGGGAGCAACAATTCGAGTGACCGGTAGACTCTGGGCGTTGTCGGAAAACGCATTGGGTAGAGCAGTAGTGTCATCGATATTGCTGAACCATCGATGGACACGCATCGCGTGATTCCTACAGTCTGATCGTTTGCGGAACCACGGTGACCGTTCAGCACATGATCGAGACATTCCTGGCAGAGTACCCGGCGACAATTTCAGCAGTTTCTGCGATTGCGACGGTGAGTGCCGTGATTGCCGCACTTTATCTGGCGCGGAAACAATCCCGCCCCAGACTACAGATTTTCGCAGACATCAATGTCTACATATCTTCTGAATCCCAAATTGATTCTTCGAATTTCGAATTGGGAAATGCCCCCCGTATGATTGGTGTGACGATAAACAATGTTGGGCCGGTAACCGTGTCAATTTCGTATTGGAGTTCCTTCATCTGGAGTGTTTGGGGGGGCAAGGAACGGGCCATGCTAAATCCTGCTGAGCCGGATTTTCGTAGTGAGCCCATAGTGCTACAACCGGGGAATTCTGCATCAATCGTTTTGTCATTTGATTTACCGGCGCAGGCCGAGATGATGAAGAAGCTGGCGGCGAGCTCTCGGTTGGGAGCATGGTCGCTAAGGTTTCCTCGGTTGACCCTTCGTACAGAAATAGGTGACTGTTTTCGGGCGAGGCTGGGCAGTTCGCTACGATCCCATTTACAGACTCCCAGCACGTAGCATCGTTACTCGTTTTCTGAGACGCCTGCCGCGGCAGGGAATGGCGTCCCCAAAGGGGCTTGTCAATTCTTCTTGTGGGATCGAACAGATGCGACGACGACGCCCTTGATGTCTGATCCCTCATCACTCAGCAATGCTGGTGCGCCCTCTATAGATCCCACTGCGAGCATGATGCGACCATTAACGAGGCGTGTCCGCCCGATAGCGACTTTACCGTCGACACTCGCGACGACCATCTCGCCCCCATGCGCGTCGCGTGCCTCCCGCACCGCGACCAAGTCCCCATCGTGCAGTCCGATACCCGTGGCTATTCCACCCTGGATTCTGAGGCAGAAATCCGGCCGCGTGCCGAAAATCGCAACAGCCGCTTCAACAGAAATTGTGCGTTCGACATGGTCGCCGGGACGCAGCGACGTATCGGGTAGTACACGCCGGACGATGGGCACACCATCGCCCGAGTGCGACGCGTCAACAATCCTGATGCCACGAGACCTGTGCGGCACGACCACAAGGCGCCCTTTGGCAACCAAGCGCTTCAGGTAGAGCGTGACCGTACTGACCGACTTCCATCCCAGAGCCTGGCGCAGTTCTTCGCGGGTTGGCGCGATCCCATCCGCGGCGATGTGGTTCTGCACCGCGGACATGAAGTCTGATTCCCGTCGGGTGAGGTCGCCCATCGCCTGCCGTTTGTCTCTACCGTATCCACCGACTGTAGACGTACTGCCGGCACGTTAGGCGACGAATCGACGATCGCAAACAAGGTACTTGACGAGCTGGTACATCATCGGCATATATATGCCAATCCGCCACTGAGATCTGGCGGAATTCGAGCGGCTCCCGCCAGCGGTGCAACGCCAACGGGAGCCTTTGACGAAGACGCAGAGGGTCTTCGTCACGGGCAGCATAGCGCGGGGCACTGCGCTTGCTGCCCGTGCGCCCTCTGCATGCAGAGGGAACGTCACATGCAATCAGCGACCTCGGAAACAGGTTGTGAAAGCCTGCGCGCGGCCTTCGACACGATCCGCAAGCGTCCGTGCCGGTTGTGCGGCACCAGCCCGGACGGGGTGTTTGCGCGATGCACGGCCCGATACGGCAAGGTAGGTCCGCTGCTCGTCATCGCCCGCGGCCCCGGCAATGAGTTGGCCTTGGCGGAGGTGGCGTGGGATGGCGACGGCGAGGTCGGCTGTGTGAACCCAGAGGCGCTGTACTTGGTACGGCCCCCTGCGTTGTCAGCTGCGGACGCGGCGACGGAAGACGCGGTACGCACCGCGGGCGGGGAACTCCGGATCGCGTCCGGCTTCAACGACCCACAAGTCAAACGGACGGTCTGCAGGAGCGCCATGGCGACTACCTGGCAGGTGGCGGGTGTGTACCCCCTGGTCGAGAGCGGCGTGCTCCGGGAGACGCCGCGGCCGCTCCGCACGTTGGCCCATTCGAATGCACCCGCCTACGGGCGCTGGCCGGCCCCTTGGATGCCCTGGGTGTCAGTGTGCGATGTCGTTCCGTGGACGGAACTTCCGTTTCGACAGCGGGTCCGGAGGGGCAAGGAGGGCCTCCCCTGCGACGCCTTCGCTGCGGCCGGACTGCCGCCGGTGAGCATCGATGCGCACCCGATCGTGAAGGCCCTGGTGCTGGCTGCGTTGCTGCGGTGTGTGCCCTGGCAGAGTGACGGGAAATCGCTCGGAGCGCGCCTGTTGCCGCCGCCTCCGGCGGACGTGGCGATCGTGGGCATTTATCAAGGGCACGTCTATCGGCTCGGTTGCGACGGCCAGTACGAGCGGTTGTTCGCCAACTGTGACGATGCCCGCGCAGTAGGCGTGCGGGAGATTGAACTCGCGGCAGGGCACATGCGCATCGCTGATCAGTGCAACGGCGTGACCGCCCGCAAGGGAGTCAACGACGATGCACCTGTCAGCGACGGGGCGCATGACAATCGGGCAAGCGCGTGCGAGCGCAAGGGGTGATCCGGTGTACGCCTGAACTTGGTAGATGGATGTCACTGCCGCTACGGTTGCGCGCAAACAGGTTCCGGACACTTGCTCGTCATCCGGACGCAAACGATCGCGTCGCCGTTTGCTCACTGCCGCCTGCGGTCCACTTGCTTCGGGTCCGAAATCGGAAATGGTGGAAAGGAGGACAGGTGGCTGACCGGTCAACGGAAATCCGACTGTGTTTCGCCCGCCGGTCCTTCACGTAAGGCCTAAGCGTGACTCGGTGTTCCGTATGAAGGCGAGTGCCAGCTCGGTGGTTTCCGCGTGACGTGATCAAGCACCGGCCATGCGGGGCATTGGGCGATTGCCGACTGGCCGGGAGCAACCTGCTCGCGGCCCATTCTCGACGGCAGCGCACGCTGACTAAGGGGCCCATCAGTCGATGGGTTTGAATTCGGCGGGTGATGAAGCGTCCGCACGGCCGTTGAAGGCATTGCTTCCCATCAATTCAGCAGCTTACTGCTTAGGACATCGCAAACTGCAACTTTTCAAAAACCCCTGACAGAAAGCAGGGATTTTTGCAATTCCGAAATCTAACCTTTTTCGACGAAAATTCTTAACCTGCTGTTTTATAGCCCAAGAAGAGATTCCAGATCCTGAATGGCATGTCGTTGATCACATCAAATATGTCCCATTATTCAGAACGGCTATGGCGGAGGGAGAGGGATTCGAACCCTCGATACGGTTTCCCGCATACACGCACTCCAAGCGTGCGCCTTCGACCACTCGGCCACCCCTCCGGAACTGTCCAGCGTAGCGATTCCCGCAAACCGCTCAACCGGCAGTCAGTTCGTTCTCGTGCGTGTCCGTATCCCTTCGACTACTGACGTCCGGGCTGAGTTCGGAGCAGCCCTGGCTGGTACCCGTTGGTGGGTTTCCGCGGTTTCGTGCCCGTGTCCGCGACCGAGCGATCGGCGAAGCCCCTGCGAACAGCCCGGTCAGGTCGGGTGGAGGCTCCCTGCCGCATCCGGATCGTCCTCCCCGGCTTGTGCAGCGAAGATCGACGTATAGCCGCTCGACCAGTCCGGCGGGATGAGGCATGGGCGCGGGTCGTGATGGGCCCACCTGGCGGGTTGGCCGCGAATGACCTCACCCGCGTGTGGAGCGGGCTCCGGGTGCGGGGTGTACGGAAACGCGTCGGCTGACGCGTAGGCGTTCAACAGCAACGCCCGCCCCTCAGCGCTGCGACTGGGAGGGGATCCGTGCACGGTGCGGCAATTGTGGACCGTGATGGCACCTGCCGCCGCCTCGATGTAATCGGCTCGGGTCACGTCCAGACGCTCCACGTCGGGGTCGTTCAGGCATCCTTTCCACTGACCCTGCTCGTCATACTGATCGAAGAGCTCGCCGGTATGGCTTTCCGGGATGAAGCCCAGTGCCCCGTTGGCAAGGGTCATGTCTTCCAGCAGCAGACCGATCGTCAGCGGGCTGTAGTTGGTATGCGGATAGAACTGGATGTCCTGGTGCCAGTCCACCTGGTCATGGCCGTCGTTCCATTTGAAATTGAGTTTCGAATGGTGAAAGACCACGTCGGGCCCGACGAGATCGGCAGCGACGTCAGCCAGTACTCCCGAGGCGATCTTCCAGAACAACGGGTGGTGCTGGTGCGGCCGCCGGAGGCGGCGCAACCGCGGTGAATCAGCGGAGTGGCCGGGCGCCAGATCGAACACTTCGCCGGAGCAGGTCTCCTGCTTGCTTCGCTCGATAAATTCGTGGACCACGGTTCGGATGGCTGCCAGTTCGCCGGGGCCGAACATGGCTTCGACGACAACGTAGCCCTTGCTGAAGTACGACTCGCGCTGGCCTTGGCTGAGTACGCGCGCCTGATGGGTAAGCACTGCTTCAGGCGTCATGTCGATTCGAGCTCCCCGGTTATCCAGCCGTCCACGAACTGGTTCTGGCGGACCCCGGATACCTTATACGAGCTCGCCGGTACGGGGCCCGGTCCGGCCGGACATCCCGGTAGCCGCGTCGACGCCGACAGACCACGCCATTTCCGTGCAACGGGTCCGGTCGCGCTGGTCGCAAGCGTTCGCGGCGGGCGTCCGGCGGCAAGGGTCGGGCGGCCATTCGGGCGTTTCAGGAGGGTCGGTCGCCCTCGATCTGAATCCGCAGCATGCGTCGCCGGTAGCCGTGGTAGTCGTTCAGCGGGTAGTGCAGCGCGGCCCGGTTGTCCCAGAAGGCAAGCGATCCGGCGGCCCACCGGAAACGGGCCGTGAACGGAGCCTGCGACTGATGGGCAAACAGCCATCGCAGCAGCGGCTCGCTCTCGTCTTCGGTCATGCCGACGAAACGGACCGAATGGGCTCCGTTCACGTAGAGCACCTTGCGGCCGGTTTCCGGGTGGGTCCGCACCACGGGATGCACGGCCTGGAATGTCCGGTCCTGCAACGAGCCCGAACGCGGCGCACGGGTCGCGGAGACGGCGGCCCCGTCCGAACGGTTTACTGCACGGAGCGGCTCCAGCATCGCCTGCATGCCGGGCGACAGGGCGTCGAAGGCCTGATAGCCGTTGGCGAACAGCGTGTCGCCACCGACCTGGGGCACTTCCAGCGCGTACAGGAGGCTCGCCATCGGAGGACGTTCGAGATAGGCGGTGTCGGTGTGCCAGAGACCGCCGAAGTTGACGGTCTCGTCCTCGCGCTTGAGTACTTCGATGACATGGGGTTCTTCCGGGACTCCCGTCACCATCGGGTACGGCATCGGCGTGCCGAACAGCCGCGCGAATGCGGCAAGCTCCCTGGCGCCGAGCGTCTGATCCCGAAAGAAGACGACCAGGTACTGAAGCCAGATTTCCCGGATCGATTGCACCGTCTGCGGATCGAGCGGCGTCGAAAGATCCACGCCGCCGATTTCAGCGCCCAGTGCGCCGGGGAGCGGCCGCACCGTCAACGAGGACCGTTGCGCTCCCTCGGTAAGGGTGTCCTGGCCACCTACCATCGATTCCCTCGCGTACGACGGATCAGGCGGGGCGCCCTGCATTCCGTCCACCGGTAATGCGGCGCATTGTAGTGGGAGAGTGCCGTGCGGCGTGTGGGCAGGTCGGCCAGGGACCCGGACGTCGAGCGCCGTTCGCAGCGCCGCCAAATGCGGGCACCAAGGCTTTGCCGGAGCTTCCCGCGGCGGAGTCTACGCCTCCCCCGTGCTACTGGGCGACCGCCCCCGGCGCCGCAGTTCATACAAGGCGACCGCGGATGCCGCCGACACATTGAGACTACCTTGGTCGCCCCTGATGGGGATGGACACGAGGGAGTCGCAGTTGGCGCGGGTGCCGGGGCGCAGCCCGCTGCCCTCGGCACCGAGCACGAGCGCGATGGGTTTGTCTGCATTCATTCGCGCCACGGCCGCAGCGAGCGAATCGGGGGACGCGGGCTCGAGGCCCAGGCAGGCGAAGCCCGATGCCCGCAGGATGCCCAGGGCGTGCGCGAAGCGGCGCGCCCGCACGACCGGGACGATCTCCAGGGCACCGGATGCGGCCTTGGCCAGAGACGCCGTCTCTCCCGGCGCATGGCGTTCAGGCATCGCGAGGAACGCTGCCCCGAACGCGGCTGCCGAACGCAGGATCGCGCCGACATTCTGCGGATCCGTGACGCGATCGAGACAGACCGCGACCGTTCCGGGGCCCGCCGCCCGACACAGCCGCTCGAGGTTCGGCTCGGGCAGCCGGTCGACTTCGATCGCCACGCCCTGATGGGTGGCATCGGCTCCGACCAGCCGATCGATGTCTTGCCGGGCTCGGGCCTCCGGAACCGGGGCGGGCGCGCGCCGCCGGAGCAGTCGGGCAAGGGATTCGGCGAGGCTGCGTCCGGCTTCCTGCGCGACGAGGACCCGATGGATCCGGCGCTCGGGGTTCTGCAACGCCGCCCGCACCGTGTGGCGGCCGTACAGCCATATGGTGGGCGAGGGGGTGCGCAGGCTCCTCGGGCCGTCGCCGGGACGGCTCCGCCGGCGGCTGCCGCGCGGGCGCGTCGTCACGCGGAGTCGATCCGGACTCCCTCGGCTTCGAGCATCGCCCGTTTGAGCGTCGTTCCCCAGGCGTAGCCGGCAATGCCGCCGTCGTTGCCGATCACCCGGTGGCAGGGGACCAGCCAGGCGATCGGGTTCGCGCCGTTCGCCTGCCCCACCCATTGCGCGCCGCGGGGGGTCCCGAGATTGCGGGCGAGATCCCCGTAGCTGCGGGTCTCGCCCTTCGGGATCGCGAGCAGTTCGGACCAGACCTGCAGTTGCCGCTCGGTCCCGGCCAGGCGGATGCGCGCCTCGCCGGTCCGGCACAGCGTCGCGGCCCGCCCGGCAAGTGCATCCGGGTTGGCGCGGAACGTCGCCATCGGCCAACGATCCGCCATCGACCGGAAGACCTCCGCGCGCGTACCGTCACCGCGGAAAGCGAGTCCCACGAGGTCCTCGGCCTGACAGAGCATCAGCATGTCGCCGAACGGCGAATCGAACCACCCGTAGTCGATGGCCTGGCCGCGGCCGCGGCGGGCACGCGGTTCGGCCACGGTCTCCCAGGCAATTCGGAGCCCCCCGACCGTTGCCGGATGGTCAGCCACGGCTGGGCTCCGGGAAGAACGCCACCGGCGTCATCAGGCGATTGTCCTGCGCGACGAGCGCTCCCAGCTTTGCGCTCTCGCCCACGTAGGCCTGCCAGTCGGGATCGTTCCACATGGCCGCCCGCTTGGCTTCGCGGTCGCCCGCATTCTCGTAGACCCAGATGTGAACGTACTGGTTGGGGTTGGGCGTCTCGGTGACCAGGTAGGCGAGTGGCGGGCCGAGATGCCGGGTTTGCGGCGCCTTCCCCATCCGCTCGTAGAGCTCCAGGTGTTTCTTGATGGTGCCGGGACGGCAGGTGTACGTGCGGACGTCAAGCAGCATGCGGATCTCCGAGATCGGAATCGGGGGTGAGAACGTACAGCGACGGAGCCGGCGCCGATAGGGATGGGGACGGCGGCCGGCGGAAAGCCCGGCGTTCCGTCCGGTTCCACGCCGGAACCTGCGTGCCATTCATTTATACTGGAGCCGAGGAAGATAGGCGGGGTTGTGCCGGTCATGACGGCAGAGCACCAGAGAGCGGGCCCGCAGGATCGCGCGCTGGCGGAAATTGCCAGGGCCGTCACGCAGTCCCAGAACGGGGCCGAACCGGTGCCGTCAGGCCCCGAGGCGCCGGAGCCGCCGGCCTCACCACCGACCGATCCGGACCGCGAACTTGCGGCACTGCGCCTGGATCCCAACGCGCGGGCCCGGATCTTCCGGGAGGGCGTGTATCCCTACAAGCGCAAGCTTGAGACCTCGGCCTACGAAAAGCAGAAGCAGAAGCTGCAGGTCGAACTGCTGAAGGTTCAGAACTGGGTCAAGGAAGCCGGTGAGAAGGTGGTCGTGGTGTTCGAGGGACGCGACGCGGCCGGGAAGGGCGGTACGATCAAGCGGTTCATGGAGCACCTGAATCCGCGCGGCGCCAGGGTCGTTGCGCTGGCGAAGCCCAGCGAGCGTGAACAGGGCCAGTGGTATTTCCAGCGGTACATGCAGCACCTGCCCACCGTTGGCGAGATCGTCCTGTTCGACCGTTCCTGGTACAACCGCGCGGGCGTCGAGCGGGTCATGGGCTTCTGTACCGGGCGCGAATACCTCGAGTTCCTGCGGCAGTGTCCGCAGATCGAGCGCATGCTGGTCAACAGCGGGATTCGGTATTTCAAGTATTGGTTTTCGATCACGCGTACCGAACAGCGACGGCGCTTCGATTCACGAATGAAAGACCCGCTCAAGCAGTGGAAACTCTCGCCCATCGACACCGCGTCGATCGACAAGTGGGACATCTACACGACCGCCAAGGAAGAGATGTTCTTCTATACGGATACGGCCGACGCCCCGTGGACGGTCGTGAAGTCCGATGACAAGAAGCGCGCCCGGATCGCCTGCATGCAGCACTTCCTCTCGACGCTTCCCTACCCGGACAAGGACCCGGACGTCGTGCAGGGTCCGGACCCGCTGATCGTCGGCCCCGCGACGAACGTCGTGGCGCTGGACGCGCCACTGCCGGGAAAGCCCTGACCCCATCGACAGATCAATCATCGCCGAAGCCTCGAGGGTGCGGCGGCGTGTTCCCGGTGCAGGTGAAAGCGCTCGGCAAGGACCGGCCCTGGCCCGCATGGCCGGTCGGGACCGGGCGCTCGATGATGGCCCGGCGTGGTAGGTTTTTTCGGTGACCCAACTGACGATTCCGGCCTTCGACGTGGCCTCCGAGACCGAGCCCCGCGAACGCGGCGCGAAGGGTCTCACGCCGATGTTCCAGCAGTACTTCGCTGTCAAGGAGCAGCATCCGGGCTGCATCCTCTTCTTCCGGATGGGCGACTTCTACGAACTCTTCTTCGAGGATGCGGAGAAGGTCGCCGCAGAACTCGACATCGTGTTGACGACGCGTGGCGTGAGCGAAGGCGAGCCGGTTCCGATGTGCGGGGTCCCTGCGCACGCGAGCGAGAACTACCTGGCCCGGCTCACGCGCAAGGGTTTCCGGATCGCCGTGTGCGAACAGGTGGAACGTCCGGAACAGGCCCGGCGCCGCGGGCACCGGGCCGTCCTCAAGCGGGAAGTGGTGCAGGTGGTGACCCCCGGCACCGTGGTCGACGAGCACCTGCTGGAGGCGCGCGAGAACAGCTTTCTGGCGGGGCTGGCGCAGATCAGCTCCCAGCTGGCCGTGGCCTTTGCGGATATCTCGACCGGCGAGGTGGAAGCGGAGGCGGTGGATCTGGAAGGTCTGGAGGCCGCGCTGGCGCGCGACGGCACCCGGGAAATCATCGTGGCCGATGCGCTGGCGCGCCAGCCCGAGATCCAAGCTGTCCTGGCGGCGCACGACGCCTTGGTCACCGAATTACCGGCGGCCCGCTTCACGTTCGAAGCCTCGGAACGTCGCGTCCGGGAGCACTACCAGGTGCTGGCGCTGGATGCCTTCGGCGCGTTTACCCGCGCCGAGGTCACGGCCCTTGGCGCCGTGTTCGACTATGCGGAGCTTACCCAGCAGGAAAGCCTGCCCGTATTCCTGCCGCCCCGGCGGGTGGCGCCGGACGGATATCTTGGGATTGATGCGGCCACGCACCGCAATCTCGAGTTGACCCGCTCTCTCGCCGGCGCCCACAGCGGGTCGCTGCTTGAGGCCGTCGATCGCACCGTGACCGCGGCGGGAGCGCGCCGCCTGGCCGGCGATCTCGCCCGGCCACTGACCGACTGCGGTCGCATCGCCACGCGCCACGACCGGGTCGAGTGGCTGGTCGGCGAGGAAGAGGTTCGGACCCGGGTGCGGTCAGACCTGAGACGGGCTCCGGACAGCGCGCGAGCGCTGTCGCGCATCGCCTTCAGACGCGGCGGGCCCCGCGACCTCCGGCACATCGCCGACGGCCTGGCCGTGGCGGCGGACGTGCGGGCGCAACTCGCGGGCAGCGAACGCCCGCTGCCCGTCGGCCTGCAGGAAGTCTTCGCGGCTCTCGACGGCGAGGCGGGCCTCGCGGCACTGCTTGGCCGCGCCGTCGAGGTGGACGCGCCGCGTCTGGTGCGCGAAGGCGGTTTCGTGCGGCCCGGCTTCCGGACGGACCTCGACGAGCAGCGCGCCCTGCGGGACGAGTCGCGGCGGTTGATCGCCGCCATGCAGGCAGAGGAGCGCGAGTCGACGGGGGTGCACACGCTCAAGATCCGGCACAACCGGGTGCTGGGCTACTTCCTCGAGGTGCCGTCCGGCCAGACCGAGAAGCTCAAGGCCGGCGATGCGGACGGCCGATTCCAGCTTCGCCAGACCTTGGCCGGCGCGTCCCGCTTCATGACGCCGGAGCTTGCCTCGCTCGCGGAGCGGATCGAACTGGCGGGCGACCGGGTCCGGGCCATCGAGGAGCAGGTGTTCGCCGAGCTCTCCGAGCAGGTGCTGGCCCGGAGCGAGCCGGTGCAGCGGATCGCGGGGGCGCTGGCCGCCCTCGATGTCGCGCAGGGGTTTGCCGAGATCGCCCGGGAGCGGAACTACGTGCGTCCCGCCATGCACCCGGATACCCGATTTCGCGTGATCGGCGGCAGGCATGCGGTCGTGGAAGCCGCCGTCGCCGGGACGTTTGTCACCAACGACTGTCAACTCGACGACGCTGAACGAATCTGGCTGGTGACGGGTCCGAACATGGCGGGCAAGAGCACCTTTCTTCGCCAGAACGCCTTGATCGTCGTGCTGGCGCAGGCCGGCGGCTACGTGCCGGCCGAGAGCGCCGAGATCGGCGTGGTGGACCGGCTGTTCAGCCGCGTGGGCGCCGCGGACGACCTGGCCCGCGGCCGGTCGACCTTCATGGTCGAGATGGTGGAAACGGCCGCCATCCTCAATCAGGCGAGTCCCCGGTCGTTCGTCATCCTCGATGAAGTGGGCCGGGGGACGGCCACCTTCGACGGTCTCTCGATCGCCTGGGCCACGGTCGAGTACCTGCACGGGCGCAACCGTTGCCGGTCGCTGTTCGCTACGCACTACCACGAACTCACACAGCTGGCCGAGCGCCTCGACGCCCTGGCCTGCCGGACGCTGCGCGTGCGCGAATGGAAGGGCGAGGTGGTGTTCCTCTATGCCATGGTCGAGGGGGTCAGTTCACGCGCCTACGGGATCGACGTCGGCCGCCTCGCCGGTCTCCCGGGCGAGGTCCTGGACCGGGCCCGACAGATTCTCGCGCGCCTCGAGGCAGAGGGCGGCACCGTGCGCGGCGCCACGCTGACCGCGCTGCCGCCGCCGAGCGAGCCGGAATCCGATCCGGTCGCCGACCTCCTGGATGGCGTCGACCCGGATTCGCTGTCCCCGCGAGGCGCCCTGGAACTCGTCTATCGACTCGTGGAATTGCGGCGGAATGGGTATAAAACGATATCGAACTCGGGAGACAGCGCCGGCTCAACGTCGCCTAACTGACGGCGGAAATGGGGGTTTCGGTCCCCGTGCGGAGCGGGGTCGGAGCTTGAGATGAGCGGTCATGGATATCGCTGAGCCGAGAAAGATCATCGCGCGGCGGGCACTGGTCGCCGAAGCGGAAGCCCTGCGCGGACAGGCCGACGGGCCCGAGGCCTGGCGGCAGGAGCTGGCCGGTCTGCTGCGTGGCGCCGTCGCGGCTGGCCGGGACGAGATCCAAGCCCGTTTCCGAGGCAGCGGACACGGCCTCGCAACGGTCCGTGAACATGCATTCCTGCTCGACCAGGTGCTGGCGTTTCTGGTGGACGCAGCCCGTACGGGCGCCCTGGTGGACGACGCGGTCGTCGATGACCTGGCAGTGCTCGCGGTGGGCGGATACGGACGCCGGGAGGTCTGCCCGCATTCGGACGTCGACGTGCTGTTCCTCACGAGCACGCAGCCTGGGCCGGCAACCCGGGACCTGATCCAGTTCATCCTGTACGTGCTCTGGGATCTCAATTTCACCGTCGGCCACGCCGTGCGCAGTGTCGATGAATGCGTGCGCGCCGCCCGGTCGGACTGGACCATCGCCACGAACCTGCTGGACCAGCGTTTCGTGTACGGCAACCAGAAGACGGCCGGACGGTTCCGGCGGCAGTTTCGGGCCAAGGTGGTTGAGCGCCTCGGTACCGCGTTTGTGCAGGCCAAGGTGCTGGAGCGGGACCGACGTCACATCCGCATGGGTGATACGCGTTACGTCAACGAACCCAACTTGAAGGAAGGAAAGGGAGGCCTCCGCGACCTTCATCTGCTCCGCTGGATCGTCCAGATCCTGTACGGCCGGGATGACATGCGCGTGGCGGTCGAGCACGGCCTATTCTCCGAGGCCGACCGGGTAGCGTTCGAGCGCGCGTTGCAGTTCCTGCTCTCGGTGCGCTGCCACCTCCATTTCGAAAGCGGTCGCGCGGAAGAACGCGTGATGTTCGACCTGCAGCCGCCGCTGGCGGAGCGCATGGGTTACCGGGACCGCCCCGGCGCCAACCGCATCGAGCGGTTCATGAAGCACTACTTTCTGACGACCAAGCGCGTCGGCGAGATTACCGGGGCCGTGCTGTCCAACCTGCGCGAGCAGCGCCGGGCCCGGTCGATGTTTGGCTGGCTGCGCCTTCCCGCCCGCAAGGTCGAAGGCTTCGAAGTGCGGAACGGCGAGATGGTCCTGCCGGACGCCACCGTCTTCGACCGGTCCCCGATCGAAATCCTGAAGACGTTCCGGGTGGCGGCCGAGCACGGGTTGCTGCTGCACCCGGCGTTGCGCCGCGAACTCCAGGCGCGGGTCCGCCTGATTGACGGCCTCCGTGCCGACGTCGCGGCCGGGGGTGTGTTTCTCGATCTCCTGGCCTCGACCAACGACCCGGAACCGGTGCTCCGCCAGATGGCGGAAACGGGCGTGCTGGGCCGCTTCGTTCCGGACTTCGGGCGCGTGGTCGCCCAGACCCAGCACGACATGTACCACGTCTACACCGTCGACGAGCACACGATCCGCGCCGTCGGCATGCTGTCGGCGATTGAGCGGGGAACCGCTCCGGACGATCTCGCGCGGGTCTCGCGCGTGGCCCGCAACCTCCAGTCGCGCCGGGTCCTGTACCTGGCCGTTTTCCTGCACGACATTGCCAAGGGAAGGGGCGGCGACCACTCGATCCTGGGGGCCGAGGTCGCGCACGAACTGGGCCCCAGGCTGGGGCTGGACGCCGAGGAAACCGAGACGGTCGCATGGCTGGTGCTCGAGCACCTGTACCTGTCCGGGATGGCCTTCAAGCGCGACGTGCAGGATCCGCAAACGGTCGCCGACATCGTCGCCCACGTCCAGTCGCCGGAACGCCTGCGGCTTCTCTACGTGCTCACGGCCTGCGATATCGCCGCGGTCGGTCCAGGGGTCTGGACAAGGTGGAAGGCCGATCTGCTCGAGGAAGCGTTCGACATGGCGCTCGCCGTCATGCAGGGGGCGAGTCTGAAAGACACCCACGACGAGCGGATCGAGCAGACCATGGAAGGGTTCCGCGCCATCATGACCGACTGGCCGGCGGCCGATGTCGATGCATTCGTCCAGCGCTGCCGGGCGCACTTCTGGGCCGTCCACGATTCGGACACCCTCGCGCGCATTGCCCGTGCCGTCCGTGCGGCCGATCATGCCGGCCGCCCCCTGGCCCTCGATTGGCACGTCCGTACCGGCGGCCGCACGGCGGAAATCACGGTCTACGCCCCGGATCAGCGCGGTCAGTTTGCGCGGATCGTGGCCGCGATCACCCTCGCCGAGGTGAGCGTCGCGGACGCCAAGGTCATGACGTCCCGCGACGGCATGGCGATGGATACCTTCCTGATCGAGGCGCAAAGCGGCGCCGCGTTCGACGACCCGCGGCGGATCAAGACGCTGCTCGCCTCGATCGAGAAGTTCATCCGGGACGAGCCCGACGTCGCGCACATTCTCCACGAGGTGCGGCCGCGTTTCCGTAGCCGGACCGACGTGTTCCGGGTCGCCCCGCGCGTGCGTGCCGACAACGATGCGAGCGCCACCCGTACCGTGATCGAGATCGAGGCGCGCGACCAGCCCGGACTGCTGCTGGCCATCGCGGGAGCACTGCTCGAGCTGGGGGTCTCCGTGTCGGGCGCCCGAGTTTCGACGTACGGTGAACGGGCGATCGACGTGTTTTACGTGCAGAACGGATTCGGCGGCAAGATCACCGAAGGCGCCGAACTGGAGCGGGTCCGTCAGCACTTACTCGGGGTCCTGTCCGCCCTGCCGGGGAACGCCGTCACGGATCCGAAGGCTGCCTGAGCCTGCGCCTGGAATTCGGCGCTTGTTCGCCCCCGTCGCCACCGTCGGGGGACTGACGCTCGCCAGCCGCGCCCTCGGTCTCGTCCGTGACCTCCTGATCGCCGCCGCCCTGGGTGCCGGCCCCCTTGCGGACGCGTTCTTTCTTGCGCTCAGGCTCCCGAACCTGTTTCGGGCGCTCTTCGCCGAGGGCGCATTCTCGGCGGCGTTCGTGCCGGTGTTCGCCGCGCGGCTCGAGCAGGAAGGCCCGGATGCCGCCCGGGCCTTCGGCGCGGCCGTGGCTTCCGTGCTGCTGATCGTGCTGGTTCCCTTCACGCTGCTCGCCGAATGGCTCATGCCGACGGTGGTAGCGGTGCTCGCGCCGGGGTTTCCGGAGACGGGGGAGCGCTTCCAGGCCGCGCTGTCGCTGGCCCGCATTACCTTCCCCTACCTCGCGCTGATCACGATGACGGCCTTCTTCGCGGCCGTTCTCAACGCCATTTTCCGATTTGCCGCCGCCGCCGCCGCCCCCCTTCTTCTCAACCTCTCGCTGATCGGCGCGCTGCTGCTGGCCGCCGGGTGGTTCGAAACGCCGGCGCACGCCTTGGTCTGGGGCGTGCTGGTGGGCGGCGTGGCACAGCTCGCGCTGGTCAGCGTGGATTGCTGGCGCGCCGGCATGCCGATCCTCCCGGGCCGGCCGCGGCTCACGCCGGAACTCCGGAAGTTCGGGCGTCTGATGGTGCCCGGCGTGATCGGCTCAGGCGTGACCCAGTTCAACGTCGTGATCGGCACGATGTTCGCCAGCGTCGTGCCCGGCGCGGTCGCCTGGCTGAACTATGCGCACCACCTTGTGCACCTGCCGATCGCCGTGGTCGGCCTCGCCGTCCGAACCGCCCTGCTCCCCGCTCTCGCGCGGCGCCTGCACGGCGCCGACGCGGCGACGGGGCAAGCTGAGCAACAGCAGGCCACGGCAATCGCACTGGGCCTGTCGGTGCCGGCGGCGGTCGGCTTGTGGGCCGTGGCGGAACTTGCGATCGAGGTGCTGTTCGAGCGTGGGTCGTTTACTCCGGCGGACACGGTTGCAACGGCGGCGGCGCTCCGGGCCTACGCGTGGGGGCTGCCCGCGATGGTGCTGGCGCAGGCTCTGGTCGCGTCGTTCTTCGCCCGCTTCGATACTTCCACGCCGGTAAAGGTCGCCGCTGCCGCGATGCTGGTGAATGTCGCGTTCATCGTGCTATTGATGCCGACGCTGGGACATGTCGGGATCGCCCTCGCGCAATCCGTGTCGGCGTGCGCGCAGGCGGGCCTGCTCACCGTGCTGGTCGTGCGGCGGGGCTACGCCAGGATCAGTCCGGAAGCCGTCGGCAAGGGAATCCGGGTCGTGCTGGCTGCCGCCCCGCTTGTCGCCTTGGCGTATGTCGCCGATCCGTTGCGCGCCGAGTTCGCTGCGGTCGGACCGTTCGCCGGCGCCGCCACGCTCGCGGTGCTGGTGACGAGCGGGGTGGCGGGTTTCGCGGTTCTGGCGCTCGCCTTCGGCGTGGTGCGCCGCGGGGACGTGACGGCGGCGCTCCGGCGGTTTCGCTCCCGATGATCGGGCAGGAACGTCGAGCCCCACGCGCCTGTCGCCCGGCTCCGGTCACAGTCGAGTCTTTGCTATGTTGCCGCACTTCGGAATTGAACGAGATGCCTGATGCCTAGGGTGTTTTCAGGGGTGCAGCCCACCGGCAACCTGCATTTGGGCAACTATCTGGGTGCCATTCGGAACTTCGTCTCGCTGCAGGATGAGCACGAGACGATCTACTGCGTCGTGGATCTCCACGCGATCACGGTGCAGCAGGATCCGGCGGCGCTCCGCGAACAGATCCTGGAAGTGGCGGCCACCTTCATCGCGGCCGGCATCGACCCGAAGCGGAGCATCATCTTCAATCAGTCGCGGGTGGTGCAGCACGCGGAACTGGCGTGGATCTTCAACTGCGTTGCGCGGTTGGGCTGGCTCAACCGGATGACCCAGTTCAAGGAGAAGGCCGGCAAGCACCGGGAAAACGCTTCAGCGGGGCTCTACGTCTATCCGTGCCTGATGGCGGCCGACATCCTTGCCTACCAGGCGGATCGCGTGCCGGTGGGCGATGACCAGCGCCAGCACCTAGAGCTCGCGCGCGACATCGCGCAGAAGTTCAACCACGATTACGGCCGCGAATTCTTCCCGATCATCGAACCGCTGATCCACGGACAGGCCACCCGGGTGATGAGTCTGCGCGATGGCCGGGCAAAGATGTCGAAGTCCGATCCCTCCGAGCAATCCCGGATCGGGCTGACCGACGACGCGGACACGATTGCCAGGAAGATACGGCGGGCACGAACCGACCCGGAGCGGCTCCCGGATGAGGCCGCGCTGGCCGATGACGGCGGGCTCAGCCCTGACCTGATCGATTCCAGGCCCGAGGCGGCCAATCTGCTGACGATCTTCGCCGCACTGGCGAGGAAGCCCGTCGCCGACGTCGTCGCCTCCTACGCCGGGGCCGAGTTCAGCCGCTTCAAGACCGATTTCGCGGACCTTGCGGTGGCGTCGCTCGCGCCGCTCGCGGAACGAACCCGAAGCCTCCTCGACGAACGTGCGGAACTGGAGGCGATTCTCGACTCCGGTGCAGAACGGGCGACGGCGATCGCGCAACCGGTCGTGAACGAAGTGAAGCGCATCGTCGGCTTCTTCTAGGTCGCACCGGGTATCAGCGCAAGCAGCGTCGCGTGGAAATCTACCTGCCGATCGCCGGCATGCCGGTCAGCATCCTGCTCCTGCTGGGAATCGGGTTTGGCACGGGAATCCTGTCCGGAATGTTTGGGCTGGGCGGGGGCTTCCTTACCACTCCGCTGCTGATTCTGATCGGGATCCCGCCGACGGTGGCGGTCGGCTCGGAGGCAAGTCACATCGCGGCGTCGTCAGTATCCGGGCTGGTCGCCCACGCCCGGCGCGGCAACGTGGATCTCCGGATGGGGTTGGTGCTCCTCGCTGGCGGCACGCTGGGCGCGATCACGGGCTTGGCGATCTTTCGCCTGCTTAGCCGGCTCGGACAGATCGATGACGCGATTTCGCTGATCTACGTCGTGGTCCTCGGTACCGTGGGCGTGCTGATGGGTCTCGAGAGCCTGCGGGCACTGCGGCGGCACCGTCTCGGGATACGTTACCGTCCCAGCCGCCAGACCCTCCTGCGCGGCCTGCCGCTCCGGGTGCCGTTCCGACGGTCCGGCCGGTACATGAGCATCGTGCCACCGGTGCTTACCGGGTTCGTGGTCGGTGTGTTGTCGACCATCATGGGCGTGGGCGGCGGCTTCATCCTCGTGCCGGCCATGATCTACCTGTTGGGGGTGCCCACGCAGGTGGTCGTCGGCACATCGCTGCTGCAGATCGCGGTGGTGACGACGATTGCCACGTTTCTTCATGCGGCCTTCAACCAGAATGTCGATCTCCTGCTCGGACTGCTCCTCCTGATCGGCGCCGTGGTCGGAGCGCAGATCGGCTCACGCCTCATGGTCCAGCTGCGCGGGGAGCAAATCCGCTTCCTGATGGCGGGCCTGGTCCTGCTGGTCGTGGTCATGCTGGGGCTGAACCTAGTGCTGCCGCCCGACGATCCTTTCATCGTGGAGCGGGTGCTGTGAGCCGGTGGCGGAAGGCCCTTTCCCTAGCGGCCGTGCTGGCCGGAGGCGCCGTCTGCGGGGCGAACGCGCCTGCCCAGATGCCGATGCTGGTGGATCTCGCCAATCACCGAATCCACATCGATGCGGCGTTCACCGGCGCTGACCTACTGCTCTTCGGCGCCCTTGAGCAGCGGGGCGATGTGGTTGTCAGGGTGGTTGGTCCGCCCACCGACATCGCCGTCCGCCAGAAGATCAACACCGGCGGGATCTGGTTGAACGGCGATCGGGTCGATGTAGGTACGGTTCCCTCGTTCTACTCGGTAGCGGCGTCGCGTCCGCTGGACGACATCGCTTCACCCGATCTGCGCCGGGACCTGGAGCTGGACGTTCGATACCAGGTGAGCGCGGACATCCCGGAGGCGCACCGGGCGGGGTTTATCCGAAATTTCACCCGACGAGGGCTCTACACCGTGGAGCAGGTCCCGGTCAAGATCATCGGTGGCCGCCTGTTTCGGGTGACAATTTCCCTACCGGAGGAGACTCCCCCCGGTGAATACTGGGTGGAAACCCTGCTGTTTCGAGAGGGAACCCTCGCGCACCGCCGGATCAACCGCCTGCTCGTCGAACGCGTCGGCTTCGAGTCATTCCTGTTCGACCTCGCACAGGACCGTCCCGCGGAGTACGGACTGCTGGCCGTGGTGCTGGCGTTGGCAATGGGGGTCACTGCAGCCGAAGTGTTCCGCCGGGTGTAGAACAAAGACAACCACTAGCGCACGTGAGTGCCGTAACATTGATGACCTGCCCCCGTTGAATTGGTCCACTGTTAAGGTGCGTGAACGGAGGACGATGAACGTGACCTCGTGAGCCGTCTCCAGGCTTGTGAGCGCATGCGACCAGACAAGCCGAAGGACCGGTTGGGCTGCTGCGCCTCGGGGATCCGCCGCACCTTCAGCATCGGCGCCCCGTCGAGCAGCCGAAGCCCCGTAGGCATCGCCCCGGCCCTGCGGGCCTTCGCCCGCGTTGTCCTCACGCCTGTTCGAGACGCACAATGCGAGCAAAGGATCGCCATGACGGGCCCGTTTGCGACGGAAAAACATGTTATACGACACAAAACGTGTTTTACGTCAAATAGGCAGCTTTATTTGTCGCTTAAAGGTCTTTAGCGACATATAATCCGCCATATGCCGAAGCGGGTCCCCGAGCAAGAGCTTGACGCCATTATCAGCGTCGTGGCGGCCCATCCGGGCGGCGTGCAGGTCGGCGCCATCCGCGAGGGACTGCCATACGAGCTGCCGCCGCGGATGCTGCAGCGCCGCCTCGGCCGGCTGGTGGAACAGAAGCGGCTGCTCGCCGAAGGGCAGCGCAAGGGCCGTCGCTATCGCGTGCCCGTCACCATCACCGACAAAGGCAATCGGGCCGCGGGGGGCACAGTCGTCGAAGTGCTTGGTGAGGTCTACGTACCGATCTCACCAGAGGCGGATGCGGTCAGGCAGGCGATTCGCGCGCCGATCCAGAACCGGCAGCCGGTGGGCTACCAGCGCGCCTTCCTCGATGACTACCGGCCCAACGTCACCTACTACTTGCCGGCGGAAACGCGCCAACGCCTGCTCGACAGGGCTCGTCCGCCCGACGGCGAGCGCCCGGCAGGCACCTACGCCCGAACGATCTACAGCCGCCTGCTGATCGATCTGTCCTGGAACTCCAGCCGCCTGGAAGGCAATACCTACTCCCTGCTGGAAACCGAGCGCCTGCTGGAGCTCGGCGAGGCCGCCGAGGGCAAGGATGCGCTGGAAGCGCAGATGATCCTGAACCACAAGGCGGCCATTGAACTGCTCGTCGACCAAGCCGACACGGTCGGTTTCAACCGTTACACCATCCTGAATCTGCACGCCCTGCTCGCGGACAACCTGCTTGCCGACCCGCAGGCTGGCGGCCGCCTGCGGCGCATTCCGGTAGGCATCGGGGGCACGGTCTACCATCCGTTGGAAGTGCCGCAGCTCATCGAGGAATGCTTCGAGAAGATTCTGGATACCGCAGCCGCGATCACGGACCCCTTCGAACAGGCCTGCTTTGCCCTCGTGCACCTCGCCTACCTGCAGGGTTTCGAGGACGTCAACAAGCGAGTCTCCCGCCTCGCAGCCAACATCCCGCTGATCCGCGGCAATCTCTGCCCCCTGTCCTTCGTGGATGTGCCAGAGCGTGCCTACATCGACGGTGTGTTGGCCGTCTACGAGCTGAATCGCGTCGAGCTGTTGCGTGATGTGTTCGTCTGGGCCTGCGAGCGCTCCTGCGCTCGGTACTCGGCGGTGCGCCAGTCCTTGGGTGAGCCGGACCCGTTTCGCTTGCGTTACCGGGCGCTGGTCATCGAGCTGGTTGCCGCAGTAGTACGCACCGGAATGGACAAGCAGGCCGCTACCGCACTGACACGGCAACGCGCCGCTCAGCAGGTGTCACCGGCGAACCAGGCGCGATTCGTCGAAGTCGTGGAGACCGAGATCATGAGCCTCCACGAAGGCAACATCGCGCGCTACCGCTTGCGGCCGGCCGAGTACCAGGCGTGGCGGCAAGGCTGGCGTTGACGGGGATCAAGAATGCCGGCCTTGCGGCGGATCAGTGCCGAACGCTTCGGGGGGGGCTTGGCCCCGATCCGGGGGCACGCCTGCCGGCGGGCCTTAGGGATCAGCGCCGACGGGCTGCCGTTCGAGGTACGGCCGCGACGCGGGCCTGAGTTCCGGGGCACGCGCCGCCTGCGCCGTTCGACGGGACGTCGGCGGTGACCCGCACCTCGCCGCGTGCCCGGCCAACGCTCGCCCGCCTTGTCGACGGGACGGAATGGGCAGGGGCCGGCCGGCACCGGGCCAATGGGCTTGTGTTCCGTCCGGTGCAGCGTCCCGCGCCGGCGCGCAGGAGCGACGTTTCTCCCCTCATATTCTTCCACTTTGACCAAGTACTCTTCATTCCCGATTCAGCATTTCGCCCCCGACCGGGGTTACACCCGAGTCAAGGCCTACGCAGTTGGAGAGGCGCCCGGAGTCAACCCGATTCTTGCCGGCACGTCGGCGCAATGGTTGGGCCTCATGCTCGGCCGAGACCTCGCGGTCGGGTCCGACCGGGGCCAGGTGCTCCAGGGCGACGCCACCATTCACGTGGAATTCGGCGCTACCGGGATTACAGCCGACGTGCTGTTCAGCGGTATTGCCGTCATCGGGGGCGGCGCCGCTCGGCCGGATATCGAATGGCACGACCTAGCCATGGAGGAGGACGCCTTTGAACGTCACGAGTCGCCTTCCGAGCGGATTCGGGGGCGCTTCTACGGTCCCGGTCAACAGGAGGTCGGGGGGATCTTCGAACGCGGTACGATAACGGGCGCCCTCGGCGGCGTGCGCGACTGACGTCTCCGGCCTCAGCGCCGGGCGCGGCAGCCTTGGATCGCCCCCCCCGAAGCAGTCGGAATCCGTGCGACCGCCGAACAATCTCGTGCCGGGCGAGCCCGTATGCCGTCCGGTGGGGGCCCGCCGCGTACCGCCGGCCGCCGTGATCGCGATGGTCGGGCGTCCCCCGAACCACGGCAGGATCTGGCGCAGGCAGTAGATCTGGTTGACCTCCAGCGTTCGTGGTTTCCAGCGGCGCCCGTACCGGCGGAAGACCTCCTCGGCGACCGTCTCGAAGGGCATGGACAAGGTTTCGGTACCGCCCCGGAGCGAGGTGAGTTCGGTCACGGCGCGGGCTCGGGCCTCGGGGACGGTGACGGCCCCGGCGTCGCCGCCGTCCTTCCAGACCCGCGAGCCGGACCTGCAGAAAAAAACGCTGGGCGTCGGACGGGGTGACGCGTACGCCGAAACCACGGAGTTCGGAGTCGCGGACGGCATAGGGTCGGCGGCGGGGGGCCGGAGCCCGTGGATCTGGCCCTGGCGAATGCGGGTACGGGACATGGGCAATTTCCTCGCGCTGCATTTGCATCTGGGGACGCGCAACCGCTCGCTGCTGCACCCAGACATCGAAAATGCGAGGACAACAAACTAAGATAATCAGCTGGTTAGAACAGAAGATGCGCCGCCGAGTGTAGCACGTAACCGACTGCGAAGACCCGCATGCGTCCTAACGCGGACCTGAAACGATCTCCAGGTTTTTGCA
>VXPW01000087.1 GCA_009839325.1 Rhodospirillales bacterium
CCGCGGCGGTGGACATCGCGGGCATCGCGCCGGACGACGTCGTCCTGGCGCCGCCTCGCGCCGTGCTCAAGACCTCGAGCGGCAAGCTCCGGCGCGCCGCCACTCGCGTGCGCTACCTGGAGGACCGTCTCCACGAAACCGCCCCCGGGCTGTGGCGGCAACTGCTCGGCCTGTGGCTTTCGAGCACGGCGGCAAGGCTGCGCACCGGAGGCCGCCTGGCGCTCGGCCGCGCATTCGCCGGCTACTGGTGGGGGGTGCTGGTGGCGCTGGCGCTGGCCGTCTGGCCGCTGGTGGTCGTGCTGCCCCGGCGGGCCTGGCGCTGGAAGGTGGTCCGTGCGGCCGCGCGGGCCATGCTGAAGCTCACCGGCACGCGGTTGACGGTGAGCGGCGAGTCCGTTCCGGAACGCGGCGCCATCCTGGTGGCCAATCACTGCAGCTATCTCGACAGCCTCGTGCTCGTCGCGGCCCTGCCCGACGAGACCGCCTTTGTCGCCAAGGCCGAGCTGGCATCGCAGCTGATCGCCGGGCCGTTCCTGCGCCGGGTCGGCGCGCTGTTCGTGGAGCGGTTCGACGACGCCCGCGGCCAGGGCGACATGGACGACGTCATCGCGGCGGCGCGGGCGGGCCGCCGGCTGGCGGTCTACCCGGAAGGGACCCTCACCCGCCGCCCCGGCCTGCTTGCCTTCAAGCTCGGCGCCTTCGCCGCTGCCGCCGCTGCCGGGGTACCCGTGGTGCCGGTGACGCTGCACGGGACGCGAACGATCCTGCGCGGCGGCCAGTGGTTTCCCCGCCCCGGCGACGTGCAGGTCACGGTGGGCCCCCCGCTGTTCGCCGAGCAGGATGGCTTCGACGCCGCGATCACGCTCCGCGACGCCGCGCGGGCGGCGATCCTGGCCGGTTGCGGGGAGCCGGATCTCGCCGGCGAGGAGACCCTGCTGAAGGACCGTCGAACCACGCCGCCCTCACCCGCCTCTTGACCCAGCGCGGCGTGAACGGAGGGGCGAAGGATGCTTCCGGTGACCGGCGGGCGAGGGACGTGGAGCTCACATGGGGACGAAGACGCCGGGGCGGGACCTCTGGCTCACGGCAAGCCTGCGCGGGAGCGGCCGTTCCCGAATTCCGGGCAGACTGCGCCGCTTGCCGGTTCAGGCGCGGCGAACATCGGCGGCAAGAGGGAGCACCAACGCCAGACGGCTACCATTAGCCGACCGCTGAAGGCGGCGGCCGCCGACGGACCTGCAGATTGTTCCCCGTCTCTCCGAACAGGTGGAACACCTCCCGTCCCACCCGAACCGGAACCTCGTCTCCGGGTTGGACGGGCGGTCGCACGGAGAGCTTGATCGTGACCGGTTCGGCCGTGAACTCCGTCTGGAGATGGACCAGCGACTCCGCCCCGAGCTTCTCAATGATCTCGACCCGTCCGTGGAAATCCGCCTCGGCGGTAGACGCGATGTACAGGTGCTCGGGACGTACACCCAACGTAATCGGCCCCGGCGCCACATCGTGCAGACGCCCGGCCGGCAGCGACGCTGGACCAAACCGCACCCGCAACTCCCGTCCTTCGGTCGCCCCGATTGCGGCGGAGATGAAGTTCATCGCAGGTGCGCCGATGAAACCCGCCACAAACCGGTTGGCGGGCGTATCGTAGAGTTCCTCCGGTGTACCGATCTGCTCGATCCGCCCGTGGTTGAACACCACGATTCGGTCGGCGAGGGTCATGGCCTCAGTTTGGTCGTGGGTGACGTAGACCATGGTGGCGTTGAGACGGTCACGAAGCCGCGCGATCTCCAGACGCATCCGCACTCGGAGCGCAGCGTCAAGGTTGGACAGTGGCTCGTCGAACAGAAATACCTGCGGGTCGCGGATGATGGATCGCCCGATGGCCACGCGCTGGCGCTGCCCGCCGGAAAGTTCGCGCGGGTAGCGCCCCAGCAACGCCTCGATCTGAAGGGTCGCGGCAACCTCGGCCACACGTCGAGCGATCTCGGCCTTTGGTACTTTGGCCAGCCGCAGCCCGAAGCCGATGTTCTGCGCCGCTGTCATGTGGGGGAAGAGCGCGTAGGACTGGAACACCATCGCCACCCCGCGGCGCGCAGGCGCGACGTGCGTCACGTCGCGCCCGCCGATCAGGATGCGCCCGGCGGTCACGCTTTCCAGACCGGAGATCATCCGCAGCGTGGTCGTCTTGCCGCACCCGGAGGGGCCGACCAGAACCGCAAACTCTCCGTGTTCGATCGCCAGATCGATGCCGTCGACGGCGAGCACCGAGCCGAAGCGTTTCGAGACGCCATGCAAGGCAAGCTGGGCCATCGTCAGCCCTTGACTGCCCCCATCGTCATTCCCTTGATGAAGTAGCGCTGGAAGAACAGGAACACCAAGAGCGTCGGCACGCTTGCGATCAGCGACAACGATCCCTGCACCCCCCAGGCCACCGAATACTGCCCCTGCAGGTTCACGATCCCCAGCATGATGGTTCGTTTCTCGTCGGATTGGGTGAAGATGAGCGGCCACAGGAAGTCGTTCCAGATCCAGGTGAACTGGAGCGTCGCCAACACCGCCAGCGCCGGCAGGCTTAACGGCAGCGCCACCCGGGTCAGTGCCTGCCACTCGTTGGCACCCTCCAGGATGGCCGCCTCACGCAGTGCCATCGGGACGGTGGCGAAGAAGTTGCGCATCAAGAGTGTGCAGATGGGAATGCCCATCGCGGTGTGAATGATGATGATGGGGTACAGCGTGTCGATCAGATCCATGGCGTTGAAGAGCCGAAACAGTGGGATCAGGACTGCCTGCGGCGGGAAGAACATGCCTGAGACGATGACGAGAAACAGCAAATTGCTGCCTCGGAACGGTAGTTTGGCGAACACGTAGCCGGCCAGCGACCCCAGCGCGATCGAGACCACCGTCGCAGGAGCGGTGACGAGCAGCGTGTTGACGAAGTACCGGTGCACGGCCGGATTGCTGAGCACCTCGGCGAAGTTGCCCCAGTAGAGCTCGGACGGGATTGTCCATAGCGCGCCGAACGCGATGTCACGGGTTGTCTTGATCGAGGACAGCAGCACGCCGGCGGTGGGAGCCAGAAACAGCACCGCCAGGACCGCGAGCACGATGAAGATGACCACAGGCCATGGGTTGAACCGCCTGCGCGCCTCCGGGACGAATGCCAAGTCAGCCATGGAGCGCGTCGACCTTGCGCAACTGGCGGAAGTAGAGACGGATGATGATCAGCGCAATCAGGAACAGGACCACCGAAATGGCACTGCCGTAGCCCATCAGGTACTTCTTGAATGACTCGTTGTACATGTGCATGGCCAGCGTGTCGGAACTGTTGAACGGCCCGCCGCCGGTCATGGTGTAGAGGATGTCGAACCCCTTGAGCGAGTTGATGACATTGAGCGCGATCACCACCACGGTGGCCGGGGCGAGCAGCGGGATGACCACCAAGCGAATGCGCTGCAGGGCGCGCGCGCCCTCGATCTCGCAAACCTCGACCAGGTCCTCGGGGATGGTGGTCAGCCCGGCCAGGAAGATCACCATCGAGAGCCCGGTCTGCTGCCACGACCAGGCGACGATCACCGACCACAACGCGCTATCCGGCTTCGCCAGCCAGGCGTAGTTGAACTGCTCGCCGCTCACCGCCTCCACGACGGTGTTCAGCAGCCCCCAGTCCGGCTGGTAGATCCACACCCAGATCTGCCCGACCACGACGGCGGAGAGGCAGATCGGCAGGTAGAAAATCGACTTGAACACCGACCCGCCGGGAATGCGGCTGTCGATCAGGAGCGCAAGCGAGAGCCCGCATGCGGTCGGCACCACGATCGCTGCAACGATCCACAGCGCCGTGTTGATCGCGGCGTTGAGAAACAGCTGGTCGGTGTGGATCTTGAGGAAGTTGTCGAACCCGACGTAATCGTAGTCGGGATTGAAACCGTTCCAGTTAGTGAAGCTGTAGTAGAAGGAGTTAGCAAGCGGCCAGATCACGAACGTTATGAAAATCGCGAGCGGCAACGCCAATAGAATCACCTGCCAGAAACGGTTCTCCCGTTCCATCGGTCACTGCTCATGCCGGAAAGCGGGGGGGGGGGGGGGGGGGGGGGGGGGGGGGGGGGGGGCGGGGCGGGCGGGCCGCGCCGCCCGGGCGCGGGCCCCCCCCCGAGACGGAGAGGAGCATCAAGGACGGCGGGCGCCAGGCGGGGACCGGGCCCCGC
>VXPW01000084.1:0-6766 GCA_009839325.1 Rhodospirillales bacterium
TTGGCGACCCCGGCAGGATTCGAACCTGCGACCTACGGATTAGGAATCCGTTGCTCTATCCGACTGAGCTACGGGGCCGTTCCTTGGCAGCATAGCCGGGCAAGGCTACGGCCTCCCTGTGGCCGGAGCTGACGCTGCCCGGCCGGGTCAGACGGAATCCCCAGCCGCGCACTGGCCCACGGCGGGGCCGTTGCGGATCAGCACGACCATGAACTTGGTCTTGGACACCGGCCACGTCTCCAGCGCGAGGTCTTGCTCCCAGTAGGCGGTTCCGACCTCCGGACGTCCATGACTCGACGGTCCGAACTCGGTTTCCAGGATCGTGAGAAGCCGGCGAAAGCGCCGCAGCACGTCGCCGCGGTGGTACCGGGTGGTCGCCGTGCGGATCTGCTGGAGGCCGTGCCCGTCGCAGTACACGGCCGTGAACGAGCGTGCATCGGAGAGCGGGGCCGTGTCGAGATCAAGGAGGATTCTGATCTCGGCCCCCCGCCGCTCCGCAACCGCAGCCACGGCAGCCGGATCCGGTGCGTCCCCCCAGCTATATCCGGCCGGAAGACCGAATGGTCCTTCCGCTGCCGCGGGCGCCGCAATCGCGGCAACCAGCACCGCAAACACAAGAAACTGCATGGTTGGAGCCGCCCGTATTTCGACTTCGGACGATTATACTGCCGCCTCGCCCTATGGCTCGCAGACTGTATTCCCGCCGTTCGAGGGGGAGAGGATTTTCAATGGCCAGTCCGGTAACTTGGGAGCGGCGGGGACGCGTCAGCGTGATCACCGTCAACAATCCCCCCGTCAACGCGCTCGCGCAACCCGTGCGCGAAGGCATGCTTCGCTGCTTCAACGAATCGATGGCCGATCCCGCAGTCGAGGCCATCGTTCTCACGGGCGGCGGTCGCACGTTCATGGCGGGTGCCGACATCAACGAGTTCGGCAAGCCCATGCGGGAACCCGGCCTCGGGAAGGTCATTGACGGCTACGAGTCATCCGAGAAACCCACGATCGCTGCGGTGCACGGGACCCCGCTCGGCGGCGGCCTCGAGGTCGCCTTGGGATGCCAGGCTCGTGTCGCGCATCCCAAGACACGCCTCGGGCTGCCGGAAGTGAAGCTCGGCCTGCTGCCCGGGGCGGGCGGTACGCAACGCCTCCCGCGCCTGGTCGGCGTCGAGCGGGCGCTGGAGATGATCACGTCGGGAGACCCCATTCCAGCGCCGCTGGCATTGGAGCTCGGCCTCGTCGACGAGATCGCCGAGGGCGATCACGTGGCGGCGGCAATAGCGTACGCGGAACGGGTGCTCGACGGCCAGGCGACGGCAGGCGCGACGCGCGCGCGTGACGAGAAGGTGCAGGGCGTCGACGAAGCGATCTTCGACAAGGCCAAGGAAAAGCTGGCCCGGGTCGCCCGCGGGCGAGAGGGGCCGCTTCGCTGTGTCGAGGCTGTGCGGGGATCGGTCACCCTGCCGTTCGACGAGGGCATCACCAATGAACGGCGCCTGTTCGTGGAGTGCCACGATTCCGAGGAGTCCCCGGCGCTCATCCACGCGTTCTTCTCCGAGCGCGCCGCCAACAAGATCGATGACGTCCCCAAGACGACCCCCACCCGGCCCATCAAGAGTGCCGCGGTGATTGGCGCAGGCACCATGGGCGGCGGGATTGCCATGAACTTCGCGAACGTCGGAATCCCGGTTCGCATCATGGATACCGATCAGGCATCGCTCGAGCGCGGGCTCGGCGTCGTGCGCAGCAACTACCAGCGTGCCGTGGACCGGGGCCGGATGCCGCAGGCGGCGCTCGACGCGCGCATGGAATTGATCCAGGGCGTCAGCGACATCGATGCGCTCGCCGAAACCGACATCGTGATCGAGGCGGTGTTCGAGGACATGCCGGTCAAGCAGAAGGTCTTCACGGCGCTTGACAAGGTGATGCGGGAAGGGGCGATTCTCGCGAGCAATACCTCGACGCTCGACATCGATGCGATTGCGGCCACCACCCGGCGGCCCGAGGAGGTGATCGGGACCCATTTCTTCAGCCCGGCCAACGTCATGCGGCTGCTGGAGATCGTCCGGGGCTCCAAGACGTCGGCCGAGGTCATCGCGAGCGCCATGGCCCTGGCACGCACCATCCGGAAGGTGGGCGTGCTGGTTGGCAACTGCGACGGCTTCGTGGGCAACCGGATGTTTCACGAGTACATCCGGCAGGCCCAGTTCCTGGTCGAACGCGGCGCCCTCCCCGAGCAGGTTGACCGGGCGGCCTACGCCTTCGGCTGGGCGATGGGGCCGCTGGCCGTGAGCGACCTCGCCGGGAATGACGTCGGCTGGTACATCCGGAAACGCCACATCGCAGAGGGCTTGTACAAAGGCGGCGGCTACACCGGCGCCGTCGCCGATGCCCTGTGTGAGCAGGGAAGGTACGGCCAGAAGGTCGGCAAGGGGTGGTACCTGTACGAGGAGGGCAGCCGCAGAGGCAGCCCGGACCCCGAGGTCGAGGAGATCATTCTCCGGGTGAGCCGCGAGCAAAAGGTGAACCGCCGGACGTTCGATGACGAGGAAGTGCTGGCCCGCCTGCACGGCGCGCTGGTCAATGAGGGATCGCGGATCCTCGAAGAGGGGTTCGCGCAGCGTGCCTCCGACATCGACGTGATCTACGTGAACGGCTACGGCTACCCCGCCTGGCGCGGCGGTCCGATGTACCACGCAGAACGCCAGGGACTGGGCTCGATCGCCAGCTCGATCGCCGAATTCCGCAAGGACGAACCGGCACTTTGGCCGGAATCGCCGCTACTCGAGCGCCTCGCGCGCGAGGGTGGATCATTCAAGGACGCGAACTAGGCGGACTGTTTCCGCCCTCGAAGGAGAATCTTTTCATGCCTGAAGCAGTTATCGCCTCGACGGCGCGCACCCCGATCGGCAAGGCCTACCGGGGCGCCTTCAACAACACGCACGGGGCCGAGCTCGGCGGGCACGCCATCCGCCACTCGGTGGATCGGGCGGGTGTGGAGCCCGGTGAGGTTGAGGATGTCCTCATGGGCTGCGCCATGCCCGAAGGAGCGACCGGCGGCAATATCGCTCGACAGTGCGCGATCCGCGGCGGTCTTCCGGTGGAGGTGGCAGGAGCCACGGTCAACCGGTTCTGTTCGTCCGGGATGCAGGCCATCGCGATGGCGGCGCAGCGGGTGCTGGTCGACCGCGTCCCCATCATGGTGGCGGGCGGGCTCGAATCGATCAGCCTGGTGCAGAACGAGCACGCCAACGACTTTCGGGCGCAGGACACCTGGATCAACGAACACAAGCCCGAACTGTATTTCAGCATGATCCAGACGGCGGAGGTCGTGGCCGACCGCTACGGGGTCAGCCGCGAGAGCCAGGACGAGTACGCGCTGTCGTCGCAGATGCGCACCGCCGCCGCGCAGCAGGCGGGTCGCCTAGTCGATGAAATCGTCCCGCTTCCCTCGGTCAAGCTGGTCCAGGACAGGGAGACCGGGGAGATCTCGGAAGTCGCGGTGACGCTCGAGCGCGATGAAGGCAATCGCCCGTCCACCACGGCCGAGGGTCTGGCCGGGCTCGACCCGGTGATGGGACCTGACAAGTGCATCACCGCCGGAAACGCCAGCCAGCTGTCGGACGGCGCGTCCGCGTGCGTGGTCATGGACTCTGCAGAAGCGGAGAAACGGGGCGTCGAGCCGCTCGGCATTTTCCGGGGACTTTCCGTGTCTGGCCTCGAGCCGGACGAGATGGGAATCGGGCCGGTACGGGCGGTCCCCCGCCTGCTTCAGCGACACGGTCTCAGCATCGACGACATCGACCTCTGGGAGCTCAACGAGGCCTTTGCCGTACAGGCGCTGTACTGCCGCGAGGAACTCGGGATTGATCCCGAGAAGTACAACGTCGACGGCGGGGCGATCTCGATCGGGCACCCCTACGGCATGTCCGGTTCAAGGCTGGTCGGGCACGCCTTGATCGAGGGCCGTCGCCGCGGCGCGAAGCACGTCGTGTGCACCATGTGCATCGGCGGTGGCATGGGAGCCGCAGGACTGTTCGAGGTCTGCTGAGGTTCCGCCGGTGCCGGCGGGCGGAAGACCGGCCGCCGGCACCTCGCAAGCAGGCCGCCATGCGCTCAGCAGATGAGCGACCCTTGCGCGCCTGGCCGACCGACTTCGGTGATCAGCATTGGTCCGTCCGGCTTGGCCGCCGCAAGAGGATGGACGGTATGGACGTACGGTTCGAGGCGCTCGCGACCCTCCCGGCGGCTTGCGTCCGCCACGTCGGCCCGTATGAAGCCGTCGGTCCGTCGTTCGAAGCGAACACTCCCACGTCGGGCACCGGATACCCGCCAACGCACGGATAGCTACCTTGTAAATATTCCATAGCTTGGATGAGTTGCAAGGATGATTCCCAGAATCGTTCAGGCTGCGGTGGAAGCCGCTCTCGATCGTCAGGCGGCGGTGGCCCTGATTGGACCCAGACAGGTCGGGAAGACGACGCTGGCGCTCGAGATCGGGCAGTCGCGCAACGTGATCTACCTCGACCTGGAAGACCGCGATGATCGCGGTCGGCTGGCCGAACCCAAGCTGTATTTCAACCACGTCGAGGATCGGCTCGTCATTCTTGACGAAATTCATCGGATGCCGGGGCTCTTCGAGACGCTTCGTGGTGTCATCGATAGCGGACGCCGGCGGGGAAAGGGCAAGGGGCGTTTCCTGATCCTGGGGTCGGCCTCGATCGACATGTTGCGTCAATCGGGTGAAACCCTGGCCGGGCGCATTGCGTACGTCGACATGGTGCCGCTCTCTGCCCTGGAAGTGGTCGACACGCAGTCGGCACGCGAACGGTTGTGGCTGCGTGGCGGCTTTCCCGACAGCTACTTGGCGGACAGCGACCAGGACAGCATGGCGCTGCGGTGGGACTTTATCCGGACGTACCTTGAGCGCGACGTTGCCTTGTTTGGCCCGCGTGTCCCGCCCGCCACCCTTGAGCGGCTGTGGACCATGCTTGCACACCGACAGGGATCCATGCTGAACGCCTCGGCGCTCGGCCGGGCCCTTGAAATCAGCACGCAGTCGGTGAACCGTTACATCGACCTTCTGACGGATCTCCTGCTGGTCCGCCGGTTACTGCCGCTTCGAGCGAACGTCGGCAAACGCCTGGCGAAATCGCCAAAGGTCTATGTGCGAGACAGTGGTTTGCTGCATGCCTTGCTCGGCATCACGTCGCTCGATCAACTCGCCGGTCATCCGGTCATCGGAGCGAGTTGGGAAGGCCACGTCATCGAGACCCTGGTGTCCACGCTCCCGCCACGCGCCATGCCGTTCTTCTACCGAACCAGTGCCGGAGCGGAGATCGACCTCGTGATCGAGCACGCCGACGGCAGCCGCTGGGCGATCGAGGTCAAACGCTCGCCGTCGGCCAGGATCGGCCCCGGTTTCCACCGTGCCTGCGCGGATGTCCGTGCCGAGCGAGCCTTTGTCGTTCACGCCGGTGACGACCGCTATCCCCTATCCGAGGCACTGGAGGCACTCAGTGTCCGAGCAATGGCCGCGGAACTTCGCGATCAACCGTAACGCGGATCGCGTTCCGTGGTGCGTCGCACTTGGCCGCCGTCCCGCCGCCGGCACATGCAGAGGCGACGGGCAACAGCGCGCCGGAACAGGGTAGGAAGCTGGCCGGCGCTCAGCCGCGTCCCGCCATCGTGACCCCGCCGTCCATGGCAATGTGCTGGCCCGTGATGAAGGCGCCGGCCGGTGCCGCCAGCATCACCGCGACCCCGGCTACCTCGTCGGGCACCCCGATCCGGCCCAGCGGCGCCGTCGCTTCCACGTCCTTGAGGATGTCGGGATTCTCCCAGAGCGCACGGGCGAAGGCGGTCTTGATGATGCCCGGACACAGCGCGTTGACACGGATGTTGTTCGGGCCGCCTTCCATGGCGAGGCTGCGGATCAGGCCAAGGTCCGCTGATTTGGAGATCGCGTAGGCCCCGAGGTTGTTCACCCCCTGCAGTCCGGCGATCGACGAGATCACGATCACGGAGCCGCCACCCGACTCGGCCATTCCCGGCATCGCGGCCTGGGCCAGCCACAGGTTGGAGCGGACGTTGTTCCCCATGATCTTTTCGTAGGCTGCGTCCGGGATTTCCAGCAGCGGTCCGTAGTACGGATTCGAGGCGGCATTGCAGACCAGGATGTCGAGGCCGCCGTAGGTGTCGTGGGCGGACTGAATCAGCGCCTGGCACTGGCTGCGGTCCGAGATGTTGCAGACCTGGACGTGCGCCGTCCCGCCTGCCTCCCGGATGGCGGCCACGACCGGTTCGCAGGCTTCGGGCTTGCGCGACGACACCACCACGGATGCACCCGCTTCGGCGAGGCGCTCGGCAATGGCCCGGCCGATGCCCCGGCTGGAACCCGTGACGACGGCGACCTTGCCGTCAAGATTGAAGAGAGAACTGGTCATGAGCCGGTAAACCTCGCTGGACGTTTTTCCTGGAACGATCGGACACCTTCGGCGGCATCGCTGGATTGGAGAAGCGTGTGCTGTTGTGGCCGGAGATCCGCGATCGCCTGATCCCAACCTTCATGCAGGGCCTTGCGGGCATTGGCGCGCGTCGCCTCGACTGCAAGCGGTGCCGCATCCGCAATCTCTTCCGCGATTGCCCGCGCCCGCGCGTAGGCCTGGCCCGGCGGCGTGACCTCCTGTACCAGGCCGCACCGAACCGCGGTCTCGGCGTCGAACTCGCAGCCGGTCAGCAGGAACAGCATCGCGTTGCCCCAGCCCGC
>VXPW01000084.1:6866-33889 GCA_009839325.1 Rhodospirillales bacterium
CGGCGTCGAACTCGCAGCCGGTCAGCAGGAACAGCATCGCGTTGCCCCAGCCCGCCCGCTGGACCATGCGGAGCGTGGCGCCGCCCGTGGCCATGATGCCCCGCTTGACTTCGAGTTGCGAGAAGCGGCAATCGGCGGCGGCGACGCCGATGTCGCCGGCAAGCATGAGCTCAAGTCCGATCGTGAACGTGAATCCCTCCATCGCCGTGACCACCGGCTTGGTGCGGCGGGGATCGAGAAAATCGAATGGGTCGACGCAGCCTTCGGGCGAGAACGCACGCGACTCACGGATCACCTTCTGCATGCGCGGCAGATCGAGACCTGCGGTCAGATGCGGCCCGTGCGAAAACAGCAGCGCGCAGCGCGCCTCGGAGTCGTTCTCGAACTCCGTGTAGGCATGCGCGAGCTCCCGACACATTTCCGGCGTGAAACCGTTCAGCTTGGTGGGGCGGTCGATTCCGATCAGGAAGACCCGACCGTCCCGCGCCCGCGTAATGCGTCCCGTTTCCGGGTCAGCCGGCGGCAACGGGGCAGCCGGCTTGACGTGGTCGGGCGCATCGTCCCTTGCGGGCGCGGTAGCCTTCATTCCTGGTGCTCCTCGTGGGTGGCGTCGTGGTGCTGGTGGGCGCTGCCCCGTTCCTCCGGCGCGGCGCGACCCTCGGGCGGTAGGACCGGCGCCTTCACGTCGACGGTCAGTCCGTCGGCAAACCGCAGCGACATCGACACGACCGAATCGGGTGTGAGGGCATCGCGGAGTCCGATCAGCATGACATGTCGTCCGCCCGGCCTCAGTTCTTCCGTGCCACCCGGCGGCACGGGGATGCCGGTGGTGAGCGGGCGCATCCGCATCACCCCGTCGGCATCGGCGATGACCTCGTGGAGTTCCGTGGCTTCGGCCACCTGCGACGCGACGCTGACGAGCCGGATGCCGGATTCCGAGCGATTCTCGAGGACGAAGTAGGCCGCCGTCGTGCGGGCCCCGGCAACGGGCAGGCGGACCCAGAAGTCCCGAAGGTATATCCCGAAGGACTGCGCTTCGTACGCGGTGGGATGGGACAGCCCGTCCGGCGCGGCGTTCTGCGCCCGGGCAACCCCAGCCGCGGCAACGATGGCCAGTCCCACCGGCAGCAGCTGTCGCCACGACGGCCTGGTCATGACGGATCGGGGTCCGGCGTGAGACATCCGGCTTGCTGCACGGCGGCCAAATGCGGTCCGCCTCCCGGGCGACGCCCGATCTGCGTGCAGGCGACGGCGCGCCGGTCGGGAAGCACCCGGACAGGAGCGATCACGATTCCAGCTCCGCTCGTACGGCCTGCGTGATCTCGGACGCGGCGGAGACCGGCGAGAAGTGCTGGCGGTAGGTGCCGTCGGCGCCCATCAGGTAGACAAACGCCGAATGGTCAATCGTGTAACCCATTGCGGAGTCCTCCAGCGGGACCCGTGCCGCGTAGACGCGGTACACGCTGGTCGCGGCGTCGATCTGTGCCTGCGTGCCGCCGAGCCCGGTGATGTCCGGATGAAAGGCTTCCGCGTAGTGCTGGGCTGTTTCCGGCGTGTCGCGTTCGGGATCGAGGGTCACGAACAGCGCGGCGATCCGCTCGTCCTCCGGCAGCGCCTCGAGCGCCGTCCCGACCGTGGCCAGCGTCGTCGGACACACGTCGGGGCACGAAGCGAAGCCGAAGAAGATCAGGAACGGACGGCCAAGGAAGTCCTGGTCGGTCACCGTGCTCCCGTCGGCAGCGGTCAGCGCAAACGGCCCGCCGATGGCGGCAGTCCCCGATGTGGCCGTCCCATGTGGCGCCCGTCCGTCGCCGTAGGTCAGTAGCAGGGCGGCGGCACCGAGAACGCCCAGCGCCACGATCAGGCCGGCCACGGCAGCGCGGCGTGACATCGCGCGGCCCCGGGGGGCGTCAGGCGACCTGGCCATGGTCCGTCCCCAGCCGGCCGGTCCAGCGCACCTGCCAGACCTCTCGGTCGTTCGCCTCGATTCGGGCGTCGATCCGGGTCACCGAGAGGTTTCGGATGGTCAGGGCGAGCGCTCGCTCGAGGCTCCAGCCTTCGCCGTGCATGCAGGCGGCCCGGATCGGGCCGCCGTGGGACACCACCACCAGGGATTGGCCGCGGTAGCGGGCGAGCAGGCCGCGCACCGCGTGCATCACGCGCATTTCGAGTGCCCTGAAGCTCTCGCCGCCCGGCGGCGTGAACTCGGGATCGACGATCCAGTGGTGGTGCGCGGCGCCGGCGGCCGCTGCCGCGCGGGCGACGGCTTCGGTGGGCTGGCCCTGCCAGTCGCCGAAGCTCTGTTCCCCGAGGGCGGCATCCTCGAGCCGCTCGACGGCCTGAAAGCCCGCGTCCTCCAACGCGGAAGCGGTCCGCTTGGCCCGGCGCAGCGCGCTGGTGACGAGGACACAGCGAGCCGGCAGCAGGCCGGCGAGGGCCTGGAACGCGGCTGTGTCGGAGATGTCGCAGTCGACGTCGAGCGCCCCGTACCGGCGGCCGTCGAAACCGGTTACGGGAGCGTGGCGCACCCACCAGAAGGTCGTGGTCTCGGTCATTCACCCGTGCTCATGAGCAGGCCCCGGCGGCGGGCCACAGCATAGGACCCGAGGAAGGCAGCAAGTCCGGCCAGAGCGTACGGGATGTTGAGCAGGAATGCCTGCGCGAGGAGGCCGGTGTCGAGCCGGCCGTCTTGGACGACGGTCCGCATACCTTCGAAGACGTGCGTCGCCGGCAGGGCCCGCGCGATCGGCTCCAGCCAGTCGGGCAGGATGCTGACGGGATAGAAGACCCCGCACAGCGGCTGCAGCACGAACAGTGCCCCCCAGGCGAGCGCTTCCGCCGCCAGGCCGTAGCGAAGCAGGATGGCGCAGACCACCAGTCCCACGCCCCATCCCATGATGACCAGGTTGAGGAAGAACAGGGCCAGACCGACACCGAGCTCCAGGGCATTAAAGCCGAAGAACAGCGTGGCCAGGAAGCCGGCGCCGCCGACCCCGATGAGGGTCCGGACCAGACTGGTGGCGATCAGGGCTCCGACGAACTCGAGGGGACGCAGCGGGCTGACCGCGAGGTGGCCGAGATTGCGCGCCCACATCTCCTCCACGAAACCCAGCGTCAGGCCCAACTGGCTGCGGAACAGCACGTCCCATAGCAGGACCGCCGCGACCAGGTAGCTGGCGGCAAACACTGCCGGATGCGTCGCGGAGTTCAGGTACTCCTGCATGAACCCCCAGATCAGCATGTTGAACGTCGGCCAGTAGACGAGCTCGAGAATCCGGATCGGCGAGACCAGGTAGAGGTAGGTGTACCGGGTCATCATGGCGCCGATGCGTCCGAGCGAGGCCTTCACGCGTCATCTCCCGGGCCGCGCTGCTGGTCACTGGCCGCTTCCGCGACCTCCAGGAAGACCTGCTCGAGGGTCTGTTTGCCGTGCCGGCGAATCAGCTCGCGCGGCGCCCCCTGCTCCAGCAGACGACCCTGCTGCAGGAACGCGACGCTGTCGCACATCGCCTCCACTTCCGGCATGTTGTGCGAGGCGAGGACAATCGTGGCCCGGGTGCTGTCACGGTAGCGGCCGAGAAACGACCGGAGCCAGGTTGCCGATTCGGGCGAGAGCGACGCCGTCGGCTCGTCAAGGAACAGCACTTCCGGATTGTTCAGCAGGACCTTGCCGATCCCGACCCGCGTCTTCTGGCCGGCGCTCATCTGGCCGACCGGGCGATCGAGCAGATCCTCGATACGGAGCTCCCGCGCGATGTGTTCGATGCGGCGGCGGACGTCGGCAACGCCGTAGAGCCGGCCGTACACGGTCAGGTTCTGCCTGGCCGTCAGCCGGTGCGGCAGGCTGACGTAGGGTGACGAGAAGTTGGCGCGCTGGAGCGCCCGGAACCGGTCGTGCTCCATGTCGTGACCCAGTACCCGCGCTTCGCCGTGGTCCGGACGCAGCAGGCCGAGGAGCATGAGGATCGTCGTGGTCTTGCCGGCACCGTTGGCGCCGAGCAGGCCGAAGGTGGTGCCGCGCGGGACGGCGAACGAGATCCGGTCAACGACCGTGCGCCCGTCGAACTCCTTGCTGAGGTTCCGGGCTTCGACCGCCGCTGGCGCGGATGTCACGCCCCACCGGACCGCCGGCGCATGACACGGCGGACGACCACGGCCAGCAGCGACATGGCGCCGAGGCCGCCGAGCCCGAGTAGAATTTCCGTCGACACCAGGTTTTCCAGCGACGGCTCCGCCGTTCCTGCCAGGGCCTTGCCAAGTCCGGCCCCGATGAATGTGTACACCAGGGTGCCGGGAAAGATGCCGACAAACGTGGTCCAGGCGTAGAGCGGCAGGCGCACGCCGAGAAACGCCGGTGCGAGATTGACCACGAAGAACGGAAAGATCGGGGTCAGCCGGAGAAACAGGAGGTAGAACAGGGCATCTTCCCGAAACCCTTTCTCCATCGCCGCCAGCGCTCCACCCGACTTCTCGAGCCGCGCCTTCAGGGCGCCGCCCAGCGCCGTGCTGGCAGCCAGGAAGATCCCCACCGCGCCGATGGTGGCGCCGGTCACGGTCAGGAGGGCACCGATCCACGGCCCGAACAGGAAGCCGCCCGTGAGCGTCAGCACCGTGCCGGTCGGCAGCGAGGCGGCCGTGGCGGCCGCGTACAGGACGATGAACGTCGCCGCTGCGAGCCCGAGACTCGCCGCCACCTGGGCCTCGAGCCACTCGCGGTTCTCGCGCAGTGCCGTCAGCGTCACGTACTCATGGGCGCCGGAGGCGAAGGCCGCGACGATGAGCGCGACGATTGCCGCCAGCGGAAGCCAGCGCCTGATGCCCGCCCGGCGAACGGTTGGATCGCCGCTCACGGCGAGGCACCAGCCAGGTCGTTCAGCGCCCAGTCGTACCGGTGGTCGCTGATTCGCCTGGCGGACTGCAGGATGGCCTGCCGGTCCGGGCTGGCGTACTGGGCGAGGTGCCGGAGCACGCCCTCGTCGTTGCCGCCGAAATCGGCGATGAACCAGTCGTAGATGCTGGACACCACGAGGTCGCCGTCGTCGACGGTGAACCCCCTGTCATGGTTCACGAAGGCCGTGGCGGCGGCCTCGAGGTCGGCGTCGAGCGTCGCGGCGCGCCAGGCTCGGCCCTGCAGATTCGGGCAGCCGATCGACGCGCAGTTGACGGCATAGTGAACTCGGGGGTCCTCCCACAGCGGCCGCAGGATCCGGTGCTCGATGTCGTCCAGCGTCAGGACTTCGCCCTCGACCGCGATCAACTCGGCACCCCAGGGCCCGTTGGAAAACAGGCCCGGGGAAATGTCGACATCCAAAATGCTGTCGACGGGGTAGTGATCGCGCATGACCTGCAGGGTGAGGGCGTTGTAGAGATTGATCCAGTAGGCCTGCTGCTCGGCGCGGTCCAGCTCGGAAACCGGGGTGCCGGCGAGCTGGGCGATGTAGCCGTCCAGCCGGCTGCGCAGGGCATCCCCGGTCAAGGCCGGGTAGTCCACGCGGGCAATGCCGTCGTCACCCGGGCGCACGACCTCGGCCAGGATCGCGTCCCACGGGTCGTGGTCCACGGCCCGTTCAGACCCGGCCACGTGCGCTTCCCAGCGGGGCCAGGCATCGGCCTTGGGCGCCGCAAGGGCGGATCCGGCTGACACCGGCAGTGCGGTCAGCGCCAGCAGCGCCGCCGCGGCGGCACGGAAAACGGAAGGAACCGGCATGCAAGGGCGGCGAACGGGAACAGGGCGATGAACGGAAGGCGACACGCAGGCTATCAAACGGGACGGGTTCTATCGAACGTGCACGTTCCCGGCCAGCGCCGGGAAGGGCAGTTGTGGAACGAGCCTGGCGAGCGAGCGATCTCGTCTAGGTTAACCTTCGCGCGTGCACCCATTCTGCCTGAACTGACCGTGTACGTCGTTTCCTGGCAATGACATGGTGGCACGCCCGTTCGAGGTCAAGGACGCTGCCCGATGCAGCGCGTTCGCAATGAGTCGGTTCAAGCGGGTGCTCGTGAGCAACCGGGGCGAGATTGCCATTCGCATCGCCAAGGCAGCGTCGACGCTGGGAATCGAGACCGTCGGGGTCTACGCGCCGGCTGACGCGCTGTCGCTGCACACCCGCATGGTGTCAGACGCCAGGGAGATCAGGAGCGACGCGGCCGATCCGGTGCGCGCATATCTGGATGCCGGTGCGATCGTGCAGGTCGCCCGCGAAACCGGTTGCGACTGCGTCCACCCGGGCTACGGGTTTCTCGCGGAAAACGAGCCGTTCGCCCAGGCCTGTGCCGACGAGGGCCTGGCCTTTGTCGGGCCGCCCCCGGCCGCGCTGGCGTTGTTCGGAGACAAGATCCGCGCGCGGGCCCTCGCCGTTTCGCTCGGTATCCCCGTCGTGCCGGGCGCCGGCACCGAGGCCGCCTCAGCGGCCGACGCGCGATCGCTGGCGACCGACCTAGGCTATCCGGTGGTGCTGAAGGCCGCCCTGGGAGGGGGCGGGCGCGGCATGCGCGCCGTGCAGGCGCCGGAGCACATGGTCGAGGCATTCGAGCGCTGCCGGAGCGAGGCGGCCGCCGCCTTCGGTGACGGCACGCTGTTCCTTGAGAAGCTCGTCGAGCGGCCGCGGCACATCGAGGTGCAGATCCTCGCCGATTCCCATGGCGCGGTGGTCCACCTGCACGAGCGGGACTGTTCGGTCCAGCTGCGCAACCAGAAGGTCGTGGAATGCGCTCCGGCTCCGGGGCTGGACGAGGCGGTGCGGGAGCGGCTGTTCGCCGACGCGGTCACGCTCGCCCGGGCGGCGGAGTTCGTGAATGCCGGCACGGTCGAGTTCCTGGTATCTCCCGAGACCGGCCGCCACTACTTCATCGAGTGCAATCCGCGCCTCCAGGTGGAGCACACGGTCACGGAGCAGATCACCGGCGTGGACCTGGTGGAGGCCCAGTTCGAGATCGCCGGGGGCGCCTCCCTGGCATCGCTCGGCCTCGATGGCCAGGCCGCGGTCGGGCCGCCGCGCGGTCATGCGGTGCAGGCTCGCGTCGTGACCAGGGGGACCGGCGCCATCAACGCCTACAAGGAACCGGCCGGGCCGGGCGTCCGGGTCGACGCGTGCGGCTACCTGGGCTATGCGCCACCCCCGCAGTTCGACCCGCTGCTGGCCAAGGTCATCGGCGCGGCCGGCCGCCGGTCGCCGGGGGGCGACCAGGCAGCATCGTTCCAGTCCGCCGTCGACCGGACTCGCCGGGCGCTCGACGAGTTTCATATCGGCGGCGTGGCCACCAATCTGGCGCAGCTGCAGGCGATTCTCGCCCACCCGGCAGTGCGCGCTGGCGATGCCCGGACGACGCTGCTCGAGGAAACGCCGGCACTGCTTGCCCCGACTTCGGCTGCGAGTGGCGGACTCCTGGACCTGCTGCGGCAGCAGGCGACCCTGGCTGGCCTGTCGATGGCCGACGGTCGAGCCTCGGTGCCGGGGCCGATACCGGCGTCGCCCCTGGGCATCGAGCCCGGCCAGCAGGCCGTCATGTGCTCGATGGCCGGTTCGGTCACCGAGCTGCGGGCCCAGGAGGGTGCCCGGGTGGCGGCCGGCGAGGCCCTCCTGATCGTCAGCGCGATGAAAATGGAATCCCAGGTCAGCGCTCCGTGCGCGGGGATCGTCGTCGCGGTGCAGCCGCTGCAGCCAGGCGACAGCGTCGATTCCGGGGAGGTCGTCGCCGTCATCAGGCCGTCAGGCGAGGTCACCCCGGCGCCGTCCGGCGGCGACGATGTCGATACGTGGGGGCCGCAGCTGCACGAGGTGGATGCCATGCGGAACCTGGCGCTGCGCCGACTGGCCCCGGGATCGGACGATCCGGGGGTCGTGCGGCAGCGGGCGCGGGGCAAGCTCACCTGCCGCGAGCGGATCGATCTGCTCCTGGACGACGGCTCGTTCCGGGAAATCGGCAGCGTGGCCGGCTTCGCGTCGTACGACGACGACGGCGCCGTCGCGGCCTTCACGCCCGCCAGCCACGTGGGCGGGTGGGGAAAGATCGAGGGCCGCTCGGCCGTCGTGTGTGCCGACGACTTCACCTCACGCGGTGGTCATGCTGACGGTGCCATCGCCGCCAAGAGCCATCACCTCGACAAACTGGCCCTCGAGATGCGGGTACCGTCGATCCGCCTGCTGGACGGATCTTCCGGCGGCGGCAGCGTCGCCGCCATGATGCCGGCCCAGCAGCGGGACGGCGAACGCAGCGCGAAGGAGAGCAGCGGCGCCATCCAGGCAGGCCAGCCGCGGGTGGCCGGCGAGGGCGGCTCCTACCTGCCTGCCCATCTCGGGAGCTCGATGTACACGGAGCAGCTGGCGACGGTGCCCGTGGTCAACATGCTGCTGGGCAGTGTGGTGGGAATCGGTGCGGCGAAGGCCGTGCTCGGCCACTTCTCCGTGATGGCGCGCGACACCGCCCAATTGTTCGTCGCCGGGCCGCCGGTCGTCCGGCACGCCATGGGCTACGACATCTCCAAGGAAGACCTGGGCGGCTGGCACATCCATTGCCGCAACGGTTCCATCGACAACCTGGCGGAGACCGAGGAGGAAGCGGCGGCGCTGACCCGACGATTCCTCTCCTATCTGCCGCCCAGCGTGTACGAAGCGCCGCCGGTCCATCCCTCCGGCCCCGGCGATCCGCCAGACCGCCGCGAGGAGGAACTCTTCACGATCGTGCCCCGCAAGCGTACGGCGACGTTCGATCTGCGGCACGCGATCGGATTGCTGGCCGACAGGGACTCGTTCTTCGAGATTGGCCCGCTGTGGGGAACCGACCAGGTCACCGGCTTCGTGCGCTTCAACGGCTATCCGATGGGGGTGATCGGCTCGGACAGCCAGCACGCCAACGGCGGGGCGCTCACGGCCGACGGGTGTAGCAAGCTGAGGCGCCATCTGGACCTCTGTGATCTCTTCCACCTGCCGGTCCTCAACCTGGTCGACAATCCCGGGTTTGCCGTCGGTCTCGAGCACGAGATCAAGGGGGCCATCCGCCGCGGCGGCGAGTGGATGGTGGCGTTCGCGCAGGTTTCGGTACCGGTGTTCACGGTGATCATGCGGCGCAGCTTCGGGGTGGCCGGGAACAACTATGCGACGCCGAACGCCCGTCCGTCCGTGCGCGTGACTTGGCCCGCGGCGGATGTCGGCGGCATTCCCCCGGAGGGCGGGATCGAAGCGGCCTACAAGCGCCAGTTGGCGGAGGCCGCGGATCCCGTTGCGTTCCGCGACGAGCTGATGGCCCGGATCGAGAGCGTGCGCGGTCCGGTGGGGCCGCTGTCGAAGTTCCAGATCGAGGAGATGATCGATCCGCGGGATACGCGGTGGCTGGTTTGCGAGTGGCTGGAGACGGTGTGGCGCGTGCTGTCGCATCCCGACCGGCTGGCTCCGCGCCCCCTGCAGTTCCGGCCCTGATAACGGCCCGGTCTCTAGGTGCGCCTGGCACCGTTCGGCGGCATCGCGGCTGATCGGCTATTGTTCGCGGGAGATCGTTCAGGCCGGGCTGTTTGACTCGAACGGGAGCGCCGTTCTATACGGCTTGCGTCGCCCCAGATGCGGTTGTGCCACGGCGGATCGGGCTCGGGTGAGGCTCCGGAGACAGTTCATGAAACGCACGTATCAACCGAGTCGGCTGGTCCGCAAGAGGCGGCACGGGTTTCGCGCCCGCATGGCCACCAAGGCTGGCCGCCGGGTGCTCGCCAACCGACGTGCCAGGGGCCGCAAGAAACTGACCGCCTGACCGGGTGGTGCGCCCGCTTCCGAGGCTTCGGTATCGGAAGGATTTCCAGCGACTGCGTCGCCGGGGCCGAAGCGGTGTGGCGCCGGGCCTGGTGCTGCAGAGCGCACCGAACGGTCTGGGCTCCGTGGTGCGCGTCGGGTTCACAGCGAGTCGCAAGGTGGGGAACGCGGTAAAGCGGAACCGCGCGCGGCGCCGCCTGGTGGCTCTGGCAGACCTGATGCTTCCGCAGCTCGCAGTTCCCGGCCGCGACTATGTCCTCATCGCGCGCCGGGAGACCGGTGACCGTCCATGGGCCGAGCTTCGCGAGGACCTGATTCACGTGCTTGAGCGGGTACACGCCAGGGGAAGGAACCGATCGTGACCAAAGCGAGTGTTCCGGTCCGGGCGCTCTGTACGCTGATCTGGGCGTATCGGCTCTTCGTGTCCCCGGTACTTGCACCCGCCTGCCGCTACGCACCGACCTGTTCGGGCTATGCGCTCGAGGCATTGCGCCGTCATGGCGCCGTCCGCGGGTCCGTCCTGGCCGTGCGGCGCATCCTTCGTTGCCATCCCTGGGCTGACGGCGGCTTCGATCCGGTCCCCGAGACCGAGTCTCGCCGGCCATGACCGACCAGAAGAACCTGCTGCTCGCGATCGTCCTGTCGATCGCTGTCCTGTTCGTGTTCCAGGCCCTGTTTCCCACCGAACCGCCGCCTCCGCCCCCACCGTCCGCGACCGATGAGGACGGGCGCCCGGCGCCCGACGCCGTGCCGGTGCCCATGCTCTCGGTTCCCGCCGACCGGTCCGAAGTGCTCGCCGAAGCCGCGCGGTTTCCGATCAACCCGAATCGCAACCGCGGGCGCGTTTCCGGATCGATCGCGCTGCAGGGCCTCCGCCTGGATGATCTGACGCTGCTCGGCTACATGCAGGAAGTGGGGGGCAGCGAGGAGATCGTGCTCCTCTCGCCCGCCGGCGGACCGATGCCGTACTTCGCCGAATTCGGCTGGGTCAACGCTGCCGGCGGCAGCGTGGGGGTGCCGAATTCCGATTCGATATGGGTTTCGGAGGACGGCAAGCGTCTGGATGCCGGCGAACCGGTCACGTTTCGCTGGATCAATGAAGTCGGGGTGGAGTTCCGGCAGACCATGGAGCTGGACGAGAACTATCTGATCAAGGTGACGCTCTCGGTGGCCAATCCCACGGCGGAGGAACTCGCGCTCCACCCGTTCGGTTTCGTCCGGCGGGAGGAGCTGCCCGATCTGGTCGGCTTCTACATCCTCCACGAGGGACCCCTCGGCGTCTTCAACGAGACGCTGGAGGAGTTCGACTACGACGACCTGCTCGGGGAAGCGCCGGAGGTCTTCGAGAGCACCGGCGGTTGGATCGGCATCACCGACAAGTACTGGCTGACGGCGCTGGTGCCGGACCGGACCAGCAACGTGCGCGCGCGCTTCTCAGCATCTGCCCGCCCCGACGACGGCGAGCGCTACCAGGTGGACTTCCTCGGGCCGGCCATGGCGGTGCCGGCCGGCGGGGAGGCTACCTACGCGACCCACTTCTTCGCCGGGGCCAAGGAGGTTGATCTTCTTGACGGGTACCGGGATGCACTCGAGATCCCGCTGTTCGATCGGGCGGTCGACTTTGGCTGGTTCTACCCGATCACCAAGCCGCTCTTCTACGTGCTCCACTGGTTCTCCGACCTGCTCGGCAACGTCGGTCTCGCGATCCTGGCGCTGACGGTGTGCGTGCGGATCGTCCTCTTCCCGCTGGCCAACCGCAGCTACAAGGCCATGAGCAGGATGAAGAAGGTCCAGCCGAAGATGATGGAGCTTCGCGACCGGTACAAGGACGACAAGCAGAAGATGCAGCAGGAGGTCATGGAGCTCTACAAGCGGGAGAAGGCGAACCCGCTGTCGGGGTGCCTGCCGATCCTGCTGCAGATTCCGATCTTCTTCGCCCTCTACAAGGTGCTCTTCGTCACCCTGGAGACACGGCACGAGCCGTTCTATCTCTGGATCCGCGATCTTTCCGCCCAGGACCCGACGACGATCTTCAACCTGTTCGGGATCCTGCCGTTCACGCCGCCCGGCTTCCTCATGGTGGGGGCGCTGCCGCTGATCATGGGCGCCACCATGTACCTGCAGCAGAAACTCAACCCGACGCCGCCGGATCCGATGCAGGCGAGGATCATGATGGCCCTGCCGTTCGTCTTCGTCTTCATCTTCGCGCCGTTTCCGGCCGGCCTCGTCCTCTACTGGGCCTGGAACAATCTTCTCTCGATTGCCCAGCAGTGGGTCATCATGCGTCGCATGGATGCCCAGACCTGATCCGCTGCATGGCCGGTGAACTCTGGCGGATGACCGCGCGGCACCATGCCGCGGTGGCGGATCTTTCGGGCCTGCCGCCAATGGGCGCGCCCGAAGTCTGCTTCGGGGGGCGCTCCAACGTGGGCAAGTCGACCCTGCTCAACGCGGTCCTTGGCCGGCGCCAGCTGGCGCGGACGAGTTCCGTCCCCGGCCGTACCCAGCTGCTCCATTTCTACGCGCTTGGAGACGCGCTGATGCTGGTCGATCTTCCAGGCTACGGCTACGCGCGGGTGTCACGGTCCAAGGTACGGAAGTGGACCCGGTTGGCGCGGGACTACCTGCGCGGGCGAGCGAACCTGCGGCGCATGTTCCTGCTGGTGGATTCGAGACGGGGGCTGGGCACCCGCGACGAGGAAGTGATGCAAGAGCTTGACGGGGCGGCCGTGGCGTACCAGGTGGTCTTGACCAAGGTCGACGAACTGAAGGAACCCGAACTCGCAACGCGGCAGCGCGAGACCGAGGCCCGGGTCGCGACCCATCCGGCGGCGATTCCCCAACTTCTTGTCACGTCTGCGACATCGGGTGTGGGGATCGACGCGGTGCGGTCGGTTCTCGCAGACTTGGCCGTTACCGAATAGGGTGCGCGCATGTCCGAGGTCTCATCGCCAGCCACCACCGACGACGTACGTCAGGTTGCCGCCACGCTGGCGGAGGCGCTGCCGTACGCCCAGCGGCACGCCGGCCACACGTTCGTCATCAAGTACGGCGGGGCCGCGATGGGGGATCCGGTCCTCCAGTCCGCCTTTGCCCGCGACATCGTGCTCCTGAAGCAGGTCGGCATTCATCCGGTGGTGGTGCACGGAGGCGGCCCGCAAATCGGTGCCATGCTCGAACGGCTGAAGATCAAGTCCACGTTCGTCGACGGTCTGCGGGTGACCGACCGCGAGACGGCCGAGGTCGTCGAGATGGTGCTGTCGGGCCGGATCAACAAGCAGATCGTGTCGGATATCAATCAAGCCGGCGGCCGAGCGGTGGGCCTGTCGGGCAAGGATGCCGGCTTGTTTCATGCTGAGCCGCTGAGCCGCAAGGCCGAGCGCGACCCGGAATCGACCATCGAGCGTGTGCTCGACTACGGCTTTGTCGGTCGTCCCGTCGAGGTGGACGGCTCGATCCTCGATCTCTTCAGCCAGTCGGACGTGGTCCCGGTCATTGCTCCGGTCGGGGGATCTCGGGATGGCGAGACGTTCAACATCAATGCGGATACCGTCGCCGGCGAGATTGCCATTGCCGTCCAGGCGGCTCGGCTCTACGTCCTGACGGATGTCCCGGGCGTACGTGGCGTGGACGGGAACCTGCTGCCGACCATCACCGCCGCCGAGGCGCAGCGGCTGATCGATAACGGCATCGTCACCGGGGGCATGATCCCGAAAGTTCGCATGTGCATGAACGCGGTGCAGGCGGGCGTCGGCGCCGCGACGATCCTGGATGGCACGACGGCGCACACGCTGCTTGTCGAGGTATTCACGAAGGCGGGAGGCGGAACGATGGTCCGCGCCGCCGACCAGTGAGCGTGCTGCTCGCAGATACGCGGTACTGGATCTTCGATCTCGACAACACGCTGTATCCGGCCGAGGCCGGGATCACCCGCCAGAGCGGCCTGCGGATGCGGCACTTTCTCAAGGATCGACTGGCAATCTCCGATGATGCCGAGGCCCAGACGCTGCAACGCCGGTACTTTCGCGACTATGGCCTGACACTGGTCGGCTTGATCCGTCACCACGGGGTGGACGTACAGGACTACTTCGACCACGTGTACGATCTTGACCTTTCCGCCATCGCACCATCGCCGGACCTTGCCGCTGCCCTGGCCGTGCTGCCTGGGAGACGGATGGTCTTCACCAATTCACCGACCGAGCATGCGGAGCGGGTGTTGGACCGACTTGATTGCAGGGCGCAGATCGACGCGATCTTCTCGATCCGGGATGCGGAATTTCAGGCCAAGCCTGCGCCGGAGGCGTATCGGCGCCTGATCCAAATGCACGCAGTGACGCCGGAACAGGCGGTGATGTTCGAGGACATTCCGAGGAACCTGCGACCGGCGTCCGACCTCGGGATGCGCACCGCCTGGATTCGAGGGGATATGCCGAAACATTTGATGGACGGCCTGACCGAACGCGATTTCGATTTCGTCGTGGATGATCTCGTCGGGTTCTTGGCGCGAACGGTCGCCGAGCAGGATTGGGGAGCTCATACATGACCACCAACACGCTGGAAGCAACCATCGAGTCGGGCTGGGAGATTCGCGAGCGGATCGACGCCAGCACGCAGGGGCCGCTACGTGAGGCCGTGACCGAAGTGCTGGCCAGGCTTGACGCCGGCGAACTGCGGGTGGCCGAAAAACGGGCCGGTGCATGGGAGGTCAACGAGTGGGCGAAAAAAGCCGTGCTGCTGTCCTTCCGGCTGTCGCCGATGTCGACCATTTCCGGTGCGCCGGGCGGGGCGCAATGGTGGGACAAGGTTGAATCCAAGTTCGCCGGGTGGACGGACGAGCGTTTCCAGGAAGCCGGTTTCCGTGCGGTACCGGGCAGCGTCGTCCGTCATTCGGCCTACGTGTCGCCCGCCGCCGTCCTGATGCCGTGTTTCGTGAACGTCGGGGCGTACGTGGGCGCCGGGACGATGATCGATACCTGGGCCACCGTCGGGAGCTGCGCCCAGATCGGGCGAAACTGCCACATCTCGGGTGGCGTGGGGATCGGCGGCGTGCTGGAACCCGTCCAGGCAAAGCCGGTCATCATCGAGGACAATTGCTTCATCGGCGCGCGCTCGGAGGTTGCCGAAGGCGTGATCGTCGAGGAAGGGGCGGTGCTCTCGATGGGCGTGTTCGTCGGGCAGTCCACCAAGGTCGTCGACCGCGCCACCGGTGAATTCGTCCGTGGACGGGTCCCGGCCGGTGCCGTGGTGGTGCCGGGCACCCTGCCCGGCAACGCTCTTCCGGACGGCAGGCCCGGTCCCGCACTCGCCTGCGCCGTCATCGTGAAGCGGGTCGACGCCCAGACCAGGGCAAAGACCTCGGTCAACGAGCTGCTCCGCGACTGAGCACGGCCTGACAGCTTCGGCGGCACGTCGTTTCTACGGCCGTCCTAGTTACCTCGCCGCATGTGTGCCTTATAAACCCCTTTCCGCATGCAGTCGCCCGAGCCTTTCGTGCACCATCGTGTTGAAGTGTGCTTTGGAAGGTTCCCGGAAACCAGCGTCCGGCTCCAGGCGCGCCGAATTATGCTTCTGGGGAACCGTGAAGAATCAACTGTGTCAACAACTTGAGATGCTCGTGATGACGCGCAGGCTGCACCGGCCTTTGGGCTTCCGAGGTAGCTTGCTCTTGACCGCCGCCGGCGCAACAGCCGGGCTCGCCCCACCTCTGCGCCGCAGTGACAGGCGTCGACACGCCGGATGAAGCACATCAATGCACTAGTCGGCACAACCGCCGCCTACCGTTCGTCAGCGTTGCCAGTTTAGAGGCTGATCTCGTCGGCTTTCGCGCCGATGAAGGCGATCTCCAGCATTGCATTTGGCAGCGGGCGCTGGAGAGTCGCAGCACTGGCGGCGTCGCCGGTAAGCCACGTCTGGAATTGTTCCTCGGTATGGAGGACGACCGGCATCGCCTTCGGGTGGATGGGTTGAACAATTCCGTTGGGCGGGCAGGTCAGGAACGCCATCGCGCGGGTCGCCTCGCCGCCTGCCGCGAGGTCCCGGTCGCTCGTACGGCGCAATCCGTCGGTTTTCCAGTCCCATGGACGCCAGAAACCGGGGAACGCGAATGGTGGCCGCTCAGTGGGGCCGGCCAAGCGAAACCATGCCGCAGCCTTGATCGGTCTACCGCGGGCGCCCGGGATGGTCGCGGTGGGGTGATATTCGGCGAAGGCGGTGGCCGGCACCAGGCACCGCTGCTCCACGTTCCGGATGACCCGCCAACTCCGCTCCAGGTTCCGGGCGTTGGTGACCCAGCCGCGGCCGGTCCGCGCCCAACCCCATCGTGCCGAGACCAGTTCGCGACGACCGCCTTGCCCCAAGCGCACGATGGGTACGTCGGCGTCCGGAAAGATGGCCGTAAGCGATGGCAGGTTGCCCAGTCGATCGATGGCCTTGAAGAGACGCCGCATTGCCTCCTGCGGCATCGTATTGGCGTAGAGGTTGCACACGGAAAACTCCCGTCCGGATCCGACGCCGGAGGACGGCTTCACTCTAGTCGTTTGCGGTTTCGTGCGGCCAGGCCGACAAGCGGGATCGCCCGCGCACGGGAGGTCGCGCTCCGCGCACTTGGGCGAACTTTCTTGAAGCGCTCAGTCGCCGCGCAATGGCCCCTTCAGGTCCATCGCGATGTGACGTGCCGTCAGCCCGCCGACTTGCCCCCCGGTCGGAAACGCTCGAGATACGCCGGGGCGATACCCTCGTACGCGGTGGGCTCTATGCCGAGATCCGAGAGCGTGCCCGCGCCGTCGGACACGACGTTGTCTCTGGCGAGCAGGCGGAGTTGGTCTCGGGTCAATGGCGGGCTCGGCAGGCATTCCATCAGCAGAGCCGGTGGCCAAAGCAGGGCGAACGGAAGCGGAACCAGCGCACAACGGCGGCTCACCTGCTCACGGGTCCATCGAAGGATGTCGATCAGCGAACGCGCTCTGGGCCCGCCCAGCTCGTAGGTCTGGCCGGCCGCCTCGGACATCGTCGCAGCTCGGAATGTGGCTTCAGCAACATCGTTGACGTAAACCGGCTGCAATCGGACAAGACCTCCGCCGGGTACCGGCATCGCCGGCGCAACGCGCATGACCGCTGCAAACCGGTTGAAGAATTGATCCTCGGGGCCGAACACGATGCTGGGCCTCAACACCGAAGTGGCGGCGAAGCATTCCAGCGCTCGAAGTTCCGCCAATCCCTTGGTTCGCGCGTAGTCCGATCGCACGGAAGGGTCTGCGCCGATGGCGGAAACGTGGACGAAGCTCGTTGCGCCTGCGGCGGCAGCCGCATTGGCGGCATTGGCGGCGCCGTCGACATGCACGGCTGCAAAGGTTTGCTTCCCAGCTGGCGCGAGGATTCCTGCGAGATTTACGACCGCCCGGGAGCCTTGGACCACCGGCAGCAGGGTTGAGGGCAGCCGCACATCGGCGGTGACAGGCACGACTTGGCCCAGCTCTCCGAGCGTTCGGAGGAATTTGGCTTGCTGAGGTCTGCGGGTGCCAGCCCGCACCCGCCAGCCGGCTCTGGCAAAGCATCGGACCACCGCGCGCCCGACGAACCCGGCCGCGCCGAAAATCGTGACGATTGGTGCCGAATCAGTCATTGGTCGCTATTGGGCCGCAGATGGCTAATGCCCGCGATGGCGGAGGGCTGGCTGTTCTGGGTCTTGAGCTGATTTGCAAGCCCGGCGAACAGGCCTGGTGCACGAGAATCATAGTGCAACATATAGCTTTCGACGGGGCTCTCTGTGACCGGGAAGCCTTCCCGTGGCGGCCAGACACGGAAACCGATGATGAACGGCCTGAGGTCAACCTCGTATCAACTGTGAAGAAATACCCGCACGCGGCCACGGCGGTGGCCTCGCGCTCGACGCGAGCGACTTCGTGTTCTGCCAGATGCCTTCGGTAGAACCCGCGCCAAGCGGCGGGCAGGTGGAGGGCATTGCGAAGTCGATCGCGGTGAGTTTCCCCGACAGGCTGGGCGCTTCGGCGCCCGCGTCAAGGCGTTTCCTTGTTTCCGGGCTTGGAGGGGTACGGACCGATCGTGAAACGTGGCGGACGGTTTGCAGAACGCGGTCAATGGCGTCCGACTAGAGCAACCGGCGCTTCAGCCAGCGTCGGGAGGCGGCTCTTCCCGGCTGCGGGGGTCCGCCGCATTCTCGCCTACCTGCGGGATGTCCCCGGCGAGGTGCACGGTGGATGTCGGGAACGCTATTTCGGCGCCGTGACCGGCGATGATCTCGGCGATGCGCAGCAGCACGTCCTGCTTTACTTGATGGAACTGCGCCCAGTCGATCGTGCGCGTGTAGCAATACACGAAGAAGTCGAGCGAGGACGGGGCGAAGGCGTCGAAGTTGACCATCAGGAACTTGTCGGCGTCGATATCGGCGTGCGAACGCAGCATCGCCTCGACGTCGCCCACGATGGCGCCCATCCCTGCGACATCGTCATAGCGGATGCCGATGGTTTCGTAGATGCGGCGATTTCGCATGCGCGAGGGATTTTCCACCGCGATGTTGGCGAACGCGCTATTGGGAATGTACAGCGGCCGTGTGTCGAAACCACGGATCACCGTCAGGCGCCATCCAATACGTTCCACGGTGCCTTCGATCTGGCGGTCAGGCGAGCGAATCCAGTCTCCAATGGCAAAGGGGCGGTCAAGGTAGATCATCAGCCCACCGAAGAAGTTCGCGAGCAGGTCTTTCGCCGCGAAACCAACCGCGATTCCGCCGATTCCGCCGAAGGCAAGCACGCCGGAGACGCTGAACCCGAGGGTTTGCAACGCCACCAGGAAGGCGGTGATCATCACGGAGAGCCGGAGCAACTTGACGATTGCATCGAGGGTTGCCCGGTCCACCTCCTCGCCCTTGGCTTCCCGATCTGTGATGAAATTGACTTCAGCGATCCGAATGAACCGTACCGGGAACCACGCGACTGCCGCGATGAGGCCCACGTCGCGGATCGGGTCGACCGCTTCGAAAATGGTGGCCCCGACCTCGTTCTGGATGATTTCGATCGCAAACGCGATGCCTGCGACCCAGAGGAACACGCGCAGAGGCGGGCCAAGCGCCTCGACGAGGCTTTCATCCCACACGCTGGGAGTTCGCTTGAGGGTTGGATGCAACCGTGCCACCAGGCGGCTCGAGGCGAACGCGAGCAGGGCGGTCGCAAGGACCACCACAAACACCTGCACCACCCACGACCCGAGGCCGACGGTGCTCAGGAGCTGGATGAGGGTTTCAGTTCCGTTCGTCATTCGATCGGGTTCACCGTGATGGCAGTTGGGCTGGATTGCGATAGCAGCACCGAATCGCTCGGCCGCACGCGATTAGCCCGACATCTTGCAGGCTTGGCTCGCGTTGCCAAGTTGCCTGGCCAGGTTTCCTCGTGCTCCCTTGGCACGGCTGGTGTTCGGTCCCTTGCTCACGCCCACTCTGGGATTGGTCCTGTGCGAGCCGCCCGTCAGAGGCTCGGTCGGTGCTGGCGCCAGGGGTGGGCCTCCTCCAGTGCAGCGCCGATGCGGAGCACCGTCACGTCGTCGAAGCGGCGGCCGACGATCTGCAGGCCCGTGGGCAGCCCCTGAGACGAGAAGCCTGAGGGAACAGAGAGTGCAGGCAGCTTGAGCGCATTGAACTGCATGGTCATGTCCATGCCCAGGTGCCGGCCGTCGTCGGTGTCGCCCATGGAGCCCAGCTCGTCGTAGTCGACCGGTGGCGCCGGGATCGATTCGGTCGGGCAGAGCAGCGCGTCGCAGCGCTCGAGGATCGGCCGCAGCGCGTTCCAGGCATCGGTGTAGATCGTCTCCGTCTTCATGAGATCGACCGCGCTCATCGCCCGGGCCTCTTCCATTGCCGCGACTACGGAGGGGTGCATCAGGTCCCGCCAGCGCTCCAGGTGCTGGCCGAAATGCGTGGCCTGGAACACGCCCCAGTAGGCCAGCCACGCGTCGTTGAGCGCCCTGCTCCAGCCGAGCTCGACGGGCTCGATCTCCGCACCCGCCTGCGCGAGGGCATCAGCGGCGGTGCGCGTGTTCGCCGCCACGTCCGGGTCGACCCGGTAGTAGCCTAGGTCGATCGAGAGCGCGAGTCTCAGGCCGCGCACGTCGCTAGGCGGCGGCACGTCTATCGCCAGCGCCGGCGCGAGCGAATTGAGGTCACGCTCGTCTGGGCCCTGGCACAGCTTCAGGAACAGCGCCGCGTCGGCCACGGTGCGTGAAAGGGGGCCGTGGCAGCACATGTAGTCGAACTGGGTCGGCAGGAACTCGAAGGGGATCCGGCCCGAGCTCGGCTTCATTCCCACGCAGCCGCTGTGCGAGGCGGGAATCCGCACCGAGCCGCCGGCGTCCGAGCCTTCCGCCAGCGGCACGCAGCCGGCCGCGACGGCGGCGGCGGAGCCGCCGGAAGACCCGCCCGGCGTGTGTTCCGGGTTCCACGGGTTGCGGGTGATCCCCCACAGCGGGCTGTCGGTGAGGCTGGAGAACGCGAACTCGGGCGTCGTCGTCTTGCCCACCATGATGGCGCCGGCCGCACACAGATTCTGCACCACCAGTGCGTCGAATTCGGGCACCCAGTCCCTGTAGGCGTGGGAGCCGAAGGTGGTCGTCTTGCCTTGGGTGGGGGTGAGGTCCTTGATGGCGATGGGCACCCCGTGCAACGGGCCCACCTCCTCGCCCGCCGCGAGCGCCCGCTCCGCCGCGCGCGCCTGCTCGATTGCATCCGACGGATATGTGAAGCAGAAGCAGTTGAGCGTCGGGTTGACCTCCTCGATGCGCTCGAGCGCATTCGTTACCAGCTCGACCGCCGACAGCGAGCCGTCGCGGACGAGGGCGGCCGCTTCAGTTGCCGAGAGGTAGGAGAGTTGGTCATCGCTCATGGCTGGCTCCCGGCCGGTGGGGACGCGTTCCCGATTGCGGTGCCGGACGGCGCAGGGTTAACCGTCGTTCCAGCGGCCACGTTGGTCCGTTGCCCCGAAGCGGGCCCTGATGGGTCGCTTGGGACGACAACGCGTCGGCACTCATGGCCGGCGGCGCGTCCGCGCGTGGCGGATCAGCGCCGGTGCCGTGTCACGTCCGAAAGTGGCGAGCGGCATTGCGGTCGGATCCAGTAAGAACGGCGGGTGATTGACGCCGAGATTTCTGTCTGCGGTGTCCTCCCTCCCCTTGGAACCCGACTGACCCCTTGACACCGATCCGTCGAATCACTGTGCAAGGCTGAGAGACCGTCGATTTGCTGGCGCTCAATCGGGACCGGTCACCCGGGGCAGGTCAATCTCGAGCACACGCACTGGACGGATCAATTGGTGGTCGATCTCGCTGCGGCAGCGGTTGACGATCGGGCAACCGGGCACGACCTCAGAACCGCATGTTGAGAGTCGCGAAGTACGTGCGTCCCCAGCCGGCCGCGCGCGGACCGTCCGTATCCGAGGGATCCGCGGTGTTCGTGGAGAGCTTTTCGTCGGTGACGTTGTACACGCCTGCCGTTACCCGCATGTTCTCGAGCCCCAACGGAGCTCTCCAGTCGAGCGTCAAGTCATGGCCGGTCCAGGAGCTGAACTCTCCGTCGTCCCACCGGTTCTCGATCGCGTCGCGGTAGTTCAGGGCCCAGAAGGCGGTGAGGTCGCCGCGCCCGGCCGAGGTCACGATGCGCACGGCGTTGCGCGGGAGCGGGTACGGCTGCTCCACGCCTGCGATGCGCTCGTCGCTGCCGGTAACGTAGCGCCAGAACCCCCGCATGGCGACGAAGCCCCAGCCAGTCTCCGTGCGCGCTCCGAACCGGGTGTTGATGCCCGTAATCTCGGTCTCGACGATGTTCGCGAAGCGCTCGTGAATGGTGATGTCTCCGGCTGCGCGCTCGATGCAGCTGCTGCCGCCGCCCGGCGGGCACTCGGGATGGTTCAGCATCGCCCAGGTGGGGTCGTGCCGCCCCGGCAGATCCGAGGTCTCGAGCCGGTACCAGTCGACGACGAGGTAGAACGGCCCGTTGCGGGCCTCGGCGCCGAAGGAATGCCTCTCTGATCGTGACGGCTCGAGCTCGGGGTTGCCGCTCGTGAGGCGCGTCACCTGCCGGAAGTTTGCCGCGTCGCACGTGCGGGGCGGCGGCCCGCTCTCCGGGACGCAGCGGACATAGGGGTGGTCCTGCGCCGCGGTGCTGTGCAGATGATTCATGGAGGGCGGGCCGTCGCCCGCGCTCCAGGAGCCGCGCAGCGTGACGATGTCGTTAGGCCGGTACTCAGCCCCAAGGCGCCACGCGCGCAGCCCACCGACGTCATCGAGCTCATCGGCCCTGGCTGCGGCTCTCACGTCCACGGTGTCGGCGAGGGGCAGGGACACCTCCGCGAAGGCTCCCGCCGCATCGCGCTCGCCTGCGTAGCTGGTACCGCCCGACCCGAGCACGCCGTTGACGTCGCGGGTGCGGCCGTCGCTTGCCCGGAACGCCAGAAGGCGGTGGGTCTCGACGTTGTAAAGTTCGACCCCCGCGGTCCACGCCGTCGTGCGCCCGCCGATCCCCGGCCCGGCGCCCTCCAGCGCGAGCCGCGTGCCCAGATACTGCGCGCCTACGTCCTCTTCCTCGCGCAGGCTGCTCCTCTCGATCGCTGCCAGGTGGTCCGGCTCCGTCGACAGCGGGTTGGCCAGATCGTACCTTCCGGCCAGGATCTCGCGCCGGATGGTTTCGGCGTCCACGAAAGTATCGCCCGACAGCGAGTAGTCGAGCCGGTAGGCTTCGATGCGGGCGTCGTAGCCGAGGCCTTCGCTGAGCCGGCCCTTGATGCTGGCCGAGGCGTCGTACTCCTCGAAATCCGATCTCCAGTCTCGGTTGCCATGGGCGATGAAACGGTGCCCAACGGAGAAGAGGTTGTCTGTCGTCGCTTCGAAGGGTGGCTCAGCCTCGCGCGCCGCTTCGTTGATCGCGTTGAGCAGTCTCTCGCCAGGGGTGACGGAGAAGACACCGATCGACGGTGCGTAGCGGAACGCCCAGCGTCCGTGCGTGACGTTGGCGTCCACGTGAAGTTCGGCGTGCTCACCAACCGGGTGGTCGAGGTTCAGGATCGCATTCCTCTGGTCGTAGCTTCCGCTGTCCCACCAGAAGTTGCCGTAGGCGAACCCGCAGCCCTTGTCGCCCGACCTGATTCCCGGCGGGTTGCTGAGTGGGCCGGTGTAGCCCAGCGCCGGGTCGCACGTGCCGAGCGGGACGGTCCTCAGTTCTTTGGTGCTCGTGTCGAACACGTAGACGGTGTTGCCGCCGACACTTACGTTCTTTGCCTCGGCGAAGCTTCCGCCCTCCGTCCACTCCGAGCGGCTGTGTTCGCGGGACCTGCCGACGATCTCCTGGCGGTCGAGGACGTCGACGCCGATTGTCAGGTGTCCGCCGGCGCCGACCGCGCCGCCCCATACGACGCTCCCCTGGCGCGCGTCGCCGCCGTCGCGGCTCGGCATCCGGGTGACGGCGCGCACGTCGAAGCCGTCCAGATCCTTCCGCAGCACGAGGTTGAATGCGCCACGCACTGAGGCGTGCCCGGCATGCGTCCCCAGGCTCTCGGCTCTCAGTACCTCGATGCGCTCGACCGCTGAGAGCGGGAGGGAGTCCAGATTGTGCGCGGTCGTTGCGTAGGGCCGCCCGTTCACCATGATGAGCAGGTCGCGTCCGCCCGTGAAAAAGTAGCGGATGATGCCCGTGTCGAGCATCTCGCCGAATGTCTGGGCGCCGGAGCGTTCGATGAAGCTGCGGTCGTACTCAGCGATGATCTGGGGTGCGGGCCCCAGCGTGTCGGCACTCACGTGCCCGGCCGCGAGCATCGCGGTTGCGGCAAGTGCTGCGAGGATTTGTCTCATCGCGGGTTCACCAATTCGTTCGTGGATGTGCGGATTGTCATCTGAGCCAGTCGCGTATCAGCGCGCAGCGACGTCAAGCCAGTTTACTCAACCAGCCCGCGTGACGCCTTCCTTGCGCTTGCCGCCGCTGATGCTCGAACGCGCACGGCTTAGCTCGCTGCGTAAAGGAGCGTGGCGAGCGCGTTGACGAACTGCTGTGCCGACACCCTGTCAAGAGGAGCTCAGCGGTCGGGCGGGATCATCGACGCGGTGCACACCACAAGCGCTCTCGCCGAAACAATCGGGGGGAGGCCGATGCTTGCGGTTTTCGATGCCTGATTGGCTCGGGGCTCGAGCCCAACTTGCAAGCCGATGCATCGACAACTTGCCTTGGGAGCCCGTGTGCGTTCGGTTGCTTGCCTTCACGCGGCCCCCGGGGCGCCACGACCGAGGAAGTCGCACATTGCGGCGATGCTCGTTTCTGGTTGTCCGCGCGTCAGTGCGCGGGCGTCAGATCGCCAGGTCCTTCGTGTTGTAGTCGCGGAGAACCCGCTCATAGGTCTCGTCGTTGTAGCGGAACCGGTCCTCCTGACCTGCAAAGGGCCGGTAGCGGAAAGGCGTTTCTTCGGGAAAGCGCTGCCGCCGCGCGTCGATGGCGACCTGGATCACGGCTGAGCGGTCGAAGATGCGCTGCTCGTCGTAGATCTGGTCGGCACCCATGTTGAGCTTGCCCCGCTGGCCCAGAACCGACCGGCGGCGGTGGAAGCCCATGGTGATCGAGATGCGCTTGTCGCGCGAGCTGTTTGCGAAAGAGCCGTGCAACATTTGGCGGTTGACGATCGTGACGTCGCCGGACTCGCACACGAGCGGCACGGCGTCCGGCAGTTTTTCATCGCCGCCGTTCTCGGCGACCCGCTGCCTGATGTCGATCCGTCCCTGCTTGTGGGTGCCTGGCACGACCCAGAGGCAATTGCCGGGCGTCGTCGGATACAGCTGCAGTTGGAAGTTGAAGCCGTGGATGCCCTCGTCCCAGTCGGGCGATTCCCAGTGGGTGACGCCGTCCTGGTGCCACGCGACGGAGCCGCCGACGCCTGCCTGCTTGACGAAGATCGCGTCGTTGTATGGGACGAAGTCCGCCCCGTTGATCGCCTCCGCCACGGCCAGCAGGTGCGGATGGCCATAGACCCGGAGCGCCGCCGGCATCGTCTGGCACATGCCGTACATCAGGAAGACCACATATTCCGGCGCATCGGCGTCGGGCTGCGGCTGGACCATTTGGTGCGGATGCCGGCCGTTGAGCTTGTCCGTGCCGCCCCAGAGGTCGGAGAGCGGCCTCACCAGCGTGTAAGGCTCGCGGGCATGGTCCCGCCCGAGGGCCGTGCGGCCGTGCCTGTCCAGATCGGCTCCCGGATGCATGGGCGCGCGCTCGATCATCATGTCGGCGTCGTGTCGAAGCTCCTCGAGCTCCGTTTCGCCCACCACGCCCTGGAACACGTAGAAACCGTGCTTCCAGTAAGCCTTCAGGATGCCGGGATGCAGGCTGCCGTCGGCGCCGAACCGGACCGGCCCGCGATTGCCAAGCCCGCGGGCGCGTTCCTCCCCGGCGCGAAGATAGGTCGCCGTGCGCTCGGCGTGCTCGGCCCTGGTCGGTTCGGTCCCTGAAGGCGAAACATGGTTCATGGCGGGTCACCCGCAACCGTCAACTGCGGCGAAATCCTAGGCAAGCGCTTGCCTTGCCACAATGGTCTGCCACCCGGTAGCGCAAAGCGATTTCGAAGCGTTGACGACATTCCATCGATGTCCGCCAACAGCGACTGCCGGCGACAAACAGCTTGGAGACGACGACCCACCACCCATGCTCGTTTCAATGGACCAGTGTTACGCCCGACGCCTCCCGTCCGGGACAGGCGACGTCAATTCAGTAAGTAGCCTACGAGAACCGGTCCCTGAAGAATGCCCGGATGTCTGTGGCGAGAAGCTCCGGCTGCTCGAGCGCTGCGAAGTGCCCGCCCCTCGGCATCTCGGTCCAGCGGACGATGTTGTAGGCCCGCTCCACCCACTGGCGCGGTCCGATCAGAATCTCCCGGGGAAATACCGCCATGGCAGTCGGGACCTCGACCCGTTCGCCGGCCGGGAGTATCGCGCGGTCGCCGGTGTGCAGGTGCTCGTAGTAAATGCGCGCGGCGGAGGCGATGCTTCCCGTCGCCCAGTAGAGCATCAGGTTCGTCAGGAACTCGTCCCGCGTGACCGCGTCCTCGAGCACGCCGTCGCAATCGGTCCACGCGGTGAACTTTTCCAGGAACCAGCCGAGGAGCCCGGCCGGGGAATCGTGCAGGCCGTAGCCGAGCGACGTCGGGCGCGTGCCCTGGATCGCGAAGTAGGCCATGTCCTCGGCAAACATCGCGCGCGCATTGCCGAGCCACTCCTTCTCCTCGTCGTCTAGAGGCCGGGCATCGCCTCCGGTCTTCGCCCGGTAGCCCTGCATGTTCAGGTGCAGCCCCACGACCGACTCGGGACGCCGCAACGCCATCCCCGAAGCGACAAGCGCACCCCAGTCGCCGCCCTGCGCGGCGTAGCGCTTGTAACCGAGTACGTCGTGCATGAGCGTGTGCATGACTTCGGCGACCGCGCCCGGGTGCATCCCGGGCTCGCGCGGCGCCTCGGAGAACGCGAAACCCGGTAGGGACGGAGCGATGACGTGAAAGGCGTCAGCGGGATCGCCCCCGTGCAGCTCCGGGCGGGTCAGCATCTCGATGAGCTTGTGAAACTCGAAGAATGAACCCGGCCATCCGTGCAGGATGAGGAGTGGAACGGCACTTGCGTGGGGCGAACGCTCGTGCACGAAATGCAGTCGCAACCCGGCCACATGTGCGGTGAAGTGGGAAAGCCGGTTGAGATCAGCTTCCGCCGCTCGCCAGTCGTACCCGTTCGCCCAGTAGGAAGCGTAGCGTTGAACGGCGTGGAGTTCCGCGCCCTGCTGCCATCCGTACCCGTCGATTTGGTCGGGCCAACGCGTGCGACCCAAGCGTTCGCGTAGATCTGCGATCGCATCCTGCGGCACATCGACACGGAACGGTGTGGGGTCGAAGGTCATTTCGTTTATGAGACCTCTATCAAATACTTGACAACTCGCGTTGCCAGCCTTCGATCCGTTTCACGGGTCACAGGAGTCGGCAAACCCGAACGCCCCTCGCCGATGCCGTCTTCGCGCCTCCGCAATTCCTCGACCACCACCGTACCCCCGGCCAGCGAACGGCACACACGGTGCTGCCAGTCGCAGCGCCGACAGCCGCCGGATTCGTGCCCGCCTGCCGGGCGGCTCCAATGACTAGGGCTTTATGCCGAAGACGAATTTCACGCCCTCTGGGCCAGCACGTTCGGTGTGCGGAATATTGGGCTCGAGGGTGAACTCGTCGCCTTTTCCGCAAGTCGTGGCTTCGGTGCCACAATCCACCGTAA
>VXPW01000055.1 GCA_009839325.1 Rhodospirillales bacterium
GGGCTTCGTATTCGAGCGAGACTACAAGCTCGAGGACGCGCGTCGCTGGAACACCAGGGTACCGCGCGAACTCTTCCTCGCCAGCACCGGTGTCGAGGAGTTCCCGGCTGTGCTAGCGCCGTACGTCGATGCCGACGTGTTGCACCTCGCCTGCAACAGTGAGATCCGGTACCGCTTGCGCGGCGTGGCCGTCCGTCAGCGAGCGGAATGGGGCCAGCGCGAACCCGATGGCGGCGGCGATGCACACCGGATGACGGTCCGAGGCGAGCATGCCACGGTCGTCGCACACCGCGGACCCGAAACCGGCTTCCGGAGTGAACTCCACGTCGTGCCGCGCGACTCGGCGCCAGGGTTCGGAATGCGCCTCTCGGAGAGGCTTGCCGCGTGGGGGGCCGAGAGGCCCGGGCTATCGCGGCGCCTGTCTGTGCTAGGGCACGAAATTGTCATCCCGACCGCGCTCCTTACGCCGCACGAAGCACACTTTCCGATGGTGCTCGACGACTTCCTCGATCTCCTCGACAGCGGCGATTGGCCGGCTGCGCTCGCCGCGCGGATCCGTTCGCGTTACGTAGTTCTCGCACGGGCGCAGGAGCACTGCGCCGCTGGTCGCGACTGACGAGTTTCCAGCTGTGCCCGGGTGGTTCGAGTTCGGGCGTCGGACGTCACCGTTCACCGTTGGAGAACACGGATGCGTACTCGTATCGAGGTGATCGAAGCTGACATCACGTCGCTGTCGGTGGACGCTGTCGTCAATGCCGCCAATTCCACATTGCTGGGCGGCGGCGGTGTCGATGGCGCCATTCACCGGGCGGCAGGCCGGCGCCTTCGGGAAGAATGCAGTGCCTTGGGCGGTTTCCGCACGGGTGACGCCAAGGTCACCAGTGGACATGACCTCCGAGCTCGCTGGGTCATCCACACCGTCGGCCCTGTCTGGAAGGGCGGTGAAGCTGGAGAGGCGGTACTCTTGGCAAGTTGCTATCGACGTTGCTTTGAGATTGCCGCCGAGAGACAGCTCACGTCGATCGCATTTCCCGCGATCAGCGCGGGGGCCTATGGCTATCCCCTACAAGAGGCGACGCGGATTGCTGCAGTCCAGACGAGAAACCACCTGGGGCGCGGCAGCGATCTAGACAGAATCGTGTTCGCATGCTTTGGCGAGGAGGTACGAGGAATGTATCTGGCAACTTTTGAAGGCGTTTTCGGGCCGGACCTCTTCTCCACCGACACACCGGGTACCGCCTGACCGCTACCGGTACACGCACCGGGCGAGGCGGCGGGAGACTTGTGCGGCAGGCATCCGGAGTAGATGGATCGAAGTCGGCCGGCAGCAGAATTCGGGCACCTGTGACGGTCGCGTAGAACCCCTTCGGATGTGTCTCGCCATCCGGGAACAGACTGACGTCGACTCCGGCACTGGGCTGACAGGCCATGCGCGCTGGCCCGAGGCGGTCGGAGCAGCCATCAGGGCTGAACGCTCGCGAGGAACGGCAGCAATTCGGCGAGCAGCTCGTCCGGCGCCTCTTCCGGAATGAAATGACCACAATCCAGTGCTCTGCCGCGAACGTCGTTTGCTCGCATTCGCCAGACGTCCAACATGTCCAATGACGCGCCTGTTTGCCAGCCGGGGCGCTTTGGCATCTTGCCGGCCCACAGGACGAGGGTCGGACAGGAGAGCTTTGTTCCACGGTCTTCCCGATCGTGCTCGAGGTCAAGCGCCACCGCCCGATAGTCGGCGCACATTGCGCGGATGGTGTCTGGATCTGAGAAGCAACGGAGATATTCCGCGTAAGCCTTGTCGTCGATCGCGTTTGGGACGGCCGTCCACTGGTCGAGCAGGAAGTCCAGGAAGAGCTTGGCATTGCCAGCAATCAAGGTCTCCGGGAAAGGGAAGGGCTGGCGCATCAGGTGCCAGTGAAACCAGGAAAATGCCAACGAGGCGTCCATGTGCTCGAACGCTTCAGCGGACGGCACCACGTCGAGATTTGTGAAGCTCAGGACCTTGCCCGGATGGTCCAGCGCCATCCGGAGTCCGACGCGCACCCCCCGGTCGTGGCCGACCAGATGAAAGCGCTCAAAGCCGAGCGTCCGCATTACCGCTACCTGGTCGTGGGCGGAAGCCCGCTTGCAGTACGCCGAATGATCCACGCCGGATGAGGGCGGTTTGTCGCTGTCACCGTAGCCGCGGAGATCCGGGCACACCACGGTGAAGCGTTCTGCCAGGGAGGGTGCCACCTTGTGCCATTCGATGTGGCTTTGCGGATAACCATGAAGCAACAGTACCGGTGGGCCCGAACCGCCATGCCGAACATAAATTCGGCAATCACCGGCGTCGACGCGAGTTCCCACAAATCCAGGAAACATGAGCGACCTCGGGCTCCTTCGTTTCGGGGTCAACGCCCGGCCACCATACGTGGCGGTGCCACTGGTGCACATGGGTGCCCTTCGGCACTGACCCGCACGAAACTAGCGCCACGCGCTACCCCAGCCCCGAGGGGCTCCCGCCATGGCCAGCTTTGCGATGAGACTGCCGGCGTCCATGGCGGCGCCCGTGGTCGGGGCTAGGTCGGCCCGTCCAACGTTCCGATGCCAAAGCATCTTGATCCGGGCGCTCAGTCGACCTGTCCGCTCGGCTCGTCGTCACTTGGCCAGCGTCCTCCCTTGTCAGACATTGCCAACGGAGCGCGTTCCGTCGGCTCCATTCGGACCGTGATACTGGTGAGTGGTCAGTCGGCGCCTACAATCCGGTTCGAAAAGCACGTTGAGCTGGCCCTAAGTCGGAGTGGGGTGCCGAGCGATGAACACGAAACCATACGGGATCGGCATGGTCGGGACGGGGCGCATCTCCGATCTACATGCCATCGAATACTTGCAGAACCCGCACGCACGGATCGTGGCCCTCTGCGACCGGGATGTCGAACTTGCACACCGACGTGCGTCCAAATGGAGAGTGGACGAGGCACGGATCACCGACGACGTCGATGAATTACTTGCGGACCCGGAGGTCGACCTCGTCGAGATATTGCTGCCCCACCACCTGCATCTCTCGGTTGCCGAGAAGGCGATTGCGGCCGGAAAGATCGTGTCCCTCCAGAAACCGATGTGCACGTCCATCGAGGAGGCCGACCGGCTCGTTGCGGCGGCAGAGCTTTCCGACCGACCGTTCAAGGTGTTCGAGAATTTCGTCTTTTTCCCGCCCGTGATTCGGGCTAAGCAGTTGATCGACGAAGGGGCAGTAGGGCGGCCGTTGGCGATCCGCTTGAAGAGCAACAAGGGGTCGAACCGCACCGCCTGGGAGGTGCCCGGGCCGACTCGTGCGTGGCGTCAGGAACGAGGCAAGGCGGGCGGCGGCCCGCTGGTGTTCGATGACGGACACCACAAGTTTGCACTGGCTTGGCACTTCATGGGCATCGCGGAGGAAGTGCACGCATTCATCGGCAACACGACCTATCCCGATGGGTCGTACGTGGACGCACCGTCAATCATCTCGTTCCGGTTCCCCGGGAACCGGGTCGGAAGCTTGGAGCTCGTTGATTCCCCGGAACTGGAGGTTGTCACCAGGCACTACGCGCAGGACGACAAGGTGGAGATCACGGGCACCAAGGGGGTGCTCTGGATCAATGTCGGCCACGGTCGCCTGGGCGATCCGGCGCCCGTAGCGCTCTATCGCGATGGAACGGTCACGACGTACCACGACATGGCGACCGGATGGGAGGAGAGCTTTGTCCTGTCAACGCGCCACTATCTTGATGTGCTTCGAAATGGCGGCGCGCCGGTACTAACGGCCGCGGAGGGCAGGCAGGTGCTGCGGTTTGCGCTGGCAGCCGAGGAATCGGCTCGGACCAGCCGAACCGTGCGTGTCACGGCCGACTAAGGCAGGAGTCCGACGCCCATGGAATCACTGCCAAGGACGATTCCTTCCGACGTCGAGGAACGTGCGGCGTGGCTGGTAAAGGCGGGCGGGCTCGAAAAGGCGATCCGCGATGGCTTTTTCTCCGCACCGGTCGCGTTGCCGCTGGTCGAAGCCCTGGTGCTGGGCCTCATGCGCCAGGGCGTCACCAAGTATCTCGCCATATTTGGACACGGCTCCACGACCA
>VXPW01000073.1:0-2549 GCA_009839325.1 Rhodospirillales bacterium
GTCACCTCGAACTTCCCGATGTAGAACGGGCGCTCGAAGACGACGCGTGACGGGTCGCCGCTCCCCGCGGCAACCGGAGCGGCGTCGGCATCCGCCGTTGCCATCTGGCCGGCCGGGACCCTGACCAGCTCGGGCAGGAACTCGTCGGGAATAGCCGGGGCCGGCGAACGGAGCGCGGCGAACACGCCCACGGACACCGCCACTAGGACCACCGGCACCGCCACGATGCCGAGGCCCAGCCAGCCGACGCGAAGTTTGGACATCCTGCGACTCATGGGGACCTGCTGCTGGGCACCTCCCGGAACAAGGGGCCGGCGGCCGGCCGCTCCCGGGAACACCGGGAGCGGCGCAAGCGCCGTGAAGGCCTACGCGGCGATCGGGCCCGGGGCCTGGACCTGCGTCATCAGGTCATCGTTCCACTCGCCCTCGACGACCACGGTCGCCAAGGCCCCCAGTTCAACCGCCTCGATCAGGTTGTGGGAGAGGTAGACGTACACGCCCGGCTGCAGGAACTTGTACAGCGCCGCGCCGGCCGAGCCGCCCCGGATGAACCAGGTCTCGAGGCCTTCCGCCGGCGGGTCGGCGAACGAACCCTGCTCCCAGACGTAGTCGCCGTGGCCGCCGATCAGGTGCGGCCGCGAATCCCGGTTGGCCTGCGAGTGGATGAAGAGCACGGACTCGCCGACGTTGGCCGTCATGGTGTTGTCGCCGGTGAGTCCGCCCACGCGGCCATTCATCACGACGTGGGTCGGGGTCAGCGTCCGCATGACCTCGAGAGTCTCTGCCATCGCGTCGGCGTGCGATTCGAACGACTTGAAGTTGCCGTCGGCGTCGCGCGGGACGTAGAAGTCCTGCTCGCCGACGTAGTAGGCCTTGTCGTAGTGCAGCGCGTTCCCGTGCCGGTCCTTGAGACCGTCCCTCGGCAGCACCATGACCGCGCCGTTCATGCCGGACACCACGTGGTACGGGATCATCTGCCCGCCCGGCGCGCAGTGATAGATGTACGTTCCGGCCTTGGTCGCCTTCCAGCGGAGTACGACCTGCTCACCCGGTTGCACGAGCGTGAGGCCGCCGCCGCCCAGCGCCCCAGTCGACGCATGGAAATCGATGTTGTGGGCGAAGATGTTCCCTTCGGGATTCTTCAGCGTGAGTTCGATGTAGTCCCCTTCGTGGCAGACCATCAGGGGGCCCGGAATGGAACCGTTGAATGAAAGCGCGTTGATGACGGTGCCGTTGTCGTCGATCTCCCGCTGGTCCTCGACGGCCGTGAGTTCGACCTCGATGACCTTCGGGCCGCCGGATGCCACGATTTCGTGGGCAGGCGCATGCGGCGGGGCGAGGAGTTCCTGTTTCACCCGCGGCAGGTCGTCGATTTCGGCGGCCGCCGCGGTGTTGGTTGCCACGGGCACCACCATCGCGTTGACGCCGGACGCAGCGCCAAGTGCGCCCCCGCCAGCCCAGAGCAGCTGACGTCTGTTCATGTCGAGCATGGCTGATTCCTCCTTTTGTCTGTTGCCTCATCGCCAGGATTCGACGCGGCCCAAACGCGGATCAGCTATGTCACTAGTGGCTTCGATTCCTCGCAGAGACAATCAGCAGCAAGCACATAAAGTTGCATTTTAGATGCATCTTTAAGGACATCAAGCACATTCGGAACCGGCGCCACGGGTGGTGGCCGGCCTTGCCATGCCCGCCGAAGCGGCCGGAAGCCCCGCCGCGAACGCACGCAGTGTCCGCTGGCTTGCTGATGACGGGGCCGCCGGAGCGTGGAGCAACCCTGGGCCCGACCGAGGCCGAGACGGCGAGCGCTGCGGCGCCGGGCGGTCGCGTCAGGGTGACGGGTGTCCCAGCGACGGGGTCAGGCGTGCCAGGACTGCACGCGCGTCGTAGGCGTCGGGGTCGTCGGCCGGCTTGGCGCCCCTTCGCATAACGATGTTGGCGTAGGCCGCGTACCTGTCGGATGGCCGGGCCCGGGCCGTGGCGAAACCGCCAAAGGGATCGCCGTAGGCGTCGTACCAGCCGAACCCCACGTAGCCGGTCAGGGGGACCGTTGAGAAGTAGGTGGTCTTGCGTTCCGTGTCCCAATTCGCGACCACGAAATGGTCGAAGCCGCGCGTCACGGTGATCTCGGCAGCGCGGTAGAGCAGGTAGTTCTCGACCGTCACACGCGATGTGAGGCGGTTGCCGCTGAAGGAGACGCGGAAACGATTCTCCTCGAGCGCCTGCTCGGCGTAGCCGTAGCCGTCCGCGGCCGGCTGGTACGGCGTCGGTGCACCACAGGCACCGAGTCCGAGTGTCGCCACGATGACCGCTGCCGTCATCACGCGCTGCGTCGGACCGTTCACCACTGCCAATTGCTCGCCGTTCCAGTCTGTCATATGGGGCCTTGGGAATGGCGCGGCAATATCGGGCGGTGCGTACTCGCGTTGCTTGCGTGCGGGACCGCAGGGGGTGTCGCAAGCACGATCAGATAGACTCATGAATCGGGACGGTTTTCATTGGGGGACACGATGGACCGCTTCAACGCAATCATCGATTCGGTCAATGCA
>VXPW01000073.1:2649-3931 GCA_009839325.1 Rhodospirillales bacterium
TTCATTGGGGGACACGATGGACCGCTTCAACGCAATCATCGATTCGGTCAATGCATTCGCCTGGGGACCGCCCATGCTGGGCATCCTCGGCGTCACCGGCGTCCTGCTGACGCTGGGGCTGGTGTTCATGCCGTGGCGAAAGGTGGGTTACGGCTTCACGCTTCTGTTCGACAGGAGCTCCGCAGTTGGCGAAGGCGAGGTCAAGCCGTTCAACGCGCTGATGACGGCACTGTCGGCGACGGTCGGGACCGGGAATATCGCCGGCGTAGCGACCGCCATCGCGCTCGGCGGACCGGGCGCCATCTTCTACATGTGGCTCATCGCACTGTTCGGGATGGCAACCAAGTATGCGGAAGCGGTGTGCGCGGTTACCTACCGCGAGGTGGACAAGTCCGGGAAGTACGTCGGCGGGCCGATGTACTACCTGCGGAACGGTGTCGGCGAGTTCGCCCCTGAGCTCGGCAAGTGGCTGGGGCTGGCGTTTGCGATCTTTGGTGCGGTTGCGGCGTTCGGCATCGGCAATGCGGTTCAGGTCAACTCCATGGCCGATGCCCTGGTCAACAGCTTCGGCGTGCCCACCTGGCTGACCGGCGTCATCGTCGCGGCCCTCGTAGGCGTGGTCGTGATCGGCGGTATCCGCCGGATCGGGGAGGTCGCCGGCAAGCTGGTGCCGGCCATGATCGTCCTCTACCTCGGCGCCGCGGTGCTGATCGTTGCCATCAATATCACCAGCGTGCCAGACGCCATCGGCCTGATCTTTACCCACGCCTTCACGCCGGCGGCGGCGACCGGCGGATTTGCCGGAGCGGCGGTGGCCGCGGCGGTCCGTTTCGGGGTGGCCCGCGGAGTGTTCTCCAACGAATCCGGGCTGGGCTCGGCGGCCATTGCGCACGCGGCCGCCCAAACCAACAGCCCCGTGCGTCAGGGAATCATCGCCATGCTCGGGACGTTCATCGACACCCTCGTCGTTTGCACCCTGACGGCCCTGGTGATCCTCACGTCCGGCGCATGGACCATGACGGGGGCGGACGGCGGCGGGCTGACCGGCGCGGTGCTCACGTCGACGGGCTTCCAGACTTCGATTGCCGGCGGTCAGTACATCGTCACCATTGCCCTGGCGGTGTTCGCGTTCACGACCATCCTCGGGTGGTCGTACTACGGCGAGCGGTGCTGGCAGTACATGTTCAGGGAGAAGAGCCTGGTGATCTACCGGGCCCTGTGGGTGCTGGCGGCGCTGACCTTCGCCAACGTCAAGGTCGACCTGGTCTGGAACCTGTCGGAC
>VXPW01000059.1:0-4121 GCA_009839325.1 Rhodospirillales bacterium
CGGTTGTCGAACGGCACGATCTTCGGAGACAGGGCCCGCCAGTAGTACTGCTGGTCGTCGGACGACCAGCCCGCATAGACCTCTTCCCACGTCCCGCATCCGGCATAGGTGCACAGGTTCTTCTCGGTCGTCGGCTGGCTCGCCGGCTGGTACCGCGCATCGAAGGACTGCCGCAGCAGGGCCGAACGATTGGGGAGCGCGCAGTGCACGGTGGTGTCCGCAAAGATCAGCGCATCGCCTGCTTCGAAGTCGCCCGTGACCCACTCGCCGGGGATCGGCACGCATATGTCCATGCCGCCCGCCCCGTTGCCGACCTTGGTTTCCAGCACGCCCGCGTGATGTGACCCCGCCGATACCGCCAGTGGCCCGTTCACCCGTCGGCAATCGCCCAGCGGCACCCACATCGCGTAGTTGGTGGCACCGCCGATGTGCACCTTGTCCTGGTGCGCTCCCGTGGTGAAGTCGAAGCTCTCGCTCTGGGGAAAGATGTTGCGCTGGACGAACATCGGATGGACCAGGGCCGGTTCGTCGAAGATCCGCTCGAACAGTGCCAGCACCGCCGGAAGGGTCCGGAGCCGGTGCAGCGCCTCGTCCGACCAGATGCCGCGGAACACCTTCATGTACCGCTCTTCCGGATCCTTGCAGGCGGCAGCGGAATTGGCGATCGCGTCCTCAACGGGATGGTCGGGGTCGAGCCAGCCGCCGGCCGCCGCCTTCTCAAGGAGGCGGCGGCGCACGTCCAACACTGCTTCGCGTGGCAGCAAGCCCCGGAGGAACAGGTAGCCGTCGCGCTCAAGCCGCTCGGCCAGCGCTGGTCCGTCTTCCATGAGATCGGTCGAATCGAGAAAATCCCGCATCGCGTCCATCCCGGTTCCGCTACGTCCGCAGGTGAGGGTGCGGCAGTCGAACCCGCGGCGTCAAGGCGTGTCCGGGATCTATCGGCTCGGCACCCGGGGTCGCGGCCGGACAACAAGACCAAACCGACGCTCTCGCGTGATCTTCGACGGCACGTGGAGAGGGATTGCGGCCCGCCAACAAGCATGCCGCTCGTTGGCGGCCCTCCTCTCCGTTCGGGCATCGAGACGCTTGGGAGGCGACGGCGAACCGCATGCCGGCACCGTGCCCAGGCCGCCTTTCGCGGCGGTCGTACCAGAGCCCGGCCGGCAGCCTGCGAGCAACGTCCCACCCGGTCTCGACCCGCATCTCGACGTGCCTGGTCGACGCCTCTCACCGCCGGGTTTCGTTCCGGCACAGGCGGCAGGCAGGCCCTACCCGCTGGGCGCAGGCACGCCATATCCGACCTCCGCGTTCACCTGTCCGCGCCCGCCGTTGACCGGACCGGGTCCCGCCAGAGGCGGCACCCGGGCACCGTTTGACATCGATCTCGCCGCTTGGAAGCCAGCCCGAAGCACGCGGCTTCCGGACTGCACGGGTCGATTACATCCCATCCTCTCAACCCCTGTCGGTTGGTCCCGTTGCCGACCAATGCGTGCGCCGAACGATGCCTCGCGCCAGCTCACATGGCCTGCAGCGCGTAAACGCGGCCCCAACTGGTCAGGCGCTGCCGGTTTGGTGTGAAGTGTTTGAGTTATTTTGTGTTTTGTGCATGATTTATTGAGTCGAGCGCCCTAGTCTGCGCCGGTTCGACCCCCGGGCTGAGGCCGCCGGCGCACCCGGGGTCGGTTTGTCAGCGAGGAGCCGAAAGTGCCGCCAGAGGACTCGCGGAACCCCGCGACTGAACCGCCCCAGGAGAACGTGCCGACGCTCAGCGCGGCTGTCCTGCGGATCACGGCGAGCCTCGACCTGGCCACCGTTCTCCAGGAGGCGGCGAACAGCGCACGGGCGCTGACGCGTGCGCGCTACTGCATCATCGCCACCGTCAACGAGTCCGGGCAGCCGCAGGAATTCGTGAGTTCCGGCCTGACCGAGGATGAGCGTCAGTGGCTGCAGGAGCTGCCCAACGGGCTACAGCTGTTCGCGCACCTGCGTGACCTTCCGGGACCGCTGCGGCTGGACGACTTCCCCGGTTACATCCGCTCTCGTGGCTTCGGCCCCGAGGTGCCGGAGTGGAAGACCCTGCAGGTCACCCCGATGCGCCATCAGGGCACCCATGTCGGGTACTTCTTTCTCGGCGAGAAGGAAGGCGGCCCGGCGTTCACCGACGAGGACGAGGAGGCACTGGTGCTGTTCGCCGCGCAGGCCGCCGCCGCGGTCGGCAACGCGTACACCCACCAGGCCGAGCAGCGGGCCCGGGCCGACCTCGAGGCGCTGGTCGAGACCACGCCGGTCGGCGTCGTGGTCTTCGATGCCCGGACCGGCCACCCGGTCTCGTTCAACCGCGAGGCGCGTCACATCGTGTCGGGGCTGTGCCCTCCGGGCGTCGTCCCGGAATACCTGCTCGACAAGATCACCTGCCGACGTGCCGATGGAAGCGAAGTGTCGCTCGCCGAGTTCCCACTCGAGCAGCTACTGAGCACCGCCGAGACCGTGCGGGCCGAGGAGATCGTGCTCTCGCTCCCGGGCGGGAACAGCGTCGAGACGCTGGTCAACGCCACGCCGATTCGCGACGCCGACGGCACCGTCGCCTCGATGGTCGTCACCATGCAGGATCTCGCGCCGCTTCAGGAACTGGAGCGCATGCGGGCGGAGTTCCTGGGTCTGGTGAGCCATGAATTGCGCGCGCCGCTGACCTCGATCAAGGGCTCGGCCGCCACCGCTCTCAGCGCCCCGCAGGTGCTGGACCCGGCCGAGGTGCGCCAGTTCTTCCGGATCATCGACGAGCAGGCCGACCACATGGACGGTCTGATTCGCGACCTCCTGGACGTCGGGCGCATCGAGGCGGGCACACTGTCGGTGAACCCCGAGCCCGCCGACGTGGCCGCGCTGGTGGACCAGGCCCGGAACACGTTCATCAGCGGCGGCGGTCGGCACGGCGTGTCGATCGACCTGCCGCCGGACCTACCGCTGGTGATGGCCGATCCCCGGCGCATCGTCCAGGTGCTCAACAACCTGCTGGCGAATGCCGCACGACAAGCGCCGGAAACTTCCCACATCCGGGTCGAGGCGGCGCGCGAAGGCGTATTTGTCGCGATCGCGGTTTGCGACGAGGGCCCGGGCGTGGCGCCCGATCTGCTGCCGCGTCTGTTCGGCAAGCGAACCGGGTTGGTGGCCGACGGCCCGGAACGCGGCGGTGGCGGGAGTGGGCTGGGCCTCACCATCTGCAAGGGCCTGGTGGAAGCGCACGGGGGGCGCATCCGGGCCGAGAGCGCCGGGGACGGCCGGGGTGCGCGCTTCACCTTCACGGTGCCAGTGGCCGAAGAGGCGGCCGGGACCGTGACGGCGGCCGCAAAGAATCACGCTGGCGCGACGCCTGCCCAAGCTGATGCGAAGCCGATTCTGGTTGTCGACGACGATCCCCACACCCTCCACTACGTCCGCGACGCGCTCGCGGCCGCGGGCTACGCACCGATCCTGACGGGCGAACCCGGAGAGGTCCCGCAACTCATCGAGCAGGAGCAGCCGGCGCTGGTCCTGCTCGACCTGATGCTGCCCAATGCTGACGGGATCGAGCTGATGGAGGCGATCCCAGAGCTCGCCGATGTGCCGGTAATCTTCATTTCGGGCTACGGTCGGGACGAGACCGTCGCCCGGGCCCTGGAGAGCGGCGCGGCCGACTACATCGTCAAGCCCTTCTCGCCCACCGAGTTGACGGCACGGGTGCGGGCGGCATTGCGCGTGCGGGCCGAGCCCGTGCCTTTCGTCCTCGGGAAGCTCACGATCCACTACGAGCGACGGCGGGTGAGCGTCAACGGCCATGAGGTGTCGTTGACGGCCAAGGAATTTGACCTGCTGCGACTGCTCTCGGTCAACGCCGGCCGGCCCGTGACCTACGAGTCCATGCTGCGCCAGGTTTGGTCCGACCGTGATTCCGGCGACCCGGGCGATGTACGCGCCTTCGTAAAGAAGCTCCGTCGCAAGCTCGGCGACGACGCAACCAACCCTGTCTGGATCTTCACCGAGCGCGGTGTCGGCTACAGCATGCCGCCACCGGACGAGTTGTGAGCATGCCGGGCCCTGGATCGCTCCGGACGTCCTGTCGCTGGAAGCCTGACTGACGGAAG
>VXPW01000059.1:4221-18514 GCA_009839325.1 Rhodospirillales bacterium
TAGGCGACTGCGTGTTCGGCGGCGGCCTCCGTCGCGGCCTCCACCGACGGACCCGTTCCCACGAACTGGATCGAATCCCCGTACTCGATGATGGGGTGCTCGACCTGGTGATCCTTCACCAGGGTGATCCTGGCCGTGACCGTGGCCGTGCACTCGACACCCGTCCCGGTGATGATTCCGTCACTGATGGCCGCGTGCGGGTCCGCGAAGAAGACCATGGCGCCTGGCACCATGACCGGGAGATGGATGCGGCTCCCGACGCCGGCGTCCTTCTGGTCGAAATCGCCGCCGTACGGCCCTGCATACGACGGCTTGTAGCCTTCCGGCGGCATCGTCGAGACGGTACCGAGGTTGGGATTCAGGGGAACGGGGATACGGTCTGCAAACCACGCCTTGCCGTCGCGCACCGGGCAATGGAGGAGCTTGGGATCACCGAACTCCTGCCGCAGCACGCCGAAGTCCCGGAGGATCGCCGTCATCCCGTCCTCGTGGACGTCCATCTTCAGGATGTCAATGAGGACCGCATCGCCCGGCGCGGCCCCGTTGACCCTGATCGGACCCGAGACCGGCGCCAGCGGATGTCCGTCGCACGCGGGCGTGAACGGCGTCGGGACGCTGCGAATGTCCTCGACGTCCGCGAAGGCGCCGCGGACGACCAGTGACACATCTGCACCAGAATCGATCGATTCCACCGGGGGCGTATCCGGCGTGACGGAAAACAGGTAGACGGAACTCATTGCGATCTCCCGGGCCCGGACGCACCCCGAGAAAGAGAGACGTCCGCCCGGACCCATTGACTGGGTTGCAACTTCTCCCGCTGCTTCCGGGGAAGAGCCAGTCGGAATGAGATGGAACCACGCGGTTCAGCCGGTTTCAAGCAACCTTGGTTCCGGGTACCGGATCGTGGTTGGCCGCGCCGGGCAACCGGCCTGCACCGACCGGCGCCGGACCCGATTCGGTCCGGGCTTCATTCCCGACGTCCGGTCCTGGCCACGGGCGCCTCCAAGGCTTCCGCGGCCCCTAACGGCGGCGGGCCAGCCACCAGGCCGCGATCCACACGGGCGCGCTCAGCACGAGCGCATAAGCCAGGATTCCGATCGGACCAAGGAGGCCCGCCACCAGCGACGCAGCCACGGTGATCGCGCCGAGTCCCACGCCGACAGACCAGGCGGCGCGCGCATATCCGAGCCGCCACACCCGCCGGCAGGCCAAGGCCAGTGGCAGGCCGCACGGTGCCACGAATATCAGTGACTGCACCGACATCACCGCCATGGTGATCCACATGGCGGGTTCGGTCGATGGGCCGGGTTCCGGGGAAAAGCGCACGGCGGCGGTTGCCATGATCCCCGCTGGCAGCCAAAGCAGCCCCAACACCCAGAACCCGACTTTCGCGAACTTTCTCCTGTTCTCCATGGAACCAGACTAGGGCAGATCCATCCTCAAGCCTTGGCCGGAACCGGCTGCCATGGGCCCGGGCTGCGACCCGTCCAACGCCACTTCCCACCTGCGGCCAGTCGGCTGCGCCCGGGCGGCTGCCCGGCGTCCAGAACACACCCGCAGCACTCATCGGCAACTGGTGGCGCCCTGCATCCCGTCGCGCAACGGCCTACGAAACCGCCGCGCCGGTCCCCGTGCGGCACCGCGGCAAGTGGTACAGTCCAAGGCATGACGCGCGCGTTTACGACATTGCTGGTATTGCCGCTCCTCCTGATCTCCGGAGGGACGGCGACCGCAGACCACCATGAGCGGGCCGAACCCGAAGCGTCCACCGGGACCGGGGCCACGGCATTCGCGACCGACGCAACCAGCATGGTCGTGGCAGCCGATGCCCGCGCGGTGAATGCAGCCGTCCAGGTCCTCCGCGCGGGTGGCTCGGCTACCGACGCTGCCATTGCGGCACAACTGGTGCTGGCGCTGGTCGAGCCCCAGTCTTCCGGCATCGGTGGCGGCGGTTTTCTCGTGCGCCGCGACGGTGCATCGGGAGCGATTCGTACGCTGGACGGCCGTGAAACGGCCCCGGCGGGCGCCGGCCCCGATCTCTTTCTGGATGCAGCATCGTCACCGCTTCCATTCTTCGACGCCGTCGCCGGCGGTCTCTCCGTCGGGGTGCCGGGGTTGCTGCACATGCTGCAGCGGGCCCATGCCGAGTTCGGCAAGCGGCCCTGGGCCACGCTCTTCGAGCCCGCAATGGCGCTTGCCAGGGACGGCTTCGTCGTTCAGCCCCGATTGCACGGCCTGCTCGCTCGCGTGCCGCACCTGGAACGTGACCCCAAGGCGCGGGCGTATTTCTTCGACGCGTCGGGCAATCCCCGCCCCATCGGGTATCGACTGCGCAATCCCAAGCTCTTCGAGACGCTGGCGCATCTCGCCGCAAATGGCGGGATGGCCCTTTATCGCGGTAGCCTGGCCGAAGCCATCGGGCGCAAAGTGAATCTGGATCCGGATCGGCCGGGCACGCTCTCGGTTTCCGACCTCGCGCACTACGACTCCCGTTTCCGGGAGCCGGTGTGCGGGCAGTACCGTAGCTATCGCGTGTGCGGAATGGGGCCCCCGAGTTCCGGAGCCACGACGGTCCTCGCCATCCTCGGCATGCTGGAGACGTTCGATCTGGGGCGCATGGATCCCGGCACGGTCGAACCCTGGCATCTCTTCGCCGAAGCGTCGCGCCTCGCTTACGCCGACCGGGACCGCTACGTCGCTGATCCCGACGTCGTCCGGGTGCCAACCACGGGTCTGGTGGACCCGGAGTACCTCGCTGCGCGGGCCAGGAGCATCGACCCGGTCGCCGCGGCGTCCGGGCGGGCCGCGCCCGGCAATCCGCCGGGAGCCCCGGGCGGCCAGCGCGATGACCGTTCATCCGGGCAGCCGTCGACCACTCACCTGTCGATTGTCGACGGTGCCGGCAATGCCGTGGCGCTGACATCGAGCGTCGAGACCGCATTCGGCTCCGGACTGATGGTGAAAGGGTTTCTCCTCAATAACCAGCTGACCGATTTCGCGTTTGAGCCCGAAGGGCCTGACGGTCTGGTCGCCAACCGTGTCGCCGCTGGCAAACGGCCGCGGAGTTCCATGGCCCCCACCGTCGTCACCGATGCCGAAGGGCGCCTGCGGGCGGTGCTGGGTTCTCCGGGAGGTTCCCGCATCATCTGCTACGTCGCGCAGGCCATCGTCCTTGCGATCGACTGGAAGCTCGATGCGGCGTCCGTGGCCGGCTTTCCGCACATCTGCAACCGCGGCGGCCCCACCGAAATCGAAGCCGACACTGCCTTCGCATCGTTCGAGCAGCCCCTCTCCGACCTGGGTCACATGGTTGCCGCACGACCGATGACGAGCGGCCTCAATGTCATTCTCGTCGGCGAAGACGGCGGGCTTTCCGGGGCAGCCGATCCGAGGCGGGAGGGCACGGCAGGCATCCCGTAGACCGCGACGTGTTGCCGGTCCGCCCGGTGCGGCCGCTGCGGCGAAGGCCGCACCGGAATCCACGGTCCCCGGCAGCGCCTCTCAATCCGCAAGCTGCGGTCCCGGATCCTACGCCGCGGCCACACGAACCCTGTGGTTCTCATGTTGGAACACCACGTCCCTCGTGCGCACCCGTTGACGCGGTCTTTGCCGGGCCAGATCCCACCGGGGTCCGCAATCGTCATGCCCCAGCCGCGTTGCCGCGCGCGGGCGACAACCCGGCGCAAGCCGATATGGTAGCCCTGTCCTACCGTCGTCACGGATGCCCGCCATGTCCGCAGCCGAACCCAGGGTTCTGGTGTTTCAACACGTCGCGATCGAACACCCCGGGGTATTCCGGGACTTCCTTCGAGAGGACGGAATCGGGTGGACCACCGTCGAACTGGATGACGGGGAATCGATTCCCGACCTGGAGCACTTCGACGCGCTGTGGGTAATGGGCGGCCCCATGGACGTGTGGGAGGACGAGGCTCACCCCTGGCTGGAACCCGAGCGGGACGCCATCCGCGAGGCCGTCCTGGCCCGCAGGATGCCGTTCCTCGGCTTTTGCCTCGGGCATCAGCTCCTCGCGCAGGCCCTCGGCGGCGAGGTCGGGCCTGCCGCGACCCCGGAAATCGGCATCCTCGAGATCGCGCTGACGGATGCGGGCCGGTCCAGTGCGATTTTCGAAGGACTGCCGGCGGCCCACGCCTGCCTGCAGTGGCACGGCGCGGAGGTGCGGGAAGCGCCGCCGGGCGCCCTGACGCTCGCTTCGTCCCGGGACTGTGCCATCCAGGCACTCGCCTATGGGGACCGTGCCTTCAGCGTCCAGTACCACGTCGAGATCACCGGTGACACCGTGCGTGAATGGGGCGAAATCCCGGAGTACGAGCAGGAACTGGAGCGAGCGCTTGGGTCCGGCGCGCTCGCGGCATTCGAGGCCGACACGGCGGCACACCTGGCCGAGTTCAATCGATACGCACGCCGGATCTACGACAATTTCATGGGCGTTGTTCGCCGGCGGTAACGGCGCCTCTGTCCGTGCGCGCGGTGGCGAGAGCGCGGCAGGCCTCGACGCAGCCGGCACCCACGTGGGCATTCCAATCCATCCCGTCCAACCGCAAGTTGCGCTAGAAATGGCGCCGTTTCACCCACCAGTTACAGCAAACCGTCGGAGCGGGCGCCGTGAATGCCGTTGACCGATTCTTCAGGCTGCAGGAGCAGGGCACGACGATCCGGCAGGAGATCATCGCCGGCGCGGCGACGTTCCTCACCATGGCGTACATCATCGTCGTCAATCCATTGATCCTGAGCGATGCCGGCATGGACTTCGGCGCGGTCTTCACGGCCACCATTCTGGCCGCCGCAATCGGCACGGGAATCATGGGGCTGTGGGCCAACTGGCCCGTAGCGATCGCTCCCGGTATGGGAATGAACGCGTTCTTCACGTACGGCGTGGTCCTGGGCATGGGACACCCGTGGCAAGCTGCGCTCGGTGCCGTCTTCTGTTCGGGCGTCCTGTTCATGGCGCTGAGCGCGAGCGGGCTCCGGCAGTGGATCCTCGAAGCCATGCCCAAGAGCCTGCGTCTGGGCATCGGCGCCGGTATCGGCCTGTTTCTCGCACTCATCGGCCTCCGCAACGCCGGCATCGTGGTCGGCCATCCGGACACGCTTGTCACGATCGGCGATCTCACCCAATCGACCGTGTTTCTCGCCTGCGCCGGTTTCGTCGGCATGACGCTGCTGGATGCGCGCCGGGTCACCGGGGCGATCGTCATCTCCATCATCGCGATCACCACGATTGGCCTTGTCGTGGGCGATGCGTCGTGGGGCGGCGGTGCCTGGTTGCCGCCGAGCCCCGCCCCCACCCTGTTCGCGCTCGACGTCGCCGCGGTATTCGAGCTGGGCCTAGTCGTGGTCGTGCTGACGTTCCTGTTCTTCGACTTCTTCGACACGGCCGGAACCCTCACCTCGGTCGCCGTCGTGGCCGGCAGGGTGCGGGACGACGGGAGCATCGACAACATCGGCCGGGCCGTGTTCGCCGATTCCGTCGCCACCACCGCGGGGAGCCTGATCGGGACGAGCAGCGCCACGAGCTACATCGAGAGCGGAGCGGGAATCCGGGAGGGAGGGAGAACCGGGCTGACCGCGGTCACCTGCGCCGTGCTGTTCCTGCTGTGCCTCTTTCTTGCGCCCCTGGTCAAGACGATCCCGAGCTGGGCGGCAGCCTCGGCGCTCGTGTTCGTGGGAACGGGATTCGTCGCAACATTGAGGGACCTCGACTGGGAGGACGCCGGGGCCTACGTACCCGCGGTCCTCACGGCGATCGTCATGCCGTTCACGTTCAGCATTGCCAACGGCATTGCGATCGGCTTCACCAGCTACGCGGTGATCAACACCGTGACCGGGAACGCCCGCGAACTGCACCCGGCGGTCTGGCTCCTTGCCGCCGCCAGCCTCCTGTACTTCCTCAAGGACTTCTAGGGCGTCCTGCGCGCAATCGGGTCCCTACGGCCCGAATGGCGGATCAACGTGGGCGGCGGTCCACGACCCGCGATCGCTCACGTTCGCGACCCGTCCTGCAGTCTCTGAAGCTGCCCCGGTCAGCTGGACATCTTCAGCAGAAAGCGCGTGCCGGACGGCGAGGTTTCGCCCAGTTCGAACGTCCCGCCGTGTGCGGCCATGATTTCGCGGACGATGATGAGTCCGAGCCCGTGGGCGTTCACCACGGTGTCCGCGAACGGTCGTTCAAAGAACGCCCGTACCTCCTCTCGCAGGCCCGGGCCGTTGTCTTCCACCTCGATCAGAACGTGGTTCAGTCGTCGCCGCGCCCTGACCGAAACCCTGCCGCCTCCGGGCATGGCCTCGGTCGCATTCTGGGCCAGGTTGAGCAACGCCCGGAACAGTTCCTCCTGGTCGGCCTCGACGACCAGGTCGCCGGGAACATCCACATGCCACTCGACCCGCCCTTCGTGGATGGCCGCCACCGAATCGCCCACTTCCACGGCGATCTCGCGCAGCCGCGTCGGGGCCAGCCTGATCGGCGTGTCCCCGAACCGGTGGTAGTCGAGGGTGCGCGTGCAGATCTGGACGGCCCGCTCCACCGCCTTGACCAGCAGCGGCACCAATTTCCGGACGGCCGGATCCTGCGCCGCCTTGATGCGGTCCGACGCCACGGCAGCAGTCTGCAGGACGTTTCGCAAGTCGTGGTTGATCCGGCTCACGGATGCACCCAGCGCGGCCTCACGATCGCGCCGATGCAGCAGGGCGCGCAGGCTCCCCTGCATCGACAGCACGCCACGCTCCAGGTCGCCGATCTCGTCGCGACGATCCGACGTCTTGACCGTCGTGTCCACATCGTCCGGATTGCGGGCGAACCACGCCAGGCGTTCAATGATTGCGGTGACGGGACGGACAAACTGGTGCTGCAGGACAAAGAACAGGAGGACGCCGACCGCGATGAACGGGGCGATCGCGCTGGCGCCCATCCGAAGCGAGTGCTGCCACACGGCCTCGGCGAGCGGTGCCTCCGGGGCCACCACCTCGACCACAACGCTCGGGTCCTGTTCGGCCGGACCCACGATCCTGAGGATTCGCCCGCGCCCGTTGATCAGGGTGTCGAACGCGTGGCGGACCCGACCGGGCCAGGTGATTTCGGCGGGTCGCACGGTCTTGTCGACCGCCGCCGGTGTGGAGCCGATGACCAGGGTGGACGTGTCTCCCGTCCGCAGGATCACGGCGTTGGTCTCCGTGAAGGCGAGAAGGCGCTGGCGCAGGTCGGGGTCGAGTTCACCCTCGGACACCACCTGCACGACCCTGATCGTGTCGTAGGCGCCGCGGAGCTGGTCCTCGATCTGCGACAGCCAGTACGCCGACACCGACGTCACGTAGGACGCTGCCGCCCACAGGGCCGCAAAGGCCAGCGTGTGCTGGAGAACCCGCGCCGTCAGCGACCGACGAGCGCGGCGACGGCCGCCCGTCCTCGTCGCCATCTCACCCAAGGCGCGTCAGGAGGCCCACGATCTTCCGGGTCCGCTCGCCGAACAGCGCCGGCGTGAAATACGACCCCGCGACCTGCCTGTTGATCTCGCCGCGGGTTGGATACGGGAGGATGGCGCCCGTCATCTTCGAGATCTTCATCCGGTGGGTGGCCATCAGGCACCAAGGCTGGATCAGCTCGCCGGCGTGGGCGCCGACCATGCTCGCGCCGACGACGCGGCCGCGGTGCACGATGACCTTGATCAGCCCTTCCGTCTCGCGCTCCGCCCGAAACCGGTCGTTGCCACCGACCGGCATCTCCACGACCCGCACCTGGTCCCCGTACCGCTCCCGGGCCCGCGGTTCGTTCAGTCCGACCTGCGCGATCTCGGGATCGGTGTAGGTGACCCACGGCGCCGCCGCCTCATTGACCCGCGCCGGCAGTCGGAACAGCGCCCGGCGCACGACGATGCCGGCGTGGTAGCCGGCGATGTGCGTGAACTGCAGGCGGCCGATCACGTCGCCGATCGCGTAGACCCGGCGGTTGGACGTGCGAAGCCCGCCGTCAACCTCGATCCCCCTGCGGTGGCGCCGAATTACCGCCGCCTCGAGATTCAGGTCCTCGATGTTCGCCTGGCGGCCGGCCGCGACCAGCAGATGGGTTCCGGCGACCTCGCGGGTACCCTGATCGTCCTGCACGGTGAGCCGGATCGAGCCGTCGGATTCGTCCGCCGACGTCACGACCGCTCCCTCGATCACCGAGATGCCTTCCTCGCGGAAACGCCGGGACACCACCTTGGCCATGTCCTGATCGTCGCGGGGCAGCAACCGTCCCCGTTCCACCACGGTGACCTCGCAGCCAAGCCGCCGGTGGGCCTGCGCCAGTTCACAACCGATCGGCCCGCCGCCCAGCACCAGCAGATGACCCGGCCGTTCATCGTTGTCGAAGATGGTCTCGTTGGTGAAGTACGGCACCCGGTCCAGACCGGGCATGGACGGAACCACCGGCGAGGAACCGGTTGCAATGACGAAGCGCCTGGCACGGATCCGGAACGGCCCTGCCTGCACCTCGCGCGGCCCGGTGAAGGCTGCAGTCTCGCGCAGCACGGTCGCCCCGAGACCCTCGAAGCGCTCCTGCGAATCATGCGGCGCGATGGATGCGATGACACCCTGCACATGATCACGGACCTGCTGGAAGTCGGCGCTCGGGGCAGCCGTCTCAACGCCAAACCTTCCGGCATGACGCGTGGCATGGGCGGCATGCGCGGCTGCGATCAGGGATTTGGACGGGACGCAGCCGTAGTTCAGGCAGTCGCCGCCCATCTTGCCGCGCTCAATCAGGACGGTGTCGACGCCAAGCTGTGCCGCGGCGGCGGCGACGCTCAATCCGCCGGAGCCTGCGCCAATGATGCAGAGGTACGGGTGCAACGTGGTATCAGATGAGGTCATCGCGCTTGAACTATCCAACTGGTCGTTCGGTCATGCCCCCCGGCACCATAGACTTGGCCCGCGCAGCGCGCGATTCGAGAAGAAACTGGTTCATTTGCTGCCGGGTGGGCACATCATCTCCCATGACGTAGTGCTTTCCGCGGCGGAATACCAAGGCGCGATCACGATACCCCTGCTGCGCACCTGATACCTGTCCACGGCGCATTGGCCGACACGCCATGGGTCCCGCGCCGACCGGACCCGCACCCCCGAGGCGTGGCATCAGCACGGAAAAGCGGTAATCGGCGTGGCCGAGGGCGGGCGTCGCCGCGCGGCTGCCGCAGCCAGGCCGTCGTATAGACTCGCCGGCTCGCGCAATGCCATGCGCCGATCACCAATCTCCGGTCGCATCAAGGTAAGGAACCATGGCCCAGCTTCCGAAGTATCAGATGCATGTTGGCGGTACATGGGTGGACCCGTTGTCGGGGGAATGGCTCGAAACCGACAACCCGTTCAACGGCAAGCCCTGGGCGTTGATTCCCCGAGGCAACGCCGATGACGCGAACCGCGCGGTAGCCGCGGCCAAGGATGCGTTCGTCAACGGCGAGTGGCCCCGCCTGACCGCGACGGAGCGCGGCAACCTGCTGCGCCGGCTCGGCGATCTCATCGCCCGCGACGCCGACCGGCTGGCCGCAACCGAAGTTCAGGACAACGGCAAGCTGATCGCCGAAATGCGTGGACAGCTCCGGTACGTGCCCCAGTGGTACTACTACTTCGGCGGACTCGCGGACAAGGTCGAGGGTGCCGTGATCCCGTCCGACAAGCCGGACATGTTCAATTACACCCGTCACGAACCGCTCGGCGTGGTCGTCGCGATCACCGCCTGGAACTCGCCGCTGCTGCTTACGGCCTACAAGCTGGCGCCGGCGCTCGCCGCCGGCAACACGGTGGTCCTGAAGCCATCCGAGTACACGTCCGCGTCGGCGCTCGAGTTCGTCAAGCTCGTGGACGAAGCCGGGTTCCCGCCGGGCGTGGTGAACGTGGCCACCGGGTACGGTCGCGAGGTCGGCGAAGCGCTCATCTCGCACCCTGACGTCGCCAAGGTCGCCTTCACCGGCGGCAGCGTTACCGGCCGGCACGTCTACGAGACCGCGGCCGGCGGCCTCAAGCGGGTGACGCTGGAACTCGGCGGCAAGTCGCCGAACATCGTGTTCGAGGACGCCGACATCGAGGATGCCGTCAAGGGCGCCATTTCGGGAATCTTCGCGGCATCCGGCCAGACCTGCGTCGCCGGTTCGCGGCTGCTGCTGCAGGAGGACATCCACGACGAGTTCGTCGAACGGCTGTTGCGGACCGCTGAGACTGCGCGCATGGGCGACCCGATGGACATGGACACCCAGGTCGGCCCGGTGACGACTCCGCCGCAGTTCGACAAGGTGCTGAACTACATCTCGATTGCCAAGGAAGAGGGCGCCAACTGCCTGCTCGGCGGACGGGCCGCCCAGCGCCCGGAGTGCGGGGACGGCTGGTTCGTGGAGCCGACGATCTTCGACGACGTGAGCAATGACATGCGGATCGCGCAGGAAGAGGTCTTCGGCCCCGTGCTCTCCATCATTCGCTTCCGAGATGACGACGAGGCCGTCGCGATCGCCAACGACGTCATGTACGGCCTTGCCGCAGGCGTCTGGACCCAGAATGTCCGGCGGTCGATCACCGTTGCCGACCGGCTGCAGGCCGGCACGGTCTGGGTCAACACGTATCGCGCCGTCAGCTTCATGTCCCCGTTCGGGGGCTACAAGATGAGCGGCATCGGGCGGGAAAACGGCGCGGACGCGATTCGCGAGTACCTGCAGACGAAGAGCGTCTGGATCAGCACGGCCAGCGAAGTTCCGAATCCGTTCGTGTTGCGTTGAGCCGCACCCCGTCGAGTTCCCCAAGTTCGGCATCTGCGCGCGACGGTCGGCGCCGGGAGAACTGACCGTCGGCGTGCCGCGGATATCTGAAGGCAGTTCGGCCGGATGCCGGCTCCCGGTTATGCGTCGCTCGTGTACGGGACGCCAATTGCCTTCGGTGGCACGCCGCGCTCAATGAACCCCGCCAACCACACCACGGTCAGCGCGTAGGGAAGCGCCCGCACGAGCTGTACCGGCACCTCCCCTAGGACGGGCAGCGATGCGCCCTGCAACCGGATGGGCACGGCATCGAGGCGGCCGAACAGCGGGCCTGACAGCACCGCCGGCAGGGGACGCAAATTGCCGAAGATGAGCGCCACCGCCGCAATGCTCAGCCCGAGTTCCTCGAAGGCCTCGATCCGGATGAAGGTTGCGGGATGCGGGGGAGTCATCCGCATCTTGATGCCGCCGTCGCTCATCAGCGGCAGTTCTCCAGGTTCACGCGCTACACAGGGCCCTGTATCACAGGACGCGCAACGCGGTTTCCGGCGCCCTGTCGAGCACCCGCAGCAGGGCGCGCGCCGCGCCGGTCGGGCAGCGCTTGCCCTGCTCCCAGTTGCGGATGGTCTCGTGCGACACGTCGATGCGCCGCGCCAGCTCGGTCTGCGAGAGACCGAGCCGCCGCCGGACCCGGCGCGCGTACCGCGCCATGTCCTGCATGGCCTCTTCCTCGTCCTCCCGCTCCTGCGCCGCGATCTCCGCTTCGGTGGTGGCGTCCACCCTGGCGGGGTCGATCCGCCCCTCGGGCAGGGTGGACGGATCGTCGGGATCAATCCTGACGCGCGTTGTGCTCATAGTCCGCGACCTCCTTGGCGTTGGCCTTGCGGGCCGAAATGATGCGAACAGCCGGACCCCGCAGCGTGTAGACCACGATATAAGCCCGCCCGTCGATTCTGCCGAGCAGGCGGTAGCGGTCCTCGCCATAGTCCCGCCGCCGGTCCTGCGCGACGATCCGGTGCGGATCGAGGAAGGCCCGGACGGCATAGGCGAAGTCGAAGCCGCGATGCTCGAAACAGGTGCTGTTCTTGGCCTCGTCCCATTCGAACTCCATCTGCCGACCATAGGCCATTGGCCCACGATTGTCGAGGGCCCATCCACCTGTCCGCATCGAAAAACGGGGCAATCAGCGCCATGCGGAGACCGGAGGATGATCCTGCCTGCTCGGCCCTTGTTCCTGGCTTCGCGGGCGCATGTCTGGCCGGTATGGACCGGCTCCGCATCCCCCGTCTCGCCTTCGGTGGACGGCACCTCCGATGGTGGCCTCCATCGGCAAGATCGCCTCGCCGGCCCAGGGGGTGGGGTATTTCGAGAAGGACGGTTATTACGCGAAGGACGTCGGGGCGCACCGCGAGGCGAGCGCCTGGGCGGGCGGTGGCACGGCAGCACTCGGCCTCTCCGGGCCGGTTGATCCGGGGGCATTCCGCCGAGGCGGGTTCGGGTGGGCAGCCAGTACGGAGCGACGGAGAGGGCGCTGGACGCGCATCTGGCGGGCAAATCCTACCGCGAGACGCATCGCTGCTGTGGGGCGTGGAAGCGGTTGCGGACTGGCATCCCGATGACGCGCTGCACAGCCGGGTGCGCCGCCGGGTCGCCAGCGCTCGGGCGCTCATGAAGGGCGGCGACCGCAAGCGCCTGCCGAAAGCGTGACACAAACGCGCGATACTGCGCCATGTCGCGCCGAGTTCAGACCTCGACAACAGGCATCTGTCGGTCTCGGCTGCAGCGAGCCCACGATCGGAACCGCTTCGAGCGCGCTCGCCCCCAGCCACTCCACGGACAGGAAACGCGCCGAATTTGGGAGCTGGGGCGTGCGGTCGCCCTCCGCTCCAGGATCGCGTTCTCGACTGCGGTAACCGGCTTTACCAGAATGAAGTGCTGGTGAATCATGCCGATTCCGGCCGCGATGGCGTCACCGCTGCGCCTGCAGTCGACAAGCTTGCAGGCAAGCAGGACTGGCCTCGGTCGGCGCGAAAGAACCTGTACAGGATGTTCTTCAGCGTGGCCTTGCCGACCGCGTTCTCTCAGTCGATGCCGTGGACGGACCCGGGCGGTACTGACAGGTGCACCCGCCGGTCGGCATGAACTTGGCGGAACCACTTGTCGACGACACGCAGCTCTACGGCTGGCGCGCCGTTCGCTGCGGTCACCGTCGTATCACCGGCCGAAATCGCGCTTCGGCTAGTCCGCTGGACAGTGTCCGTCGGCGACGTAGTCGTGGACGCGGATGTTCCCGCGCTTGATGTCTGCTGCCGCGCGGTCTGCGGCGGCTTTCATCTCGGGGGAAACGAGCCCTTCGTTGAATTCGTCCAGCGCCCAGCCGACTCCGCCTTCCTTGAGGCCCAGCTCGCGCACGCCAGCCGTCCACGTGCCCTGACGGGCGCTGTCAAAAACCTCGTAGGCCACCACGTCGACCCGTTTCAGCATCGACGTGAGGACACTTCCGGGATGGAGATGATTCTGGTTCGAATCGACCCCGATCCCCAACATGTCCGCGTCTGCCGCGGCTTGGAGTACTCCGAGACCCGTGGTACCCGCGGCATGAAAGATGACGTCAGCGCCACGGTCGAATTGCGACCTGGCGAGTTCTGCCCCCTTCACGGGGTCGTTCCAGGCCGCGCCCGTGGTGCCAACCATGTTCTGGAAGATCTCGACGCCGGGGCTTGCGTGCTGCGCTCCCAGCACATAACCGCAGGCAAACCTCCGGATCAACGGTACGTCCATGCCGCCGACGAACCCCAGCTTTCCGGTAAGGCTAGCCATTGCGGCCAGGACTCCCACGACGAATGCGCCCTCGTGTTCCCTGAACACGATCGATTGCACATTTGGCCGGTGAACCTCCGAGTCGATGATGGCGAAGCGGGTCTCGGGAAATTCGGCGGCAATTCGCTCCAACGCCGACGCGTACTGGAACCCCACGGCAAGGATCGGGTCGTAGCCGCCGCGGGCGAACGTACGCAGCACCTGAGCCCGCTGGGAATCCGTTTGAACTTCGAAGTCCTGAAACTCGATGCCTGTATCGGCGGTAAAGCGCTTGGCACCGTTCCAGACGCCTTCGTTGAACGACTTGTCGAATTTGCCGCCGAGGTCGTAGACGACACCGGGCTTGATGTCCGCGGCGTGAGCCGAGCACCCTGCCAGTATCAGGATGATCGCCGCCAAGTTTTGATACTTCACACTGGGTCTCCGTCAACCTCTCGCAATATGCGGACTCCGGCGATGGATATTACATTCGGAGCAGTCGTGTTTACTGACGGCATTTTTGCGACGCCCCCGCAAATGCATACGGTCTGATCGGACCGACCTGCCGGCCGTGTCCCGCCAATTGCGCTGGCGCCACCAGACCCCCAACGCCGTCGTCACGCTGCTGGACCGCCGGAGTCAACAGCGACCCGGTCGGCAAACCGCCGTGACGGACTTCTTGGTGTCGCCGGCGGCCGTCATGGACTGCCTTCATCCTCCGTACCGACGCGCGCACGAGATCGCGAGCACGCGGCCCG
>VXPW01000059.1:18614-21642 GCA_009839325.1 Rhodospirillales bacterium
GACTGCCTTCATCCTCCGTACCGACGCGCGCACGAGATCGCGAGCACGCGGCCCGCCGCGGCGGCTGACCTCGTACTCACGTCCCTCCCAAGACCGTCCGCGACCGTCAGACCCGAGCCACCACGTCGGCAACACGCCCCGGCCGTGCACCCAACCGACGCTATCGCTCCTCGCGACCCGGCAGGAGTGATACAACGATATGTCCACGGCTACAGGGTTCCAAATAACACAATGAATTATTGATCGTACCTACACTGGCGTCCGTATCAGCGCAGACGTTTACCAGTGGCCATCCGGCTGCCGACGCAACCAACAACATCTCGCATCTGATGCGGTGGGCGGCCTGCTTGCGAGAACCGATCCGCGAGTGGGCACTGCGCCGGCGGGCGCCTGCGCGAGAGGGCGCTGGTCGCCGTCGTTGTCACGGGAAGACCCAGTTGCTCGCATCCGCCGACCCGGCATCGGATGACAGGATGGCGGGCTGGGCAATCGAGGAATACACAGGGTGCGGGAACGAGTCCTCTCGCCTGGACGGCAGGAACCCTCGCCCGCTAATTGGCGCCGGCGTCGGTCGCAGCCGGAGCTGGCGACCACCCGCTTCGGTATCGTTCGTCACGCCACGGCACTGCCCTGATCCGCACCGCGGAGGCGGCGGCAATTCCCAGGAAGCGGAATCGCTTTGCCCTCTTGAAACCGTGCGCGAGTCGCAATTCCGAACCAATAAAGTATCGCTACTGCCAGCTTGTGGATGGCAAGGTACGTACGGCGTGGCACTCTTGATTCTTTGACAATCCAGAAATACATACTACATTGCGCGAGATGCAAATAAATTTATTTTCAGTCCAGTCTTTCACGACTCGAACTTATGGGACTGTGCCGTCCCTACTTGCCGGGCCCTCGAGCAATGTTCATGCGACATCCATCGCAATTCAGGGGAACAAAGCCGCACCGGACAAGAGTCGGCCCAGTGGCCGTTCGGGCTCCACGGAAACCGACGACCGCCTGAGAGGCAGACCTCGGCGGCGGCGTCAGTTTTCGGTTTGGTGCGGTCGCCAGCCCTGGAACCGGGGCGGTCTGGAGAAACCAACATGATTCAGGAACACCTGACCATCCGCGGCTTTCGAACGACGATGCGGCGTATCGTTTCGGCGGTCGTGGGTGAGCTTCGGCAGATCGCACAAGAAGATGCCCATTCCGGGGAGCGACGGCCGGCACGCGACCGCAGGATCGAAATGCTCAACGCCTACCGGCAAGGCGCGTCTCTGCGGGCCGTTGGCGAACAGTTCGGGGTGTCTGGATCACGCGTGCAGCAGATCCTGAAGTCAATGCCCGATTACCAAGCTGCCAGAGATGCCGCGAGATCTCATCGCCGGGGGGCGGCAGCGGGAGCGCGGCCAGCACAGCTCCATTCGCTGCATAGGACGTCGAACTCACGCGAAGTGCGGAGATCGTGGAAAGCAGCATCCGATGGCGAGGACGTGTTCGAGCGTCTCTATCGGATGCGCGCGGCCGGAAAGAAGTGGAAGGATCTCGCGGAGGCGGTCGGTCGACCACCGGATCGGAGCAATGCGCACTCCACCATGCTGCACATGAAGCGGCAGGCGAAGGCAAAGGGCCGTCCATGGCCGATCAAGCAGGCCCATGACGCAGTGCAGCCGTCACGCGCGGCCGGCATGACACCCGAGACCGATTCAGCAGGGTAAGCCGGACACACCGCCAGTCGGCGCATTGCAGGACAGCATCCGCGGCCGCAGTAGTTCCGGACACGGTCCCGCCCCGGAGCAGTTGCCACGAGCCCGGGCATCTGCCAGTACATGACCCGCCCTGACCTGTGACTGGGAGAGAGAGGCCGTCGTGCGTGGACTGTATTTTCTCGGGAACCGCGAACTGGACTTGCGCGAGATTCCTGACCCTGCTCCCGGCCCAGGCGAGGTCGTGCTCAAGATCAAGGCGTCGGGAATGTGCGGCAGCGATCTCAAGTTCTATCGGCCGCCACCAGGGGAAGCGCAACGGGCACTCGGTCTGGGAGATGATGTGCCGCCAATCATTGGCGGTCACGAACCCTGCGGCGTGGTGGCTGAGCGCGGTGCCGGAGTAACGCCGGAAGCCGCACCGATCGATGCGCGGGTCATGAACCACCACTATGCCGGGTGCGGCCTGTGCTCCTCCTGCCGGGTCGGCTGGACGCAGATGTGTGAGACCGGGCCCATTAAGGTCTACGGTGTGACTGCCGACGGCGCACACGCCGACTACATCGTGGTGCCCGCCGTCAGCCTGGTTCCGTTACCTGAAGCACTCAGCTTTGCGGAAGGCTCTGCAATCGCCTGCGGCACGGGAACCGCGTACGGTGCGCTGTGCCGCCTGCCCCGACTGGGGGGCTCGACCCTCGCGGTATTCGGCCTGGGACCGGTGGGTCTCAGCGCCGCATTGCTCGGGGAAGCCATGGGCGCGCGGGTGATCGCCGTCGAAGTCGGGTCGGAACGGCTGGCGCTCGCCACCGAGTTCGGTGCCGACGCAACCGTCGACGCCGCTTCCACCGACCCGGTCGAGGCCCTGATGGACCTCACCCATGGCCGCGGTGTGGACCTGGCCATCGACTGCAGCGCCTCCTCCGCGGCACGCTCGGCGGCAGTGCGTTCGACGGGGCGATGGGGCACCGTATGCTTTGTCGGAGAGGGCGGCGACGTCACGATTGACGTCAGCCGCGACATGATCCGCAAGCAACTCTCCATCATCGGCTCCTGGACGTTCAGCGCGACTGGACAGGCCGAGTGCGCCCGCTTCATCGCTGACCGCAAGATCCCGTTGGAGAAGATCTTCACCCATCGGTACACGATTGACGAAGCCGTGGATGCCTACCGGCTGTTCGACACGCAGACCACGGGGAAGGGCGTGTTCCTGTTCGACTGAGCCCGCAGCGCCGGAGGCCCCGCCGCCGCCCGCCGCAGCGGCGGGCGCCTAGTGGATGTCTCGCGCGTCGGCCATGGCGCGCCGGAGCCGCGCGATATCGAATTCAGGCTGGCGAGCG
>VXPW01000059.1:21742-33570 GCA_009839325.1 Rhodospirillales bacterium
CGCGTCGGCCATGGCGCGCCGGAGCCGCGCGATATCGAATTCAGGCTGGCGAGCGCACTCCAGGATCACGGCCTCGCGCCGAGTCAGCAGATCGACGGCCGCGGGGAGTTCCTTCACCGCCGCCTGTGGAATGACGACGGCCCCGTGACGGTCGGCATGAATGATCGCGTCATGCTCGACCCTCATCCCGTACACGTCGACAGGGCAGCCGGTCTCCAAGACGTGGACGTACGCGTGGCTGGGACCCACCATGCCGGCCAGTAGCTGAAAGCCGGGAGCACAGGCATCCAGATCGCGGATGGATCCGTTCGTGACGACCCCCTGCACCCCGAGTCCCTTGTGCACGGCCGTATTCACCTCGCCCCAGAAGGCGCCGAATCCAGGCTCGGGGTCGATATCCTGAATCACCGCGATCGCCGGTCGCGCACCGTCCGCGACGTATTCGTAGTACGCAATCCTGCCGCGTTGCTGCTGATCCACCGGTGCCTCTGACGGAACGCTGCAGCGGATCGTGGCCGTGCGCGCCCAGCCGACGATTGGCTTGAGGTCGGGATCCGCACAAACCATGGGGCGGACGGTGAAGCCCGTCGCCCGCCGGTCCGGCACCACCATCTCGAGCGCGTTGCAGATTGTGGGCGTGTCCCAAGCCGCAAGGCGCTCAAGATCCTGGGCAGTTACGTGTGTCATGAGAATCCCTCAAAAGTTGGCGGTACCGGCGGGCCGCCGCGCGCCCTCTCGAGCATGGCTCCCGGTGTCGGGCATGCGATGCGCGGAACTTGCGGCCGCGACAGGTTAACCGAGTCACCGCACACCGCGCAGCACCTCCGGACCGAAACGTGCACGTCTGGCTGCCGATCGGTGAACACGGTCCACGTGGCAGCAGGTGCGGCAGAAACTCGCGAGCGCGTGATCGAACCCCGGATACACACGAGCGGCGGCTGGCCTGCTCCCGATGCGAACGTAGACGCCGGCGAAGGTTCGCCACGGGATCCGACCAAGCCGTGGAGTCCCGGTTTCCGTGATGGAAGCGAACGCACCGCGGGCTGCCGCAGCGTCAAATTGACAGCCCTTCTAGTATCATCGTTCCCGCAAGAACCACCGAGCGAGATCATGGCCGCCCAGCATCGAGGAGCGCTCCAGAACTCTTTCCTGAATCGGCTCCGGAAGTCGCGCACGCAAACGACGGTTCACCTCATGAACGGCGTACGTCTTCGCGGAACCGTCACGGCATTTGACGAATTCTGCATTTGGCTTTCAACGTCGGGCAACCAGCAGCTGGTATTCAAGCACGCGATTTCCACGATTGTTCCAAGCAAGCCGATCAGCCTCGGAGAACCGGCCGAGCCGGAGGCGCGTGGGCCCGAGCCGGCATCAACGGACGAGTGACAGCAACTCCGGCGGCCACAGTTCCGGTTTGGGTCGTTCACCCGGTTGTCAGGGGTAACGACCCGCCACTTCGCACTCAAGCCAACCGGCTGGCTGAAGCCTGCTCGCTGGCCGATTCCATCGGTCTACAGGTCAAACGGGCAGAGCAGTTCAGAATCCGGCAGCCGCGGCCCGCCACACTGCTTGGCCCCGGCGTCGTGGAGTCTCTTCGGGTGGACATCGCCGGCGCCGCGGAGGCGCCGCACTTGATCCTGTTCAATGCCGACCTGACGCCGGTCCAGCAGCGCAACCTGGAAGATCTGCTGCAAACGAAGGTCCTGGACCGCACCGCCCTCATCCTCGAAATCTTCGGTGCCCGCGCGCGCACCCGCGAGGGGCGCCTGCAGGTGGAACTTGCGCATCTGGAATGGCAGCGGAGCCGACTGGTCCGATCGTGGACTCACCTGGAGCGCCAACGCGGCGGATTCGGGTTTCTCGGGGGTCCGGGCGAATCGCAGATCGAACTCGACCGGCGCCTGATCACCGAACGTGTCATCCGAATCCGGAAAGAGCTTGAAGACGTGCGACGACGACGGGGGCTTCACCGACAGCGTCGCGACCACCCGACCATAGCTTTGGTCGGCTACGCCAACGCCGGCAAGTCCACGCTGTTCAGTCGCCTCACCGGACAATCCACCGACGCCCGGAACCTGCCCTTCACCACGCTGGATCCGCTGATGCGGGCGCGGGCGCTTCCTTCCGGCCGCACCGTGGTCTTTTCAGACACCGTGGGATTCGTCTCCGATCTTCCGACCCTGCTGATCGCGGCATTTCGCGCGACCCTCGAAGAGGCTGTGCATGCCGACCTCCTGGTTCACGTCCGCGACATCACCCACCCGGAGACGGCGGCGCAGCGGCGCGACGTCATCAGCGTGCTGACCACGCTGGGAGCGCTTCCCGATGGCGCCGATCCGCAACTCGAAGTCCTGAACAAGATCGACCAGATGGCCGCCGAGGACGTACAGCTGCTGCAAGCGCAGCAGCCGGCCGCGATTCCTGCGTCAGGCCTTCTCGGATCCGGCGTGACGGAGCTGCTGGAGGCCGTGGACCGCCGTCTCGGGCAAAGCCGCAGCGAGTTCGATGTCGAACTCTCGCTGGCTGACACTTCCACGCTCGCATGGCTGTACAGGCGGGGCGCGGTGGTGCGTCAGCACGCTGACGCCACCTCTCTTCATGTGCGGGTGGCGCTGGATCCGGCCGACCGGGGACGTCTCAACGCGCGGTTGGCGAAGGCGTCGTCGGCCAATCCGGCCGACCTGCAGACCTGAAACCCGGCGCGTCGCCCGCTCGCGCGGATTCGGGGGCACCAGACCTCTTCCCCCAACCCCCTTGACATTGCGGGTTTGCATCCCCACTTCTACCCCGAACGGGTTTTTTGGCACTCTCAGTGTTAGAGTGCCAGTCCCGTTATTTGGGCGCCTCACGGACGCGCCGTACGCCCAGCACCCCTTTCCAATCAGAGAGGCATGGAAGCATGAAATTCAGGCCGTTGCATGACCGCGTCATGGTCCAGCGCGAAGAAGACGACGAGCGCTCGCCAGGCGGCATCATCATTCCGGACACCGCGAAGGAGAAGCCCATGAAGGGCAGGGTCGTCGCGACTGGTTCGGGCATCCGGAGCGAAGATGGCAAGATCACGCCCCTGGATGTGCAAGAGGGCGACACCGTCCTGATCGGCAAGTGGTCGGGCACTGAAGTCAAGATGGATGGCGAGGAATACGTCATCGTCAAAGAGTCCGACATCATGGGAGTCCTGGCCTAGGCCCGGTCCCGTCATCCCGCAGAGAAGGAACTCACACACATGCCTGCCAAAGAAGTTAAATTCTCGGGGGACGCCCGCGAACGCATGCTCCGGGGCGTTGACGTCCTGGCCAACGCGGTCAAGGTCACCCTGGGCCCCAAGGGCCGCAATGTCGTGCTCGACAAGTCGTTCGGCGCTCCGCGCACGACCAAGGACGGCGTGACCGTCGCGAAGGAAATCGAGCTTTCCGACAAGTTCGAAAACATGGGCGCCCAGATGGTGCGCGAAGTGGCCAGCAAGACCAATGATGTCGCTGGCGACGGCACGACCACCGCCACCGTGCTGGCGCAGTCGATCGTCCGCGAGGGCACGAAAGCCGTCGCCGCGGGAATGAATCCCATGGACGTCCGGCGCGGCATCGAGATGGCGACCAACGCCGTTGTTACCGAACTCAACAAGATGAGCCGAAAGGTCCAGGGCCACGACGAAGTCGCGCAGGTCGGGACCGTCTCCGCGAACGGTGAACGCGAAGTCGGCGACCTCATCGCGCGGGCGATGGAGCGGGTCGGTAAGGAAGGCGTCATTACCGTCGAGGAAGCCAAGTCGCTTGAAACGGAACTCGATGTGGTCGAAGGCATGCAGTTCGACCGCGGTTACCTATCTCCGTACTTCATCACGAACGCCGAGAAGATGACGGCCGAGTTCGAGGATCCGTACCTACTCATCCACGAACAGAAGCTGTCGTCCCTGCAGCCGATTCTTCCCGTCCTGGAGAAGGTCGTCCAGTCCGGCAAGCCGCTGATCATCATCGCCGAAGACATCGAAGGCGAGGCCCTGGCCACGCTTGTTGTCAACCGCCTGCGTGGCGGCCTCAAGGTTGCCGCGATCAAGGCGCCCGGGTTCGGTGACCGCCGCAAGGCCATGCTGGTCGACATCGCCACCCTGACGGACGGCCAAGTCATCAGCGAGGAGCTGGGAGTCAAGCTGGAGAACGTTGATCTCCGGATGCTTGGCCGCGCGAAGCGTGTGCTCGTCACGAAGGAAGAGACCACCATCGTGGAGGGTGCCGGCAAAACAAAGGACATCCAGGGACGCTGTAACCAGATCCGCGCGCAGATCGAAGAATCCACCTCGGACTATGACCGCGAGAAGCTGCAGGAGCGGCTTGCCAAGCTGGCCGGCGGCGTCGCAGTCGTGCGGGTTGGTGGCGCGACCGAGGTCGAGGTCAAGGAGCGCAAGGACCGCGTCGATGACGCCATGAACGCCACGCGTGCGGCCGTCGAGGAAGGCATTGTTGCCGGTGGCGGCGTTGCATTCCTCTACGCTGCGCGACGGAGCCTGAAGAAGTGCAAGCCAAGCAATGACGACCAGCGCGTCGGTATCGACATCGTCCGCAAGGCGATGGAGACCCCGCTGCGCCAGATCGCCTCGAACGCCGGCTATGACGGTTCGATCGTGATCGGCAAGGTGCTGGAATCCAAGGATGAAGGCTTCGGGTTCGATGCCCAGGAGGGCGAGTACGGTGACCTGTTCAAGGCGGGCGTGATCGATCCGGTCAAGATGGTGCGGACGGCGCTCCAGGACGCTGCATCTGTGGCCGGCCTGCTCATCACCACCGAGGCAATGGTTGCCGAGAAGCCGGAGAAGCCCAAGAACGGTGCTGCTCCGGGCGGTGGAATGCCCGACATGGGCGGGATGGACTTCTAACCAAGCTCACCCGGCTTTTGACATTGAAGGGGGGCCGTGCCGGGCACGGCCCCCCTTTTTTGCTTCGGCAATCGGTTCCGGTTTGCCTGCCCGTCCGCGTGTCCGCGGACTCGATTCGCGGATCGTTGCCGAACTGGGCTGTCGGTTGTTGCCCTCCGGCCCCCGAACCGGCGCTGATCCACCGGTTTCGCTACTTGCCGTACGGCTCGCAACGCCCGGCCGGCCTCTGCGCGGCCAGCCGGGTTGCATGCGGCCGCCGCCTGACCCCGGCGACCGCCCGCATCGTCCGTCAATCCATGTATATAGGCCGTTCGGGACCCGATGGGCCGATACGGCCGCAACCAGCCGAGTATCCATCGGCTGCCGCGTCGATGTCCCGTCGCGCCGTCTGCGCATGACCGCCGTCTAACATCTGGAGAAGCCGAGGCAATGGCCAACCCGCAACGCACTGCATTCCTAGGTCTTGGAGTCATGGGCTATCCCATGGCCGGCCATCTCGCAGCAGCTGGCCACGAGGTCGTGGTCTACAACCGAACCCAGACCCGGGCCGACGCCTGGACCGGCCAGCATGGCGGCGAATCGCGAACGACACCCGCTGCGGCGGTCGAAGGCGCGGAAACGGTCTTCGTATGCGTCGGTAACGATGATGACCTGCGGAGCGTCGTCACCGGAGAATCAGGGGCGCTGGCCGGCATGAAGGCGGGCTCCATTCTGGTCGATCACACGACCGCGTCCGCGGGCATCGCCCGGGAACTCGCGGCTGCCAGCGCCGATGGCGGCGTCGGATTTCTCGACGCCCCGGTCTCCGGCGGTCAGGCGGGAGCAGAGAACGGCCAACTCACCGTCATGGTGGGTGGTGAGGCCGGCACGTTTGAGCGCGCCCGCGGCCTGATCGACTGCTACGCCCGCGCCACCACGCTGATGGGACCGGCCGGCGCAGGTCAGCTCACGAAAATGGTCAACCAGATCTGCATTGCCGGTTTGCTCCAGGGGCTGTCCGAAGCCATGAACTTCGCGAGTCGCGCCGGCCTCGACGGCGAGCAGGTCATCGACGTGATTTCGAAGGGAGCTGCACAGTCCTGGCAGATGGAGAACCGCGCCGGCACGATGCTCGAGGGAAAATTTGATTTCGGCTTTGCCGTGCAATGGATGCGGAAGGATCTCGCCATCTGCTTGGAGGAAGCGAACCGCAACAACGCTCGGCTCCCGGTAACGGCGCTGATCGACCAGCTCTACGCGCAAGTGGAGGCACGCGGTGGGAAACGGTGGGACACGTCCAGCCTTATCCACCTGCTACAGAACGACTAGCGTCGTTTCCGGACAGTGGAGCCCGGAACGCCGGGCTCCGTCCGGGTCCATGTCTTCCGTGATGTGAGCTCAACCCATCGAGGCGGCACTACCGGCTGTGCCAGACGCTGGCGCCCTGGTCCGGGGTGGCTTCCTGCAATCCCTTCCCTTCTTGCTGCAGGAGACTCTCCAGCCGGGTTACGCGCTGCTGGAATCGAGCGTTGGCATCATCGAGGGCAGCCTCCGGATCCACTCCGCTTATCCGCGACAACCGCACCAGCGCAAACATGGCATCGCCGAGAGTACGGTGGGCATCGGCGTCGCCCGGCGCTACCAAACCCAGTTCCTCCAGTAGCTGGTGAAGCCCGGCCGCCGGCTCGGCAGCGGGTTCCGCAGCGGCGGGAGCCGCCCGGTCGAGGGCATCCTGTAATTTCCGCGCCCGTACCAGCGCCGGGCCTGACCGAAGCACTCCTTCCAGGACGCTCTTTTCGCTGCCGCTCGGCGCCGTCTCCGCAGCCTTGATGCGCTCCCAGTTGCGCACAACCGCTTCCGAATCAGCAGCGGCCTCCCCAGCAAAGACGTGCGGATGTCGACGTACCAGTTTGTCGCTCAGCGCCTCGATTACCTCGACCATGGCGAAAGCCCCAGCCTCTTCCGCCATACGCGCGTGGTAGATGACCTGCAGCAGCAGGTCGCCGAGCTCGTCGCACAGCGCGTCCATGTCGCCCGCCCGAATGGCGTCGACAACCTCGTAGACCTCCTCAATCGTGTACGGAACGATCGTCTCGAACGTTTGCGCTCGAGTCCATGGGCAGCCCCGCACCGGGTCCCTAAGCTCCGCCATCAGTCCCAGCAAGCGTTGAAACGCGGGACCCACCTTGCTAGTGGCAGCTTCTGGAGACCGGGGAAAGGAAGCCTCGCGTGTTCGACGGTGATCGGGCATGGAATACTCCGGCAAGAGCCTGCGATGCCTGCGCTCGACATGCGTTGCAAGCGCTCCAGTCTAGTTACGGAAACACAGGAGTGAGGCCTTGCAACTGCGTGACTTCCGAGCCCTCAGCTTCGACTGCTATGGCACGCTCATCGATTGGGAAACCGGGATCTGGGACGCTCTCAGCCCCCTGCGACGGGCCGGCTTGTCCGACCGATCAAATGCTCTTGCGGCTTTCGCAAGACACGAAAGCGCTGTTCAGGAGGCGGAACCAAAGGCTAGTTATCCGGACGTGCTTGCCAGAGTGCACCAGCGCCTATCGGACGAGTTCGATTTCCCCCCCGACCCGGAACTCGATGTCGGGTTCGGCGGCTCGGTCAAGGACTGGCCGGCGTTTCCCGATTCGGAGGCCGCGCTTCAATACCTTGGCCAGCACTTCCGGCTGATCATTCTTTCCAATGTGAGCAGAGCGGCTTTCGCGTCGAGCGAGCGCCGTCTCGGTGCCAGCTTCGACGCTGTCTACACGGCGGAGGACATCAAGAGCTACAAACCCGATCCGCGAAACTTCCGCTATCTGATCGAGCACTGTGAACAGGATTTCGGGATCGGCAAGGAAGAGTTACTGCACGTGGCGCAAAGTCTGTACCACGACCACGTGCCGGCGCGTGCAGCTGGTCTAGCGACCGCCTGGATCGACCGCCAGCAAGGACAGCAGGGCGCGACCAAGCCGGTAACCGACCGGCCCGACGTCAGCTTCGTCTTTCCTGATCTGGCCGCGCTCGCCGCGGCCCACCGGGCGGAACGCGATTCTGCCTAGGGACGCCGCCACAAGATGATGACACGGTGGTCAGGACCCGAGTTCGGATGCGGGCCGCTGAACTTCAGAACCCCGTGCTCCCAAACGATGTCTCGTTCAAGGGTGGCTCCTATCAGCCTTGGATCGTGCGATAGATGGATCGTGTGTCGCACCCTGGAACCAGTCAGGGCCCACGTACCTTGATAGGCGAAGAACCCGGCCCACGCCCGTGCCGCCGCCGCGTCCGGCACCGGATCCTCCGGGAGCGATCGGTCGGAGCCGGCCAGCATTGCTATTACGGTGTGATCGGCCCCGTAATGGATCAACCCCCGGGGGTTCTCTCCGAGCAGCGGTGTCCGCTCGCCATCCGGCGCTTCCAAATAGGTGTCTACCAGGTCCCAACGGCCCAGCAGGTCACGCTCAACAACGGCCATGAACCTCCCCAAAACCCGCGAAATCTGCTATAATCAATGCGATTTCGCAACCGGGCACAACATCCTCCTGGCTGACCTACTCTGGCGCCCTTTTTTGACGGTCTACGCGGTGGTGACAAATCGGAGCTACACATGGGGCAGTCACTGAAAATAGACATTCCGGTCCAAATCAGCGCGCTCAGCGATGTAACAACGAAGGTTGAAGAGTTTTGTGACGCGGCCGATATCCCAATGGCAAGTGCCTTCAAGGTCAACCTCGTGATCCAGGAACTGGTCACCAACAGTTTGAATCACGGAGATTTCGGTGACCGGAAGCCGGAAATATCGCTATCGATCAATTGCGACGGCAGGCAGGTCGAGATGCTGTTCGAAGACAACGCCGCCCCGTTTGACCCCTTCACCGAAACGCCACCACCTGATCTCAACTCAGATATCGGTGAACGTCCGATCGGCGGTCTCGGAATCCACCTGATCCGGACATTCTCGGATCAGTCCAGCCACGAGCACATCGATGGCAAGAACCGGATTCGGCTGATCAGCCCGGTTGAATAGCTGGTCCCGGAGCCCCCGTGCTTTTCTACACGGCGGCCAGATCCGGAAAGTTTCTCGTGTTTTCCCTGTCTGGCCGTATCGAAGGTGTGCGTGTGTCCGAATTCTCGGAACAACTCATGCGGCAAATCGATAGCGGAGAAAACCACATTGTCCTGGACTGTTCAGCGGTTTCCTGCCTTGCTTCGCCAACCAGAAGAGTACTCCTCGCGGTTGCCCGCCGGCTGGAATCTCGCGGTGGCATGTTTCGCGTCGCCGGCTTGCAGCCGGCACTGCGAGCCGCTGTCGCGGAACTTCGGGGGCCTGGCGGACCCCTGTCCCTCTTCGCGAGTCTTCCCGAGGCGCTGAATTCCCCGTGACCCAGCCCTACGCGGATTTTCGACCGTTCGAGCAGGCCAATCCCCGCGGACGTTTCCCGGCTCTGCTCGTTTGCGATCACGCGGTGAACACGGTACCGCAAGAACTGGGCGGCTTGGGCCTGGACGCACGGGAGCTTGAGCGGCACATCGGCTGGGACCCCGGGGCCCGAGCCGTAACGTTGGAACTAGCCACACTCCTGGATGCACCGGCCTTGCTCGCCGGCTATTCCCGTCTCGTGATCGATCCGAACCGGTCACCACAATCAGAAACGTCGATCCTCGAGAACAGCGACGGCACAATCATTCCGGGCAATATCGGACTGGATGCAGACGCCCGCCACGATCGGATCACGGCCTGCTTCCGGCCCTATCACGATGCCATCGACACGACGCTCGACGGGCTGGGTCCGCGCTGTGCGGCGCTCCTGTGTATCCATACCTTCACCCCCGCCCTGGCCGGCGACGGTATCGCGCGTCCATGGCATGCATCGATTCTGTGGGGCGGAGGGCAAGCGCAGTTTGCCGAGCGGATCCGCATCGGACTCGGGCAGGTCACCGGCCTCAACATCGGCAACAACGAGCCTTACGCCCAGACCCCGGAATTCGGATACACGGCCGAAGCCCATGGGGAAGTTCGGGGACTGCCGAACCTTCTGATCGAAATCCGCCAAGATCTCCTGGAAGACGAGGACGCACCGCGAAAGTGGGCAAATCATCTGGCGGAGGTGCTCGTGGCAGAGCTCGCGACGGTCTGAACCTCGGCATCGAACCGGGACCGGCCGCTTCGCACACCATGACCGCCCCGACTGCGAGGCTGCGTGTCGCCACGCGCTCCCGGCTCCCGACGAAACGCCAATCCCCAACGGACGATGCCGCCACCTTGGCCCAAGTGGCCCGGACAGCGCGCTCCCAGCGTTGCCCGACGCCGCTCGCAAGCCATATATTGTTGGCGGCAATTCAAGGAGATGCCCTCTCATGCGCCTGCTTCCCGCCCTGATAACCGCGCTGCTGGTTTGGCCGGCAGCTGCCGAGGAGTCCGGCGAGCCGCTGCTCGAAAAGATTCTCGGAAGTGCGGACGCGCCGCATGAAATTATCGAGTACGCATCGCTTTCCTGCCCCCATTGCGCCGCGTTCCACAACGAATCGTTGCCGGACATCAAGAGCCGTTTCATCGACACCGGACAGGTGCGGCTCGTCTTCCGGGACTTCCCTCTGGATCAGCCGGCGCTGACCGGGTCCATGCTTGCCCACTGCCAGCCGGACAAGCACTTCTTTCCCGTACTTGAGCAGTTGTTCGCGCACCAGACGAAGTGGGCGTACGCCGACGCGCCGAAAGACGTGCTGAAGGAAATATTCCTTCAGTTTGGTATCAGCGCGGACGATGTGGATGCGTGCTTTGCCGATACGGAAGCGAATCGCGCTCGCCTCAATCGCATCCTGAATACCCGCATGGACGGTCAAAACCGGATGGACGTGGATTCCACGCCGACATTCTTCGTCAACGGATCGAAGGTAGACGGACGATTCGACGCCGATACGCTCGCGGAACTGATCGAATAGGAGGCGGCGCTTCAGGAAGCGTTCGCTCCCGCCGGACGGACCGGGTTTCCGCCATGCGTCCGGCACCCGCCGCGATAGACTGATTCGCTGCTTGCCGCTATGCTGACTTCCCGCTTGTGAGCGGTATCGAGACGGCAATGGCGCGCGCCATTCGAGGTCGATGTCCTCGGGTCGCCCGACGCACAGACCGCAACGCTCGCCGGGTAGCCCGATATCCCGCTACGGCCATCCTGAAGGGGGCCTGTAACATGTTTCATCCCTCTCGCTTGATATCAATGCTGTTGTTGGCCCTGCTACCGGCAGCCATGGCTTCGGCCGGGAACGTCGTAGACCCGCTCGTCCGCTACTCGACAGACTATGACGGTCGAGCGCACAGCCTGAGCATTACCGCCACTTCGACTCGAGTTACCACACCGGACGATACGTTCCGGGTGTCCACCCGCATGGTGCTCCAGTACGACTGCCACGAAGTCGCGCCCCTGCATCCGGGAACACCCCTCCAGGCAGAGGCCTGGCACTTCCGCCTACCGGTGGAGGCCAAGGCTGCGGTCTCGGTGGAGTCGCCTGCCAACTTCCTGGCTGATTTCTTCAATCTCGAGCCACCGCCGTTCGTGGAAACGTCCGGCGTGCTACGGGTCACCGATCTCGGTACGGGCGGATTCGTGGAGACGGCCGCCACGGTCATTCGTTCCGGCCACGGCTTTTCTTCCGACACGGTCTACGAGACGCAGTTCGATTCCGGGGTGATCGCTCCGGAAAGACTGCTCCGTGCATTCGACGCCGGGCACTCCGTCGGGATTGAACTGGACTCGCCGGAATTCTCCTTGAGCGCGGTCTTCTCCCTGACCGCCGAGCAAGCGGTTCCGCTGGCCACAGTCGCGAACCGCTGTCCCCGGTAAGGCCGGGAAGCTCGGCAACTTCGGGCGTCGGTCCCAGGACCGACGCGTGGGGGTTGGCGCTCGCCCAGGGGCGGTGTGTTTTAAACATAACCGAGCCCACGAGACGTAGAGGTATGGGGGGTGGGGGGGTTGGGGAGGAA
>VXPW01000059.1:33580-119378 GCA_009839325.1 Rhodospirillales bacterium
CGTCGCCGTGGGCCCGCGCCCCCACCGCCCCTACGCGGTCCCCCCGACCCGGTCGCTACGCGCGCAATCGGGGGGGTGGGTCCCCGCGCCCCCCCCGGGGCGGTAGGCGCTCGCCCTGGGCTGGCCCGCGACGACTCGTCGAGTTCGTAGCCTCACCGTCCATTCGAACTGAACGGCCGGAGGGGCCGCGGCCATGAACCATTCTCGCGCGGGTGAAGCCGGGCGCATCATTCACGATTGCTGGGCCGCCGGCTCGGTAGTCGACGAACTGCCGGAGAACTGTCGGCCAGCGACGCTGGAGGCAGGCTACGAGGTGCAACGGTCCTTCGTGCAGCACTCCGGCGAGACCGTGGTGGGCTGGAAGATCGCGGCGACAAGTATCGCCGGCCAGCGCCATATCAATGTCGAAGGACCCATCGCCGGGCGCCTGCTCGAGAGCCGTGTGCACCATAGCCCCGGCAGGGTGCAGCTCGGTCGGAACCGGATGAGCGTCGCCGAGGCGGAATTCGCATTTGTGCTCGGCAAAGCGTTGCCAGCCCGCAGTGCCCCCTATACGGAAGCAGAGGCCTTCTCGGCGGTGGCAGATGTCCACCCGGCGATTGAGATCCCGGATTCCCGATATCTCGACTTCACACGGGCTGGAGGCCCCCAGCTCGCCGCGGACAATGCCTGCGCATGCCAGTTCATCCTGGGTCCCGCGGCTGGGCCGGACCTGCAGTCGTTCAATTTTGCTGCACATCCGGTGCGGCTGGTCATCGACGGCGAGGAAGCCACCCGCGGAACCGGTGCCGACGCGCTCGGCGATCCGCGAACCGCCCTCGCCTGGATCGCCAACAACCACGTGTTGCAGGGAGGGTCGCTGAAGGCCGGCGACATTGTCACGACGGGAGTGTGCGGGCAACCGAGCCCGATCAGACTGGGCAGCCGGGTCGTCGCGGATTTCGGCGGCCTGGGCGCCGCGGAAACGGTCCTGCTCTGATCCGGCCGCCGGCGGTGTAGATCCGGCACAGCCGGCCCTCGGCCACGGCATCCGGGGCAGCCCGACGATTCCGTCGCAGGCCCTCCCGGAAATGCTCCCTCCGCTGGAGCACCGCGGCAGCAGCCCGGCAGCCGAGATGGCGCGGCTGTCCACCGGTCAGGATGTGCCGGCGGCCCCCGCGCGCCGCGGGGGCCCGGAACGCCTAGCCCGGCTTCTGGTAGATCTCGCTCCCGCCTTCGCGGAACTCCTGGGCCTTCTCCTGCATGCCCCGCTCAGCGTATTCGCGAACCTCCCGCGTGATTTTCATCGAGCAGAACTTCGGTCCGCACATCGAGCAGAAGTGCGCCACCTTGTGGGCTTCCTTCGGCAGGGTCTGGTCGTGGTACTGCTGCGCGGTTTCCGGGTCGAGTGACAGGTTGAACTGGTCCTCCCACCGGAAGTCGAACCGAGCTCTCGACAGCGCGTCGTCGCGCGCCCGCGCGCCTGGATGCCCCTTCGCGAGATCGGCGGAGTGCGCGGCCAGGCGGTACGCAATGACGCCCTCCTTGACGTCGTTGCGATCCGGGAGCCCGAGGTGCTCCTTGGGAGTCACGTAGCACAACATCGCCGTGCCGAACCAGCCGATCATCGCCGCACCGATGGCGCTGGTGATGTGGTCGTACCCGGGCGCGATGTCGGTCGCCAGCGGTCCCAGCGTGTAGAACGGCGCCTCACCGCATGTCTCGAGTTGCCGGTCCACGTTTACCTTGATCTTGTCCATCGGCACGTGGCCAGGCCCCTCGATCATCACCTGCACGTCGTGGTCCCAGGCAATCTTGGTGAGCTCGCCGAGGGTCTCCAGCTCGGCAAACTGCGCCCGGTCATTGGCGTCAGCGATCGAACCCGGCCGGAGTCCGTCACCCAGGGAGAAGCTGACGTCGTACGCGGCCAGCAGCTCACAGATTTCGGGGAATCTCTCGTACAGGAAGCTCTCACGATGGTGCGCAAGACACCATTTGGCCATGATGGATCCGCCGCGGCTGACGATGCCGGTAACCCGCTCGGCAGTCAGCGGAATGTGGGCGAGCCGCACGCCCGCGTGGACCGTGAAGTAGTCAACCCCCTGTTCACACTGCTCAACCAGGGTGTCGCGGTACAGCTCCCACGTCAGCTCCTCGGGGACTCCGCCGACCTTTTCCAACGCCTGGTAGATCGGGACTGTCCCGACCGGTACTGGCGAATTGCGCAGGATCCATTCGCGGATGTTGTGGATGTTGCGGCCAGTGGAGAGGTCCATGATGGTGTCGGCGCCCCAGCGCGTCGCCCAGACCATCTTGTCCACTTCGTTGGCAACGGAAGACGTCACGGCGGAATTCCCGATGTTGGCGTTCACCTTCACCAGGAAGTTTCGCCCGATCACCATCGGCTCAAGCTCGGGATGATTGATGTTGGCCGGAATAATGGCCCGGCCGCACGCCACTTCCGCGCGCACGAATTCCGGGGTTACCCGGTCGGGAATGTGGGCGCCGAACGACTCTCCGCCCCGCTCCCCGGCCCCCTTGTCCGCCGACCGGCCCTGATTCTCGCGCTCGGCGATGAACTCCATCTCGGGCGTCACGATCCCGCGCCGCGCATACGCAAGCTGGGTCACCGGAGCGCCGGTCGCCTGTCGTGGGCGCCGCGCTACCGGAAACGACGGAACGCGATTTGCCGCCGACGGATTACCGTTGTCCACGTCCTGAAGAGGCCGCCCGGCATCGACTCGCGTGTCGCCGCGGGCCTCTACCCAAGCTTCGCGCCACCGGGGCAAGCCGGCCTCAATGTCGATGTTGACGGCCGGGTCAGTGTACGGCCCTGACGTGTCATACACGCGCAACGGCGGTTCACCGGCCGATGGATGCAGCGAGATGTCACGGTGTGGCACCCGCAGTCCGCGGGCCGAGTCCCCGGTGTACACCTTGCGCGACGCGGGCAACGGGCCGGTAGTCACCTGAATGGGAATGGGCGTGTCAGCGTCCATGTGGATTCTCCTGGGCCCAGAGGCCACGTTCCGAAGGACGTGCTTCGGGATGCGGGGCCGAGAGGACCGGGGAGATCCGGGCGCGTCCCGATCCCTCCGCCGGCATCACCCGGTTCAGGTTCGAAGGGTCCCCGCCAGACGGATCTCAGCCCCGGAACTCGGTCCGGGCACCCCTTCGGAACGACGCAGGATGAAGTTTGCGATGAACCGCGGCTGACGTCAAACCGTGATGAGCGGAATCAATGATCCGGGCGAGCCCTGCCCACACCATCGTGCCGCGCCGTTGCACCCTGCCGGCCCTACCGTAAACTGCCAGCCGCGACCCCATCCCGGCATCCAGACGTTGCTTCGCCGCAAGGTACCGTCTCTGCTGTCGGGTGCAGTGGTCCTGGCCGGCCTCCTGCAACCGCGTTCCAGGTAACGTTCTGTGCCCCGAATCGCCTTGTCAGCAGTTGCGATTCTGTTGTTCGCAACGGCACTGCATTCGCACGCCGTACCCCCCACCCTGCCACATATCCAGCCGTTCGCGCTGACCGGTTCCGCCTATGTCGGCGGATTCCGGGCCGGCGAAGCCATCATGGAATTCGATATCAATGATGACGGCTACTCGGTACGCTTCAACGCTGAATCGCAGGGCTTGATCCGACTCCTGTTCCAGTGGGCTTTCGAACTGGAGGTGGAGGGCACGCTGGAGGCCGAACTCGCTGCCGGGCTCCGACCGACCGTGTACCAGTCGCGGCGCTACCATCGGGACGGACACGTCGAGCGTCATGTTCGCTTCCGGGCGGACTACGCCGAAACGGTTCTTCCGGAGGGTGCGGAGCCGTATCCGCATCCGGTGCCGCCCGAGGAGCGACGCCAGGTCCTCGATCCGGCAAGCGCGCTCTTGTCGGCCGGATTGGTGCTGGCCCGCACCGGACGCTGTGAACAGACCATCCGCGTATTCGACGGCAAGACGCGGAGCGATCTGGTCCTGACGGACCTGGGCGTCGATCCCGTGGCCGGCTCTCCGGATCCGGAGCATCTACCCGGCCACGACAAGCAATGCACATTTCGAAGCCACCGCGTCGCCGGGTACAGTGATCGGCACATGCGCAAGCCGCCCGTGGAGGGCGAGATCTGGTTTCGTACCCACGTCGACGGCCTGATGGTGCCGGTCCGGCTGCAGACCCCTACGCTGATCGGGATGGCGATCTTTCACTTCGAACTTCCTGCCAGTTAGGTTCAAAGGGTCGCATCGACAACGCGATATCCACCGGCGCCGCACCGTCAGACGGGCCCGGATAACCGCGGTTCACCTCCCATCGTTCCCAACACCGCCTGCCATCGCGAGGTTCCATGAAAGCTGTCCTCTGCCACGCCTTCGGTCCGATCGACTCGCTGTCGGTCGGTGAGATCGACCCGCCGGTTCCAGCAGCCGACGAGGTCCGCATCAAGGTGCATGCGGCTGGCGTCAATTTCCCGGACATCCTGATCGTCGAGGGCAAGTACCAGTTTCGTCCGGAATTCCCCTTCGCGCCCGGCTCCGAATGTGCGGGCGAGGTGATCGAGGTCGGCCGGGACGTGACGGATCTGGTCCCGGGCGACCGGGTCATGGCCCCCGCCAGGCACGGGGCCTTTGCGGAGGAAGTCTGCGCGCCGGCCCTCAAGGCGGTGAGGTTGCCGGATCAACTGGATTACACGATTGCGGCGACGCTGCTCCTGACCTACGGAACTTCTGCCCATGCGCTCATTCAGCGCGCCAATCTGCAGGCCGGAGAAACGCTCCTGGTGCATGGCGCCGCCGGGGGGGTTGGCCTGGCCGCGGTCGAGATCGGCAAGGCTCTCGGAGCCACTGTCATCGCCACGGCGGGATCGGACGCGAAACTCGCTTTCGCGCGCGAGCACGGCGCCGACCACGGTATCAACTACACCGACGGCCCCTTCAAGGATCGTGTAAAGGAGCTGACCGGCGGCCGGGGCGCGGACGTCATCTACGACCCGGTCGGGGGCGCCGTCTTCGACCAGTCGCTTCGCTGCATCAACTGGAACGGGCGGCTTCTCGTCATCGGGTTCACCTCCGGAACGATTCCCTCTGCGCCGGCGAACCTTGCGCTGCTGAAGGGCTGTTCGATCGTTGGCGTGTTCTGGGGCGCATGGGTGGAACGCGACCCGGCCGCGCATCGGGCAAACATGGCGCGCCTGCTCGCGTGGCAGGCGGAGGGCGTCATCCGGCCGCATGTGGAGCTCAACGTCGGGCTGGACGGTGTTCCCGATGCTCTGCGAGCCCTGCGTGATCGGACCATCAAGGGCAAGGCGGTGGTCACGGTCCGGCCGGGCTGACTGCGGCCGACGGCACGGATTCATGCCGGCGGCGCGCGGCGGCCAGGGCCGATGCGCCAAGCGACGCAACGGCGCCGGCGAGACATCGCGAATGCCCTCGTGCTGTTTGCGCTCGGTGAACCGTCCGACCCTTCGTTGCAGGCCATGAAGCCGATCTGTGCGGCGCCCGAGCAGCGGGACGCACGCCAGAAGCCGGCGATCCCGCACGCTGCAGGCACTTGAAGCCGGAGGTATCGGCCGCCGCATTGCGGACGCCTCCACGGGGGCCATAATGCGGGCGAACGTACCGTCGTCCGGGAGGGTCGACCAATGTTGGAGCGTTTTCCCGTGAACGGCGATGCGTGGTCGGGGCAAGTCCTGGTGACCGGGTCCGGCGGCTGCATCGGGGCCTGGACGATGGCGCTCCTTGTGCGCGCCGGCGTGGGTGTTACGGCGCTTGATCTTGACCCCAAGCCGCGGCGGCCAGCGCTGTTGATGTCGGACGAAGAGCTCGCCCGGATCGACTGGGTGGTCGGCGACATCACCGATCCCGAGACCGTCCTTCAGGCGGCAAAGGGCTGTCAGGCGATCATCCACCTCGCCGCCCTGCAGGTGCCCTTCTGCATGGCAGACCCGATCGGTGGCGCCAGGGTCAACGTGGTCGGCACGGTCAACGTGTTCGAAGCCGCCCGGCACGAGGGGATTCGTCGCGTCGGCCACGCCAGTTCCATCGCCGCCCACGGCTTTTTCCCGGACAGCCCGTACCTCAAGACCCTGTACGGGGCTTACAAGACGTGCGGCGAGCAGATCGCGGCGGTCTACTGGCAGGACTGGAACGTGCCAAGCGTCGGACTGCGCCCCAGCGTGGTGCAGGGAGTCGGGCGAGATCAGGGGGTCACCTCGAAGACGACGGTCGCGATCCAGGCGGCGGCCCTCGGCGCCCCCTATACCGTGCCCTTCAGCGGGCCCGTGTCCTTCCTCCACGCCGGAGAGGTGGCCTCGGCGTTCATCCAGTCCGTGGCAAGTGACGGCGACGGCGCGCCGGTCTTCGACATCAATGGAGGCGCTACCACGGTGGAGGCGATCGTGGGCCAGCTCCGCACCCTGGCGCCCGACTCGAACATCGCCATCGAAGGCGACCCGCTGCCGTTTCCCGCAGATCTGCCCGATGCAGCCGTCCGCGCCCACCTCGGAGACTACGGCTCGATCGCACCCGCCGAGGGCGTCGAAGGCACGTTTCACGCATTTCGGTCGCTTGCCGAAGAAGGCCGCATGACGGCCTCGGACATCCGCTGATCCGTACCGCCTCGGTTCTGGAATGCCCTCCGGGGACGGGCGGATGAACACGCAGAATGGCAAGGGCCCGGTCGCGTTCGCCGCCGACCACGCCGGCTACGCCCTCAAGGAGCACCTGCGCGGACGGTTGGCCGACACCGGCGTGCCGGTCCTGGACCTCGGCACTGATTCCAACGAGTCCGTGGACTATCCCGACTTCGGGAACGGGCTGGCTGACGCGCTGTTGCGGGGGGACGCATGGCGTGGTGTGGCCATCTGCGGTACCGGGCTCGGCATCAGCATGGCGGCGAACCGGCACCCTGGCATCCGCTGCGCCCCGAGCCACGATGTCGACACCGTCAGGCTTGCCCGCGCCCACAACGACGCGAACGTGCTGGCCCTCGGAGCGCGGTTCGTCGATTCGGAAACCGCGTGGAAGTGCCTGCAGGCGTTTCTCGCGACCGAATTTGCAGCCGGACGCCACGCGGGCCGCGTGCGCAAGCTGGGTTGATCGCGGGCCTTGACTGGACGTCTCCCCGCAAGAGTCGAGCCGCCACTCGGGACGGCCGGGTTGCTGGCCGACGATCCGGAGGTCCGCGCCGGGCTGAACCTCGAACTCGAGCGGCAGCGCGACACCATTGAGTTGATTGCTTCCGAGAACTTCACGAGTTCTGCGGTTCTCGCGGCGCAGGGATCGGTACTGACCAACAAGTACGCCGAGGGTTATCCGGGGCATCGCTACTACGGCGGGTGTGCGGCCGTCGATGTGGTCGAGGACCTCGCCATCAGGCGGGCTCGCGAACTGTTCCGGTGCGCCCACGTGAACGTGCAGCCGCATTCCGGTTCGGCCGCCAACCAGGCCGCTTTCCTGGCATTGATCAAGCCGGGCGACACCGTGCTGGGCATGAGCCTGGCGGCCGGCGGACATCTCACCCATGGAAATGCGCCCAACCTGTCCGGCCGTTGGTTCCGCACGGCCTTCTACGGCCTCGGAAGCGACGACCGCATCGATTACGACGAGGTGGCCAAGCGGGCTGCCGAGGCGCGCCCGCAACTGATCATCGCCGGCGCGTCCGCCTACAGCCGGGCCATCGATTTTGGACGCTTCCGGGAAATTGCCGATTCCGTCGACGCCTTCCTCTTGGCGGACGTCGCCCATTACGCCGGCCTCATCGCCGTGGACCGCTACCCGTCGCCACTGCCGCATGCGCATATTGTTTCGACCACCACCCACAAGACCCTGCGTGGACCACGCGGGGGCATGTTGCTCACCAATGACGCCGACATGGGCAAACGGATCGACCGGGCCCTCTTTCCCGGGCTGCAGGGCGGCCCCCTGATGCACGTGATCGCCGCCAAGGCGGTCGCGTTCGGGGAGGCGCTGCAACCCGACTTCCGCACCTATATCAACCAGGTATGCGCCAATGCGGCGGCGCTGGCGCGGGTGCTGCTGGCACGCGGGTTCGACATCGTCTCCGGCGGCACCGACACGCACATGGTGCTGGTGGACCTGCGCAGGCATGACGTCACCGGGCGGGATGCCGAGCACGCGCTCGAGCGGGCCGGCCTGACCTGCAACAAGAACGCCGTGCCCAAGGACCCACGGCCGCCGCTGGTCACGTCAGGGATTCGGCTGGGATCACCGGCAGCCACGACGCGCGGCTTCGCCGTGCCGGAGTTTGAAACCATCGGGCACCTGATCGCTGACGTTCTGGACGGCCTCCGCTCGAACGGGTCGAACGAGGACGCCAACGCCGCCGTGGAGGCGGAGGTAAGGCGGAACGTGGGAGAGTTGACGCGCCGGTTTCCCCTCTATCCCGAACTTGGTACCGAGTTGTCGGGAGAACTCTGATGCGCTGTCCGTACTGTGGTGCCGAGGAGACCCGTGTCACCGACTCCCGCCCTGACGAGAACAAGACGGTGACCCGTCGCCGGCGCACCTGCGAGGGCTGCGGCCTGCGGTTCACCACGTATGAGCGAATTCACCTCAGGGAATTGATGGTCGTCAAGAAGAACGGCGACCGGGTCCCGTTCAGCCGGGACAAGCTGGTCCGGTCCATGGAAATCGCTCTACGCAAGCGCGACGTGGCGCCGGACCGAATCGAGCAGGCGGCCAACGGCATCGTGCGGCGGTTGGAGACCTCCGGCCAATCGGAATTCGACTCCACCGAAATCGGCGGCCTGGTGATGCAGACGTTGAAGCAGATCGACGAGGTCGCCTACGTGCGGTACGCCTCGGTGTACCGAAACTTCCGGGAAGTCGAAGAGTTCGAGAGAGCGGTCGAGAGCCTCCGGGACGGTGATCGCATCTCCTGATTCGGCGCACCTGCGCACGGCCCTCGCCCTGGGGCGGCAAGCGCTCGGCACGACGTGGCCCAACCCGGCGGTTGGCTGCGTCATCGTGGCCGCCGATGGGCGGGTTGCCGGACGCGGCGTCACCGGCATCGGCGGCCGGCCCCACGCCGAGGTGCAGGCGCTGACCGAGGCCGGTGACCGGGCCGCGGGGGGCACGGCATACGTCACGCTCGAACCCTGTGCGCACGACGGGGCCACACCGAGTTGCGCCCGGTTGCTCGCAGAGGCCGCGCTCGCGCGCGTGGTGATCGGCACGCACGACCCGGACCCCCGGACCAACGGCGCCGGCACGGCCCTGCTGGCCGCCGCCGGCGTCACGGTGACGAGCGGCCTGCACGAGGACGAGGCCAAGCGACTGCACGCGGGGCACCTGCGCCGCGTGGCATCAGGCCGCCCGCAAGTCACGCTCAAGCTCGCCGCATCGCTGGACGGCCGGATCGCGACGTCCACGGGGGCCAGCCAGTGGCTGACCGGCCAACTGGCCCGCCGGCACGGGCATCTCCTCCGTGCCCGGCACGACGCCATTCTGGTCGGGGCCGGCACGGCCACCCGCGATGATCCGGAACTCACGTGCAGGCTCCCCGGCCTGGGCGACCGTTCTCCGGTCCGCGTCGTCGTGATCGGGGCCGAATCCCCGCTGCCGTCGGGGCGACTTCTGTCGACGCTCGGCAGTTCCCCGGTCTGGCTCCTGGCCACTGCCCGGCGCCGCCCGGACACGACGGAATTGGAGGCTGCGGGCGCGGAGATCATCGACGTAGCCGCGGATGCCAGTGGGCGCCCGTCCCTCGAACAGGCGCTTCGGACGCTGGCCGCGCGCGGCGTGACGTCAGTACTGGTCGAAGGCGGCCAGACGGTCGCCACGGCGCTTCTTCGCAACCGTCTGGTCGATACGCTGGTGTGGTACAGTGCGGATGCCGTCGTCGGGAGCGACGGGCTGGCGGCGGTCGGCGAACTCGCCCGCACCGCGCTCAGCGAAACGCGCGATTTTCGAACCGTCCGCGCACGTCGGCTGGGGCCTGACCACGTCCGTTTTCTGGAGCGGGCCACCTGACCGTGTGCGGCACAATCCGCACTGTTTCCGACTACACTCGCGCGATCGTCTCCGGCGGCACTACCTATCAAGCAATGTTTACTGGGATCGTCGTTGACACCGGCACCGTCACGGAGACCTCCGGACCAGGCGAACGTTCGGTCCGGATCGAACCGACGCGCGTGCCCGACTCCGTGCGCCTCGGTTCCTCGATTGCCTGCGCGGGCATCTGTCTCACCGTGACAGCAGTGGACCCGACCGGCTTCTCCGTCGACCTTTCCCCGGAGACCCAGGCGCGCACCACCGCCGGCGCATGGCAGCCTGGAACCGAGATCAATCTGGAGTACGCCCTGCAGGCCGGCGATCCGCTCGACGGACACATTGTCACCGGTCACGTCGACGCGGTCGCCGAGGTCCTCGACGTCACCGAGGCCGACGACTGCAGCGTCGTGCGCTTCTCGCTGCCCACCTCGATTGCGACGATGATCGCGTCCAAGGGATCGATCGCGGTCGACGGTACGTCGTTGACCGTCAACGCCGTAGGCCAGGACGCGTTTTCCGTGACGCTGATCCCGCACACCGGCCGCGTCACCACGCTGGGCGCGCTGGCGGCCGGCTGCTCGGTCAACCTGGAGGCGGACATCCTCGCGCGGTACGTGGCCCGGGCCCTCGGCCGTGGTGGCGCCGGAGACGCCCGTTGAGCTCGCCCCTGATGCAACCGAAGGAAGTCTTCGCCTCGGTGGAGACGCTGATCGACGAGGCCCGCAATGGGCGGATGTTCGTGCTGGTGGACGATGAAGGCCGGGAAAACGAAGGAGATCTCGTAATCCCGGCTCAGATGGCGACCCCGGACGCCATCAACTTCATGGCCACGCACGGACGCGGGCTGATCTGCCTCGCCCTCACCGGCAAACGCACCAGGCAGCTTGGCCTCGAGCCCCTCGACCGGCGCAATCCCGGCCCGAGGGACACGGCGTTCACGCTGCCGATCGAGGCGCGCGAAGGCGTGACGACCGGCATTTCGGCGGCCGACCGCGCCCGCACCATCCAGGTCGCCATCGACCCCCGCAGCGCCGCCGACGACCTGCGCACGCCGGGACACGTGTTTCCGCTCGCCGCCCGAGACGGGGGCGTCCTCCTGCGGGCCGGCCACACCGAGGCGGCCGTCGATATCGCCCGTCTCGCGGGCCTGGTGCCGGCCGCCGTCATCTGCGAGATCATGAAAGCGGACGGCACCATGGCGCGGCTGAACGACCTGGTTCCGTTTGTCGAGCGCCACCAGCTTCGTCTGGGCGCCATCGAGGATCTCATCGCCTGGCGGGTACGGCACGATCCGATCGTCACGCGCGTCCTGGAATCCGACTTCCTGTCCGACGAAGCCGGCGCTTTCAAGCTGTACATTTACCGGAACACGGTACTTGACGTGGAGCACGTGGCCCTGGTCAAGGGCAGCATCAACGACGGCCGGCCGGTTCCGGTCCGCGTGCATGCGCTGGACGTCCTCGCCGATGTGCTCGGCGGCGGTACCGACGCGGCCGGATGCGAACGGGCGGGGACCCTGCGGGCGGCCATGCGGACGGTGCACGCGCTCGGGCGCGGTGTCGTGGTCCTGATCCGGGAATCCGTAACATCCGGACTCGCGCAACGGCTCAGCGCGGAGGAAGCGCCGCCCGGCGATCTCCGCGAGCACGGCATCGGCGCCCAGATACTGCGCGACCTCGGCGTGCGCGAGATGATCCTGCTCACCCACACCCAGCGTCCGATCGTGGGCCTGGAGGGTTTCGACCTCAGGGTGGTGGAGCGGCGTCCGCCGGACGAGACCGCATGACCCGCGATACCTTCCTGATTGTCCGAGCCATGTTCTACCGGGACGTCGCCGACATGCTGACCGGCGGCGCCACCGCGGTGCTTGCGGCTTCTGGGCGGAAATGGGAGGTGGTGGAGGTGCCCGGTGCGTTCGAGATCCCGGGCGCCATCGCGCAGGCGGCGCAGGGCGAGGGCTTTGCAGGTTACATTGCGCTTGGCTGTGTCATTCGCGGCGAGACCACCCACTACGATTACATCTGCAGCGAGAGCGCTCGCGGCCTGATGTCGCTTTCCGTCCGGGACCGATTGGCGATCGGCTACGGGATCCTCACCTGCGAGACACGGGCGCAAGCCGTCGAGCGAGCGAGCCCGGAGCAGGGCAACAAGGGGGCGGACGCGGCGAACGCCGCCCTGGCCGTAGCCGAGCTGCGCTCCCGTTTCGCCGCGTCATGAGCAGCACTGCCCCATCGAAAAAGACACAACGGACGTCCGCACGGGAAGCTGCCGTGCAGGCGCTCTTCCAGATCTCGGTCACCGGCGCATCGCCCGAGAGGGTCATCGGCGAGTTTCTTGATCGTCCGGTCACCGATACAAGCGTGGCCCACAAACCCCAGTTCCGGCGCATCGTCACGGGCGCAGCTGAATGCCTGACGGAACTCGACGCGACGATCGATCCACTGCTCGGTGAGCGCTGGTCGCTGAAACGCCTCGACACCACACTGCTCTGCGTGCTCCGCTGCGCGATCTGGGAGCTGCTGCACGCCTCTCGGAAAGCGCCCGCACGGGTGATCATCGCCGAATATCTGAAGGTGGCCTACGGGTTTGCGGAAGACGGTGAAATCAGGTTTGCCAATGCCCTGCTGGACCGCGTTGCGAGGTCGGCGCGCGTAAGCGAATTCGCCTGAACGACGGTGGATGAGCACGACATCCTGACGCGTTGCCTCCGTGCACTGGCTGCGGACTTCACTCCGGCGCACCGACTGCTGGACGACGTGGCCGTACTGCAATGCGACCAGGCGCTGGCCATCAGCACGGACACCGTGGTCGAGGGCGTCCACTTTCCGGCCGGAGCATTGTCGGCGGAACAGATCGCCAGGCGGGCGCTGCGCGTGAACCTGTCCGATCTGGCAGCCTCCGCCGCCACACCGCTCTGTTACCTGCTCGGGCTCCAGCTGCCGCCCTTGACCGACCTGGATTGGATGGCGGGGTTTGCCGGCGGCCTCAGGGAAGACCAGGAGCATTTCGGCATCCGCCTCGCCGGCGGGGACACGGTCCGGACACCCGGTCCGCTTGCCGTTTCGATCACGGTAATGGGGCGAGTCGCCCGCGACGGTACCTTGCCGCGAACGGACACCGAAGACGGCGACGTTCTGGCAGTGACCGGAACCATCGGCGACGCGTGGCTCGGTCGGCTGGAGCTTGAAGGCAAGCTCCCGATTGCGGCGGGCGCTCCGACGCTCGCCGAACGTTTCCTGCTTCCTGCACCCCGGCTCGAAATCAGCCAGGGACTCGCCGCGCTGGCGCACGCTGCCATCGACGTTTCCGACGGCCTGATCGCGGATGTCCGCAACCTGTGCGGCGCGGCGGGGAAAGGGGCACGAATCTCGCTTGACGACGCCCCGCTGTCCGAAGCTGCCCGTTTCCACGTGGACCGAGGCAATGCGACGCTGGAAGACCTTGCTGCCGGCGGGGACGATTACGAACTTCTGTTCAGCATTCCCAGGCGCGCGGTCCCGCAAGCGACGGAGATCGCCGCCGCGTGCGGGGTGGCGCTGACCGTGATCGGCGAAGTGACGGACGGCCCGGGCGTGTCGGCGTTTACTACGGACGGCGAGAGCCCCGGTAGCGCCACGGGCGGTTACGTGCACAGTTGGAACGGCTCGGCCGACTGAACCGGATCACGATCCGGCCTGCCGTTGCGTCCAATGACCGCAGTTTTTATCTTCTTTCCCGGCTCGAGCTAGTTGCCAGCCCAGAATCTTTCTCCATCGCAGGACACGCCTGGACATCCCGAGTCCGGGCACAACTGAATCCCTCCTAGGAACGTCAACTCATGAGCATGGAACTTTGGTTCGCAATCGCATGCGGCGCACTCGCTCTGGTCTACGGCTTGTTCACCGCTCGGTCGGTCCTGGCAGCCAGTGCCGGTGAAGCCCGAATGCAGGAAATTTCCAACGCCATCCAGTTAGGGGCCGCTGCCTATCTCAACCGGCAGTACCGGACGGTGGCAGTGGTTGGCGCGGTGATCTTCGTCATCCTGGCGCTGGTCCTCGAAATCTCGGTGGCGATCGGCTTCCTCATCGGCGCGGCGCTGTCCGGGGCCGCCGGATACATCGGCATGATCGTCTCGACGCGAGCGAACGTACGCACGGCCGAGGCGGCGCGGACGGGGCTTGCGGCCGGACTGTCGCTCGCGTTTCGCTCCGGCGCCGTCACCGGCATGCTCGTCGCCGGTCTCGCCCTGCTGGCCGTCACCGTCTACTACATGATCCTGCTGGAAACGGGCGCCAGCGGGAGGGGCTTGATCGACCCGCTGGTGGCGCTCGGCTTCGGAGCGTCGCTGATCTCGATCTTCGCGCGGCTTGGCGGCGGGATCTTCACGAAGGGTGCCGACGTCGGCGCCGACTTGGTCGGCAAGGTCGAAGCGGGCATCCCTGAGGACGATCCGAGGAACCCCGCCGTCATCGCCGACAACGTCGGGGACAACGTTGGCGATTGCGCCGGCATGGCGGCCGACCTGTTCGAGACCTACGCGGTGACCGTGGTCGCGACGATGGTGCTGGCGTCCATCTATTTCGCCGGCGCGGACATGTCGGCGATGATGGTGCTGCCGCTGGTGATTGGCGGCGTCTGTGTCATTGCCTCCATCCTTGGCACCTACTTCGTCAAGCTCGGTGCCAACGGTTCCATCATGGGCGCGCTGTACCGGGGTTTCGTGGCGGCCGCTGTCCTGTCGCTGTTCGGAATTGCGGTCGCGATCGAGTGGCTGATCGGTTTCGGAAGTTCCGTCGGGGCCGCCGGCGAATCCTTGTCAGGCGGGGCGTTGTTCGGATGCGCCGTGGTCGGTCTCGTGGTGACGGCACTCCTCATCTGGGTCACCGAGTACTACACCGGCACCAACTACCGCCCGGTCCGCGCAGTCGCCAAAGCCTCGGAAACCGGCCACGCCACGAACGTGATCCAGGGTCTGGCGATTTCCATGGAGGCGACCGCGGTTCCGGCGGTGATCATCTGTGCCGCCATCATCGTGAGCTATCTGCTCGCGGGTCTGTTCGGGATCGCCATCGCCGTTACGAGCATGTTGGCGCTGGCCGGAATGGTAGTCGCGCTGGACGCCTACGGACCCGTGACGGACAACGCCGGCGGCATCGCCGAAATGGCCAACCTGTCCAGTGACGTCCGGAAGACGACCGACGCGCTCGACGCCGTGGGCAACACCACCAAGGCGGTCACCAAGGGCTACGCGATCGGTTCGGCCGGCCTCGGCGCGCTGGTGCTGTTCACAGCCTACACCGCCGATCTCGAGTACTTTGGCAGTGACGCCGAAACCTACCCCTATTTCGCCGGGATCACCCTCGATTTCTCCCTCGCCAACCCGTACGTGGTGGTGGGCCTGCTGCTGGGTGGCCTGATGCCGTACCTGTTCGGCGCCCTGTCCATGACGGCCGTGGGGCGGGCCGCCGGAGGCGTGGTGCTGGAAGTTCGTCGTCAGTTCAGGGATATCCCCGGCATCATGGAGGGAACTGCGAAGCCCGACTACGGGCGCGCGGTCGACATGCTGACCCGAGCCGCGATTCGCGAGATGATCATTCCCTCGCTGCTGCCGGTGCTGATGCCCATCGTCTTTTTCGTGCTGGTCAATCTGATCGCCGACAAGGCCGCTGCGTTCTCCGCGCTGGGCGCGATGCTGCTTGGCGTGATCGTCACCGGCCTGTTTGTCGCCATCAGCATGACGGCCGGCGGGGGCGCCTGGGACAACGCGAAGAAATACATCGAAGACGGCAATCTCGGTGGCAAGGGCTCCGAGACCCACAAGGCAGCCGTCACCGGGGATACCGTGGGTGATCCGTACAAGGACACGGCCGGACCGGCCGTGAACCCGATGATCAAGATCACCAACATCGTGGCGCTCCTGCTGCTTGCCGTGCTGGCGCACGCGTAGCGAGCGGTCGCATGGCGCAGGGCGGCGCGCCCGCACCGGCGTGCCGCTCTGCTGTCGGAGCAGGACCGGATCCGGCCGAGGGCTCGCGCGCGGATCCGACTGCCAGTGCTGCCGTTGCCGAACCCCTGGTCGTCACGCCGCATTTGGTCGAACGCGGCGAACCGATGCGTGGCAGCGCCCCACGTAAATGCGCACCGCTTGGCCGTTTGGCGCGGCAGATCCGGTACCGGGCCGACGGCGGCCCTTGACGCGCGTGCCGGTGGAATCGCCGTTCGGGCCGGGACCCGACTTCACGTGGCCCGCGACTTCGATCGTGCCCGCGCGCCAACACGGCGACCGGCGGTTCGGCAATTGACGCGTGTGCCTGATCCGATCAGCGGCAGCGTTCGACCGGGAAGATCATCAATATGCGCAGTTCTGCGCATAAAAGCGTTTTACATGCATCTACCTATGATCATAAGATTGCCGAGATGCCGGAACCCTCGGTCATCTCGAACCGGAGCAAAGGATGGACCTGCCGAACATCGACACGCGATTGGTGCGGTCATTCCTGGCTGTCGCTGCAGAACGCAGCTTCTCGGTTGCAGCCGAGCTGCAGGGGTGTTCGCAGGGAACCATGTCCCTTCGGATCCGGACCCTCGAGGACCAGCTGGGGATTCGCCTGTTTGACCGGTCGCAATCGAAGATCCGGCTGACCACCGCCGGCCAGGACCTCCTGCCCAGCGCGCAGGATCTCGTGAGTACCCATGACCTGATGGTCGGTCGTGCACGCACCATCCAGCACACCGGAACGGTGCGTATCGGCGTGGCGGAAGGAAACGGCATCCCGCTGCTCACGGAGCTGCTGGCGGGTGTGCGGGAACACAGCAGCACCATCGAAATCAGCATTCTGTGCCAGCTCAGCCGCCACCTGCTGCAAAAGATCCAAACCGGCACGCTGGACCTTGCGGTCGTGACGTCGCTTGAAGAGATTCCCTCGGCGATCCTGCTGGACCGGCCCCGATTGCTCTGGGTGGCAGCCCCGGAATTTGCGGCAGATAGCGGCGCGCCATTGCCCGTTGCCCTCTCTCCGGACGGCTGCCAATTGCGCTCCGCGGCCCTTGAGGCGCTACAGCGTCGGGGAATCCCGTACCGAGAAATGCTCGGCACCCCGAGCGGGACGCTGATCGAAAGCACCGTATCCGCTGGACTTGCCGTGACCATCATGGCCGAAGGAGTGATCCCGACGAATCTCCGGGTCATTCGGCGGCCCGCGCTACTACCCCCGCTCGGAACGGTTTGCGTCCACCTGGTGCAAAGTGCTGCCCCGCAATCCGAGGCCGTCAGCGTCGTCAAACAGGCGATTGCGCAAACGTACCACGTCTCGTGGTCTGGCCGGGACGATCCCGGCGCCTAACGGCTTTGACGCCGGGCACACGCGGCCACAAGGGCGCGGGTTCCGGCCCTCCCGCCACATGATCCGTCTCTTCCAAGGGGGCTGACTGTCGCGATTCGGCTGATGGCCGGGCTGACCGCCGGCATCAGCCCGCGGGGCACTTGCGAACCGGACCGACTCCCGGCGCCCTTGGGTAGCCGCACGAGCGCGGGCGACGGGCCGCCGCCACGGTAACCTGCGGGCAAGCCAGGCCCGGCGGACCAACCCGGGACGCATGACCACTACGGGTTGGGGGAAGGTGTGAACGCTGGTTTCGCAATCGCCGCTCTGCAGCCATCATCTGGAGTCCGGTGGCACCGATGTCGGACCCTGCGACGTCGTCTCTCGTGCCGTGTATGTAAGTCCTGAACGGAACCCTTTACGCTTCGGACGCGTCCGGTCTGCGCGGACGTGAAGCATTGGACGGAGGAAATCCAGCTGCGGGAGGATCTCATGACGTGTATTCGCGACATCCTGATGGAAAAAGGCATCCAGGTCACCACGGTGAGTCCCGAGGAAACCGTCCAGAAGGCGGCGGCCGTTCTCTCCCGCCTCGGGATCGGTGCCCTGCCGGTCATTCAGGATGGGGCGCTTGTCGGCATCATCTCCGAGCGTGACATCGCCTATTCGGTCGGAGTCAAGGGCGTCCGCACGTCCACGCGCAAGGTCCGCGAGCTCATGTCAGGAAACCCCAAGACCTGCTCCCCCGAGGAGCCCGTCGAGGAAGTGCTGGAGCGCATGAACCAACGCCGGATCCGTCACCTCCCGGTAATGGAAGGCGACAAGCTTGCCGGTATTGTCAGCATCCGTGATCTTGTTCGAGTTCGTCTTGGCGCCGCCTTGGCGGAGGCCGACCAGCTTCGCGAATACATCCAGAACTAGGCCGCAGGCACCGGGCCCGTGTCACGCGAACAAGCCACGCAGCCACCGCCTCCGGTTCACCCGGCGCTCGACCTCATCGGCAACCCACCACGTTCCGAGTTGACGCACTCGGCAACGGGCTGTCGCCGGCTGCCCCGTAGGCTTGAATGCCGGAATCCTGGAGCTTCCGCCATGGACCGCCCCGCTCGACGGGTGGACACGGAGGCCGAGCAGTCGGGCAGGCTGCAGCCCGGCCGAGCCATCATCGAGGGGACCGCTGGCAACACCGGTGTCGCCCTCGCTCCGATCGCTCACCAGGAAACTGCCCTCAAGGTCAAGCCAGCGCGATCAGATCTCGCACGCATTGTCGGCCGGAACGGGTACGCTGTGGTCGCAGATGACGGACGGCTGGTCGGAGTGGATTCCACGCTCGACTTGCTGCGCGATGCCGGGCGTGCCGGCGTCAAGGAGCACTGATGAGCGGGCAAAACACACGATTCGAGACGCGCGCCATCCATGCGGGTCAGCAGCCCGACCCGGCGACCGGTGCCGTCATCACGCCGATCTATGCCACGTCGACGTACGTGCAGCGCGAGCCCGCCGTGCACCAGGGCTACGAATACTCGCGTACCGGCAATCCGACGCGGGCCGCCTACGAACGATCCATCGCCGACCTGGAGGGCGGGACGCACGGCTTCGCCTACGCCTCGGGCATGGCCGCCACGGACGCCGTGCTCACCCTGCTGGACTCCGGCAATCACGTCCTGGCCATGGATGACCTGTACGGCGGGACCCGGCGACTCTTTGAACGGGTGCGGCGCGATGCATCCAATCTCCGGTTCTCCTTCGCCGATCTGGCTGACGATGCGGTGGCAGACCGCGCCATCGATTCGGGCGTGCAGATGGTTTGGGTTGAGACGCCTACCAATCCGATGCTCAAGCTGGTGGACCTGGCCAAGGTGGCGGAGCTGGCCCACCGGTCCGGTGCCATTGCAGTCGCCGACAACACCTTTGCATCTCCCTTCCTGCAGCGACCCCTGGAACTCGGGTTCGACATCGTCGTGCATTCCGCAACCAAGTACCTAAACGGTCATTCGGACATGGTCGGCGGGGTAGCCGTGACCCGAGACGCCGGGATCGCCCAGCAGCTCGCGTTTCTGCAGAACGCCGTCGGCGGTGTGCAGGGGCCCTTCGATTCCTTCCTCGCGCATCGCGGCCTGAAGACGCTGGCCCTGCGCATGGAGCGACATGTCGCCAACGCCATGACCATCGCAGCGTGGCTGGAAGAGCGACCGGAAGTCGAACAGGTGATCTATCCCGGACTGCCCAGCCATCCCCAGCATGCGCTTGCGCGCCGCCAGATGCCGCTGGGATCGGGCGGGATTGTCACGGCGACCCTGCGGGGCGATCTCGAATCCTCGCGCCGAATGCTGGCTGCCTGCGAGGTCTTCACGCTGGCCGAATCCCTCGGCGGCGTCGAGAGCCTCATCGAACATCCGGCGCTCATGACGCACGCGTCGGTGCCGCCGGAGGTGCGCGCTGAACTGGGCATCAGCGACGGACTGATTCGTCTGTCGATCGGCATCGAGCACGTCTCGGACCTCATCGCCGACCTGGAACAGGCCCTCAGCGAAGTCCGATAGCCTTGCGAACCCTCTATCTCCTGCGGCACGCCAAGTCCTCGTGGGCCCGGCCACTCCTTCGCGACCATGACCGGCCGCTGGCCCGCCGGGGTCGGGACGCCAGCCGCGTCATCGCCGACTACATCGCGAGCAGTCACCCCCTTCCCGACCTCGTGATCACGTCGACCGCAGCGCGAACGCTGGAAACCGCCCGGCTGGTCATTGCGCGATGGGAACCCAAACCCCCCGTGGTGGAAGACGCCTCGCTCTATCTCGCCTCCCCCGGCGACATGCTGAAGTGCATTCACGCGGTCGTGGATGCCCCGGTACTGATGCTGATCGGACACAATCCAGGGACCGCGGAGCTCGGCCACTTGCTGGCCGGCAACCGCCAGCTGTTCGGCAGCAAGTATCCGACCGCGGGTTTGGCCGTGTTCACGTTTGACATCGACGACTGGGCGCTTGCCGAACCAGGTGCCGGCAACCTTCAGGCCTTCGTCCAGCCGCGCGGCCTGATCGCTCGATCCGCCTGACCAGCGGGACCAACCCGTTCGGAGCCGGCGCCCGGCCGCCGTCCTAGTCCGATGGCGGCTTTTTCACCGTATTCCGCACCGGCGGTAGGTCCTGCAGCCAAGCGACCAGTGCGTCGAGGTCTTCGGGCGTCATCTTGCCCGTGCTGTGTTCCACGACCAGCGCCATGGCTCCACCGGCAGCATCGCCGTCCGGCGTCAATCCGGTCTGCAGGAAGAAACGAAGATCTACAGCGTCCCAGTCGAGGCCGGTTTCGGGGTCGGGGGTAAGGTTGCCGGCCACGTCGCCGTCGCCCAATCTGGCCCCCGCCATCGCCTTGGTCCTTCGCAGGGCGCCAAACCGGTTCCGAGGGGTATGGCATTCGCCGCAGTGCGCCAGCGCATTGGCGAGATAACCGCCGCGCGTGGCGGTATCGAGCGAATCGTCCGCCGGATCGAAGTAGAGGAGCCGCCAGGCCCACAGGCCGGTCCGGACCGAGAACGGGAAGGCCAGATCATGACCGGGTGACGATTCCCGAACGGGCTCCACGGTACGGAAATAGGCATAGAGATCGCGTGCGTCCTGGTCGGTCATCAGGGCATAGCTGAGATACGGAAACGCCGGGTAGTACGGCTGCCCCGCCGGGCTCACGCCCTGCTTGAGCGCCTGGACGAAGTCGTCCTCGCTCCACTTGCCGATTCCGTGGTCGGGGTCGAAGGTGATGTTCGGCGCCCGAAAGGTCCCGAAGTCCGATAGCAGCGGCGGCCCGCCGGCGTAGTGTCGGCCGCCGTGCTCGAAGTCGGTGTGGCACGACGCACATCCCGCGACGGCCGCGAGGTACGCGCCCCGTTCAGGGTCGCCCGCGTGGGCCGCGGCCGCGGCAAGAACCGTTGCCGCGGCCAAGGTGATGCGGCCTACTACTCGTCCTTGATTCGGAATGACTTGTGGCATGCGCCGCAACTCTTGCCGAGCGCGCCAAGTGCTGCGCCCACTGCAGCCATGTCGCCGCCGCCGGCCGCCACTGCGAGCGCCTCAGCCTTGCCGATGGTGTCCTCCAGCGCAGCATCGAACTTCGCGCGATCCTGCCAGATCTCGGGCTTGGCCTTGGTCTTGCCTTCGGCTGTACCCTCCGGGAAGGCGATACCCGCGTTCTTCAGCAGGTCAACGATGGCCTGCGAGTCGGTGACCAGACCTGCGGAAAAATCGACCTGTCCCTTCACCAGCAATGCCACGTTGCTGATATGCCCGCCGACGGCCTTCATCAGGTTCTGCCGGTACTTGATCACGTGCTCCGGAGCGTTCGCGGCGGAAGCCGCGCCACCCACAACGGCGGCCGCCAGGATCGCTGCCAAGGCGATGCGGACGAAATGCTGCATGACCCCCTCCTTCCAAGGATGCTGCGCGTACCGCAAGTGTGTTGTGTTTTGGAAGTCAGGGCAAGCCACGCCGAGGCCGGGACCCGCAGCCAGCTCCGAGAACGGCCGTCGCGGAGAGGCGGCTCTTCGGGGCTGATCCGGCGGGCACCTAGCGTCGGTAGGTTCGCTAGACTGCCGCCCTTTGCCGGCATCAAATGTCCCGCCCGGGATGCGCGCCCATGCTGAACCTAGCCACCGTCCTCGAATCCAGTGCCCGCGACCGGCCTGGCGCGACCGCGATCACGTTTCCCGGCAGCACTTTCACCTATGCGGAAGTCGACTCCCTGGCGAACAAGGTGGCCGCCGGGCTCCGGGCGGCAGGGATCGAGCCGGGTCAACGTATCGCGCTCTGCTCACCCAATGTCCCGCAGTTCATCTTCGTCTATTTCGGAATCATCAAGGCCGGTTGCGTCGTCGTCCCGTTCAACGTCCTGCTGGCGGAGGACGAGTTCGCCTACATCCTTGAGGACTCCGGCGCCGTCGGGTTCTTCTGCTTCGAGGGCACCAACGAACTGCCGGTCGGAGAAACCGGACGGAAAGCCTTTGTCCGGACGGAGGGCTGCCGTTGCTTCTGGTCCATTTCGCTGGACCCGCAGGCGCCGGACCCGTTCCCGGGCGCGAGCACGTTCCATTCGCTCGTGGCGGGCGCGGCCGACGATTTCGACACGGTCGATCGGTCGGGCGAGGACACCGCCGTCATTCTCTATACCTCGGGGACCACCGGCCGCCCGAAGGGCGCCGAACTCACACACGCGAACCTGGTGCTGAACACGGTCGTGCTCGCGAAGGTGACCGATCTGACAGATCAGGACCGCATCCTCGTGGCCCTGCCGCTGTTCCACGTGTTCGGCCAGGTCGTCCTGATGCTTGCGGGGTTCCTCGGAAGCTGCCGCCTGGTCCTCATGCCGCGATTCGAGCCGGCTGCCGTGTTTGAACGCGTCAAGGCGGAAGGGGTTACCGTCCTGGCTGGGGTTCCGACGATGTACTGGGGCCTGCTCACGTACGCTGAAGCCGAACCCGGGCTGGACGCGGGCGGTGCGCTGGAGACGGTCCGGGTGTGCGCGACCGGCGGGGCCGCCATGCCCCTCGAGGTCCTTCGCGCGGTGGAAGAACGCTTCAATGTCACCGTGCTGGAAGGCTACGGTCTCTCGGAAACGTCGCCGGGCGTCAGCTTCAACAGCGTCGACGTCGAACGCCGGGCCGGGTCGGTCGGACGCGCGATCTGGGGCGTCGAGATGCGCATCGTCGACCCCGACGACAACCCGTTGCCGCCCCGCGAAACCGGCGAGGTCGTCGTCCGCGGACACTGCGTGATGAAGGGTTACCTGAATCGGCCGGAGGCAACCGCCGAGGCTATGCGGGGCGGCTGGTTTCATACCGGCGACCTGGGCTACATGGACGAGGAGGGCTATCTCTACATCGTGGACCGGCTCAAGGATCTCGTGATCCGGGGCGGTTACAACGTCTATCCACGCGAAGTGGAGGAAGTCCTGATCGAGCACCCCGAGGTATCGTTGTGCGCGGTCATCGGTGTCCCGCATGAACAGTACGGCGAAGAGTTGAAAGCGTTCATCGTCCGCGAACCCGGCTCCCGCCTGGACGCCGAGGCGGTCATCGGGTTCGCGCGCGAGCGCATTGCGGCCTATAAATACCCGCGACTCGTCGAGTTCTGCGACTCTCTGCCCATGAACGCCACCGGCAAGATCCTCAAGACCCACCTCCGGAGGCAGCCGTGAAGCGGATCCTCCTGGCCAACCCCCGGGGCTTCTGCGCCGGCGTCGAGCGGGCGATCGAGGTGGTCGAGCGGGCGATAGACCTCTACGGGCCTCCGGTCTACGTCCGGCACGCAATCGTCCACAACGAACACGTGGTCGCGACGCTTCGTGACCAAGGCGTCGTGTTCGTCGACGAAGTGGATGAGATCCCGGTTGGCGCCATCGCGGTTTTCAGTGCCCACGGCGTCGCCAGCAGCGTCGAGAACGCGGCGGGAGTCCGGAGCCTGCGGGTGATTGACGCCACCTGCCCGCTGGTCTCCAAGGTTCACAAGGAGGCCGTGCGCTACCACGAAGCGGGATACGAAGTCCTGCTGGTCGGGCATCGCGGCCATCCGGAAGTGGTCGGCACCACGGGGCGGGTCAAGAGCGGCATCTTCGTGCTCGAGACGGTTGCCGACGTCGAAGCATTCACGCCGCGTGACCCGGAACGCCTCGCCTATGTCACGCAGACCACGCTGTCGATGGACGACACGCGCGAGATGATCGACGCGCTGCAGGCCCGGTTCCCGACCATTCGGGGACCCGATCTGCGGGACATCTGTTACGCGACCCGGAACCGGCAGCAGGCGGTGCGGATCCTGGCCGAGCAATCGGATCTCATCATCGTGGTCGGCGGATCCATGAGTTCCAATTCCGCGCGGCTGCGCGAAATTGGCGAGCAGGCCGATGTCCCGAGCTACCGCGTCAAGAGCGCGGACGACCTCGAGACCTCATGGTTTGACGGGGTGTCGACGGTGGGTGTCACGGCCGGCGCATCCACTCCGGACGTACTGGTCGACACGGTGGTCGAGCGCATCCAGGCCATTGCCGGGCGCACCGTGGCCGTCCAGGAACTCGAGGCAAAACCGGAGAACACCCGGTTCCGGCTGCCCAAGCATTGGCCCGAGGCTGAGACCCCGCAGCATCCGGCGTAGGCCAGAGCCCATTTTTTGGCACGCTTCGGGCCCGGGCGATCGCCAAGCCGATGCCCGGCGGTACGTGTCACGGCGCACCGGCCGGGCTCGCCAAGCGTCCTCCAACGAGTGGCCGTACGCTGCAGCCGGCGAGTTCGTCGAGCGCCACGCCCGATGCGACTCCACGACACGCCGGCCGCATGCCGCCGGACACCTCGCCAGCACTGTTCCTGGCATCCGGCCGCCGACCAAGCCCGGCCAAGCGACGGAACGGCCGACGGGATGCCGCGTGCCTGGAGCGGCGCCGCAGGCAGGAAGCCGGAGCCATTCTGGCCGGGCTGGGACCATGAGCCCTGCTATGCTCCGCATCCTTTCACGGTCAAGGGGCTGAGGAAGGAGGGTCCATGGCCACGAAGACGACTTCGCGCCGGATCTTCATGAAGACCGCAGGCGCCGCCACAGCCGGGGCGCTCGCCGCCCCCTACGTGAAGACCGCGACGTCGGCCGGAAGACTGAAACTGGGCGTCCTGGACCATTGGGTACCGGGCACGAACCAGGCGCTCCGGCGGATCCTCACCCGGTGGGGCGAGGCCAACGGGGTCGACGTCTCCGTCGACTTCATCACGTCGCTCGGAAACAAGCCGCTGCTGACGGCACAGGCGGAAGCCCGCGCCAGGGCCGGGCATGACATCTTCATGCATTCCTCCTCGATGGTTCCGTTGTTCATGCATCGGCTCGTCCCCCTTGACGACGTGGTGGAGGACATTCTGTCCACGCAAGGCCCGATCGCTGAGGTCTTCCGATACGCCGGCTACCTAAATGGCTCCTGGTGGGTGAGCCCTGCCCCTACCGGAACCAATTGCTACGCAACCGTGGCGCGGCGGGATCTCTTCAAGGAACACGCCGCCATCGACCTGACAGAGTTGTTTCCGGCGAACGATTCGCGAGACCCCGCGAAGGTAGATAGCTGGGACTGGGAGGCCTTTCGAAACGCGGCGGGCGCGCTCCACGCCGCCGGCGTCCCCGTTGGAGCCCCTGTTGCCCCGATCCCCGACAGCACCGGTTGGCTGACCCAGCTGTTCGCCGCCTACGGCGCGGCCGTGGTCGACGAACACGGTGACATTGCCGTCAATTCCGACCCTGTACGGGAAGCCCTCGAGTACGCAATCCGACTCCTGGAATTTCTGCCGGACAGCGTCTATGCGTGGGATGACGCAGGCAACAACCGGTGGATCATTTCGGGCTCGGGCAGCGCCATCTTCAATCCGCCGAGCGCGTGGGCGGTCGCCAGACGCGACAGCCCGGACGTGGCTCGTCACATCTGGCACTGCGATTCCCCCCGAGGACCGGCCGGCCGGTTTCGCACCTTCAACACGATCTTCTGGGGACTCTGGGACTTCTCCGAAAACCAGTCTGCCGCCCGAGACCTGCTGCGCTACGTGGCCGAGCCGGATGTGGTCGCGGCCATGCTGGATGCATCCCAGGGCTACGACCTCCCCATGGTTCTTTCGCACTACGACTACACGAACGTGTGGGCGGAGGGCCAACCGCCGACGGGCGGGCTGTACAACTATGCCATTCGGGGCGACGAACGACCGATCGTTGGAGGGTACCCTGCGCCCGCTGAAATCGGCGCGAGCATTACGGTGCAGCGGGTCGTCTCCAATCTTGTCGCTCGCGTTACCCAGGGCGGGGACAGCATCGACGCGGGCATAAGCTGGGCCGAGAACGAACTTGAAGGCGTGCTTCGCGGCTGATGGGCGCGGGTGGGAGCTTTCACAGCGGCGGTCCGGACTTGCCCACAAGAATTGCCGGATTCGGACATGATTCCATGCTGGTGAGAGCTGCATCCTGAGCCGCGCGCGCGGTCAGCCAGGATTCCTGACCGTGCGTGTCCCTTGAGGTGACGAAGAAGGAAGCATGAACTTGATGACAGGCTCGACCCGCCGAACTTTCCTGAAAGCCGCCGGTGCCGCCGCCGCGGGGACACTTGCAGCCCCCTACGTGCAGACCGCTGGCTCAGCTGGCCGGCTGAGGCTGGGGGTCATCGACCATTGGGTACCGGGCACGAATGAGGTGCTGCGGCAACTTTTGGAACGATGGGGCGAAGCCAATCACGTCGAAGTCACGGTCGACTTCATCACCACCATCGGCAACAAGCTGCTGCTGACCGCCCAGGCGGAGTCGCGCGCCGGGTCAGGGCACGACATTTTTGCGCTCGAGTTTCACATGGTCCCGATGTTCAAGCATCGCCTGATTGCCGTCGACGACGTGGTCGACGACATCGTCGCTGCGTACGGACCCATTGCTGAACTGTCCAGGCAAGCCGCATTTCTCGACGGCGCGTGGCGAGGGGGCCCCTCCCCCGTGATGAACGCCTCGGCAGCGACCGTGGCCCGGCGCGACCTGTTCCTGGAGCACGCCGAAATCGATCTGACCGAATGGTTTCCGGCCAGCGATTCCCGTGATCCCGCCAAAGTCGACCGTTGGGACTGGGAGGCCTTCGGCAATGCAGCGGCAGCACTCCACGCTGCCGGTCGACCGGTCGGTGCCGCGATTTCACCCGTCACCGACAGCAGCGCCTGGCTGGCCCAGCTGTTCGCGTCCTATGGCGCGGCCATGGTGAATGAGCAGGGCGAAATCGCCGCGGATTCTGATGCGGTTCGCGAAGCTCTCGAATACCTGACCCGACTGGCGGAGGTCATGCCGGACAGCGTGTATGCGTGGGACGACGCCAGCAACAACCGCTGGCTCATCTCGGGTACCGGCAGCGCCATCTTCAATCCCCCGAGCGCGTGGGCGGTTGCCAGACGGGATAGTCCGGACGTGGCGCGGCACCTCTGGCATTGTGATGTGCCGCGTGGCCCGGCGGGGCGTTTCCGGGCCTTCAACTCGATTTTCTGGGGCATCTGGGATTTTTCCGAGAACCAGTCGGCTGCCCGGGACCTGCTCCGCTACGTGGCCGAGCCGGAAGTGGTCGTCGCCATGCTGGAGGCTTCGCAGGGCTATGACCTCCCCCTGATTGCCTCGCACTACGACCGCACAACGGTGTGGGCGGACGCCGGCCCGCCCGCTGGCGGGCTCTACAACTACGCCCTCCGCGGGGACGAACGGACGTTGACCGACGGCTACCCCGCTCCCCCGGAGATTGCAGCGCGGATCAGCTTGCAGCGAGTCGTTCCCAACCTCGTGGCCCGGGTCACCCAAGGGGGCGAAGGCTTCGACGACGCCATCAAATGGGCTGAGAACGAACTCGAAGGCGTGCTTCGCAGCTGACCGTCACGATGGCCTGATCGCGGCGCTCCCTGGGGCCTGACTGCCCCGGCGCCCCCCTCGCCCTGCCCGTAACGGACCAAGCGTTCCGGCCGCGTCGCTCCACGGAAACGGCCCGATTCACAACTCGTTGCCCATGCTGGTACGGGCCAGCACATCACCGCAGCAACAGCCGGCCTCCGGCGCCGCGAATACGGTCGGGACGCGATGCAGGGCACTCCGTGTCAAGCAGGCGCAAAGGTCTCTTGCTATGCTCGGCGTCCTTTCAAGGTCAGGTGGCTGTGGAAGGGGGGGACATGGGCACGAAGGCGACCGCTTCACGCCGAACCTTCATCAAGACGGCTGGCGCCACTGCTGTGGGGGCGCTCGCCGCTCCCTATGTCAAGACCGCATACTCCGCCGGCAAGCTGAAGCTAGGCCTCTGGGATCACTGGGTGCCCGGCGCCAACGAGGCGCTGGAACAGATCCTGACCCGCTGGGGCGAAGACAACGGCGTGGAAGTCACGATCGACTTCATCACGTCGATTGGCAACAAGCTGCTGCTCACGGCCCAGGCCGAGTCCCGCGCCGGCTCGGGCCACGACATCTACTCGCACGCGTTCGCGATGGTGCCGCTGTTCAAGCATCGGCTGGTGGCCGTGGACGACGTGGTCGAAGACATCCTTTCCTCGCAGGGCCCGATCGCCGAGATCTCAAGGTTTTCCGCCTACCTCGACGGGGCATGGAGGGGGAGTCCCTCACCCACGGGAACGCTTTCGTACCCGACGGTCGCTCGCCGCGACCTGTTTCTGGAGCATGCAGGAATCGACCTGACGGAACTGTTCCCGGCCAGCGACTCACGCGATCCTGCCAAGATCGAGGGCTGGGACTGGGAGGCCTTCCTGCAAGCTGCGGCAGGGCTGCACGCGGCCGGACGCTCTTTCGGCGCCCCGCTGGCGACCACTCCCGACGGCAGCGCCTGGCTGGCCCACCTTTTCGCTTCCTACGGCGCCGCCATGGTGGACGAACAAGGTGAAGTCGTCGTCAATTCGGATGCCGTCCGCGAGGTGCTCGAGTACCTGATCCGAATCGCCGAGTTCATGCCCAACAGCGTCTACGCATGGGACGACGCCAGCAACAACCGCTGGATCATCTCGGGAGAGGGCGGCGCGATCTTCAACCCGCCGAGCGCGTGGGCCGTCGCCAAACGCGACAATCCGGACGTGGCCAAACACATCTGGCATTTCGATGTCCCCCGGGGACCGGCCGGCAGGTTCCGCGCCTTCACGTCGTTCTTCTGGGGCATCTGGGACTTTTCCGAGAACCAGTCGGCCGCACGCGATCTACTGCGTTACGTCGCCGAGCCGGAAGTGGTGACCCAGATGCTGCGGGCCTCTCAGGGCTTTGACCTCCCCATGATCCGCTCGCACTACAACCATTCGCAGGTCTGGGCTGAGGCGGAGCCTCCGGCGGGAGTGCTTTACAACTACGCCATGCTCGGAGACGAGCGGACGGTGTTTGCCGGCTATCCCGCCCCCCCGGAAATCGGGGCGCGGATAGCGACGCAGCAGATCCTCCCCACGCTCGCTGCACTGGTCACCCAGGGCGGCGAAACCATCAACGACGCCATCGGCTGGGCCGAGAACGAGCTCGAAGGGGTACTCCGCGGCTAGTCGCCGCGGACTAGCCGGTCGGGAAGTCATGCAGGGAACCGGCTCGGACTAATGCGCGTGCTTCCCCCGCTTCTCCGGCGCAAACCCGCCGTCGCGGTACTCATGTGCGTGCCGCTGTTCGGGCTCATTCTGGGCCTCGTGGCGTATCCGTTCTTCCACGCACTCTTCCTGGCCACCCTCAACAAGGCGGAAACCGCGTTCGTCGGGCTGGACAATTTCAGCTTCCTGTTCGGACGCCAGACGTTCTGGATGGTGGTTCGCCAGAGCCTGCTGTTCGCGCTCGTGGCCGTCGTCTTCAAGGCACTCATCGGACTCGCGGCGGCCCACGCCATCAACACGATCCCCACCAAGGGCCAGCGCAAATGGCGCGGCATGATGCTGATTCCGTGGGTCATTCCGCCGGCCCTCTCCACCCTCGGATGGTGGTGGTTGTTCGAGCCCACCTACAGCGCGATCAACTGGGGGCTGACGAAGCTGGCCGTGCCGGCCGTGCCGTGGTTGTCCGATACGTTCTGGGCCCGGTTCTCGATCATCCTCGTCAATGTCTGGGTCGGCGCCCCGTTCTTCCTGATCATGTATCTGGCGGCCCTCAAGTCGATTCCCGGCGAGCTCTATGAGGCGGCCGAGATGGACGGTGCCGGCCCCTGGCAGAAGTTCTTCTACATCACGCTGCCGATGATCCGGAACATCATCGCCATCACCACGCTGTTCTCGATCATCGTCACCCTCGCCAACTTCGACATCGTCCGCGTCCTGACCCAGGGCGGGCCGCTCAACACGACCCACCTCTTCGCCACGTACGCATTTCGGGTGGGGATCGAGTCCGGCGATATTCCATTGGGCGCGGCGGTCTCGCTGTTCATGTTCCCGATGCTGGCGATTCTCGCCTTCATCATTCTCCGGAACGTGCGCCGTCGGGCGGCGAGCCTCGCATGACCGCCGTTCCGGTCACGGGCGCCACGAGTCTTCGGGCCAACCGCCGGTGGGCGCTGATCGCGGCCTACGCGTGCCTCGGCATCTTCGTGGTCTTCTTCCTGTTCCCGCCGTACTACATGCTGGTCACGTCGCTGAAGACGAATGCGGAGATTGCCGAACTCGCCTCCAATCCCTGGATCGTGACCGACGGCGTGACGTTCAGCCACTACGAACACCTGCTCACGGAATCGTCGTTTCCGAGGTTCTTCCTGAACACGACCATCGTCACGGTCGTCGTGGTCGCCATCACCATGGTGATCAGCGTGCTCGCCGCGTACTCGCTGGCAAGGCTGCGGTTCTGGGGCTCCGGCGTGCTCGCCACCGGCGTGTTCCTCACGTATCTGGTGCCCGACACGCTGCTGTTCATCCCGCTGTTCAAGATCGTGGGCTGGCTCGGTCTGCTCGACACGTATTGGTCATTGATCCTCGTGTACCCGACCCTCACCGTCCCGTTCTGCACGTGGATCATGATCGGCTATTTCGGGTCGATCCCGCGCGAACTGGATGAGGCGGCGCTGATCGACGGCGCCAACCATCTGCAGATGCTGCTCAAGGTCTTCATTCCCGTGGCCCTGCCGGGACTGATCGCGGCGACGATTTTCGCATTCACGGTGGCCTGGGCCAATTTCCTCTACCCGCTTGCCTACATCTATTCCGAATCGGAGATGGTCCTGACCGTCGGAACGGTCACGACGCTCATCAAGGGCGACGTGTTCCACTGGGGCGGGCTGATGGCCGGCGCGCTGCTCGCCGCGGCACCTCCCGTGATCCTCTACGCGTTCCTGATGGACTACTACATTGCCGGTCTCACCTCGGGCGCGACCAAAGGCTGATCCCGATGGCAGACGTAACCCTCCAGAACCTCGTCAAGACCTTTGACACCGTGGAAGCGGTGCGGGGCATCGACTTGCGGATTCCGAACAACGAATTCGTGGTCCTCGTGGGCCCGTCCGGCTGCGGCAAGAGCACCGTGCTCCGCATGATCGCGGGATTGGAAGACATCACCTCCGGCGACATCCGGATCGGTGATCTCCGCGTGAACGACGTGCCGCCCAAGGACCGGAACATCGCGATGGTGTTCCAGAACTACGCGCTGTATCCGCACATGACGGTCGAGCAGAACATGTCCTTCGGCCTGCGGCTTCGGAAGGTCGCGAAATCCGAGATCCGCGGCAAGGTTCAGCGCGCCGCCGACATCCTCGGCATAGCGGAACTGCTCGGCAGGCGGCCTCGGGAGCTCTCGGGCGGGCAGCGGCAACGGGTCGCGATGGGGCGCGCCATCGTCCGCGATCCGCAGGTGTTCCTGTTCGACGAGCCCCTGAGCAACCTCGACGCCAAGCTTCGAGGCCAGATGCGGATCGAGATCCAGCGGCTCCATCAGCAGCTTCGAACGACCACCATCTACGTCACCCACGACCAGGTGGAGGCCATGACCCTCGCCGATCGCGTCGTGGTCATGAACGCCGGCCGGATCGAACAGGCGGGAACACCGGACGAGGTGTATCACCAGCCGCGCACGCGCTTCGTGGCGGGCTTCATGGGGTCGCCCGCCATGAATTTCCTCAACTGCCAGGTCACCGAAGAAAACGGCCACACCGTGGCGCGCCTGGCCGACGGTCCTGCGCTGCCGCTCCCCGCCGAGCAGGCCGCGCGCGTGCGCAGCTACGCCGGCCGCACCCTGGTGGCTGGCCTCCGGCCAGAAAATATCCGCGAGGCGGCCAGCCACGACGGTGGCAACAGCGGCGGTGTCCCGCACGACATCTCGATCGACATCGTGGAGCCTCTTGGTCGCGAAACGATCGTCTATTTCAGGCTGGGTGACAGCACCCTGTGTGCGCGTGTCGGGACCGAGGTACATCCGCGGGCAGGCGAGCGGACGTCACTCGTGTTTCACCCGGACAGACTGCACCTGATCGACCCAGAGACCGACCTCGTGCTGTGAGCCGGGGTTCCGTCGGCCACGCGTCGAGACACCGACAGCGCCAGGCCCTCGGGTGATGCCCGAGGTCAGCGACGCCGTACGGCGGGACCTGAAGACCGTCGTTGGAGCGGCCGGAATCTTCACCGATCCCGCGGACCTTGAGGCTCACCTGGTCGACGAACGCAGGGCCTTCCGGGGCGTGGCCCCCGTACTCCTCAAACCCGCCTCGACCGACGAGGTCGTCGCGATCGTGCAAATCTGCGCGGATGCCGGCGTTGGCATCGTTCCGCAGGGCGGACGGACCGGGCTTTGCGGCGGGACGGTACCCGTGACGGGTGGGGGCGAGGTGCTGGTCAGCCTCGAGCGCCTGCGGCGTATCCGGGAGCTCGACGCACAGGGATTCACGATGACCTGTGAGGCCGGCTGCATCCTGCAAACCCTGCAGCATGAAGCCGAGAGCGCCGATCGCCTCTTCCCTCTGTCATTGGCGGCGGAAGGAAGCTGCACCATCGGCGGCAATCTCTCCACCAACGCGGGCGGGATCAACGTGCTGCGGTATGGCATGGCCCGGAGTCTCACCCTTGGTCTCGAAGTGGTCCTGCCGGACGGGACGCTTTGGGACGACCTCGGCGCCCTGCGGAAGGACAACCGCGGCTACGACCTGAAGCAATTGTTCATCGGTGCGGAGGGAACGCTCGGAATCATCACCGCCGCGACCATGGAACTCTTCCCCCGACCCCGGGACGTCGATACCGCGTTTCTCGCGGTAGCCGATCCCGAGGCGGCTCTCCAGCTGTTCGCTGTCGCACGCGAGGTAGCCGCCGACATGATGGTCGCCTTCGAGCTGAACGACCGGAATGCCCTGGACATGGTGTTCCAACACATGGACGGTGTCCGTGATCCGTTTCCCACCCGGTACAGCTGGTACGTGCTGCTCGAGCTCACAGCCGGCGTCGACGGCCACGCCCGGGCCGCCGGCGAGCAAATCCTTGCGGCAGCGTTCCAACGCGGCCTCGTGCTGGATGGGGTACGGGCCGACAGCCTCGCACACCGCGCCGGATTGTGGCGCCTGCGGGAAACCGTGACGGAGGCGCAGAAGCACGAGGGGCGCAGTCTCAAGCACGACATCTCGGTTCCTGTGGTCGCGGTCCCGCAGTTCATCGACGAAGCCACGGCGGCGGTCCGGCGTGGCTGGCCGGGATACCGGGTGCTCGCGTTCGGCCACGTGGGTGACGGCAACATCCACTTCAACGTGTTCGGCCCGCCCGGCAACGATGGCGAGCAGCTGTTCGCGGAAAGCGAAGCCATCGAGGACGCCGTGTTCGCGATCGCCGATCGAATGCAGGGAAGTTTCAGCGCCGAACATGGCATTGGACAGCTGAAGCGCCGGGCCCTCCGGCAGTACGCGCCGGCCGGGTCCCTTGAGATGATGAAGGCCTTGAAACGCACGCTTGACCCGCAGGGAATCATGAATCCCGGCAAGGTGGTGTGAAGCCGCGCTCAGGCCTCCAGCAACTCCTGAAAGGCCGCCTCGTCCAGCACCTTGATGTTCAACGCTTCAGCCCGTCGCCGCTTGGCGCCCCCGCCTTCGCCGGCGACGAGGTAGTCGGTTTTCGCGGAAACCGCTGAGGCCACGCGCGCGCCAAGTGCTTCCGCACGGGCCTTGGCCTCGTTGCGGGAGAGCCCGGCCAGCGTCCCGGTGAACACCAGCGTCCGACCGGAAAGGGGAGAATCGGCGGCCGGCGCTTCCGCATCCTGCACGTTCACCCCGGCCGCCCGGAGGTTGTCCACGACCGCTCGCGTCGACGGGTCCGTGAAGTGCTCGACCAGGGCGCGGATCTGTGCCGTGCCAATTCCGTCCACACCCGCCAGTTCGGCGTACTCCGGCGTCTCCGGGTCCCGCGCGCATTCGGCCAGAGCCATGAGCCTGCCGAGCGACTCCGCAGCGCGCGCCAGTTGCGCTGCGTTCCCCTGACCGACGTGCCGGATTCCGAGCGCAAACAGAAATCGCTCCAGCGCGACGTCCCTCGCTCCGTGAATGGCGGCGCGAAGGTTGTGAACCGACGTCGGTCCCCACCCCTTTTCGTCGCTCAGGGCCTGCAACCACTGCTCGTCATCAGCGACCCGGAAGATGTCGGCCGGCTCGCGTATATCGCCGCGGTCCCAGAAAGCGCGGAGTTGTCGCTCTCCCAGACCGTCGATCGCGAAGGCATTCCGGCTCACGAAATGCACCAGTTGCTGGAACGCCTGCGCCTTGCAGGCTCGGCCGCCCGGACACCGGGTCACGACCTCGTCGGGTTCGCGCTCCACCGGGCGGCCGCAGGCCGGGCACTGCTCCGGGAATTCGAACGATGCCGACGTCTCCGGTCGGCCATCGAGATCGACGTCCACGACCTGCGGGATCACGTCGCCCGCGCGCTGGACCGTCACGAGGTCGCCCTCGCGGACGTCGAGACGATCAATCTCATCGCGGTTGTGAAGCGTGGCCCGCCCGACCACCACACCGCCCACCGTCACGGGTTGGAGACTCGCGACCGGTGTCAGAGCGCCGGTTCGGCCAACCTGCACGTCGATCGACAGGACGCGCGTCTTGGCACGTTCGGCCGGAAACTTGCGGGCGACGGAATGACGCGGCGCGCGCGTGGAGGCACCCAGCCGCTGCTGCCAATCCAGACGGTCCACCTTGTACACGATCCCGTCCACGTCGAATCCGAGCTCCGAACGGTCCGCGTAGAGCTGTTCGGCGAACCGCACCATGGCGTCGATGTCCTGGCAGACCTCGGTGCCTGGCGTGACATTGAAGCCGAAGCCGGCCAGCCGCTCCCTGGCCTCCGTCACTGTTTCTCCAAGCGCCTCGGAAGTCTCGCCCCAGCTGTGGACGAAGAATCCGAGGTCGCGTTCGGCCGTGATCACCGGATCGATCTGCCGAACGGACCCGGCCGCGGCATTACGGGGATTCACGAACGCGCGCTTGCCGGCCGCCAGTTGCTCGGCGTTCAAACGGTGAAAGGACTCGATCGGGAAGTACACCTCGCCGCGCACTTCAAGGCGCGCGGGCGGACGGCCCTGCAGCCGCTTCGGCACGGCGGCAATCGTCCTGAGGTTGCGCGTGACGTCCTCGCCGTCACGTCCATCGCCGCGGGTGGCGCCTACGGCCAGTTCGCCATCGTCGTACCGCAGGGAGGCCGACAGGCCGTCGATCTTCGGCTCGGCCGCGATCGCGACTTCGACCGCCGGGTCCAGGTTGAGAAACTTTCGGACCCGGTCCACGAACTCTTGCAACTCGTCGTCGGTAAAGACGTTGTCCAGCGACAGCATGGGTAGCGGATGCCGCACTTTGCGAAAACCGGAGGTCGGCGGTGCGCCGACCCTTCCCGACGGGCTGTCGTTTCGAACCAGTTCCGGCCAACGCTCCTCGATCGACGAGTTCCGACGCCGGAGAGCGTCGTAGTCCGCATCCGAAATCTTCGGTGTGTCATCGATGTAGTACGCGCGGTCGTGCCGCAGGATGGCCGCCGCCAGCCGCGCGAGTTCGGACCGGGCTTCCTCCCGGCTGAGGGCCGCGACGGCGATCGCGGCGGTACCGGCGGTCACTTGCCCCCTTCCTGCAGCAGCCGCTTCGCGGCTGCGCGGGCCTCGTCGGTCAGTCCGCTGCCAGACATCATGCGTGCAATTTCCTCGACCCGGGCCGCCTCGTCGAGTTCGGAAGCCGACACCGCATCTTCGGACCGAAGGATCAGCCATTGGCGCCGGCCGCGCGCCGCCACCTGTGGCTGGTGGGTGACCGCGAACACCTGGTGTCGCCTGGCGAGGCGCGCCAGGCGCGCGCCCACTGCATCCGCCACCGCACCTCCAACCCCCGCGTCGATTTCATCGAACACGAGCGTTGCCGGTTCGGTGACACGTGCCAGGACGATGTGGACCGCCAGCAAGAACCTGGACAGTTCGCCGCCCGAAGCGATTCGCTCGAGGGGGCCGATGGCGGCCCCCTGCATGGTCGCGACGCCGAAACGCACCCGCTCGCCCCCGTGCGGTCCCCACTTGTCGCGCGGCAATTCCTCGAGCTCTGTCACGAACCGCGCCCGTGCCATGCGCAGCGCCTCGAGTTCGTCACCGATGCGCTCGTCAAGGAACGCCGCCGCCTTCCGGCGGCCCGCGCCCAGCACCTCGACCGCGGCCTCAAACGCCTGGCGAGCGGCACCGGCCGCTTCCTCGAGTTCTTTCACACGGTGCTCGTCATCGTCGGTCTTCGCCGCGTGGTCACGCAGTTCCTCGTGCACCGTGCCCAGTTCATCCGGGGTCACGCCATGGCGACGAGCCGCGGACCGGAGCGCAAACAGTCGGGATTCCACGTGTTCCAGTTCGTTCGGGTCCAACTCGAGATCTGCGCGCACCGCGTCGAGCAGGTTTCGGGCCTCCCCCAGTTCGACCAGCGCACGGTGCAGCGTCGACTTGAGTTCCGCGAACGGGCCCGAAACTTCCGGAAGCCCGTCGAGGGCAGCCGCCGCATCGTGCAGGGACGGCGTCGCAGTAGCCGCGCTCGCGCCCTCGCCCATGATGGCAGCCAGTTGTTCGATCACCGCCAGGACCCGGCCGCTCTGCATCAGGAACGAACGGCGCTCCGCCAGCTGTTCGGCTTCGCCGGGCGCAGGCGCCAGCGCCTCCAGTTCTGCCAGCCGGACCCGGACTTCCTCCTCTGCGGCACGGGCGCTTTCCAGTCCTTCGGCGGCCTCGCGATGGGCCGCTTCGGCTTCGCGCCAGGCACGGTGGCGCTTGCCGAGGTTCCGCAACTCTCGGGACAGACTTCCGAACGCGTCGAGGAAGCCCTGATGCCGGGTGGCATCCAGCAGTCCCCTGCGATCGTGCTGGCCATGAATCTGCAGCAGGCGGTGACCGAGTTGCTCGAGCAGGCGGACCGTGACCGGGACGTCATTGATGAAGGCGCCACCCCGACCGTTGCGCGCCAGCACCCGGCGACACAGCAACGCGCCATCGCTCTGGATCCCGTGCTCGGAGGCAAATGCCACTGCCGGATGGTCGGCACCCACCTTGAACGAAGCGGTGACGACTCCCTCGGCCGCTCCGACCCTCACCAGGCTGGCGTCGGCCCGTCGACCCGTTGCCAGCGCGAGCGCTTCCATCAGCACCGACTTGCCCGCGCCGGTTTCACCCGACAACACGCAGAAGCCCGGGCCGAACGAAAAATCGAGAGCCTCGATCAGAACAACATTCCGAACCGAGAGGCTGATCAGCACGAGATGCCCCGCCCGATCAGAACAGTCCGAAGAACCAGGAGGACCGCGGAATCTCCGGCCCATCTCCTTCAAGCAAGTCGTAGGCGTACGCGTACCAACGGTTATTCGGATAGTTGTGGCCGAGCACGGCCGCGTGCAGGCGTGCTTCGCGCTCGAGGCCGAGGGCCAGGTTCAACTCGACCATCCGGGCGAGAGCCTCGGCGACATGCGTGGTCTCGGGGTACGATCGGACGACCGTCGCAAACCGGCGCAGCGCGGCTGGATATTGACGCAGTTGAAGGTAGGTCCGGCCCACCTCCATCTCCTTGCCCCCGAGATGGTCGTAGACGAGATCGAGTTTCACCGCAGCATCGCGCGCGTAGACGCTGCCGGGATAGCGGGCAACCACCCCCTCCAACGCCTCTCTGGCAAGCCGGGTTTGCGTCTGGTCGCGCCGGACATCCGGAATCTGCTCGTAGTGACACAGGGCGATCAGGTACCGGACATAGGGCACGTCAGAACTGCCCGGGTGCAGATCGATGAAGCGCTCGGCCGCCGCGACCGCCAGGGTGTAGTCGTTCTTCAGGTAGTTGGCGTACGCGACCAGCAACTGCGCCCGCGTGGCCCATTCCGAATACGGATACTGGGCTTCGACCTGCTCGAATTCCGTGACCGCGAGCACGTAGTCGTCGTCCAGCAGCGCGTCGAGAGCGGTGTTGTAAATCTTCTCCAACGGACGCTCGGCAACAGGCTCCGGGTCCTGAAACACGGAGCATCCGACCAGCAGAACCGCCAATGCGAGCGAAACCGCGATGTGGGAGCCGGACCAGAGGCGGTTGAGGGAGGAGACGGGCATTGGGGGTGTATACCACGCGAAACGGGTCGTGGGGCCGGGCGCATTCGGCACCGGCGCCACCGGCGCCGAATGCCGGAAGACCGATCAAGAGCCTGAAGACATTCGCAAGAACGTCGCACGTACCCCGGTTCGGTTAGGGCCGACCAGTGAACGCCGACGGCCCGGCGGGGACGGGATCCATGCTCCCGTCCTGTCATCATTGGCGTGCCTTGAGACGCGCCGGAGCAGCATCCCCCGACGCGCCGCCCCATCGGCGTTTTGCAGTTCGCACGGTCCCACTCTGGCTGTGCAGGGGTGCATCGGCGCAAGTGGCGCACGGGCGACCAGGGCAGGTCCCCGCGCGAAGCTGCGTGGTCGACCCAGGCGTCGTCCGGGCACACGGGGGCCGTGTATCGTGGCTCCCCAACGGCGCACGAGTTCCAGTCCGATGGCTTCCTATGACGAATTCCTGACCTTTGCGCACGAGCTCGCCGATCTCGCCCGCACGGCCATCCGACCACTGTTTCGATCGCGCGAGGCGATCGAAGTCAAGAGCGGGAAAGGAAGCCGGCTGCAGCTGGTGACCAAGGCCGATCGGGCAGCCGAAGCTAGGATGCGCGACGCCATCGGCCGCCGCTTCCCCCATCACGGTGTCATGGGCGAGGAATACGGGTCCGAAAATACCGACGCCGAGCACACCTGGATTCTCGACCCGATCGACGGCACCAAGGCGTTTGTCGCCGGATTGCCGGTCTTCGGCACACTCGTCGGACTCCTGGAGCAGGGACGCCCGACGATCGGCGTCATCGATCAGGCAATCACGGGAGAACGCATGTGGGGGGCGCCACAGGGAGCTTGGCTAAACGGCGAACTGGTGACCACCTCCCGCCCGGCGGATCCGGATCGCATGATCATCGCCATGACGGAGCCGGGCATGATTCGCTCGGCCGCCGCGCGCGCGGCCTTCCATCGGCTGGCCGATGAGGCCCTGTTTGTGCGGTACGGCACGGATTGCTGGGGGTATGCGATGCTGGCCGCCGGCTACATCGACGTGGTCGTGGAATCCGATATCAAGCCCTGGGACGTGCTGCCGGGAATGGCGATCATTTCGGCGGCTGGTGGCATCGCCAGCGCGTGGGACGGATGCCAGCCGGGATCCAACGGTACCGTCCTCGCTGCCGGCGATCCGGACTTGCACGCGGCGCTCGTCGATCGCTTTCCAGATACAGACGCCTAGCGGCCTTCTAACCTTGGTCACGGCGGTCCACCCCGGCCCGGGAGCGCGGACGGGCCTGGCCGCCGAACGTGTCCACGTCGTGGCACGTGGCCCGGCAAGTCCGGTTCCGGACCGGCGGGGGCTTGCACCGCGTCCGTCGCTCTTCTACGACACTGCAGTCAGGGGCACGCATGCCCGAACCGTCGGGCGGGGGCGCCCCGGACGAAGGGTCGGTTGCGGGCCACGCGCCGCTGGCAGGTGGGGCTGCGCAGGTCCGACTCCGTCAAGGAGGCCAAGCTGTCGACTGTAATCGCGGGTAACGGAATGCCGCCGGAGCGATCGACCCTCGGCCCGACCGACCTCGTCGACGATCTGGAGAACTTCTCCGAATTCGGAACGCCGACCCAAGTCGAGACGGTGGACGGGGTGCGGTATTTCGTCAACGAGTTCTGGACCTCACGGCAACGCCAGGCGCACCGCATTCACGAAGTCTCTTACCGCGCCTGTTTCAAGCCGCAGCTCCCGGGGTTCTACATCCGCCGCCTTACGGCAAGGCACGATGTTGTCTACGACCCCTTTATGGGACGGGGTACGACTCCGATCGAGGCGGCACTGGCCGAACGGATTCCCTACGGGAACGACACCAACCCGCTGAGCAGGGCCTTTACCGAGCCCCGGATCAACCCGCCCACCCAGTCCGAGGTCGTGACGCGACTCCGGTCGATTCCGTGGGACAGCTTCACCCGTGCTGACCGCAGCGACCTGGAAGCCTTCTACCATCCCGAAACCCTCGCCCGCATCGAAGGACTTCGACGGTGGATCCTGGACCGTCAGGACGCCGGATGCCTGGACCTGGTGGACAAGTGGATCCGGATGATCGCGATCAACCGGCTGACCGGGCATTCGTCCGGATTCTTTTCGGTTTACACCATGCCGCCCAACCAGGCGGTGTCGCTGGAACGCCAGCGGATCATCAACCGGCGTCGCAATCAGGTGCCGCCCCGCCGGGATGTGCCCGCGATCATTGAACGAAAGTCGCGTTCCCTGCTGTCATCGCGGGTGCTGCCGGCCGCCAGGCACCACCTGCTGTTGACCGAGCAATCGGACGAAACGTTCCAAATCCCGTCCGGAGCGGTCGCCTTGACCGTGACCTCGCCCCCGTTCCTCGACGTGGTCGACTACGTGACCGACAACTGGCTTCGCTGCTGGTTCCTGGGCATCGATCCCCACGAAGTCAGGCTTTCCCAGCTCCGGAACGTCGACGACTGGCAGCAGTTCGTTCGCTCCACGCTCGTGGAACTGGCCCGGGTCACGAGGTGGGGGGGCCACATCGCCTTCGAGGTGGGCGAGGTCCGTAACGGTTCCGTCCGTCTGGAAACCCATGTCGTGGCCGCCGCCGAGGGATTGCCGCTGGAAGTCCTCGGCGTGATGATCAATCAGCAGGAATTCACCAAGACCTCCAACTGTTGGGGAGTTGCGAACAACCGGCGTGGGACAAACAGCAACCGCATTGTCTTGATGCACAAGGTCTGACGCGGGGCGCGATGTTGACCTGTCGGGCCGATCCATTACGCTCCGCGTGTCCTCCCGCGGGAGAGTTCGGTGCATGTCACCGACGCCGAAGGAGCAACGGGGCCTCGGAACCTCTCAGGCACCAGGGACCGCGGGAATGGAGCACCTCTGGAGAGTGGCGAAGGTGACTTCGCCCACCGAAGGGGTAAGTCCGATATCCATTCCGGGCGTCGGACGAATCTCTCAGGTCCCATGACAGAGGAGGCCTTGCCCGGCATCGGTTGATCCGTGCCGGAGGGAGGCGCTCCTGCCGGGATCTTCGCAAGGCACAGCGCGGCCCACACCGCTCCACGACCTGCACATGGCCCTCGGGGGCAAGCTGGTGCCGTTTGCCGGCTGGGAACTCCCTGTCCAGTACGAGGGCATCCTCGCGGAGCATCGCTGGACCCGGGAATCGGCGTCGCTGTTCGACGTATCCCACATGGGCCAGGTCGAGGTCTCCGGCAAGGACGCCGCCGGCCAGCTCGAGACCGTCATTCCGGCCAGCCTCCAGAGCCTGCCCGAGGGCCGCACCCGGTACGCGGTCATCACCAACGACGACGGCGGCATCGTGGACGACCTCCTCGTGACCCGCCGGGCCGACGACATCTTCCTGGTCATCAATGCGGCGAGGATCGACGCGGACCTGGCGTGGTTCCGGTCACGCTTGCCCGTCCTCACGTTCAACCATCGGCAGGAGCGGGCGCTGCTCGCCCTCCAGGGCCCGAAGGCGGCCAACGCCTTGTCCGACCTGATTCCGGCCGCACTCGAACTGGCACCGTTCGCCTACGGAGAGTTCGAGCTCCTCGGCGTGCCCTGCACGTTCAGCCGCAGCGGATACACCGGCGAGGACGGTTTTGAGATCGGCTGCGACGGGCCGGCCGCCGTGTCGGTCGCCGAGGCACTGCTAGCCCGCTCGGAGGTGCGGCCAGCCGGCCTCGGGGCGCGCGACAGTCTTCGACTCGAGGCCGGTCTGTGCCTCTACGGGAGCGACATCGACGCCGACACCAGTCCCGTCGAAGCGGGATTGGCGTGGACGTTCGGCGCGCGACGGCGGGACACCCTCGCGGTGCCCGGCGGTGCGCGCATCGAACGCGAACTTGCGAACGGCCCCACCCGACGACGCGTGGGGCTGCTGCCTGAGGGGCGCGGCGTGGTCCGCGGCGGCGCTGTGGTCCTGGACGCATCCGGACACGAGATCGGCAAGGTCACCAGCGGGACCTTCTCTCCGTCGCTCGCTGTTCCCATCGCGATGGGATACGTCGCCACCGAGCATTCCGAACCCGGCGCCGCACTCCAGGTCGAGCTCCGGGGGCGGCAGGTGCCGGCCAGGGTGACCCCGCTTCCGTTTGTGCCCCCTCGCCGCCACCAGACGCGGCCCACCTGAGGAAAAGCGTATGCCAAACCTTCGCTACACCAAGGACCATGAATGGGTCTCCGTGGACGGCGATCTCGCCACTGTCGGCATCACCGAGTACGCGCAGGACCAACTGGGTGACATCGTGTTTGTCGAGTTGCCCGAGGTCGGCCGGACCGTTGCCGCCGGCGAGGAGGTTGCCGTGGTCGAATCGGTCAAGGCCGCATCCGAAGTCTATGCGCCGGTGGCGGGGCAGGTCGCGGAGACCAACCCGGTCCTGGGCGACGCGCCGGAAACCGTCAATGCAGATGCAACCGGCGACGGCTGGTTCCTCAGGATCCGGATGGCCGACCCGGGAGAATTTGACCAGCTTCTGGATGAAGCAGCCTACGCAGCGCTGACCGGCGAGGCCTGATCCCATGCGTTGGCTTCCGAACACCGATGCGGATCGCCGCGCCATGCTGGACCGAATCGGGGTGCCGGCGATCAACGACCTGTTCTCGGACGTGCCGTCCGAAGTCCTCGACCCGGTGCTGGACCTGCCTCCGGCGGCCAGCGAGATCGAGATCGGACGGGTTTTCGAAGAACTGAGCGGCCGGAACCGCGCCGCTGGCGACGGGCCGTTCTTCCTCGGCGCCGGCGCGTACCGCCATTACATCCCGGCCAGCGTCGACGCGCTGATCCAGCGCGGGGAATTCCTGACCTCATACACGCCCTACCAGCCGGAGATCAGCCAGGGCACCCTTCAGACCCTTTTCGAGTTCCAGACGCAAGTGGCCTTGCTGACCGGGTGCGAGGTCGCCAACGCATCGATGTACGACGGATCGACGGCGTGCGTGGAGGCCACCCTGATGGCCGCTCGCGTCACCCGACGCAACCGGATTGCGGTTGCCGACGGCCTGCACCCGCATTGGCACGAGACCCTGACAACGTACTTCCACTTCGCTGGCCTGGAGCTGGTTCAGCTGTCGGGCGCCGAACCAGGACAGTGGCTGCCGGCAAGTCCCGATGCACTTCCCGACGACTGCGCGGCCGTGCTGGTGCAGTACCCGGACGTCTTCGGCGCCGTGGGCGATCTACGGCCTTGGGCAGAGGCGGCGCATGCAGCCGGTGCCCTGCTGATCGTGGCGGTCCCCGAAACGGTCGCGCTGGGCGCTCTCCGTTCGCCCGGCGAAGACGGCGCGGACATTGTGGTTGCCGAAGGACAGTCCCTCGGTGTGGGCCTGGCGTTCGGCGGACCGTACGTGGGCTTGTTCGCTACCCGGGACAAGTACGTGCGGAACATGCCGGGGCGGCTCGCCGGTGAAACGGTGGACACCGAGGGCGAACGCTCATTCGTATTGACGCTCGCCGCGCGCGAGCAGCACATCCGGCGCGGCCGGGCCACCAGCAACATCTGTACCAACAGCGGGCTGTGTGCGCTCGCCTTTTCCGTCCATCTCGCGCTCCTCGGCGAGACCGGTCTGGCTCGCCTCGCCCGCCTGAACCACGAGGCTGCCGTCCGGACGGCAGAGCGCATTGAAGCGGTCAAGGGCGTCAGCGTTGCCAACGAAACGTTCTTCAATGAGTTCGTGGTTGCTCTCGACCGTCCCGCCGAGGACGTGGCCGCGGCCATGCAGCGGGAGCGCGGGGTGCTCGCCGGCGTACCCGCCTCCCGCCTCTACCCGGGCCGCGACGACCTCGCGAACCATCTCCTGATTGCCGCCACCGAACTCACGACAGACGACGATATCGAGCGCCTGGGCGCCGCATTCGAGGAGACACTGCGATGAGCGGCATTCAGTCCGGAGCACCTGACCGCGCGGAACCTCTCCTGTTCGAACTCGGATCGCCGGGACGGAGCGGCATCGATCTGCCTGCCCCCTCAGGTTGCGCAACACGGCTCGGCTCCGCCGAACGGTCAACAGGAATCGGGCTGCCCGATCTCGACGAAGCGACCGTAGTGCGCCACTACACTCGGCTCAGCCGCCTCAATCACGGAATCGATACCGCCTTCTATCCGCTGGGATCGTGCACCATGAAGCACAATCCCCGGCTCCACGAAAAGCTCGCCCGGCTGCCTGGCTTTGCCGACGTGCACCCGCTGCAGCCGGCATCCACCGTGCAGGGAGCCCTCACGGTGATCGACGAACTCGCGCGCTGGCTGCGGATCCTCACCGGATTGCCGGCAGTGGCGATGTGGCCCGCTGCCGGGGCCCACGGAGAGCTGTGTGGCCTGATGGCCATCAGGGCAGCACACGAAGCCAAAGGCGAGGCACGCCACCGCATCCTGGTGCCGGATTCCGCACACGGAACCAACCCGGCGACCGCTGCGTTTTGCGGGTTCGAGGTGGAGAAGGTCCAGGAGGGTGCCGACGGTCGTGTCGATACTGCGAGCCTCGAAGCGGCCCTCGGCCCCGACGTTGCCGCCATCATGCTGACCAATCCGAACACCTGCGGCGTGTTCGAATCCGACATCCAGGCGATGGCAGAGGCGACCCACGCTGCGGGGGCCTACTTCTACTGCGATGGCGCCAACTTCAATGCCCTGGTGGGCAAGGTGAGACCGGGTGATCTGGGCGTGGACGCCATGCACATCAACCTGCACAAGACCTTCTCCACCCCGCACGGCGGCGGTGGCCCGGGTGCCGGCCCCACGGTGCTGTCTGCAGCGCTTGCGCCGTTTGCGCCGCTGCCCTGGGTCCTGCACGAGGACGACGGACAGCTTCGCCTGCTGGAGCAGGCGACTGGCCCGGCCGGCGCCAGCTTCGGACGGCTGCGGGCCTTCCACGGCCAGATGGGAACGTTTGTGCGGGCCCTTGCCTACTGCCTGAGCTACGGCCGGGAGGGGATCCGGCAGGTTGCCGAGGACGCCGTGCTCAACGCCAACTACCTGCGCTCGGCGCTGGCTAACACCCTGTCTCCGGCCTACCCGGGACCGTGCATGCACGAGTGCCTGTTCGACGATTCGTTTCTCGACGGTACCGGGGTTTCCACGCTCGACTTCGCCAAGGCGTTGATTGAGCAGGGCTTCCACCCTCCCACAGTCTATTTTCCGTTGGTGGTCTCAGGGGCGCTGCTGGTGGAGCCCACAGAAACGGAAAGCCGGACCACGCTGGATTCTTTCATCGAAGCTGCCCGCGACCTAGTGGCCCGTGCCCACGGCTCCGAGGCGGATGGCTTTGCCAATGCGCCCGGGAATGCTCCCCGCCGGCGCGCCGATGAGACCCGAGCTGCACGAAGTCCCGTGCTCAGATGGAAACCTTCGGCGGCGGAACACAGATGAGTACACTCACCTGACGGCTTGACGCTGGCATGCCCTATGTCTCAAGTGGCCTGCCTCTAGACGCCGCACTGCCAACCCCGTCGCTACCTTGATCGCCGCATCCCCCTGCACTCGCCGCGTCTGCGGCACGATTTCCCTGGTCCTGGCCCTCGGCCTGCCGGTGCCTGCTGCGGCCGCCACGGCGGCCGATACCGCCTCCGAATGGAGCGACGGCGAATCCTGGCGGACGCGAATCGTTTCGGCCGTGACAGCGGCCGGATCTCGCCCCACGCTCCCGCTCGGCCTGCAGGTGGCGCTCGACGACGGCTGGCATATCTACTGGCGAAGCCCGGGTGAAGCCGGATTGCCGCCCACCCTCACCGTCGGTCCAGCTTCGGAGAACGTCGCGTCCGTCGAATTTGTGTGGCCCGCCCCGGAGCAGTCGGTCGAGCAGGGGCAACTCGTCACACGCACCTACGCGGGAAACGTGCTCATCCCGATCCGACTCCATGTCGAGGAGCCCGGGCGGCCGACCACGCTCGATGCGGGAATCGACTACCAGGTCTGCGCTCAGGTCTGCATTCCCGTTCGAGTCGACACGTTGCTGCACCTGCCGGCCGGTGCCGCATCCCCCAGTTCCCACGCCCGGATCATCGCCGAAGCGGAAGCGCGCGTGCCCGGCCCGCCGCAGGCGGCCGGCTTCGAGCGACTGACCGCCGCCTTCGACGGGGTCCGCACGGTCCACATCACGGCGGACAGCATGTTCGAGCTGGATACCTCGCCCGAACAGATTGTCGCCCTCCTCGAGGGACCGGAGGGAATCTTCTTCCGCAGTGACCACGCGACCGTCTCGGCCGACGGGAAAACGGTCGCGGTCGTTGTCGACGTCCTGCCCCCGTTCGATGCCGAGCAACTCGAAGGAGCCGATCTCGGTGTCACCCTGGTCACGGGCTCGGCCAACGCATACCGCCAACTCGTCCTCGCCGCGGCGCCAGCCTCGACCGGCGGCGACCTGACGCTCGGCGTGGCGTTCCTGCTCGCCCTGCTCGGAGGCCTGATCCTGAACCTGATGCCCTGCGTGCTGCCGGTACTCGGAATCAAGATTGCCCGGTTGATCGATGCGGCTGGGCAAGACCGGGCTGTCGTCTCCGCGAGCTTTCTCGCAACCGCAGCCGGTATCGTCGCGTCGTTCGGCCTGCTCGCCCTGCTGGTCGCCGCGGTTCGGGCAGCTGGCCTGACGGCCGGTTGGGGGTTCCAGTTCCAGATACCCGGGTTCATCGCCTTCGTTGCGGTGATCGTGCTGCTGTTCGCGGCAGTTCTTGCGGGTATCTGCGATATCCGGCTGCCCATTAGGGTGAACCGCTGGTTCCAGGCTGCCGGCGGCGACCTGAAGGGGCACGCGGGCGCGTTCGCGGAGGGAGCGTTCGCCACCGTGCTGGCCACGCCGTGCACCGCACCCGTGGTCGGCACCGCCGTGGGTTTCGCGCTCACGCGCGGCTTTGGCGACATCGTGCTCGTGTTTCTGGGCCTCGGACTAGGCATGGCCGTCCCATGGCTGCTGGTCGCCGTCCGGCCGGGTCTCCTTGCGATGTTGCCCCGTCCCGGCCCCTGGATGGGTCGTCTCAAGCTGGTGCTGGCGCTCATGCTCCTCGGCACGGCGATCTGGCTGCTGTCCGTGCTGCACTCGGCGGCCGGAGTCATCCCGACGGCTGTCGCCGCCGGACTGAGCGGACTCGCGGTGCTCGCATTTGCGGTCCGGACCGCCGAGCGGATCGTCCCGGTCGTGCGGGGCGCAGGCCTGGCCTCGCTGGTACTGGCGGTTCTGTTCCCGGCCATGGCCGGCTACACGGGGCCCGGCGACCGGATGCCGGCCAGCGACCCGCTTTGGCGGCCGCTGAACCCGGCGGCCGTGCCCCACCTGGCCGCCGATCAGGTCCTCCTTGTGGACGTGACCGCCGACTGGTGCGTGACCTGCGTCGTGAACAAACGCCTGGTGCTCGATCGGCCGCCGATTCGCAACCTTCTGGAGGTTGGCGACATCGTCGGTCTGCGTGGTGACTGGACCCTGCCAGATTCGGACATAGCCGCCTATCTGGCGACGCACCAGCGCCTCGGAGTCCCGTTCAATGCCGTGTACGGACCGGGCCTTCCTGAGGGCGAGGTGCTACCGGAGCTACTGACTGCGGACGCGATCATCGAAGCCGTCCAACGCGCCAAACGGGCCAAGGTCAGGTAACCTGCAGTCCGCTGCTCCGGAGCGACCGCCTGGTCCCTCTCGGGCTCGTGCCACCAATCAAACCCGGGAGGCTCCGATACCCATCTCGACTGGTGATTCCATCCCCGCCGCCACGCTCCGCCGCCTCAGCGCGGACGGCATGGAAGAAGTGTCCACGACCGAGTTCTTCGGCAACCGCAAGGTGGTCGTGTTCTCGGTACCCGGCGCATTCACGCCCACCTGTTCCGTTCAGCATCTGCCCGGCTTCGTGCAGAACGCCGACGCGATCAAGGCAAAGGGGGTCGACGAGATCGTCTGCATTGCGGTCAATGACGCATTCGTGATGGACGCTTGGGGTAAGAGCCAGAACACCGGTGATTCGGTGACGCTGCTGGCCGACGGCAACGGCGAATTCACGCAGGCCCTCGGTCTGGGGCTGGACGGGACCGGATTCGGGCTTGGGCAACGCGGCCAGCGATTCGCGATGGTCGTGGAGAACGGTTCGGTCGCCCACCTTGCCGTCGAAGAGGCAGGCGCGTTCGAAGTGTCAAGCGCCGAGCGGATTCTCGCCGTCCTTTGAGGCCCCTGCGCCTCCCGATGACCCTCCCAAGGCAAGCCGCCGATGAGTGAGTCTCCCGCCCCGCCTCCCCAGCGGGAAGCCATGGAGTTCGACGTGGTGATCGTGGGTGCCGGACCGGCCGGCCTCGCGGCCGCGATCCGGCTGCGCCAGCTGGCTGACGAAACCGGCCGGGATATTTCCGTGTGCGTCGTCGAGAAGGCCTCCGAAGTGGGCGCCCACACGCTCTCAGGCGCAATCCTCGATCCGCGCGGCCTCGACGAACTCATCCCGGACTGGCGTTCGCTCGACACGCCGGTACAGACCCAGGTCAGCGAAGAACGGCTCCTGTTCCTGGGCGCCAGGAGCAGCTTCACCTGGCCGCATGCCCTGCTGCCGCCCGCCATGCGGAACGACGGCAACTACATCATCAGTCTCGGCAACCTTTGCCGCTGGCTGGCGGGCACGGCCGAGAGCATGGGCGCCGCGGTCTTCCCGGGCTTCGCGGCGACCGAACTGCTCACGGACGGGGACCGGGTGTCGGGGGTTGCAACCGGTGACATGGGGCTTGCAGCGGACGGTTCGCGCGGCCCGGCTTGGCAGCCCGGTGTCGAACTCCGGGGCACCTTTACGCTCCTCGCGGAGGGTTGCCGCGGCAGTCTCGGCAAGCAGGCCATCCGACAGTTCGGGCTTGATCGGGATTGTGAACACCAGACATACGGACTCGGACTGAAGGAACTCTGGCAGGTCGCGCCGGAGCGCCACCAGCCCGGACTCGTCCTCCACAGCGCCGGATGGCCGTTGCCCGGCGATACGTACGGCGGGGCGTTCCTGTACCACCTGGAGGACCGCCAGGTGGCCGTCGGGTTCGTGGTCGGGCTCGATTATTCGAATCCGCACCTCAGCCCGTTTGGCGAGTTCCAGCGGTTCAAGACCCATCCAGCGATCCGGCCGACATTCGAGGGCGGGCAGCGCATTGCGTACGGCGCACGTGCACTCAACGAGGGCGGGCCGCAGAGCCTCCCCCGCCTGGTGTTCCCGGGCGGCGCGCTGCTCGGCTGCGACGCGGGAACCCTGAACGTTCCCCGCCTCAAGGGCACGCACACGGCCATCAAGTCCGGCATGTGCGCGGCTGAGGCGGCCGCCCGGGCCCTGGCCGATGGCACAGTGGATTGCGCAGCCTACGACACGGAATTCCGCGCTTCATGGGCCTATCGCGAGCTCTTCCGGGGCCGGAACGTGCGCCCCGGATTTCGCTACGGGCGGTTCTGGGGGACCGTCCTCGCCGGAATCGACCAAATCCTGCTCCGTGGCCGGGCGCCATGGACGCTCCGCCACGGCAAGCCCGATCACGCCAGCCTGGAGGATGCCGCTTCGGCGCGGCCGATCACCTATCCGAAGCCGGACGGCGAGATCACGTTTGACCGCCTGACCAACGTTGCGTTCTCCGGAACCAACCACGAGGAGGGCCAACCGTGTCACCTGCAGCTCGCGGATTCGGATGTGCCCCTGAGCGTGAACCTGGCCCGGTACGACGGGCCCGAACAGCGGTACTGTCCCGCCGGCGTCTACGAGTTCGTGGTCGAACAGGGCGAGCGGCAGTTGCGGATCAACGCGCCTAACTGTCTGCACTGCAAGGCGTGTGACATCAAGGATCCGACCCAGAACATCACGTGGGTTCCGCCGCAGGGCGGCGAGGGCCCGCGGTATCCCAACATGTGAACTCAAACATGCGCACCTTCGTCCTGACTTTCCTGCTGGCCGGACTGGCCGTGTTCGGTACCGCTGACTCGGTTGCAGACGAACGCCTCGCCACCATCCGTCTGCCCGACGGATTCGTCATCGAGCCGTTTGCAGACGTCCCCAATGCACGGCAGATGGCCTGGGGGGAGCAGGGCACGCTCTTCGTCGGCACCCGCCGGGACGGACGCGTGTTTGCGGTGACCGACGCCGACGGCGACGGCCGGGGAGAACGCGTCCGCGAGATTGCGTCAGGCCTGCAAATGCCGAGCGGCGTCGCGTTCCATGACGGCGCTCTCTACGTGGGTGCCGTGAGCACCATCCTGCGCTTCGATGATATCGAGTCCAGACTGGACAATCCGCCGGCTCCTGTCGTCGTAACGGATCGGCTTCCGTCGGACCAACACCACGGTTGGAAGGTTCTGGGCTTCGGGCCGGACGGACTTCTCTACGCCCCGGTTGGCGCGCCCTGCAATGTCTGCCGGGTCGACGGCTACTACGGCAGTGTGCTCCGGATGCGCCCCGACGGTTCGGAGATCGAGGTCTATGCGCGGGGCGTGCGCAACTCGGTCGGGCTTGCGTGGCATCCGGTCACGGGCGAGTTGTGGTTTACCGACAACGGCCGGGACCATCTCGGCGACGATCTTCCGCCATGTGAACTCAATCGGGCTCGGGAAGCTGGCCTCCATTACGGGTTCCCCTTCTGCCACGCCGACACGCTCAGGGACCCGAACCTGGGAGGCGACGGGGAATGCGCCGATGCAGAACCCCCCGCGCAGGCGCTGGGTCCACACGTGGCGCCGCTCGGCCTCGCCATCCACTCCGGAACCAATTTGCCCGACAGCTATCGTGGCGCGGTATTCATCGCGGAACACGGATCCTGGAACCGGACCCGGAAGATCGGCTACCGGATTACCGTCGTGCGGCTCGCTGATGATCACCGAACCGCGCTGGGCTACGAGACATTCGCCGATGGGTGGCTCAAGAACGAGCGGGCGTGGGGCCGGCCGGCTGACGTCCTCGAGGCGCCTGACGGTTCCCTCATGGTCTCCGACGACAGGGCCGGAAAGGTCTACCGAATCCGTTATGTGGGCGGCACAATGGAGGCAGCCAACCGAAGCTGACCGCCCCTACTCGCTTTCGACCCGCGTCCCGTCGGGATAGGTGGTAACGGTCCGACCCGTCGCTGCCCCGTTCTCGAAGGTCGCCTCGAGTTTCACCCCGTTGGCATACGTCAGGATGCCGGAACCGTGGAAGTTGCCGTTCTGGAAGCCACCCTCGTACCGGGTCCCGTCCGCGTAGACGAGCACGCCCTCTCCGGTTTGCTGGCCGCCTGAAATCGCCCCCTCGTACCGGGTTCCGTCCGAATAGACGAGCGTGGCCTGCCCCTCCAGCTGCTTTCCGTTCTCGTAGGTCCCGGTGAACGTGTTTCCGTCCGGGTGTATGTACCTGCCCTCGCCGTGAAACTGGTTGTTCAGGAAGGCGCCTTCGTAGGTCGCTCCGCTGGCGAACCGGAACGTGCCCTGGCCTTCGCGCTGGCCGTCGACGAACCCGCCTTCGTAGGTCGATCCGTCGGCAAACCGGAATGTGCCCTGACCTTCGCGCTGACCGTCGACGAACTCACCCTCGTACGTGGCTCCGTCGGAAAGTGTCAGCTTGCCGCTACCGGACATGGTGCCCGCGGCAAAACTTCCTTCGTAGGTTCCGCCATTGGCGAACGTCAGCGTGCCGGTGCCAGCCATGACGTCGTCCGCAAATGTCCCGACGTAGACGTTACCGTTGGCAAACGTCAACGTTCCGGTGCCGTGTCGGCGGCCGTTCTCGTACGTCCCCGAGTACGTCGCTTCTCCGGGGTGCGTGTACGTGCCTTCACCGTGAAACTGGTTGTCGCGAAACGAGCCCTCATAGCTCCTGCCGTCGGCGAACCGGTACTCGCCCTGACCGGTGCGGCGTCCAGCCACAAAGTCGCCCTCGTACACGTCGCCACCCTGGAGCGTGAGCTTGCCGAAGCCGTTGGGCTGACCTTCCGTGAAGCCCCCCTCATACCGGCTCCCGTCCGCGTACACCCGTGTTCCGCTGCGGCGTTCACCGTGCTCGTAGGTGCCGGCAAACGTGCTGCCGTCCGGGTGCCGATACGTGCCCTCGCCGTGAAACTGGTCGTTCTCGAATGCGCCCTCGTACTGGGCCCCGTCCGCGAACTCCTGCAGGCCCTGACCCGACCGGACGCCGTCCCGGAAGTCCCCGTCGTACCGGGAACCGTCCGCGTACCGGAATATCCCTCGCCCGTCCTGCCTGCCCTCTACAAAATCGCCCTCGTAGGTGTCCCCGTTCGCGTATGTCAGCGTCCCGGGGCCGTGCATGACGCCACCGCGTATCTGGCCAACGTAGTGGCTCCCATCCGCGAAGCGGATTTCACCTTGCCGCTCGGCCGTGGCTGGGGCAGGTGGTGGCGGCGGCGGGGCCGGCGCCTCTACTCCTTCGGTTGCTTCCTGAGCGTGCGCAGGCGGTGCGTCCGAGGCACCGATTACAACGCATAGCGCGACAAGGATCTGTGCAACTAGCAGCGGCATGCGGCGGAGTGTAACCGATGCGAAGCCTTGGCGAGAACTTGATTCAGGCCACAGCAACGCGGGCTGCAGTTCCGGCCCACGTCCCCGACGCGGGCGGGCAAGTGCTCCGCTCCCAGTTCGCCGGCTCGGAAAAGATCGCTGACAGCAGGCGGCGGTTCAACTCGTGACCGCCTCGCACGAACGTCACCCGGCCGAGCAGCGGCGCGCCCGCGAGGTAGAGGTCGCCAACGCAATCCAACACCTTGTGGCGAATGAACTCGTCGGCAAAGCGAAGCCCGTCCTTGGCCTGGACGCACATGCCATCCACCTGGATGACGTTCCCCGGATTCCCGCCCAGGCCCAGCCCCTGGCTGCGCAGCTTTTCGGCATCGGCGGGAGTGCAGAAGGTCCGGGCCGAGGCGATCTCGTCCCGGAACCGGGAACCCTCGAGCGCAAATTCGTAGCTCTGCCGGCCAATCGCGGTATCGGGGTAGTCGATGGTGCCGTGGACCACGAACCCCTCAGCCGGCTCCATCACCACGGTACCGATGCCGTTTTCGACCCGCACCGGACGGCGAACCCGAATCCAGGACCTGAGCCGATCCTGAGCAACCACTCCGGCTTCCTCAAGCGGGGCCACGAGGCCGGCGGCCGATCCGTCCAGGATCGGAACTTCGCGGCCGTTCAGTTCCACCCGGGCATTGTCGATGCCCAATCCGGCAAACGTCGCGAGCAGATGCTCCACCGTCCAGATCGTCGCACCATTGCCGGCACCAAGCATCATGGTCCGGCGCTCGGCATCCGCGACGCGGCCCCATTGCGCGGGGACTTCCGGCGAGCCGGGCATGTCCGTACGCACCAGGACAATGCCGGCTCCGGCAGCCGCGGGATGCACCGTCATCACGACCGGTTCGCCCGTAAACAGCCCGAGGTCACGGTACGTAACCGGTCGGGCAACGGTGTGCTCTACTGCGCGCATTGGCGATCCCGGCACGGCCACAATACGGACGCTACCCCGAGGGCAGCGGAGCCGAGCCGACCGGCGAGCGCCGCGTCCCGCTGGCAAAGCGGTTCCACGGGCCCTAGACGCGACGCGGCCGGAGCCAATGTATCGCCGGGACGCAGGGACGGCCAATCAACAATCATTTCAATTGTTGCAGAGGCGCGAAGCCGCCGGTCTGATCTGGCTGGATGCCAGGTTTTCGAGGGCTCCCGCTGGCTCAACACCCGGACGGGGATGACGGGCCGACCGGGTTCGTCCGTGACCAGGTGTGAGGCGAGCCATCGAAGGAGTACCCGATGGGGCGTCTGCCGCCCCGGACGCAATCGGCACCGCACAGGGTGCCATCACGCCGGGGAACCGCTAGAACACGTGTCTGCTACGGCAGCGGCGGACCGGCGCCGGTGAAATTCGGAACCTGTCTACCACAAACTGCACCACGTATTGGCGCCAGGGGATCTCATGAGCGACATCGACACCATTGATCCTGCTCTCGTCGCCGCCAGCCGCCGCGCTGCTGAAGACGAGCCGCCCGTGGATTTCCGGGAGCTCGTCGACGCGCCCGTTGCCGAAATTCGGGCGGCCTACGAAGCCACGTCCGCATATTGGAATGCGAAACCACCGGCGCTTGCGTCCGTCACCGACATCACGCTTGACGGCCCGCACGGCGGGCTGCTGGCGCGCGTCTATCGACCGTCCGACACCATCCTTCCCGGGCTACTCTATTTTCACGGCGGCGGCTTCATGCTCGGGAGCGTCGACTCGCACGACACCATGTGTCGCCTCTTGGCCCGCGAGGCCGGCGCTTCGGTGATTTCCGTGGATTACCGCCTGGCCCCGGAGTACCGATTTCCGGTGGCGATCGAAGAGTGCCTGTTCGCGTGCGACTGGTTGGTCGAGCATGCGGCAGAAATCGACGTCGACGCCACCCGGCTGGCGGTCGGCGGTGACAGCGCCGGGGCCAACCTTGCCCTCTCCGTTCTCAATGAGAAACGAGAGCCCCTCAGCGCAGGTGTCCTGTTCTATGGCTGCTACGGTCATCTGCCCGAGTTTGGTTACCCGCTTGGTGCGGCGGCCGAGGCTTACGGGGATGGGCGCTACGGTCTTGGCCTCGACATCATGCGGCGGTTCTACATCGACTACCTGAGCGATGAAGCGGACGGGCTTGATCCTCGCTTCTGTTCGCTCCGCGGTGACTATCACGGCTTGCCTCCGGTCCTGCTGACGGCGGCAGCGTTGGATCCGCTGCGTGACGACGCCGAGGCCTTCCGCTCGCACCTGGAGGCGGCGAAGGTACCGCACCGCTACATTCTTTACCCGGGCATGCCGCACGGCTTCCTCAAGTTCGCTCCCGAAGTCGACGCCGCGCAGCGGGGACTACGCGATGCGGCAACCTTTCTTAAGGAGCACTGGCGGCACTGAAGCGCCGCCTGGGGAGTAACGTCCGGGCTCCCGCCAAGGGCGCTCCGTGGTGGTAATGTGAGGCCTCCGCGCCCGATCAGGCAGATCCCGCCGCGGGAGGATGCCCGCCAGTGCGTCTGCCGACCCGACCAAGGAGAAATCGTTGAGCGATCTGCTACGCGAAATCGATGAGGATATTCGCATCGAACGGCTGCGCCGCCTGGGACGGCGCTATGGCCCGGCCGCGGCAGGCGTTGCGGCGCTGCTCGCTCTCGCGATCGGCGGTTGGTACCTGTGGCAGAACCATCTCGAGGAACGGCGGGCAGAGGACGCGGACCGCTACGCCGCAGCCATGGCCGCCCTCGAGAGCGGCAACACCGGTCTCGGCATTTCCGATCTGGCGGACCTGACGCGTGAGGCCGAATCCGGATACGCTCTCCTCGCCAAGCTCTCGGAAGCCGCAGCCCTGACCGCCTCCGGCGACCCGGCGGCAGCCATCACCCTTTACGACGCAATCGCCGACGACGACGCCGTGCCGCCGCACTTTCGGGCGGTAGCCGATCTTCACGCGTCGTACCTTCTGCTTGATCAGGGCGCGGCCGCCGTCATTCGCGACCGTACGGCCTGGCTCCTCGAGGACCCCAGCGGCGCGTGGTACGCGCTCGCCCGCGAACTCAACGCGCACCTGGCCTACCGGGAGGCGGACACGGAAACGGCAAAATCCGAATTTCGCGCGCTGGCCGACGACGCCAGCGTCCCGCGGGGGGTACGAACACGGGCCCACCGCATGCTGCTGCTGTGGCCGAACCCGGAGGACTAGATGAACATCGTCGCCCTCTCGATCGTCGCGTTCGTCCTCGCGGGATGTACATCCTGGTTCGGTGTCGACGACGAGGTGCCGCTGCCGGGCGAACGGGTGTCGATCCTTACCCTCGAAGAGCGTCTCGCGCCAACTGACGACACGAGCGACCCCGTCGTTCTGTCGGAACCGGTGACGGCCACCTGGTTTCAGCAAGACGCAAACGCCGACAACCGACCGCTCCATGGGGCCTATTCCGGCGGGTTCACCCTCGCCTGGAGCCTGGACGTCGGGAGCGCTGAAACTCGAACCTCACGCATCCTGGGCCAGCCGGTGGTCGGAGAGGGACATCTCTATTTCCTGGATCCCGATGGCCGCGTGATCGCGTTGTCGCTGGAGGACCGGCGATCAGCCTGGACCCGGTCCGTTCGCCCGGACGGAGAGGACGGGGGCCGTGGTGTCGGAGGCGGGGTCGCTCTGGATGGCGGTACCCTGTTCGTGAGCACCGGGTACGGCGAAGTACTGGCGCTCAACGCCCAGAACGGGGACGTGCAGTGGCGTCGTCGGTACGGGATTCCGTTCCGCGCGGCGCCAACCGTGCACGGCGCCCGCGTGTACGCCGGGCTGATGACCGACCAGACCGTCGCGCTGCAGCGTAGCGACGGCAGCGAGATCTGGTTGCATGAAGGCGCACTAAAGCAAGGGCCATCGATGCTGAATGCCTTGCCCGCTGCTGCCAACGACGACGTCGTGATCGCACCGTACTCCACCGGTGAAATTGTCGCCGTGCGGGCCGATAACGGACGAGAGGCCTGGCGAGTTCCGCTCACGGAGGCCCTTCAGGGGGCGATCCAGATCGAAATCGAGGACGTCGCCGGCGGCCCCGTCATCGACGCCGACTCTGTCATCGCCGGCGGCGCCACCGGGCAGCTCGCCAGCTTTGACCTCCAGACCGGAGCACTGCAGTGGCGGGTCCCACTGACCATCGCGCACACGCCGCGCGTGACCGGGGAGTGGATGTACGCCTTGACCACCGAGGGGGAAATCGTGTGCCTCCGGCGGGGCACGGGCAACCTGCGCTGGCGAACCAATCTGGCGGATGCTCTTGGCATCGACGACGACGAGGACCTGTCCTGGGCCGGGCTGATCATCGCTGGCGGGAAGGTGCTGGTAGCGGGATCCCGACGAATGGTCAGCCTCGACCCCTCCGACGGCTCGGTGCTGAACTCCGCCGCCATCCAGGGGGACCCGGCAAGCGCACCGATCCTGGCCGACGGCACCCTGTACGTGCTGACACGCGAGGGCGCGGTCGTTGCGCTGAACTGAGGGCGGAGTTCGTGCAGTTGCGGGTGGCAATTGTCGGCCGCCCCAACGTCGGCAAATCCACGCTGTTCAACCGATTGGCCGGCCGACGGGCGGCGCTCGTCGACCCGAATCCCGGCATGACCCGGGATCTGAACGTCTCTTCCGGACAAATCGGGGCTGAGGATTTCCAGATCGTCGATACGCCCGGACTTGAGGAGGCTGACGCCGGCACGCTGGCTGCCCGAATGAGCGAAGCAAGTGAGCGGGCTCTCGCCGAAGCGGATCTGGTGCTGTTCGTGATCGACGGCCGGCAGGGCGTGACCCCGGTCGATCGCGAGTACGCACGTCTGGCGCGGACGCACGCCCGCGAAGTCATCCTTCTGGTCAACAAGTGCGACAGCCCCGCCTTGGCGGCGCAGGCGGTCGAAGGGTTCGAACTCGGGCTCGGCGAACCGATCCCGATCTCCGCCGAACATGGCCTCGGGATCGGCGATGTCGAGGCAGTGATCGCTGCCCGGAACGCCCCCGCGGCGCCAGCGGATGTGGACGCCCCGGACCAAGCGCGGCCCATCCCCATCGCGATCATCGGCCGCCCCAACAGCGGCAAGTCCACGCTCACCAATCGTCTGCTCGGCGAAGACCGGATGCTGACCGGGCCGGAACCCGGGATTACACGCGATTCGGTCGGCCACGCCTGGACCTGGCGTGGTCGCCGGATCGAACTCGTCGACACCGCCGGACTGAGACGGACCAGCCGGGTTGATTCACGTCCGGAAGCGGTTTCCGCAGAGTCCACGAGACGGGCACTTCGCTTCGCGGAAGCGGCCGTGCTCATGCTCGACTGCAGCGAGGCCTTGGTGGATCAGGACCTCGCCATCGCGGCAGAAGTGGTGCAGGAAGGCCGCGCGCTGGTGGTTGCGGCCAATAAATGGGATCTGGTCCGGCAGCCTGCCGCCATGCGGCGGGCCCTGGCCGAGCGGCTCGACGAGACGTTGCCGCAGGCGCGCGGCGTCCCCTGTGTTGCGCTCTCCGCCTTGACCGGCCACGGGACCAGTCGTCTCATGCAGGCGGTCTTCACCGTCCATCAGCGATGGAACCGGCGCGTGCCGACACCGGCGCTCAACCGTTGGCTACGCGCCCAGACGGATGCGCACCAGCCACCCCGGGCCGGCGGGCGGGCCCAGCGCCTGCGTTTCATGACGCAGGTAAACGTGCGCCCTCCGACGTTCGCCCTGTTCGCCAACCACCCGGGGGGGCTTCCACGGAGCTATGTCCGCTACTTGGCCAACGGCCTGCGCAAGACCTTCGATCTTGACGGCGTGCCCCTCAGGATCATGGTCCGCAAAGGTGACAACCCCTACGCGGACAAGGCCGGCAACTGATCCACGCGAAGATGCCTCTTTAGGCGGCCAGACGCCTGGGCCAGCGCGTCCGAACCGAGATGCCCGCGCGGTTCCAGCGACCGCGGCGGCGTCCCCGGCTGGTCTGTTTGGCACCATTACGGGGCGCCCGGGGGCGTTCGTCCGACATCGGACGGGCCTCTTGCGAGCTGCAGCGACGTGCTGGCCTCTCAGCTCGCGGTCGCCGCCTTGCGCCGGCTGTGCTGGCGACCCGTCTCGGCGACCTCACGGGTGGTGGCTCCGATTTTCACGCCGGCATCGATGAGCGCGACCACGTTGTCGCGCTGCATGATGTCGAGAAAAGCGATTCCCGCCTGGTCGCAGGCCGTCTTGACCCGTTCCCTCGCCGCCAGCATGTCGGGCGGATAGGGTGGATCGTGCGCCTCCCGGTACCCGTAGGACATGCCCATGTCACCGGGTCCCCATTCAGCGAAGGCGATGCCGGGCACGGCGACGCTGGCCTCCGCCTGGACGAGTGCGCGCCGATTTTCGATTTTCAGGCCCAGCATCAGCTCACCGCTTGGGTTGAGAGGCCAGACGTCGGCACACTCCAGATAGTCCACCACCACCAGACCCCAGATTTCAGCGGCAGTCTGCTGGCCACCCGATCCACGGCGGCCGGCTTCCAGGTGGCTGCCGACACCAAGATCCTGAAAGGAATACCTCGCTCCCTCGACGAATGCCTTTACGGCCGCAGGGGCTTCTGCGTGACACAGGATCAGACCATGTACCCCCGTGGCCAGGGCTTGCTGGATCATCCAGCGATTGGTGCGCACGGTTCGGGCGTCACTGCCATCGGTCGGCAGTGTGACGATCACGGCCGGGGTACGGTGACCGGTGTCGGTAGGGCCGCCGGCGACCAACCCTTGCATGAAGTGGCCCAGTAGCGTCATGTCGAAGGGTTGGTGCTCAAGATCCACGATCAGGCAGTCGGCCCAGGTGCGGGCCTGCCTGACACCGTTCCCGTAGGTCAGATCGGCGACGGTATCGCTGTATACGGGCTGACCCGCCGCCAGCAGTTCAATCGCGCGGTTGATTCTGGGCACTGGCGTATCCTACTGAACGGATGGACATCTCCACGGTATCTGGTCCTGCAGGAACGAGCCCGGCCCACAGCGCAGACATCAGGCTAACCGTCTCCGGAGGGATCCCCGCGGCCGATCACACCTCCCGTGGACAGGGACGGCGGACGGGCGGGTGCCCGTTCCGCCCGTCCGACTAAGGGTTCCAGGTTCCCGCCCTGACCAATTCGTCGGCGACGCGGTTCAGTGCACGCTCGAACAGTTCGAGCGCCTCGTCCACCTCGGCCCGGGTGATGACCAGCGGCGGCGAAAACGACACCGCATCGCAGAGAGGCAGCGAGCGGGTGATGAGCCCCTCCTCCATCGAGTACTTGCTGAGCATGGGCCCGACGAGCAGGTCGGGGTCGAACGCCTCCTTGGTCTCCCTGTCCTTCACCAGTTCGACGGCCCCCAGCAAGGCATCGCCACGCACCTCGCCGACGAGCGGATGGTCGGCGGCGACCTCACGCAGCCGCCGCTGGAAATAGGCGCCAACCTCGGCGCATTTCCGCGGCAGGTCCAGCCGCTCCATGATGTCGAGATTCGCCATGGCCGCTGCGGCCGCGACGGGATGCGCGCTGTACGTATAGCCATGAGCGAAGGCGCCAACGCCAGGGGGGCCTTCCTTGATGACCTCCCAGATCTCCTCGGAAATGATGCTGCCCGACATCGGCACGTAACCGCTCGTGAGCCCCTTGGCGATTGTCATCATGTCGGGCTCGATGGCGTAGGTCTCGGACCCGAACCAGTTGCCGGTCCTGCCGAATCCCGTGATCACTTCGTCAGCGATCATCAGCACGTCGTACTCGCGCAGGACGCGCTGAATCTCCGGAAAGTAGCCCTCAGGCGGGATGATCACGCCACCGGCGCCCATTACCGGTTCCGCAATGAACGCCGCCACCGTCTCGGGTCCCTCTGCGAGAATCATCGCCTCGAGCTTCTGTGCGCACGCGCGCGAAAAGTCGCGCTCGCTCATTCCCGGCTCCGCGTGGCGCCAGTAGTGCGGGGTCTCGGTATGGAGGACCATCGGCAACGGCAGGTTGAACGCCGTGTGCACGGTCGAAAGCCCGGTCAGGCTCGCCGTCGCAACGGTGACGCCGTGATAGGCACGCTTGCGGGAAATGATCTTCCGCTTCTCCGGCTTGCCGCGCAGATTGTTGTAGTACCAGACCAGCTTGACGTTGGTGTCATTGGCATCCGAGCCCGAATTGCCGAAGCTCACCTTACTCATGTTGTCAGGCACGAGGCGCAGGATCCGGTCCGCGAGCCGGATGGGTGCCTCCGTCCCCATCGAGAAGAAGCTGTGGTAGTAGGCCAGCTCGTCCGCCTGCGCCGCGATGGCGTCGACCACCTCCTTGTGTCCCCAGCCGATGTTGACGCACCAAAGGCCGGCTACGGCATCGATGTATTCCTTGCCGGCCGAATTGGTGAGCCGCACGCCGTTTCCCGACACGATGATCTCGGGACCGGTCTCAAGATGCGATTTGAGCGCTGTGTAGCCGTGCAGAAAGCTCTGCTTGTCCATTTCCTCGAGAGAGAGATTGTGGTCCTGCCTGATTTCCATCTCTGGTCCCCCGTCGCCGTCGCCGGTCGATTGGCCGCCGCCTGACCCCTGTTTCCGCCTGCCTTGACCGGCAGTGGCCCGGCGCGAAGTCCGATCATAGACACCGGACCCGCGCTGCAGGTCAGCGCCCGCAGGACGATCCTCGCGCTGCCGCTTGCGTCAAGCGACCAAATTCGCGAGAACCATCCGTTTCGCAGGAACGCACGGACCGCAGGGACACATGACAAGCCGCCTCTTCACCCCCATCACGCTCCGCGAACTGGAGCTCGCGAACCGGATCGTGGTCTCGCCCATGTGCCAGTACCAGGCCGTGAACGGAGCGGCCCAGGACTGGCACCTGATGAATCTGGGCCAGTACGCCATGGGTGCCGCTGGACTGGTGTTCGCCGAAGCCACCCACGTCGCACCGGAGGCGCGGATAACCCATCGCTGCCTCGGTCTCTGGTCGGACGAAACTGAAGCGGCGCTCGCCCGGGTCGTCAACTTCTGCCGCGAGCACGGGGTCACCGCGCTTGCCGTCCAGCTGGCCCATGCCGGGCGCAAGGCGTCCTGTGATCCACCCCTGTCCGGCGGAAGGCCATTGGGGCAGGAGCAGGGAGCCTGGACCACGTTGGCGCCCTCACCGATTCCCTACGACGAGGGTTGGCACGTGCCGACGGCTCTGGATCTCTCAGGGATGGCTCGGGTCAAGCAGCAGTTCGTCCAGGCAGCGAAACGGGCGGCCCGTCTTGGCTTCGATGTGGCCGAAGTGCACGCCGCCCATGGGTACCTGCTCTCAGAATTCCTTTCGCCGATGTCCAATCAGCGCAAGGACGCCTACGGCGGCAACCGGGAGAACCGGATGCGCCTGCTGCTGGAGATCTTCGAAGCCGTCCGCGCTGTCTGGCCCAAGGCCCGCCCCCTCGGGGTCAGGATCTCCGCCAGCGAGTGGGTGGAAGGCGGTTGGAACATCGCGGACAGCGTCGCGCTCGCCCACGAATTGAAGGCCGCGGGCTGCGACTTTCTGGATGTCTCCTCGGGCGGGAACCACCCGAAACAGGCAATACCGCTGGGCCCCGGGTATCAGGTTCCGTTCGCGGAACGCATCAAGACGGACACCGGTATCACCACCATGGCCGTCGGCATGATCACCGAGCCACGGCAGGCCGAGGACATCATCGCCTCGGGCAAGGCGGACATGGTGGCATTGGCCCGGGGGATGATGTTCGACCCCCGCTGGGCTTGGCACGCCGCGGAGGAGCTGGGCGCCGACACGGCGTACGCCCGGCAGTACGCGCGCTGCCATCCCTCCGGCCGCCCCCAGGTGTTTCCGATCCGGCAGGTTGCCAGCTAGCAGTCTCGCATCATGGGAAACACGTGCGTCTGGCGATGGCCCTCCGGCGCCTGAGGGCCCGTCGGTAATAGTCAGGTCTTCCCCGTCGCCGCCTCGCCCGAGGACCGCAACCGCGAATCGGAAGGCGCGTCCCTACGGTCGTACGCATGCCCAGCCCGCGTTGGCAAGCCGATCGGCCATGACCTGTGGACGGGCCCCGCTGTGGAGGTAAGTGACGGAATCGCTCCGCTCCCGGAACCTTGTGGGGGCGCTAGTGGACCCGTCACATCCCCGCGACCCCCGATCCGGTGCTGGCGACCGGGTACTGACCGATGTAGCTGCCGAACCGTCCGAAAAGGTATTTTCGATGGGTCGACCATGGGCCTAGCTGATATGATTCAGCCGGGTAACGGAAAGGCCACCGCCGAAAAGAGGAAGTGATGCCTGAGACACCTCTGCTGGACACCGTCGGGGATCCGAGCGAACTCAGAGCCCTGCGGCCGGACCAGCTGCGACAGGTCGCCGATGAACTGCGAGCAGAGACGATCGATGCGGTTTCCGTGACGGGCGGCCACCTCGGCGCCGGCCTGGGCGTGGTCGAACTCACCGTTGCGCTCCACTACCTGTTTGACACGCCTTCCGATCGCATCATCTGGGATGTCGGACATCAGGTTTACCCTCACAAGATCCTGACCGGTCGACGCGACCGTATCCGTACCCTTCGCCAGGGCGGTGGATTGTCAGGCTTCACCAAGCGATCCGAAAGCGAGTACGACCCGTTCGGCGCCGCACATGCGTCGACCTCCATCTCGTCCGCCCTCGGGTTTTCGGTCGCCCGCGATCTCCAGGGAAGAGACAACAAAGTCGTCGCCGTCATCGGGGACGGTGCGATGACCGGCGGCATGGCCTTCGAGGGGCTGAACAACGCCGGCGCAATGGCCAACAAGCTGATCCTGGTCCTCAATGACAACGAGATGTCGATCGCACCCCCGGTGGGGGCACTGTCGGCGTACTTGTCGCGTCTGATTTCATCCAAGTCGTATCGGTCTCTGCGTGATATCGGATTGCAGATGTCAAGGCGGTTTCCTGACTCGTTGCAACGGTCGGCACGTCGGGCCGAGAGCTACGCGCGGAGCTTGCTGACCGGCGGTACGCTGTTCGAACAGTTGGGCATGTTCTACGTGGGGCCGATCGACGGCCACAACATCGACCATCTGGTTCCTGTGCTGCGCAACGTACGCGATGACCAGGCCGAAGGACCCATTCTGGTTCACGTGGTGACGGAGAAGGGAAAGGGATATGCCCCGGCGGAAGGCTCAGAGGACAAGGGTCATGGCGTCGGCAAGTTCGACGTGGCCAGTGGCGCGCCAAAGGGCGGCGGCGGCGCCAACACCCCCCCGAGCTACACGCGCGTCTTCGCGGACGCCCTGATCGAGGAAGCCCGCCGCGACGAGAAGATCGTGGCCATCACGGCGGCGATGCCCTCGGGGACCGGCGTCGACCGCTTCGGAAAGATCTTCCCGGACCGAACCTTCGATGTCGGGCTGGCCGAGCAGCACGCAGTGACGTTCGCGGCCGGTCTGGCTGCCGAAGGGATGCGACCCTTTGCGGCCATCTATTCGACCTTCCTGCAGCGGGCATTCGACCAGATCGTCCACGACGTGGCCATTCAAAGCCTGCCCGTTCGCTTCGCCATCGATCGGGCCGGCTTCGTGGGGGCAGACGGACAAACGCATTGCGGCGCGTTCGACATCACCTACCTTGGCTGCCTTCCCGGCACAGTGCTCATGGCGGCCGCAGACGAAGCTGAATTGGTCCACATGGTGACCACCGCGGTCAGCATCGATGATCGCCCGTGCGCGTTCCGTTATCCCCGTGGAAGCGGCGTCGGGGTCACCCTTCCGGACATCCCGGAAGTGCTGCCGATCGGTCGAGGCCGCATCATTCAGGAGGGTACGACGGTCGCTCTGCTCTCGTACGGCTCACGGTTGCAGGACTGCCTCAAGGCTGCTGAAGAACTCGGTGCAAACGGCCTCTCGACGACCGTGGCGGATGCCCGCTTCGCGAAACCGCTCGACGAGGACCTGGTCAAGCGCCTCGCGGCCAACCATCAGGTCCTGGTCACGGTGGAAGAAGGTTCGATCGGTGGATTTGCCTCCCAGGTGATGCACCTGCTCGCACGGGAGGGCGTGTTCGACTCAGGGCTGGCGTACCGCCCGATGGTCATGCCTGACATGTTCCTTGACCACGATACGCCTGCCGCGCAAGTTGAACGCGCCGGATTGGACCGCGCCCGCATCGTCACAACTGTGCACAGCGCTCTTGGAAAAACGGCGTAGCTGGGCCGCTGGGCCGCCGCGGCTTGACCGACCCCGCTCCCGACCGACTTTCCGCACGCCTGGGCAAACAACCGTGCGGGGCCCGGGGCGTCCGGCATGACGAGCCCGGGCACTGTCGGCGTTCGGGCCCACCGCCGTCCCGGCATGGGTCGAGGCGCTACGCTTCAGGACGCGGTTGACCGGTAGCCGGTGAGGCCCGCCCAGGACGGTTGCCGGAACGGTCACGCCCATGATTGATCTGCGCCGCCTGGCGCGGTCTCCCGTGGCAGCGTGACAAACAGCCCGGCCTTCTCGGAGCCGATGGCAGTCCGTTCCGTCGCTATCTTCGGATTCAACCTCCGTTCGAATCAGCGCGATCCTTGACATCATCGAAGAGGCGACGCCCTTTTTCGGTGGCTTCCTGAGCGGGCGGGTCATCACGCAACCGATCCCTCCCGTCGGCTCGATGCAGGTCAACACGGCCCGCCGAAACCAGCGCAAGTTCATCTGGCTGACAGCAATCGCCTCCACCTCAAGGCGGGCCGCAATACCTGAAATTCGGGCGCGGGCAACATTATGCGAATGATTTGCATTCGCAAGATATTTCCTGTAGAGTGACCTGCGTTGTGACCGAGAAGTCGGCAGCTATGGAGGGATGCACACCGCCAGCTGCCTCGGTAACAGCATTGCGGCCAGGGAGCCTGTCCGTCCGTCCGCCTATCCCGCGGTCGGCACCTCCTCACGAACAGGCTCCCTGGCGCTAATCCCAGAGGATCACGGCGTCGAAACAGCTGGCATCCGGCAACCCGTTCATGGGCACCCTGTAGCACGACCGGCACTGCACGGCGCGGCTGGACTCCTGCCCGTCCGAAACGTGTCCGCTTCGCCACCTCCATCCAGATTTGGCCGCACGCATGCCAGCGGCAACGTGAAGGCCGCGAAGGTCTCCCCTCCCTGCCTTCCCCTGATCGTTCAAGAGATCGGCTGAGCCGATCGGAGTGACGACGCCGTGCTCACTGAGGCGTCTGCGCGGCACCGGTAATCCTTGGGCACTAACCCCCCGCTTCTGAATCGATTCCTTCGGTGACCGGAGCACGCCGCACTGCCGGAAACCCGTACAGCCGGGCCGCGTTTTCCCATAGAACCTTGCGCTGGACCCGGGGCTCCACCCCCGCCATCTCGCGGGCAATGAACTCCTGGCTGTCCGGCCACACGCCGTCCGGATGCGGGAAGTCCGAGCCCCACATCACGTTATCTTCACCGAGTACGTCGATCAGACGAATGCCGATGGGGTCGCTCTGGTAGGTGGCGTAGCACTGCCGGCGCCAGTATTCGGAAGGCTTCATCTTGAGCTCAAGGTCCCGGAACTGATCCTCCCACTCGAGATCCATGTGCTCTAGCACGTACGGAATCCATCCGATCCCAGCCTCACCGATGACGAGCCTTACTCCCGGATATCGCTCGAGCACACCGCCGTAGATCGCCTCCATCAACTTGTCGGCCATCTTGAGCTGGAAGCCAGTGATAAATGTGGCAAAGGCTGCCCGCCACTCGAGCTGAGTAAGGCCTTCCGGCTCCGGTTGCCTGCCTCCGATGGTGTGGATGTGAACAGGCAGCCCGCTGGCGTCCACCGCCTCCCAGAGCGGGTTCCAGTGGTGGTGATAGAGCGGCTTCATGTCCAAGGTATTGGCGATCTCGAGACCGCGAACGATGCCCCGCTTCGTAACCCGCTCGATCTCCGCGACGGCAGCCCCAACATCGTGATTCGGAATGCAGGCAATGCCGGCAAAACGGTCGGGGTTGGAAGCGCAGAACTCGGCAAGCCACGAGTTATAGATGCGCATCACCTCGGCGGCGGCTTCGGGATCGTTCAACCGGTTCGCTGCCCCGAGGATTCCGTAGAGCACCTCGCCGCGTACGCCGTCGAGTTCCTGGTCCCGGACCCGCAGTTCCGGATCCGTGAGCCGGCGGACTCCCCGCTGCCCGTCTTCATACAGCCCCTGCGCGGCCATCCGGTCCGACCGGTGAATCTCGCCGGGTACGTATTCCCTCCCTGCCGACCCCATTCCGTTCACTAGGCCGAAATAGGCACCGCCCTTGGACACCCAGACGCTCCGTCCGCGTTCGTCCCGGTCCACGTAGGGCATGCGGTCCCTGAGGCGCTCCGGCGCCGCTGCCGTGAAGAGGTCGGGCGGCAGCCAGATGAGATCGATATGGCAGTCGGCGGAGACCACTTTCCCTCGACGATCCATTTGGTCCCTATTCCCCTTTTCTTCCGTCGGACCGTAAAATTCGCTCACCGGTCTCAATGGCTTGATCGGTTCCAGCGTAGCGTATCCCACGAAGAGCCACCGCTGCCGTTGCGGGCACTGGCGGGACGTTCTGGCCATCTCCGCCGCAACCAGCCCTGCGTCGACCGGTCGCGATACCGTCGACCTGCGGGCGCGAGGAGAGAATGGAAGTCGGTTCAGCTAGTTGGCCCGGGCGGTGCGTCGGTACGTGTAGATACCTGCGAGCACGATGAGGCCTGCTCCGGCCAACGTGTTGATGCCCGGAACCGTATCGAAAAGGAGAATCCCGTAGCTGACCGCAAACAGGAGTTGGATGTACGTCAAGGGGCCCAGTTTGCTCGCCTGGACCCGGGCGAAGGCAAAGCCCGCCAGATACTGGCCAAGTGCACCGAAACCGCCGATCACCGCCAACATGCCCCAGCCCGTTGCATCCGGCATCTGCCATTCGAACGGTACGGTTGCGCTGGTGGCCACGACCCCCGCCAGCGAGGAATAGAGAAGGCCGGTTTCCGGCGGGTCGACCACGGACACGAATCGGCTGGACAACATGTAGAACGCAAAGAGAAACGCGCCCGTGATGCCGGCCGCGACGCCCGTCAGCGTGCCGGGCGGCAGCGCGTCCGGATTCCCCGTCATCGCGGCGATCAGCGCAAACGGCTGCACCACGATCAAGACGCCGACAAAACCAACCAGAGCGGCGCACCATTCCTGCCGGCCGACGCGCTCGCCCAGCGTCACCCCGGACAGCACCGACATGATGAGCGGGGCGGTAAAGATGATCGCCGTCGCCTCGGCGATGGGCAGCCGCGCAAGCGCGTGGAAATAGAAGAACGTCATGCCGAAGAGGAACACGGAACGGACGATCTGTGCGCGTGGGCGATGACTCCGGTGAAAGCGTGGTCCTCGTCCGAGCAGCCGGAGTACCGCCATCACCGCGACGATGAGAATGAAGTGAAAGGTGTAGCGGGCCCAGACCACCTGCAGCACGGGAAACGTCTGTGACAACCACTTCCCGTACGCCTCCATCGTCGAGAACGACAGGAGCATGCAGAAGAAGAAGAAAACCCCGACCTGCTGCGCGCCTGCCGCCTTATCCGTCGCCATCAACAAGCGCCCCAGGTGTCGTGCCGGTTGCAGGCGCTGCCTGCTTTCGTGCGCGCACCGTTCCCCTCAGCCAGGCCGTACGTCCATGCAGCCGCGTAGAGCGGGAGTTCATTCGAAACTTCTGCACTGCGACTGCTCCCCACCCTGCCCTGTGCCCGCACGATCGGCTTCCCGCCTGTTCGCATGGGCTTGGGCACCCGGGCACCGCGACCTGACCACGGCGCCAAGCGGCGACCCCCAACCGCGTCAGCGGGGATGATCGACGGCAGGCACGCGGCGGCAGTGGTTCCCGACCGCCGCGCCTCGTTCAGACCGGATCCCCCCGATAGAGCGCTGCGATTGCAGTGCTGTCGGCGCCGGCGTGTCCGCGCTGAACCATCAGCCGATGCAATTCGGCGGCCGTCACGGCCATGGGCATCGACGATGCCGTCGCGCGCGCAAGATCGGACACGGTGTCGAGGTCCTTGAGTATCGTTCTGATGTGCGATTCCACCGTCATGTCGCCGGCCACCATCTTCGGAAAGAACTGTTGCAGCAGCAGGGAGTCCGCGCGGCCCCCGGCGAGAGCTTCGGGGAGCCGGCCCGCGTCGATCCCTGCGCGCACAGCAAGAGCTGCCGCTTCAGCGAGAACGGCGAACCCGCAACCGACAATCGTCTGGTTGATCAGCTTCGTGGTCTGCCCCGCGCCAATCGGCCCCATCAGCGTGAAGCGGCGCGCCAGCACGGCGACGACCTCGCGGGCACGCTCGAAATCCGCTTCGTTGCCCCCGGCCATGACGGTCAGATTCCCGGTTTCGGCGCCGATCACGCCGCCCGAAACGGGCGCGTCCATCCAGCGCATCCCCGTTTCCCGCTCCAGGCGCGCCGCCATGTTCCGGCAGGCGTCCGGGCGGATGGAGGACATGTCGACAAGCAACTTTCCGCCCGCGCCGCCGGCGGCAATACCCTCCTCGCCGAACACGACGGCCTCCACCGCTTCGGTATCGGAGAGGCAAGTGAAAACCAGATCGGAAGAGCGAGCTACATCGGCCGCTGTCTGCCGCCGTTCCGCACCGAGCTCGACAAACCGGTCGAGTTTGGCGGGGGTACGCCCCCAGATCGCCACCTCGTAATCCGCCTCGAGCAGCCGTCCGGTCATCGGCGCTCCCATAAGGCCGAGGCCGATGTATCCAAGGCTCGGTTTGTTCTGACCCATGGCATTCCCTCCTGGCTTCGTCTGCCCGAGCCGGGTTGTCGACGGCGCTTCGATTCAGCCGCTCGGGCGCGGCTCCCGGGGAGCATAGAGACCGGCTGCAAGGTATCCGTGCAGCTGCCCGGGCTCTCCGGGAACTCTGCCACCAAGACCACGGCTCGCACGGAGCGACAGGCCCTATACACTCCGCGCCGGTAAGTCAGGCTGGCCTCTCATCCAACGCATAGGAGCGCTCGTGCACAACACCCTCGAAGGCGTTCGCGTCCTGGACTTCACGCAGGTACTAGCCGGCCCTTACTGCACGCAACAGCTGGCGCTGCTCGGCGCCGAAGTCATCAAGGTGGAGAATCGTGTGGGCGGCGACCAGGCGCGCCAGACGCTCCCGGCGACCGATCCGGACTTGGAGGAGCTTGGCGCTTCGCCGTTGTTCCTGGCCGTGAACACGGGGAAGCGTTCGCTGACCCTCGACTTGAAGCATGAGCGTGCGGGCGAAGTCGTTCGCCGTCTGGCCGCCGGCTCGGATGTGCTCGTCGAAAACTTCAAGGCGGGAACCATGGACCGCTTGGGCTTTGGCTATGGCGCCATGAGCGCGATCAACCCGAAGCTGATCTACTGCGCGATTTCGGGCTACGGTCAAACCGGTCCACGCGCGTCCGCTGCCGCGTACGATGCCGCGATTCAGGCGGCGTCCGGAATGATGTCCGTGACCGGTACGCCAGAGACGGGGCCGGTCAAAACGGGTCATTGGACGATCGACATGACGACCGCGACGCAGGCCTGTTTCGCGATTTCGGCCTCGCTATTTTGTCGAGAGCGGACGGGTCAGGGCGACTTTCTCGACCTCTCCATGCTGGATACCGCAGCCGGCGTCATGGCGCCAAACCTGACGATGTATTCGGTGAACGGAACCATCCCGAACCTGTCAGGCAACCGGTCGCAGACCGGCAACCCGGTCGCGGACGTGTACCCGGCCAGCGACGGACTCGTCATGATCGCCGCAGCCACCCAGAACCAGTTTCTGTCACTGGCGTCGCTGCTCGGCCGCGAGGAACTGACGGCCGACCCTCGCTTCCTGACGCTGTCAGACCGAATCGCGAACGCCGACGAACTCCGTGTCATTCTGAGCGATGCATTCTCCCGAGAAAGCGCCGCTATTTGGGAAGACCGTCTGGCGGACGTCGGCATTCCGGCCGCACGCGTGTCGACGATTCCGCAGGTTTGGCAAGAGAATCCCCAACTGACCCATCGGGGCGTCTTCCAGACCGTTCCACGCCAGCCCGGCGCCGGGGAAGGTGACTGGCCATACGTTGACGTGGCCTTTCACGGCATGCGGAAAGTCGCGCGGACACCCCATCCGGCCCCTCTGCTAGGCGAACATACCGAAGAGATTCTCGCCGAAGCCGGGTTCTCGCCGACCGAGATCGGCGAGCTTCGATCCCAGAACGTCGTGTAACCACCCGAACCGCCCACTGTGGAGGATGTGTCGGCGGGACGTTCGCTCCAGCCGCCCATCCCGGGTGCCGGCCGCATCCGCCCTGATCGCGTGCCGCCGGACTTGCAGTTCTGGCGGCATGTTCACCTTGGCCCAGCGGCATTTGGGAATGCGCCCCATCACCTCTAGACTAAGTGCTGCCACTGGGCATGGGAGAATTTGATGCGTTCAACGATGCTGTTTGCCGTCGCGGCGTTGCTGATCACGGCCGCCAACGCCCGCGGCGTGGATCCTGCCGGGTCCGAGCTTTGGGAAGACCTCAGTGGCGCCTACCTCGGCGAGGACGCCAAGGTGACGTTCAACGATTCCATTCGCCTCATGATGGCCGACCGGGTCGATAGTGCGCACGAAGTGCCGATCATGGTCAAGGTACCGCACGATTTGCGTGACATGCAGGAACTTGTGCTGCTGGTGGATCGCAACCCCATTCAGCAGGTTGCGCGGATCACGCCGCACCGTCGAATCGAGTCCGTCGGGATGAACATCCGGTTGGAAGAATCGACGCCCGTCCGAGCCGCCATCCTGGACCCATCGGGAATCTGGCACGTCGCCACCAAATCGGTGCTGGTCATGAGCGCGGGCGGATGCTCTTCTCCGCCACCGGATGGCGCGGTGGTCGCGGCAGTCGGTGACGTCAATATCAAGCAGTTCGAACGGCACGGTGGAGCCAGCCGGCTCAAGGTTCGGATCCATCACCCGATGGACACCGGCTTCGTCGTTCTTGAGGATGGCGATGTCGTCCCGCCCTACTACGTCGACAAGGTCCGAATCGAGGATGAGCGGGGCATGATCGCCGACATGCTGACCTGGGCGGCGATGTCGCGGGATCCGGTCATCACCATTGATCTTCCGACCGAGGGTCAGTCCGTGCGGGTCTCGGGCAGTGACTCCGAAGGCCTGTCGTTTGAAGGACTCGAGAACACCCCCCTCATGTAGTCGTCGTGCAGCCGGGCTCGCCCGGGCTGCCGCCTGCCTGATCCTTTTCACCACGGCCGCGTGGGACGCGGTCGGCGCGTCCTACGGACTGCGGCCGCAGCCGGTTGCGCCGGGCGTCTACGTGTTCCCCGGGTCGCAGGACGCCCTTACTCCCGACAATGGCGCCAACATCGCGAACACCGGTTTCATCGTGGGATCACGAGGGGTCCTGGCGATTGAAGCCGGCCCCACCCGCCGATATGGCAAGGAAATGTTGGCCGCCATCCGGTCCGTCACGGACCTGCCGATCCGCTACGCGGTGATTACCCACCGGCATCCCGATCACTCCTTCGGCCTTGGCGCCTTCCGCGAGGCCGGCGTCGACGTCCTTATGCATCCCGCTGAAGCCGAAGGCCTTGCCAACGAGGGCCCGGCGCTTCTGGAACTCATGACCGCACTTGTGGGCGATGCCTGGACCCAGGGAACCACCATCGAGGCGCCGTCGGAGATGCTGACGGAGGATCGCCATGTGGACCTAGGCGACCGGCCGGTGGACATCCTTGTGCTGGAGGGTGGGCACAGTTCGGGCGACCTCGTTGTCCACGACCGGACATCCGGGGTTGCGTTCTTTGGCGATCTGCTGTTCGTCGGGAGGGCAGCCACCGTGCCGCACGCCGACATCGGCGTCTGGCTCATGCACCTTGACCGGCTTGAAACGCTGCCCTGGACGAAAGGCGTGCCAGGGCACGGCCCCATCCTTGACGACCGGGCCGGGTTCGCCGACACGCGCGACTGGATCCGCTTTCTGCGCAGCCGGATCCTCGAGGCCGTACTGACCGGCGAGAGTCCGGCCGAAGTCCTTGACCCCGGCGTCCCGGGACCGTTCGCCGGAATGGTGGAAGCCGGGCCCACGTTCGGGCGGGCTGTGCTTCAGCTGTACAGGCGGTACGAAGCCATGGACCCGGCAGAGCTTGACGCCCTGGCCCAATAGCGAGCCCAGCCGGTCCGAACCGGCGCCACGCATGCGCCGCGATCGGGCTGGATTGCCATCGGCTGGCGACTGACTTCCACAGCTGGAGACCCCGGCCTCCAGGACCAGTTTCCGCGAAGCGCTTTCGATGGCAGCGGACACCGGCGTCCGCATCGGGGGACGCTGCGGCGAACCTCACCGCTCACCAATACCACGGGCATTGCGGCACCGGGTCTCGTGCTACCGAATTGAATGCAACTGCCAATGCGCCCCTGCTGACGTTCCGTGGAGCTGGATGGATCTGGCTACCGGCGCACCTACTCGCCCGGCGCGTCGTCCGCGGGGCGCATTGGGATGTCTTCACCCTCGGTGATCCAACGCTTTGGGGATTTGGGGCGCCGGAGCACATCGATCGACATTCGGCCTGAGATTCCGGGACGGCGCCTGACCGTGCGCTTTGCGGAATCAATCTGATTGGCCAAGTCGGGGGCTGCCGGTCGGATCAGCGTAGCCAGCGTCCAGACCGCTCCGATGCCCATGAGCACTGCAGGATCGCTCGCGCAGCGGAATACGAGTCTCCGCGCGCTGCCATTCCTCGCGCCCGTCCGAGTCGCCCTGCGGCCTCGGTCCAGCAGACCCGACTGGTTGGAGATGTCCGAGTGAGTAAGCATGTCCGGAATCCTGTTTCTATCGCCGAACTAGGGGCAGAACGGCGACTTGGCAAACCATGAGGGCGATCCTCGGCCGTGGACTGAGAACGCGAAGGATGTAGAAGGCGGCTTGGAGGATTCGGCGGACCGGGCACATGGGATTCGCGGGCCGCGATGTCTCGGGGGATCAATGCCAGTATCGGGCACTTTCTCGACGGGGTATAGCAGGATGACGGGGCCGAGGACTAGTGTTCCGGCTCGCGTGCCACGTAATTTTCAAGGCCAGCAAGCGGACGGATGAGCGCGCGGGCAATTGGTCACGAAATGTGGTGTCCGCGAGGAACCTGTACTGGCATGACCAGTGCACGGACGAGGGTTCCGTGGTTCGCAGCTAGCGGATGTGGCGGCGGCTCGATGTCGTGCTGCCGGTGTCTCAGGACCCCTCTTTCGGGGATTCCCGGGACCCCGCTACCGGGTCAGGTTCGTCCCCCTCCAAGAGGGCGAGCAGGGCACGCAGCGTGCGTTCGCCATCTGCAGTCAGTCGCTCGCGGGCACGGTTCTGTGCGCTTTCCCAGAGCGGGGCCGCTCGAATGAGCAGCTCCATACCGGTCTGGGTCAGTGTGACGATCCGGGTTCGACCGTCCTCGCCCGCCGAGAGAGTGAGCAACGCACGGCGCTCCAGCACCCCGAGATTGCGCCCCAGCGTGCTGGGATCGAGCTGGTTCTTCTCGGCCAGTGCCTTGATGGCGATCGGCTGGGCCTGCCAGACGGAGAACAAGAGCCCCAGCTGGGCGATGTTCAGACCAGTCTCGGACAGCGACTCGTCATAGATTCGCGTGAGCGCGCGGGAAGCGCGGCGCAGCCGGATACATAGACAATCAAACTGGTCCATACCCTAGGCGGAGCGCCGCGCAGCCAACCCGTCAGTTCGCGGTCAGAGCAGCGATGAAAGCGTCGGTTCGCATGATCTTGTGACCATAGGTCGGAAAGCTGACATTAACCACCGCGTCCACTTCCTCCTGGCCGAAGGCGGCGATGCCATCGGACAAGAGCGTGGTGTGATAACCAAGCTCGACGGCATAGTAGGCCGTCGAGGCGATGCAGGTCGGCGCCCGCATCCCGGCCACGACGACATACTCGATGCCCGCACCATCCAGCAACTCATGCAGATTCGTTCCGGCAAAGCCACTGGCCAGCCGGTGGTGCTGCGCCTCCAGGTCGCCGGGCTGCTTCTGCAGGTCCGGGTGATATTCGGCGCCCCAACTGCCTTTCTCGAAGACGGCAAATTGCGTGATGCTGCGCTGGGCCGGGTTGAGAAAGGGGTACTCGTCGTAGACGCCTGGCTCGTAGTGCGCATGGGGCACGTAGACGACCTTGGCTCCGGCGGCGCGCGCCGCCGCCGCTAGGTTCTTCAGGTTCTCGATCAGATTGGCGCTGTTGATCGTGCTCTGGCCAAGAAAATAGGCTTTGCCGCCCTGTGACAGGAAGTCGTTGTAGGGATCGACCAGCAAGATGGCGGTCTTTGCCGGATCGTAGTCGGCAGCAGGTACTGCTCGGGCCACCCCAACGAGTGACAACGCAGCCAGAACCGGGATCAGAAGGTTTTTGAAGGACATGGAGACCTCCCTTTGATGGCGGACACATAGATACAGGTATATACCTGTACCTCTACTACTGCAAGCTGCGAGCGAACTTCGACCGGACGATGCTCGGAAATGTGTGCGTTGATCAGATCGAGCGAAGCGACCTGTCCCAGAGATCTGGAGCAGCCAGCCGGGTGGTTCCTCTGCGGATGGAAACCGCGTGAATCCCTGGCATCACGAGACGACGAGATGAAGCTGACGAAATTACCGAAACTGGAGGCATCCGGTGTAGAACCGGTCGAGGGCCTCGATCAGGCCACACCGACCTTCACCTCCGACGAACGCGTGCCACGGCGATCGGGATGATGCGTTGATGTGTCTGCGGTAACGTCGCTTGCTTAATCGCCGAACCCCCATCGGCACAAACGGACAGGGCACCATAGTGGGGCAAACCGCGACAATTTGGTGGTGTCGGACGCGACCTGGACAGGAGCGCAGATGGCCTTGGTGGAGCCGAGGGGATTCGAACCCCTGACCTTCGCATTGCGAACGCGACGCTCTCCCAACTGAGCTACGGCCCCTCCGATGGCACTGTCTGGCACGTGACCGGAAAGGTGTCAAATGCCGGCTTGCCGCCACCTTGCCTGCTTCCCGGGCCCGAATGCGTGAATCGCATATAAAGCCGTTTCCACGTGCTATATCCATGACGTCAAGCCGCGCCCATCTCGCGCGGCCCGCAATCTCTGTCCCAGCCCTGCTTCGGAGTCCTGGATGTCGGACGTGAACAAGATCGTGCTCGCCTATTCGGGCGGCCTCGACACCTCGGTGATCCTGCGCTGGCTGCAGGAGACCTTCCAGTGCGAGGTGGTCGCCTTCTCAGCCGACCTCGGCTACGAGAGCGTGGAGCGGGCCCGCGCCAAGGCGGAGCAGATGGGAGTTCGCGACATCCGCATCGAGGACCTCCGCGAAACCTTCGTCCGCGACTACGTCTTTCCAATGTTCCGCGCCAATGCGCTCTACGAGGGCACCTACCTCCTCGGAACGTCGATCGCCCGCCCGCTGATCGCACGCAGGCAGGTCGAGATCGCCGCCGAAACCGGCGCCGATGCGGTGGCGCATGGCGCGACCGGAAAGGGCAACGACCAGGTCCGCTTCGAACTGAGCTATTACGCGCTCAACCCCGACATACAGGTGATCGCCCCCTGGCGCTCGTGGGAACTGCAGTCTCGGACGGACCTGCTTGCCTATGCCGAAGCACATCAAATCCCGATCGACAATGTGAGCGCGGGCGAGCCGCCTTATTCAACCGATTCCAACCTCCTTCATACCTCCTACGAAGGAAAGGCGCTGGAGGATCCCTGGCGCGAACCCGACGAGGCAATGTTCCAGCGAACCGTCGCGCCGGAAGCCGGACCTGACACGCCTCAGTACGTGGAAATCGATTTCGAGGAGGGAGATCCTGTCGCGGTCGACGGGACACGTCTGTCCCCTGCCCGCCTGCTGGAAAGGCTCAACGAACTCGGGGGGGCCTACGGAATCGGCCGGCTCGACCTCGTGGAGAATCGTTTTGTTGGCATGAAGTCTCGGGGCGTCTACGAAACGCCCGGCGGCACCCTGCTCCAGACCGCTCACCGGGCCGTGGAATCACTCACACTGGACGGCCCCGCCATGCGTACGCGCGACGAGATCATGCCGCGCTACGCTTCGCTCGTGTACAACGGTTTCTGGTTCGCGCCCGAGCGCGAGATGCTCCAAGCCCTGATCGACGAATCGCAACGCAACGTTACCGGGACGGCCCGCCTCAAGCTCTACCGGGGGTCTGCACGGGTTGTGGGACGCCGTTCGCCGAGAAGCCTCTACAGCGAGAGCATTGCCACCTTCGAGGCGGATTCGGTCTACGACCAGAAAGATGCCGAAGGCTTTATCCGCCTCAATGCGCTCCGCCTGCGGCAGCGCCGTCGGGTGGAGGGTGACCGCTAACCCATCGTGAGTTCGACGAGCAGGCTCCGGACGAACCAAACCGCCAGGATGAGAATGACAGGCGAGATATCGATGGTTCCGGTGTCTGGCAGAATTCGGCGAATCGGGCGCAGCATCGGTTCGGTAAGCCGGCCGAGTGTCTGGTGCACGCCGAAGACGAACCGGTTCCGGAAGTTGATCACGTCAAATGCGATCAGCCAGCTCAACACCGCCTGAATCACCACGATCCAGATGACCAGATTCAGAATCTTGTCGATCAGCAAGATAAGGCTGTTCATGAGAGCCCGTGCGCAACCCTTGGTAGTTTCGGGACGTCAGTATATCGGTGCGACTCGGGTCGAGGACCCGGGCATGACTCACCGGTGGTTGAATCGGCGATGACGCGCGAATTCGCGGAGACCCTTCACGCGGGGTACGCGCAGGTATTTGCGGTTTCGCGCGTGCTGGCCGACGAACAGAGCGACTTCCAACATATTCAGCTGTTTGAGAACCCCGCATTCGGCCGGATTCTCGCGCTCGACGGAATCGTCCAGATCACCGAGCGCGACGAGCACACCTACTCGGAGATGATGGTACATCCGCCCGTATACGAACACGGCGGAGTCGAGCGCGTCATGATCGCCGGCGGCGGCGACGGCGCGGTCGCAGAAGAGGTGCTCAAACACCCGTCGGTCCGAATCGTGGATCTGGTGGACATCGACCGGCGGGTGGTCGAACTTGCCCGCGAATTCCTGGGCGCCGTGCACGGAAGGGCGTTCGAGGATTCCCGCCTGCGGTTGCACTTCGACGACGCCAGCTGTTTCCTCGACCGGCACCAGGGTACCTATGACCTGATCATTGCTGACCGCCCCGATCCGGTGGGAGCAGCAGAGAGCCTGTTTGCAGAATCGTTCTATCAGCGGGTGGCAGCGGGCCTCCGGGGCGCCGGCATCGCCGTCTTTCAGAGCGGCGTGCCGTTCTTTCAGGAAGACGAGCTCCGGGACGTCTGCCGCAAGATGCGTTCCGTCTGGGGCGAGGTGTCCACGTATCTCGCTGTTACCCCGACGTATACCGGCGGCCTGATGGCCATCACCCGGGGTTCCCCGAGACCGGTCTCCCAACCCATTCTTGATGCCGCGCTCGAGCGAGGCCGACGGGACCTCCTCGAGACCCAGACCTACACGCCCGACGTGCATCAGGCCGCGTACGCGCTCCCCGCCTGGATCCGCGCGATCACCGACGGCCCCTAGCCCGCGTGCCGCCCCGGGCCGATGAACAGACTGTGCGGAGCGGGACACCCATTGAACCGCGATGCGTAGACGGTGGTGTAGGCGCCGGCGCATCGGATTCTTATCCGATCTCCGGCCACAAGTCCGAGCGGCAACTGATAGTCGGCGGACTCATAAAGGATGTCGGCGCTGTCGCACGTGGGACCGGCGATCACGACCGGTCCGCATGGTTCGTCCGGGCCGCTGGCTGCGATGGGGTACCGGATCGCGTCACCCTCGGTCTCCGCCAGCCCACCGAAGCGCCCGATGTCGAGAAAGACCCAGCGGTGGTTGTCATCTGGCGCCTTCCGGGTCACGAGAACAACTTCGGACTCGATGACGCCAGCAGTCGCGACCAGATAACGTCCGGGCTCGATGGCCAGAGCCGGTACGGCGTGTCCGAAGTGCCGGCCCAATGCGTTCCGGATCGCCCCGGCGCACGCTTCCATGCTCGGGATTCCGTCGTGGTACTGAACCGGCAGGCCACCACCGATGTTCAGCGATTCGACGGGTAGGCCGACAGCGGCCATTGCCTCCGCCGTCCGTGCAGCGACTGCAGCGGCACGGTTCCAACTCTCGAGATCCGTCTGCTGAGAGCCAACATGGAAAGACAGGCCAGCCGGCCGAAGACCCAGCGCGACCGCCCGACGCATCAGGTCGACGGCGCTCTCGGAAGAGCATCCGAACTTGCGGTCAAGCGGCCATGCGGCCCCCGAGTTGTCCACCGCCAGTCTGACCGCGACCGAGGATCCCGGTGCGTGCTTCGCGATCTTTTGCAGTTCCGGTAGCGAATCGCAGGCGAAGCTGCGAATGCCATGACGCCAGGACCAAGCGATGTCTGCGGCCTTCTTGACCGTATTGCCGTAGGCAAGTCGCTCCGGCGGCACGCCGAGGCGCAGGCAGAGTCCAATTTCAGACCGGCTCGTGACGTCGAACGAAGCACCCAGCGACCGAAGGCAACCGACGATTTCCGGCGCTGGATTGGCCTTTACCGAATAGCGAACTCGAACACCGGGGAACCCATCCGTAACTCGGCGGTACGCGGCTGCAACTTCGCCCAGGTCGATGACAAGGCAAGGTGTCCGACGACGGCGGGCATCAAGGAACCGCTCCGCTGCCGCGCTCACGCCGATTTGCCGGTGGCCGGGTCGGTTCCGCGGCGGAGTACCTGAACCTGCTTGCTGGTCGGATGGAAATGTCGCTCCAGCTCGCGCAACGCAGCGCTTGCGTCAGTGCCTCCGCAAAGAAACGCATCGAACGCTACGTATCCGCGTTCCGGCCACGTGTGAACGCTCATATGTGATTCAGCCAACACGGCAACACCCGACACACCCTGCTCATCGCCAAACGGATGAACGTGAAGGTGGAGGATCGTGGCGCCAGCGGCGTGAGCGGCCTTTCTTATGGCGGTACCGATCGCCTCGACGTTGTCCAGCGCCGAGGCACCCCAAAAGTCGGCAATCAGGTGGAGCCCTGCGTACGTGGCGCCGGCCTCGGTAACGAACTTGTCTGCCCCAACCGTGCGGTCGGCCGTAGCAACAGGAGTACCGCAACCGGTCGGACTGCGAAGCATTGCTGGTTTCTCGCGCTGGGGCCGGAAGGCCGGGCCAGGCCCCCAACCGTCAAGGCACGTCGGCAGTGATTGCGGAACCTAGACGCTCGCAGTAGTGCGACGCAACTCCGCGAATGGCTGGGCCACTGCACTGGCAACCGGCCTGCCCTTCCGTTTGAACCAGCGGTCTGTCGGCACGACGGTGCTCGTATATCAGCGCGCCGGGTGCCAGCCCTCCTCCCGGTCAGGAATCGCCCCTGCCATCGTCAGCGGTTGACGTGCGTCGACGCGCGTCCGCCCAGGCTTGAAGGTCCTCTCGCAGGTAGCGAATCCGCCCACCGAATCGGTGAAACGCCGGGCCTTCGCCCGACGCCCGATATCGGTCCAGCGTTCGCACAGACAACCCGAGCCAATCTGCCGCCTGGCGCGGCGTGAGGTACCGGGGCATTTCGTTCATCGTACTCTCCTCCTACCGACTGCACGCCATCGAACTCCCGTGTCACGTCCTGGGTCTCCTGCGTTCAGGGCGACCCCGTATATCTCGGGCCAAAAGCCCTCGCCTATCCCGACTTGCGCCGACCCGAATGCCGAATTGCGCACACCGACGTGAGGTGCCGAAAAAAGCGGCCTCACAACGTTTTCATCTAACGCCCTGGACACGCTATGTGAAATTCATTTTTACAATAGTTTTATGAGCTTATTGCATGTATCTGTAGGACCTATGGCGTCTATTGGCGTTGTTGGTCGTCTTGTTGCCGCCTTTGGCGAAAAACCGGGCTGGGAATTTCGGAGCGCCGGGCAGCCGAGCCGGTGCAGTCGTTTGATGTGTACGGACGGCTGGTGCCGTCAGCATCGCCGGGAACGGTGCGAACGGGCCACGCTCAACGGGCTCGACAACATCGATCCCGCCTTGCGAACTTCATCGACAGGCCCGTGCTCAGGATGGCCTTGGTTTCGCGCGATCCACAGCTGCAAGGCAGGTGAGGTTCCGACTAGCAGGCGGTCACCTGCCCGAACGCTGCACGCCTTCATGCCGGCCCTCGTGGCCCGTGGCTCGTTCGTTATCCTCCCTGTGTTGGTACGTGGAGCGGTCGAGACGCAGGGCCATCCTGCATGAGTCTTGACGGGATTCGTCGCGTCGACGGAGTTCGTCCTTGGTTCACGTCTCGACGGTGGCGGGATGTGAATGATGCGTCCGTCCTGGCGACCGCCGGCTCGTGACCTCGGCGTTTCGTGCAGCCACGACCATGGGGACGCCGACGGCGGCTGTAATCTCGCGACCGGCGGCGACACTGGAAACGGAGAGCAGAATGTCGATATCGAACCAGACGACCGGGAGTGGCGCCCGTCTGACCGCCATGGCGGTTGCCTTCTTCGTGTGCGTCACCGCACTCGGGACAGCCTCACGCGCCGAAGCGGCGGAGTACACCATGGTAGTTCCGCACCTGCTACCCGAGGACCTTACCAACAACGAAGTTCAGCCGGCGCTCATGCACTTCGCGTCGCAGGTGGAAGCGCGTACCAACGGCGACATCGACGTCCAGATCTTCGGCGCCGGCCAGCTGGGTTCGGAAGTCGAGAACGGCAAGGAAGCACAGATCGGGAAGACCGTTCAGTCGGCTGTGATGTCGTCCGGGGCCATGTCTTCGTTCTTCAAGGACTATCAGATCATCACAACCCCGTTCCTGTTCCCGAACTACCACGTGGCAAGGGCCTACTTCGATGGAGCGTGGCACGCGAATTTCATGCGCGGTGCCATCGAGACCTCCGGACTCCGTTACCTCGGTACGTTCGATGACGGCGGCGGCTTCGTGGCCTTCACCAACAACAAGCGCCTTATCCGTACGGTGGACGACATCCAGGGGTTGCGCATCCGGGTAGAGGAAAATCCTGCCCACGTCGCCACGATGAAGGCGCTCGGCGCGTCGGCCACCCCGCTGCCCTGGGGCGAAGTCATCACCGCCCTCAGCACCGGCCTCGCAGACGGCCAGTTCAATGCCCCGGGGGCCAGCCTTGCATTCAAGCTGTGGGAAGTAAACGACTACACCACCTGGAGCGGCCACGTCTACAACTCCATTTCCTGGATGGTGAGCGAAAGGTGGTACCAGTCGCTGCCCGAGGACTACCAGCGCATCGTCGTGCAGTCGGCACGGGAAGCAATCCAGATGGCCCACGGCTTCGCGACCCTTGCCGCTGTGCGGGGGTGGGTCGCCTCGTGCGAGGAGTTCGTGGAATGCCACATCCTGGCGGCCGACGAGAAGAAAAAGATGGCGGCGATTGCCCGGCCCGCGTGGCGGCAGTGGATCACGGAGGACTTTGGCGTCGAGGCGGGGTTGGTAGACGCCTTGTGGGCTGAAGTGGACCGAATCGAACAGACCCTTGCCGCCAGCGACATGGAGCACTACGGGAACTAGGCCGCCGGCAGATCCGTCACACAGTCCGCCCCTGCCATCGCCGTTGGTCTCCCCCCGCGGCCGGCGACCGAAACCGGATTCCCATGCAACGCCTGCGTAGCTTCAGCGACTGGCTCAACGTCGTGGTCATCTACGTCTGCGTCGCTTTCGTCGGCGTGATGCTCGCGATTTCGTTTGCCGGTTCGTTCTACATGGTGATCACCGGAGACTCGCTGAGTTGGACCTACTCGCTTGCCCGCCTCTTCGTGCCATGGATCGGGCTCCTTAGCTCCACCGTTGCTCTCCGCTACGGAGAGCACGTCGCCATGACGCTCGTATCGAGGAATCTTCCTCGACCGTGGTCACGGACGATGCAATGGCTGGTGCTAGCGACGCTCGCACTGCTGGGATTGCTGCTGATCGAGACCGGTTGGGACTTCTTCCTGAATTCCACCCAGTACTACATGGTCTCCGACCAGTTTCAGGTGCATCACCGTTGGGTAGCGGCGGCCGTACCGATCACGGGGGTGATCATCCTTGTGCATCTGGTGCACGGGCACGTCCTCCTCCGACCATCGCCGGACGGTCCCGACGGGGAACACGACACGTGACCGCCACCGCGGTTTTCCTGTTCCTTCTCGTGGTGGGAGCACCGGTCGCACTCGTGATGGCGTTCTCGGGCCTCGCGGGCGCGATCTCCCTTGGCGGTCTCGACCTGCGCGGCATGCTTGCCGACCGCATGTTCTCCGGCGTCTCGGGCTTCGTTCTCATCGCAGTCCCGTACTTCATCTTCACCGCGGAGCTGATGAACCAGGCGGGTCTGACCCAGAAGCTCGTGACGTTCAACAACGCCTTGCTAGGACGAGTCCGCGGCGCGCTCAGCCACGTGAACATCACCACCAGCGTGTTCTTTGCCGGACTCACGGGCGCGGCTATTACCGATGCCGTGGCGATCGGGCGGCTGCTGATCCCGGCCATGAAGAAGGAAGGCTATGACTCCGCCTATGCGGCCGCGGTGACAGCGTGTTCGTCAATCATCGGCCCCATCATCCCGCCGAGCGTCGTCATGGTCGTCTACGCGTCCATCCTGCGGGATGTTTCCGTACTTGACCTGTTCGCGGGCGGGCTGGTTCCGGGGCTGCTCATGGCCGGGATGCTGCTCGTCACCAGCAGCATTCTCGCCTACCTCGGAAACCACCCGAAGCACCCGGGGGCGCCACTTCGCGCCGCGATCGTTGCCTTCTTCGCGTCAGTACCCGCCCTGTTGGTGCCGCTCATCATCCTCGGCGGCATCCTCGGAGGACTCACCACGATCACGGAAGCCTCCGCCTTCGCTGCGGTCTATGCGCTTCTGATCGGCCTGTTCGGATACCGGACGCTAAATCTGGCGAAAATCCGCGCTGCCCTGCTCATCACGGTGCGATTCAGCGGGGTCGTGTTCTTCCTGCTGGCGACCTCGACCGTGCTCGGGTGGTTCATTACGCGTTCGGGCGTGGCCCGCGAGGCGGCAGGGTTCATCGCGAGCATCAGTACCGAGCCAACCGTCCAGATCCTCTTGGTGGATTTGTTCCTGATCGCCGTCGGGACTGTGCTGGACGTGCTACCGGCCCTCATTGTCGTCGCCCCGGTCCTGGTGCCCGCGATGCTCAGCCTGGGTTTCGATCCCCTTCACTTCGCGATCGTCATGATCGTGACCCTGAACGTTGCCAACATCACTCCGCCCGTCGGGATGACCCTGATGACGGCGTCACAACTGGCCGGGGTGACCTACGAGCGCGCGATCCGGGCCTCCATACCGTTCTATGCCAGCCACGTCGCGGTCATCGTGATCGTCTCGCTCTGGCCCGGCCTCGTGCTCTGGCTGCCCAACCTGATTCGCGGCTAGGCCGGACTGCTTCAAAAGTGGCCTGCACTGGCTCGTCGGCGCAGCGGTACCGGTCAGCAGCGCAAACAGTGCTTCGCAACTAATTCTGGACCGCGTCCACTCGTAAAAGAAACCTTATACCGGACCCTTGGGTTTACTTATACTCAATTGATCATGAAGCTATATCAAGGATAACAACGAGGGTTGTTATTGCTAGTGTTCAATTGAAGTCATATCAAGACATGCAGTATTTGCATGCAACAAGGAACCTTGACTGTTAATCCGGCCGGAACCGCACTACCTTGAACACATGAGAAAGATGCCGGTTTGTATTCTTCGACCTATTGTCAAAGAGAAATCAGTTCGATCCATTGTGGCGGATCAAGAACAGTTCTTTCGTCCACTGGCCATGTCCGGTCTACACCACCTGTTCCCAACGGGCATACGCGCCTGGGGGCGGCCCGGAGCTGTGCTCCTGACCCACATGCGCCCGATGCCGGCTGCCCGGAGAAACCAGGTTGATGCCGGCAGGACGCGCCTAATGGCAAAACGGCAAGAAAGGAGAGCAACGCATGCCCGGTAATCACGTGACGAGCAATACCGGCGGGCTGTCGTCCCGAGCCGGTTTCATGACCAACAGGGCTCTGGAGCGATTCGCGGCCCTCATGAACACGGTCTGGACGATCCGAATAGTCCTGACATGCGCCCTGCTGGCGGTAGCGGGGATCCCTCACCTGGTGAGTTCTCCTGCAGCCAACGTACCGAACCCAACGAGCTTGACATCGCTCGACGCCGCGGCAGTGGACGTCGCCAGGAAGGCCGCCGAAACGGAGACGGAACTCGAACGTTTCCTGCGTGAACCCCGTCGGGTCGTCGCCCATCCCGGGATCCACCGTCAGCTGCTGGCCGACCTCAAGGCGTACAGGAGCCAAGTCAAGCAGCCGGAAATGACGGCCTTTGAAGCACAGGAGACATCCCCCTGCATCGCTGGGGTCGAGCAGGACAAGATCGACATCAAGACTGCAACCGCCACGGAGCCGGACAGGCCCGCGGCCAAGTCGCCCCGGGCAACAGGCCTGTCGTGTAGCAGCCATGTTCCCGGGCAGCTCAAGATCGATGCGGGCTCTTTCGTGGAACCGATCGCCGGCGGGGGCACACCGGGCTCCCCTCGGTGTGGCGAGGGCCGCGGAGTTCCTACGATCTTCGCCGGCTGGGAAACATCGACAACGGCAGCAGCCCCAGCCCGTGCGCCGGAGCCCGAGCACGGGAGGATCGAGAACTCAATGCTGAACCGGGGGCCGGATCAAGGCTGGACCCGGCTGTCGCACGCTGCGCCCCGCAGCGGGGTTCATCGCGACCTTCGATCAGACCGCGGCATTTGTTTTGTGCGTTGACGGGCCGGCGAACTCACTCCGCAGAGGCTTGGGCAAGGTTCCATGCGAGGATCCGTTGCTCGCGAACTGCCTTGTTCCGTGTCAGCCGCCCGCGATCTTCGGCATCAGGTACACCTCGCTGTCCGGGCCGACTGGCGAAAAGAGCGCATCCTGGTGGATCTCGCCGTCGATGGCGACCGCAATTCCTTCATCGAGGTGTGGGGCGGGGGCCGGGGAGGGGGGGGCCCAGAGGGTGAGCAGGGGCAGCCCCGAGAGCGCGGGGAATTGAGGCGAGCAGTCGTGCCCCACGCCGGGGC
>VXPW01000025.1 GCA_009839325.1 Rhodospirillales bacterium
GGCTAGCGCCGGGGGGAGGGGTGCTTGCCCCCAACACGCGGGGGGGGCGGGGCGGCCACGGCCCCCACCCCCCGCCCCGGCGGCCCCCGCGGCCCCCCCGGGCGGGGGGGGCCAGCGGCCAGAGAGGAGACTGAAGCATGGCTACGACAGGTATCGAAAGCTGGGCGGTCGATCTGAAGGACATCGGCGCCATCTACCCGTTCCAAGGCACGGAAGGGCTGTTCGTGCTCGCGGGTGTAATACTGTGGCTCGGCTGGCATCTTCTGCAGATGCGTGCCGAAAACGAGGAATATGACGGCATCGTGAGCCAGCACGGCGACGACGCCAGCGTCAACGAGGCGCTCGAAGGCGACTGACTGAAGGGGGGCGCGGGCGACCGCGCCCCCTTACTGCACTGCGGTGTTTCCGCCCCGCTCCTTGCGTTGCCGGGCGGTCAGCTCCAGGGAAACGGGCTGTTGCTCAGCGGGTGCAGCTTCCCATCCGCGTAGCGGCTGAACCGGAAAGGCTCCAGCAGGGCCTGCTTCCGGCCCATGATCTCGTCGGCAACCAGGTGCCCGACGCCGATCATCTTGAACCCATGGTTGCTGTCGGCGATGACGTAGGCGTTCTCGCAGAAGGTGTCGAATACCGGAAAGCTGTCCGGTGTGAAGCACCCCAGGCCGCCGGACGGTTCTTTCTTGAATTTCCCGATCTGGCCGGAGAAGCGCTCCTGGCAGAAGGCCAGGGCGGAGCACCACATGTGGGCGAAGTCGGGACCGACCACGAACTCGGGCGAATCAGGGCCGTAGGGATCGATCGCCACGTCGTCCGCCGGGGTCTTCACCTCGTACGGCATGCCGCCGCCCTGGACTCCACCGAAATGGAAGTCCGGCTTGTAATAGATCCCCCACGGTGCTTCGGTGATGACCGACCCATCGACATCGGAGCGGAGCGGCACGTCGGTGTCGACGTGGATCACCGGCGGCATGCCGCCGTCGTTGAGCTTCTGCAGGCCGGGATCGACCCCGATGACACCCTCCTCCAGGCACCAGTAGCGCCAAGTCGGAATGCCGCTGTGCATCGTGCCGTCGGGGCCCTTGATCGCCACTTCACGCGGCAACTCGAGCAGGTCCCAGATCGTCTTGACCCAAGGGCCCACGGCCACGATCACCTGGTCGCACTTGATCGTGCCCCGGTCGGTGACGACGGCCGTCACCGCGTCGGACTGGCTGCCGCGCTCGAATCCGTTGACCGCCACACCGGTGAGAATGCGGACGCCCCGGGCCTCAGCCTTGTCCGCCAGGCCGTAGATGGCGGCAGTGTTGTTTGCATAACCGCCTTTCTTCTCGTGCAGGACGGAGGTGATGCCTTCGGCACGCCAGTCGTTCAGAAGGCCGCGCATGTAGGCCGTGCAGTCTTCCTGGCCCTCGATGAACTCGGAGGGGTAACCGATCGCCTTCTGCTGCTCGTAGATGCTGGTTACATCTTCACGCATGGCCTCGTGGCTGACCTGCATGTAACCGACTGGGTGATAACTGAAGCCCGTCGGATCGGTTTCCCATACATCCACGCTGTGCGCCATCAGTTCGCGCATCGCCGGCTGGAAGTAGTTGTTCCGCACGACGCCGCAGGCGATGCCGCTCGCACCGGCGGCGATGGCGGTCTTGTCGATCACCAGGATGTCCGGGCCGCCGCCCTTGCCGACCGCCGCCAATTGCTCGGCGAGTCGCCAGGCTGTCGACAGCCCGTGGACTCCCGCCCCGATCACGACGTAGCGGGCGTGTGTGGGAAAACTCATGGAAACGCCTCATCCGGCGGGGCCGCAAGAGCGGAGGTCGGCCCATTCTGCGTATTTCGAATGGTCGACAAAACAACTTTCCGGACAACAAAAGGCATTATTGTGCCACAGCATGGCCGCATCTCAGGGGATCGGGAGTGATGGCGAAGTCGGTTCAGGTGGAATTCGTACTGGTGCCGGGCTTTTCGCTGCTGTCCCTGTCCTGTGCGGTGGACGCCCTGCGAGCGGCCAACCTGGTCCTCGGCCAGACCGTTTACGCGTGGCGCCTGTCTGCCGACTTCGATCACTTGGCATCCGGGGACGGTGTACCCTCGTCCAGCGATATCCGTCTCTCGGCGGTGCCTCTGGCAGCCCGGGATTCATCGGACACGCCACCGGATCTGCTCGCCGTGGTCGGTGGTGAACGATCGCACCACTATGACTCCGAGGCACTCGCAGTATCTCTGAAGCGGGCCGCAGCCCGCGGCGCCCGGGTCGGGTCGATCTCGGACGGCGCCTTTCCGGTCGCCGCCAACGGGTTGTTTGACGGCTATCGCTCGACCATTCACTGGAAATGCCTTGACGCGTACCGGGAACGGTTTCCCGACCTCGATATTCGCACTTCAATCTACGAGATTGACCGCAACCGGTTCAGCTGTGCCGGCGGAACCACCAGTCTGGATCTCATGCTGACGTTTGTCATGGAGGCGCATGGCGCGAGGACTGCATCCCTCGTGGCGGAAAACTATGCCCACGACCGGATCCGTGAAGCGGCACAGGAGCAGCACGTCACGGCTGCCATTCGCATGGCGGGTCGGAACCAGCATGTTGCAGAAGCGGCGCTTCTCATGGAACAACATTTGGAAGACCCGCTGTCCGTGGATCAGATCGCTCGTGCGGCAGGCATTTCAACCCGGCAGCTCAGCCGGCTTTTCCGCAGCCAGCTGGGACGCTCGCCGGGGCAGTTCTATCTTGACCTGCGGGTCGACCGGGCAGCCAGTCTGCTCCGGCAGACCAGCATGAGCATTTCGGAGATTGCGGTCGGTTGCGGTTTCCAGTCGGCTTCCCACCTTGGCCGTTTCCTCAAGCGGCGACACGGCGCGACCCCGGGGCAGTGGCGTCGCGGACCCTAGTCCGCCGTCTTCCACCTTGCTAACGTCTCCGTCGGCCAACGAGACAGGTCGAGAGTCGTGACTCCCGAGACCCTGCGCCAGCAGTTCCTCACTTGGCAATGCCGCCTTCGCCAGATCGCCATGCGCGAGGACGGCGGGCGGCCTTCCGAAGGCATGCGGCCGAAAATACTGTCGCCCGACGCACGCACGCTGTCCGAAGGCGTGATCGTCCTCCTGGTTCGCAGTGACCCGGCAGAAAGTACGGACTTCTTCCAGTTCCAGCTGAGAAAGAACCACGACCCCAACGAGGTCTACCAGAAAGGCCTGTCCTTTCTGCAATCGACCCACTATCACCGGGCCAGTCAGTTTTCGGACGAAATGACAGCCCTGTTCCTGCCCGAATCCCGGCTTGCAGGACTGCTCGTCGCCCTGCAGGCGTGCCGGTTGGATTTCCGGCAGTTCGGCCAGTCGTATTGCCTGCCCTGCGAGGTGCGCGAATTGGCGCCGGAAGAGCCGGCCTACAGGAACACGCTGTGGCACAACCGGCTGTTCAACGCCCAGCTCTCCGACGACGTGCGCATTCTCGGCTTCAAACCGGACTGGAGAGCTGCAACGGAGGTACAGGTCGAAGCAGGCTGATCCCGACGGGTTACCGGCGGTCCCGGCGCCAGGCGGACACCGGCATCAACGACTACCTCGACCTGGCTCCCGCCGGCGGTCAGCCAGTCGAGACGAACAGTGTACTTCCGGCGTCAGAACTTGCGATAGGCCCGGTAGAGGTCGACCAACGGATGATCCGGCGACATCTGGAACTTGATCAGCATTTCCCGGGC
>VXPW01000056.1 GCA_009839325.1 Rhodospirillales bacterium
GCGTCGCCGCGCGAGATCTCATGCCGCGAATCACCTGGAGCGGAACGACCCGTAGCACCCCGGGAGGTAAGGAATCGATCTTCACGCCCGGGCCGCTGAACCCGAAACGCGGCCGAAGGCTTCCGCCAGTCCCCCAATGTCGGGGACGCGCGACAGTGTCCAGTCCACCGATCCTCCAAATCGGTGGACTTCGACGACTTCTCGCCACTGGCTGCGACAATCCAATCACGACGGTTGACCGGAACACCCGATAGACGCGCTTGGGCGCGTTGAGCTTCATGGCGGCGTGCGCCAGCACCGTGCCGAACGCAGAGTTCTCCGATGTTTCCGACCTCGCAGCCGAACGGATGGGCTGGACCGCCACATGGGAGCCGGCTGGGGACATTCCGCCGGCTACAGATGACCTACAGCAGCAGAATTCACGTGTGGCTCACTTTCTTGGTATGGGAGATCGACAAGTCACCTTGCGCATCGGACGTGAGGATCAAGACAGCTACCGTTCCAGCTCCGCCTTCAGGATGCCGAGAGGACAATCGGTTCGTTGGGATAAACCTCCGGAAACCGGCTATAGCGTTCGCACCAGCCGGCGGCCGCAGGAGAAAGCCAGCGGATGAGCTGCAGGATGTGCCGGTAGTGCTTGGGCAGATCCCACTGAACGATCGGCTCGTGATGGGCTACACGATTCCGTAGCGTCCTGATTGGGCTCAACGGAGTGGAGAAGTCCTTGCGGGTGAATCCCTTTCCGTCCTCACGCCTTGCTATGGCATGCAGAGTTTCTTGCCAAAGATTCTCGTAGCTGCCCGCCAGCATCGCGGTCCAGAAACTGAACGTAAGGGCTGCCACGATACGACCAGGTGTCGGATCCTTCCGCTCGCTAGCAAGTTGTTTGGATGCCTCGGCGATCCGATCGCGTTGGTGATCCAGCAACAGAAACCCGTCATCCTCGAACCACCGTTCGTGCCTCGCTTCCGTGAGCACGATGTGGATGCGGTTCCGAAGCGTGATCTCCAGAATTTGCAAAGGTGTGTACAGTGCTTCGGAAAGCTTCGTGTTGAGGGCGTACAGTTCGAGTGCAAGCGCGTGATTTCCGGATCGCCATTCGAGATAGCGGTTGAAGCGTTCGAGCGACAGAGTTGCTTCGAATTCAGCGGTCACGACAACAATCCTCTTGCGACCCAGGCTGTATTGACCTATATTCCCGTTGGACGCCCCGGTACCGTCTCTGCCCTAGGCACGCGGCCGGGGTAAATTTTTGCCCGCGTAAATTCTCGGAAATGCCGAAGCCCCGGATGCGGTGCCACTTCGCGTGCCCTGCCAACCCGAATAGTACGACACCAGCCACAGCCAGCCAAATAAGGCCTGACCGCTAAACCGCGTCAAACCGCTGCCGGAACGTACGATAATCCACTCGAGACAGCATTCTTTGTCGCGGCCTCCCACGCCAGCTGACACTGCATAAAAGGAACAACAGTCGCCCTCACATTCCCATCGCAAACGCCTTGGCTGTGGCATTCCAAGCCGATCCTCGTCCCCGAACGGGAGTTGAATAAGAGACTGTCTAGATTACGATTCCCGACATTGAGAGCCGCGACGCCTTTGCCCCCACGTTTCAAGGACAAAAGCTACCAGCGTATGCGAAGCATGGACGGCTAAACGGGCGCGCCTTGCGTGGACCGAGTACGATTTCCTACCCCGGCCATGCGCCGATCCCATGTCGGTGCGCAGGCTTCCAACACCATCTACGACAGATGCCAAACCCGACAGGATCCTCTTGGCATCATCGTCTTCAACCGATGATGGCGACCTGCCCCGGTTGAATTGATCCGCCGTTAAGGTGAGTGAATGGAGGTTTTGGACCTGCCCCATCAGGGGCAGGTCACGCTGTACGATAAGAAAAACTGGTGTACTTGATTGTTCGGGCTCGAACAACCATTTGAACTCGCGTACTGCCTAACGATAGCGTGGTGCGCCTGATAGCAGCGGCGCCATTCCCCGGGCAAAACCAAACCCGTGTTTCCGCTCCGGCCGCGACCGGGACGGATCATCTCGGCCCAACCGCGCCACCCGCGCTGGTCGTGCCGCAAAGAAGGAAATTTGTTGACCAAACCCAAGTTCTCGGATCTCGGTTTAGCCGGTCCGATACAGCGTGCATTGGCCGCCAGAGACCATGTCGAGCCGACACCAATCCAGGCACGCGCCATTCCCGATCTTCTCGCCGGCCGCGATCTGGTGGGCATCGCCCAAACCGGTACAGGCAAGACAGCGGCCTTCGCACTTCCCATTCTCCACCGACTTGACCGCAATCGTGGCCAGTCCGGTCGGCGCCGGCCACGCGCGCTCGTCCTTGCGCCCACCCGCGAACTCGCAATTCAGATCGGCGAAGAATTCAGCGCTTACGCCAAATACCTCCGTCTACGCCAAACGGTGATTTTCGGTGGGGTCGGGCAGAAGCCCCAAGTCGATGCCCTGCGGCGTGGGGTTGACATTGTGACAGCCACGCCGGGTCGCCTGCTCGACCTGGTGAACCAGCGTCTGCTGGCGCTCGACGCGGTCGAAGTGTTTGTCCTGGACGAGGCAGACCGCATGCTCGACATGGGCTTTGTGCGCGATGTCCGAAAAATAATCTCGGACCTACCGATCAGCCGCCAGTCGCTACTGTTCTCGGCCACCATGCCGACCGAGATTGCCCGTCTGTCCGGCGATATCCTGACCAATCCCGTCCATGTTGAGATCACTCCCCGAGCCACGCCGGTGACGCGTGTCGAACAGCGTGTCTACCATGTCGGTGCACAGGGAAAGCGGGCCTTGCTAACCCGTATTCTGGACGATCCGGCGCTGTCGCGCGTCCTGGTGTTTTCGAGGACCAAGCATCGTGCCAACCGGATCGTGCAGCAGCTCGACCAGGCCGGCGTCGACGCCGAAGTGATCCACGGGAACAAATCCCAAGGCGCTCGCCAGCGGGTGCTGAAGCGGTTTCGGGCTGGCGACACCCGCGTCCTGGTCGCGACAGATATCGCAGCGCGCGGAATTGATGTGGACGGCATCAGCCACGTCATCAATTACGAACTGCCCAACGAGGCGGAAAACTATGTCCACCGAATCGGCCGCACGGCGCGGGCCGGTGCCGACGGGTTTGCGTTCTCATTCTGCGACCCGACGGAACGGAAGTATCTCAGCGCCATCGAACGCCTGATCCGTTCCCGTCTGACGGTAGTTGGGGACGGTCCTGTGCCCGGCACGCCGAGCCATGCACCCAAGCCCAGAAGAAACGGATATCACCCACCGCACAAATCCCGCGACCGGAACCGACGTCGGGGCCGCGCCTCAGCGCTGCAATCGGGTGCATCGGGCCTTGCATAGGATTGCGCGATCTTCGCTTGCCCGTAATCCGTTCTTCCCCGCTGCGCTCCGCCGACTGCCCGGCTTGGCGGCGGTACCCTGACCTGCTCCCCGGAAGTTGGACCACCGATTGCGAGAAAACTCTCGGATAGCGCATCAATAGTTCACTAAGGTACTGATTCACGCTCTGTTCTGCGGCTGCCCGAAACTCAGCTTTTTCCGCCGCGCTTGAGCAACTAGCTGGACTGGCGCCACTCTTCCCTTTCGGCGGGAGCGCCGCGGCCTGGGAATGCGCTGGCCCGGCCACAGCAGGTCCTCGAACGTCAGCGGCGCGCGCTCGATGCCAAGGCGCATCGCCGGTG
>VXPW01000078.1 GCA_009839325.1 Rhodospirillales bacterium
TTTTATACTCCAGCGCTCCGGGGCTGTCACCACCACCGCCTTCGCCATCGCACACTCCCGGACCCCCACGTCCGGGCCGGCGTGGCTTTTGGGGGCCGCGGGCGGGGCGGCGCGGGCCGCCCCGACCCTGCGAGGGTTGCTCGGTCGAATCTTCGCGCGCAAATGACGCCGTTGGGCAAATCGGACGGCAGCAGATGCCCGTTCGGTTCATCATGGCCTGACCCCTTCCGTTCCTTCCGGTCGCGACCGGCATGGCGGGGGCGCCCCGTTTCAGGGCATGTCCACGACACGCCGGGGAACGGAACCGGGTTCGGTGTTCGAAAGGGATCCGATCGTCACGCTCAAACACCGCGCGGGCTGCAAGCCATCGTCATCTCGGGGTTTTCAGTGCTTCGCGAATGCGTGACCGGACGGCGATTTGCCAAGCCCTGCGGTGCGGTCTCATCACGGCCCTTCCAGCAGTGCCTCCACCTCGGTCCGGCGCGGCATCGACAGCGCCGTTCCCGGTCGCGTGACCGAGAGGCCAGCAGCTGCACACCCGAAGCGCACCGCCTGAACTGGCTGCCGGCCTTCGGCAAGCGCCACCGCGAACGCCCCGTTGAAGGCATCCCCGGCCCCCGTGGTTTCCACGACCGGGCCCGCCTGAAACGCCGGCACGAGGTGTCCGCCCCCGGGACCGTCGAAGAGCGCCCCTTGGGCGCCCAGCGTGATCACGGCCGCCCCGGCCCCGCGCTCCCTGAGCGCGCGCGCAGCGGCCCGTGCCTCGTCCTCGCTTTCCACTGGCAGGCCGGTCATGGCCGATGCCTCCGGCTCGTTCGGCGTCACGTAGTCGCAAAGGCCGAGCATGCGCTCCGGTACCGTCGCGGCGGGAGCCGGGTTGAGCACGGTAGTCACACCGGCCTCCCGCGCGATCGCTAGTCCTCGCATCGCCGTCGGGACGGGCTGCTCGAGTTGGGTGACGAAGACGGCCGCCGAGCGGATCGCGTCCGCAGCCGCATCGACATCGGCCTCCGAGAGCTCAAAGGCTGCACCCGGACACACGACGATCGCGTTCTCGCCGGTCGCAGCGTTCACCATCACCGAGGCGGCCCCGGTCGCCGTGCGCTCCGACCGGGCCACCAGAGGCTCTACACCCGCGTCAGCCCAAGCGGCAAACGCCATATCCGCAAAGGCATCGCGGCCAACCCTGGAGATGAACCGTGCCTCGGCGCCGAGCCGGGCCGCGGCGACCGACTGATTGGATCCCTTGCCGCCCGGACTCAGCGCCACACTCTCGCCGATGACGGTCTCGCCCATGCGAGGCAGGCGATCCGTCCGGAACGTGGCGTCGGCAACAAAGATGCCGAGAATCGCGATGTGACCCGCCATGACGTGGCCCTCAACCCGGGTAGTCGCGCACCTGCCAGCCGACGGCAAACACTGGGCGGAGATGCTGCTCCGGCAGTCGGTTTGCCGAGGTCTGCTGCCCCGGCCAAGCCAGCTGCGGATCCTGGTGCAGAAGATACTCCGTGTACGTTCCGCCAGGCGCGCCATGTGCCAGGCCCCAGCGGTACACGCCCGGCCGACACCGGACGCCGTGGCAGCATCGAGGCTTCAGGACGGCCGTCCCGTCGGACCGAGACGGACGGAGGCGTGTATAAGGAGCGGCGCCCAAGATACGTCTCGCCCGCCCCTTCAGGAGCAACCCATGCCACTCGAATCGGAACTGCTTGCCGTCTTCGACTTGACCGTCGACAAACCCATCGTGCTCGACAACACCCCGTCCGGGCGGCGTCTCAACGTCAATGTCACCGGCGGCACGTTCGAGGGCCCCGACTTCCGGGGCGAGGTTCTCCAAGGCGGCGGCGACTGGCTGGTGCTCCGCGCGGACGGTTCGCTCCGGCTCGACGTCCGGGCAACCCTCCGCACCCACGATGGGGCCCTCGTCTACATGACCTACTTCGGCGTCCGGCACGGACCTGAGGACGTGATGCGCCGGCTCAACGCGGGGGAAACCGTCGACCCTTCGGAGTACTACTTCCGGATTGCGCCGTTCTTCGAGACCGGCGCACCGGAATACGCCTGGCTCAACGGCCTCGTGTGCGTGGGCAAGGGCGACCGAAAGCCGACCGGCCCGACGTACGAGGTGTACCGGATCCTGTGACGATCTGGAGCGTAGCCCGGTCCAAGTGATTCGCCGAGGTGGATTCGCGACCAGTTGACGACGTGATTCGAACGGCTCGCCGGAAGCGGTAGCACGGCAACCATGCCGAACGCCTGTCCTCGGATCGTCAGTTTCGGATGTCGGCCGCGGTGACCAGCAATTCCGCCACTGTGCGACCGCGGCCTCCCGCCTTCACGGGCCGACTTCTGCTCGTGTTCAGCGACGGTCGTCGGCGAACTCCTCCCGGTAGATGGCTTCGACACGTTGAACCTCGTCATCGGTCAGGGCGGCAAACTCCTTTTCCCGCCTGCGGCGAGACAGTGTGCCGCCGTTCTGGTGAAGGAACCGGAACAGGAGATCCGACAGCCGGTTCGGCATGTCGACGATCAGGTTCAGACGCCTCCGAAACGCGTCGTACCGTCCCAGGAATGCTGCTTCCTGCGGCAAGTCCAGTTCGATTGTCCGCTGCACGCTGCCGTACAGGAATTCGGCCTGCCGTGTGGCATCGAAATACCGGTAGAAGTCTCCGGTATGGTTCAGCACTCGGACGTTGCCATATTCCGTTGGTTCCCACTGCACTACCGGCAGCAGGCGTTCCGAGTAGTCCTCGAGCGCTGCGCGGTAGTCGTCCACTTGATCCAGAATTGCCGCTGATACCGGAAATGCGACCCCCGGCGGGTTGAAACCGCGCCGGGCCAGGACGTGGTGAATCAGGTAGCGGTGCAGTCGGCCGTTTCCGTCGTCGAACGGATGGATGTAGACAAAGCCGAAGGCCAGAACTGATGCGGCCACGATGGGATCGAGCTGCTGGGCAGATCCCTGGTCAAAAGCGATGATGCCGTCGATCAGCTGTCCCAGATCATCCGGCCGTGCGCTGATGTGATCTGGGATCGGCAAACGCGACTCGCGGTCATGCTGACCGACGAAGCCGCCCTCGGTTCGGAGCCCCAGACGGACGAATCGGGAATCTCCGATCACGATGCGCTGTAGACGTATCAGTTCGTCATGATCGATCGGTAGCTGGCCAGCCTGGCCGATCGCGCGCGCCCATCGCTGGATGCGATCCTGCGGGGGATGTTCGCCCTCGATGGCGAAGCTCGACCTCGAGTCGTTGAGAAGCAGGAATGCGGCGGTGCGCACCAGCAGATCATGCCGCACGGCCGCCACGGCCTCCTGCGCGCGTGTCTGCAGGTCCATGGCGATGAAACGCTCTAGCGTGCCGGTGCGGAACACCAGCGGACAAAAGGCTGACGTGCCTGGCAGATTGTTCTTGACACGGTGCCGTGAAGACGTTTCGGCGGAGATGGCATATTGCCGGTCCGCATCCACGATCGGCGCATAGGCCCCGCGCTCAGCATTCGGGAGATCAAGCCGCCTTCCGGTCAGCCATTCGTAGAGGAACCAGACACGCCGGGCATAGGCGCCCGTGGGCCTGGCCCTGACCAAATCGGCGATGGCGTTGGGGCCTGTCGCCACAAACAGGCGCTTGAGGACGGCCAAGTCCAACCCTTCGTGCTTTAGGGCGAAGGTGAGATGACCTTGCAAGCTTGCGTCCGGCATGTAGCGCGGTGAGTAGATCCGCCAGCCGCTTTGCTCCACGAGTTTATGCCGTGTACCGATGGCGCTGAGGTTCCGGGGAAGCGGTACCCCGAGATCAAATGCCCCAATCAGTGCGGCGTAACCCGCCGGTGTTGCCGTTACAGGAAGTCGCTGCTCCTGAAAAACCCTAACAGGGCCTGAAAAACGATTCTCTACTGCTGTATCCACGATGTAACCGGTTGGTTTGCGGGGACCAAGAAGACTTTTCCGCCTGTTCAGTGACAAACGGTAACCACGCAAGAAAAACTATAACATACACTCGACGATACGAAAAAGCAATTATTCCGGGTGTTCACGTGTGAGGAATCAATCAAGCGAAGCGGCTCTCAACGGGTCCATCGCGGCGCGGCACTCCCTCCCGCAGGTTCTCGACTGGCCGCGACCCGGCTCGACGTTTCGTGACCAACCAATGATTCTGCCTACGCTCTGCAGAAATGCCCGCCGAGCACAATGGGAAACTTCCGGACCGGAGTGTCAGCTGTGTGTCCCCAATCCGTTCCCGACTTCGCACTTTCCGCCTGCCGATGACGCGCCTACTTCTCCTCCCCGCCTTTTTCGCGGTCTTCTGCCTCCCATCTGCTCCGGCCGACGCCGACGTGCGTTTCGCCCGCCTCTCCGAACCCGGCATCGTTGCCATCGTGCGGCACGCCCTTGCGCCCGGGAGCGGAGATCCCGCATCGTTCACGCTCGACGACTGTGCTACCCAACGCAATCTCGATGCACGGGGCCGGGAACAGGCGCGAGCGATCGGTGCGGCGATCAGGGCTGCGGGTCCGATCATCGACCGGGTTCTCACAAGCCAGTGGTGCCGTTGCCGCGACACGGCAGAGCTTCTCGGTCTCGGGCCGGTCGAAGAGCTGCCCGCGCTCAACTCGTTCTTCCGGAACCCAGCCCGCGCCGACCGGCAGACCACCGAATTGCGGGACTTCCTAGCGGGCCTCCCGCCAGGAGAGACCGTCATCCTGGTCACCCACTACGTGAACATCAGGGCGCTGCTCGGCCGGGGTGTCGCCTCCGGCGAGGTCGTCCTGCTCGAAATCGGGCTTGACCGCACGATCTCAGTGGTCGATGGGATCCTCATTGAACCCCTGCGCTAACATCCCTCACACCGCGCCGAAGAGTTGCCCTTCGCCGAAATGATCGTCCCCGGACAGGATCGAGGGTGCGAGCCATGCTGCAGCGCGATGTCCCCTGGCGTGGGCGTAGTCCGTTCCCGCAAGACGGCTGACCAGGAGATCGGCAATGCAGCGGGCGACAACGTGATCGAACTCGCTTTGCTGTTGGCGGGCTCGCCCGGTGAGCTCAATCCTCCAAGCCGAGGTCGCGCATCACTTCGTCGAGCGTGTAGGTGCGTGACCAGCCCTCCCGCAGCTCAGTCAGGCTCTGCTCAGCCAGGTACAGATCCTCAAGGTCCTCCAGATGCCGGAGGATGGCCTCGCGCGCGTAGAACGTCTTGGTACGACCGGTCGCCTTCGCGAGTTCCTCCAGGCGCTCCTCAATGTCGGCCGGCAGGCGAATCGTCAACATAGGTCGATGCTCCGGACGTGCTGTAGGCGTCAATTGGACGAGATGTCGGCGGCGTTCTGGATTGAAATCCCTGGTCGGGTCGCGAAAGCCGCTCCGTCCAGTCAACGTGTTCTTGCAGGCCTCGTTGGACGGCGCAATCCCTCAGGAGGAAGGCACGTGAACGACCTACATGGAGCAATCGAAGTAATTGTCAATTGTGCGGCGCGTTGCAGTCAATGTGTGGGCCCGAGAATTGGTTAGGCTCACTCGGGAAGGAATAGCCGATACCCGGCGCTCGTGACGCACGATGCGCCGCGGTACGGGAGGCGCCATGTTTTTGATTGGGGAGCCGGGTTCCTCCGATATCCGACGCTTTCGCCGGGATGGCTTCCTCGTCGTCGAACGGCTCATCGAACCCGACGCCGCGACCCGCCTGGCCGCGCGATTTGAACCGCTCTTCCGCGGCGAATTCGAGACCGGCCTCTACCCCGACGAGTGGAACTGGCGCCACGGAAGGGACGCCGGGGACCTGACCCGCCAGATCTGCAATGCCTGGAAGTCGGACCGTGAGGTGGCGCGCGCGGTCCTGCATCCCCGCATCGGCCTGTGGTGCGCGCGGCTCAGCGGCTGGCCGGGCGCACGCATCAACCAGGACAACGTGTTGTGGAAGCCGCCGGGCGCCCGCCCGCTCGCCTTCCACCAGGACGACAGCTATCAGCAGTGGGTGGTGCCGCCCGAGCTATGCACTTGCTGGATGGCACTCGACGCGACCAGCGGGGCCGGCGGCACCATCGAATATGTCGCGGGTTCGCACCGCTGGGACCTGGGCCAGCCGGCCTCCCGGTTCCACGCCCCCGACGACTACGAACGTCAGATGCGCGAGGCGGCCGCCCGGGCGGGTGTCGTCCCCGAAGTGGTGCGGGTCGAGGTTCCGGCGGGAGGGGGAGTCTTTCACCACGGACGGATATTTCACGGCTCGGGCACCAACAGCACCGATGCGCCTCGACGGGCGCTCGTGTCTCACTGCATGTCTTCCGAAGCCCGCTACCACCCGACCAACATCGGACGGATCTACGGCCGCTACAAGCGTGCCGGCAGCACGGAGATGGACGAGTCCTTCTTTCCCGTGCTGTGGACCGAGGACGGCTACCGAAGCGCCTTTCTCGACAATTACTTCAGCGCAGTTCCTGACGCTGCAAGCTGATCCTCGCAGGCGGCCTCTGTCCGGCGGACGGGAGCCACGAGGTTCAAGAAGCGCCGCCGACAGTAGCGGCGTCCCGGTTCCTCTGACGATCTAGGTATCCGCGTAGCAGTGGGTTTCGGCCTGCCCGCCCGGGTGCGTCACCGCGCCGTCGACCGCCGGTCCCACGAGCTGCGAGTACTTCCAGAGCTCCCCGGACGTGTACTCGTGCGTGCGCGGCGTCCAGCGCTCGCGGCGTGCGGCAAGCTCCTCGTCGCTGAGCGCCACTGACAGCTCGCCGGTCTCCGCGTCGATGGTGATCTGGTCGCCTTCCTGCACGAGGCCGATAGGCCCCCCGACCGCGGCTTCCGGCCCGACGTGGCCGATGCAGAAGCCGCGCGTCGCACCCGAGAACCGGCCGTCGGTGATCAGTGCGACTTTCTCGCCGAGCCCCTGGCCATAGATCGCGGACGTCGTGGCGAGCATCTCGCGCATGCCGGGCCCGCCCTTCGGCCCCTCGTAGCGGATGACGAGCACGTCGCCGTCGCGGATCTGCTGCTCCTTCACCGCCTTGAACGCCTCCTCCTCGGTGTCGAACACGCGGGCCGGCCCCTCGTGGCGCAGCCGCTGCATCCCAGCCACCTTCACGATGGCGCCCTCCGGCGCGAGGTTCCCCCGCAGGCCGACCACGCCGCCCGTCGGCGTGATCGGGTTCGACACCGGGCGAATGACGTCCTGGTCCTCCGGGAAGGCGACCTCCGCGAGGTTCTCGGCCACCGTGCGTCCGGTCACCGTCACGCAGTCGCCGTGGATGTAGCCGCCGTCGTAGAGCGCCTTCATCAGCACCGGCAGGCCGCCCGCCTCGTACAGGTCCTTCGCCACGTACTTGCCGCCCGGCTTGAGGTCGCCGATGTACGGCGTCGAGCGGAACAGCTCGGCGACGTCGTTCAGGTCGAACTTGATGCCGCACTCGTGCGCAATCGCCGGCAGGTGCAGCCCGGCATTGGTCGAGCCGCCGCTCGCGGCCACGACGCGCGCCGCGTTCTCGAGCGCCTCGCGCGTGATGATGTCGCGCGGGCGGAGATTCTGCTCGATCAGCTTCATGACCGCCTGGCCGGACGCGAAGGCGTATTCGTCCCGTGACTGGTACGGCGCCGGCGCCATGGCGGAATGCGGCAGCGCGATCCCGAGCGCCTCGGACACGCAGGCCATCGTGTTCGCCGTGAACTGGCCGCCGCACGAGCCCGCCGACGGGCAGGCAACGCGCTCGATCTCGTCGAGGTCGTCCGCGTTCATGTTGCCGCCCTGGTACTGCCCGACCGCCTCGAAGACGTCCTGCACCGTCACGTCACGGCCGCGGAACCGCCCCGGCATGATCGAGCCGCCGTAGAGGAACACGCTCGGCACGTTGAGGCGCGCCATCGCCATCATCACGCCTGGCAGCGACTTGTCGCAGCCGGCGAGGCCCACGAGGCCGTCGTAGGCGTGCCCCCGCACGGTGAGCTCGATCGTGTCGGCGATCGCCTCCCGGCTCGCAAGCGACGCCTTCATGCCCTGGTGCCCCATGGCAATCCCGTCGGTCACCGTGATCGTCGTGAACTCCCGCGGGGTGCCGTCGGCCTGATCGACTCCTGCCTTGGCCGCCTGGGCCTGGCGGCGCAACGTGATGTTGCAGGGCGCCGCCTCGTTCCAGGTCGTGGCTACCCCGATCAACGGCTGGTGAATCTGCTTCTCGGTGAGACCCATCGCGTAGTAGAAGGAACGGTGCGGGGCGCGCTCGGGGCCCTCGGTCGTGTGCCGGCTGGGAAGTCTGCTCTTGTCGATCGTCATGGCGTGAAGTCCGTGGATGTGGGGGGCGGCCCGGGCAGGCCGGGGGCAGGATACGATTGGTGCTACGCGGCTTCCATCCCGGTTCCGAGCCGGGCCAGAGCACGTTCGATGCGTTCGGAACGGACCTCCGCGTCGGTCTTCCGGTCGCGCTGCTCCTGCACGACGGCAGGCGGGGCCCGGTCCACGAACGACGGATTGGCCAGCTTCGCCTCAAACCGCGCGATGTCCTTGCGCAGCGTCTCCATCTCCTTCGCGAGCCGGGTCCGTTCCGCCGCAACGTCGATGGTGCCGGCGAGCGGCATGAGCGCGACCGTCCCGGCTGCTTCGAGCTCGGCGGCCTGGCTGTCCTGACCGTCGTCAACCGCAAACGATTCGATCCGGGCGAGCCTCCGCATGGCTTCGCCGTGCACGGCGAGCGCGCGATCCGCCGCCGCCGTCGTGGTCCGGAACCGGATTCCGACCATCGCCGCCTGCGGCACCCGGAGTTCCGAGCGCACGGAGCGGACCTCGTTCACGAACGCCATCAGCCACTCGATCTCGCCCTTCGCTTCCAGATCGGTTGAGCGGGGCGCATCCGGCCACGGCGTGAGGGCAAGAAGGCGCTCCGATTCCTGGCGGAGCGACCAGAGCTCCTCCGTCACGAAGGGCATCAGCGGATGCAGCATCCGCAAGGTGACGGCGAACGCTGCGGCGGCGCTTCCCTGCGTTTCGGCCCGGGCGTCCGCGTCATCGCCGCCCAGCAGCGGCTTGGCAAGCTCCAGGTACCAGTCGCAGTAGGTGTGCCACAGGAACTGGTACGCCACGGCCGCGGCCTCGTCGAAGCGATAGGCGGTAATCGCCGCGGCGACCGACTGCGCCGCCTCGGCCGCCGCCGCCTCGATCCACCGGTTGAGGCTCAGGACCGGGGCCGGCCTTGCGGCCGGGGCCGCCTGGCCGGCGCCCTGCAGTTCCAGGAACCTGGCGGCGTTCCAGAGCTTGGTGACGAAGTTCCGGTAGCCCTTGACGCGGTCCTCGGCGAGCCGGATGTCCCGGCCCTGTGCGGCCATGGCCACCAGCGTGAACCGGACGGCGTCCGTCCCGTACCGGTCCATCAGCTCGAGCGGATCGATCACGTTCCCCTCGGACTTGGACATCTTCCGGCCCTTCGCGTCGCGCACGAGGGCGTGGATGTAGACGTCCCGGAACGGCACCTGCTTCTGGAAGTGCAGCCCCATCATCATCATCCTAGCCACCCAGAAGAAGATGATGTCGAACCCGGTCACCAGGACGGTCCCGGGGTAGTAGCGCTCGACCAGGTCCGTCCGGGCGGGCCAGTCCAGCGTGGAGAACGGCCACAGCCCCGACGAGAACCAGGTGTCCAGGACATCCTCGTCCTGGACCAGCTCCACCGGCTTGCCGAACGCCTGCTCGGCGGCCGCCCGGGCTTCCGCCTCGGACTCGGCGACAAACACCTTGCCGTCGGGGCCGTACCACGCCGGGATCCGGTGTCCCCACCAGAGCTGCCGCGAGACGCACCATGGCTGGATGTTGCGCATCCATTCGAAATACGTATTGGCCCAGTTCGTCGGCACGAACCGGGTCGCACCCTCTTCGACGGCGCGGATTGCCGGCCCCGCCAGCGTCTTCGCGTCGACGAACCACTGGTCGGTGAGCCAGGGCTCGATCACCGTCTGCGAGCGGTCGCCGAACGGGACCGTGTGCACGATCTCCTCCTCGCGCTCGAGCAGGCCCTGTGCCTCGAGGTCGGCGACCACGCGCTTTCGGGCCTCGAAGCGGTCGAGGCCGCGATAGGCCGCGGGCACATTGTCGTTGAGCGAGCCATCGGCGTGCAGAATGTTGATCGGCGTCTGGCCGTGCCGGCGCCCCACCTCGAAATCGTTGAAGTCGTGGGCCGGCGTGATCTTGACTGCTCCCGTCCCCTTCTCCGGGTCCACGTACTCGTCGGCGACCACCGGGATCACCCGGTCGGTGAGCGGCAGCCGGACCTCGCGTCCCACGAAGCCTGCCGTGCGCGAATCCTCCGGGTGCACGGCGACGCTGGTGTCCCCCAGCATGGTCTCCGGGCGAGTCGTCGCCACGGTGACGTGCCCGTCGCCGTCGGCGAACGGGTAGCGGATGTACCAGAAGCCGCCCTTGACCTCGCGCGTGTCGACCTCGAGGTCCGAGATCGCGGTCCGCAGCTGGGTATCCCAGTTGACCAGCCGTTTGTCGCGGTAGACCAGTCCCTCCCGGTGCAATTGCACGAACACCTGCCGGACCGCCGCCGACAGCCCTTCGTCCAGCGTGAAGCGTTCGCGGGACCAGTCGGCGGACGCACCCAGCCGGCGCAGCTGCCGGTTGATCGTGCCGCCGGATTCTCGCTTCCACGCCCAGACCCGCTCCACGAACGCCTCGCGGCCCAGTGCCTTCCGGTCCGGTCCACCCTCCTCCGCCAGCTGCCGCTCCACCACCATCTGGGTAGCGATCCCGGCGTGGTCGGAACCCGGCTGCCACAGCGTGTCCCGGCCGCACATCCGCCAGTAGCGGCTGAGGACATCCTGCAGCGTCATGTTCAGCGCATGCCCGATGTGCAGGCTCCCCGTGACGTTGGGGGGCGGCATCATCACGACGAACGGCGCTGCGGCCGATCCGGGATCGCAGGCGAAGGCGCCGGCGTCCTCCCAGGCCTGATAGATGCGTGATTCCACGCTGGCCGCCTCGTACGTGCGGCCGATCTGCTGCTCGGACATGGCTAGGTCGGTTCGTCGGAACGGGGGCCCTCAGGCCGGGATGCGAGCTCGGCCCGGAGCAGGTCGCGGACCGCCGCGTGGAGATTCTCGCGGAGCCACGCCCGAATCAACTCGTCCACCCGGCGGCGCACGTACTCATCGAGCGGGTTGTCCACGCGGGCCTCGAGGCCGGCGGACACCGGGCCTTCCGGACGGGGGCCAGCCCGCTCCAGATCGGCCCGGATCGCCTCAAGCGTGGCCTCGATCCTGTCCTGCGACGAAGCGGTCACGAACCGCTCAGAGACCCCATTGCTCGGCCGTCATCCGGCCGGTGGAATGGAGCAGCCCGTAGGCCGCCACCTGCAGGACGTGACGCGCCTCGTCGAGGCGGTCCTCGGCCACCAGCAGCTCCTGGTTGGCGTTCAGCACATCGAGGGTCGTGCGGTTCCCGACCTCTGCCTCCCGGCGAACCCCCTCGGAGGCGATGCGGTTGGCGCGGGTCGAGGATTCGAGGGCTGTGATCGTCTCTGATGCGCTCCGGAAGCGGTGCCACGCGCTCAGTGCCTGCAGCCGGACGTTCCGCATCTCGGCATCGAGCTCGCGCCGCGTCTGGCCCAGCAGCTCCTCGCTGCTGCGCACCGCGGCGTCGACGCGCCCGCCGGACCACAGCGGGACGGTCGCACCGATCCCGACCGACAGGTCGGTCGACGACTCGAAGAACGTGTTCGGGTTGCGCGCGTAGGTGGCGGTCCCGGTCACGTCGAACGTCGGCAGGATCTCGAGCACCATCGTGTCCTTGCCCCGGGTCGCCGCGTCCACCCGGGCCCGCCGCATCAGTACCGCGGGGTGCATGTTGACGGCGCTGTCCTCGACCTCGATCTCGCTGGCCGGTACCGCCGGCAGCTCGGTCGGATAGGCCGCGTTCTCGGAGAAGTCGGAGCCGGTCGCCAGTCGGTACTCCCGGAGCGCCTGGTCGAGGTCCTGCTCGCGGTTGAGCCGGTCGGCCCGCCGGTCGGCCAGGCGCGCTTCGGCCTGGGCGACGTCGGTCGGGGTCACGTCACCGACCTCGAAGCGTTCCTGCGTCGCCTTGAGATCGCTCTGCACCAGCTCCTCACCCTTGATGGCCAGCTCCAGCCGGGCCCGGGCCCGGAACACGTTCAGGTAGGCGATCACCGCGTCGTGCAGGACCTGCTGCTCGACCACCTGCAGCTGGTAGCGGGCGGCGTCGAGCAGCGACTCCTCCACCCCCACGCGGCCGCGGATCCGGCCGAAGTCAAAAATCCGCTTGGAGAGCGACAACCGCGCCGACGTGAACACCGGCTTGGCCTCGCTCTGGCTGGACCCGTCACTGAGTTCCGCAGTCCGTTCGGTCATGGAGGCGCCGAAGTCCCCGGTCGCGGTCAGGCTGTTCCCCAGCCCGACCTCGTCCACGCTGGCCGCCGCGATGCGGACCTGCGCGCGTGCGGTCTGGATGGCAGGATGCCAGGCGTGTGCGTCGGCAATCGCCGTCTGCAGGGTATCCGCGGCCGCGACGGGCGCCGCCAGCAGGCCCGAGACAAACGCGAACGGAAGCAGTCGGCGCACGATGGCGTGCCTCGGCAGGCTCGATTCAGGACTCGAGTAGGTCAGTCGCATTGGGCACCCGGCATGCCGTCCTTGATCCATTCGACGGACAGCACTCCTTCTGGTGGGTTCACACATCGGGCAGCGTACCGCTTGATGTCCACCAATTCGACACGTTGCTCGTCATCGTTCCAGCGCGTCACGCCGATCGCCGAGGCCTGAATGGCCTGATGGCCCTTGCCGAGCGCCAGTTCGACCGGACCCGACGGCGTGTCCCATTGCAGGTACTCCATCGCGTCGATCACTTCCTCGTTGGTCGGGAACCGGCCCACCGCCGCTGCCGCCTTCTCGAACGCGGTCTTCACCCCGAGGATCGCCATGGCCGACTTGTGCGGCGGCTGCGTGGTCAGCTTGCCGTAACGCTCCTTGAAGCCCTGCCGGAACCAGTTCGCAAGTTCGGTGTCCGGCGCGAAATCGCCGTGCGGACCGCGGGCGCCAACGATCACCCCGTCCGGGACGTTGCGCCCCAGCACCGGGAGCACGTGGTCCGCCGCGACCATCACGATGTGGCGGTTCATGAACAGACCGCGCTGGGCACCCTGCAGCACGAAGGCCTCGAGATCGGAGCCCCAGAGCGACGTGTGAATGGCTTCCGGCGCCCGGACCGTCAGCGCCGAGATTTCCGTGCTGTACTGGCCTGCAAACAGCTTGGGAAACTGCTCGGTAACGGTCTCCACGCCCGGGTACAGGATGGCCATCGCGCTCGTGAAGTCGGCCCAGGCGTCAAGGCCCCAAGCGTAGTTCTGGTTGATTCCGGCGATCGTGGCAACTTCCGAATCGATGTCGTGCAGGTAGCGAACTGCGGCGATGTTGTCCATGGCCGCGTGCGGGCCCGTGCGGAACACGTAGCGGTAGTCGGCTTCCTCGAAGACGCGCGGCGTTCCGCAGTCCACCAGGATCGTGAGCTGCCGGAGTTCCTCGGCCACCGGCGGAATCGCGAGGCAGTCGCCGGACGAGATGTACCCCATGACCAGGTCGACGTTTCGGCGCTCGACCATGTTCCGGAATTCGGTCACCTGCTTGGTTGGCCCCCCGGATTCATCGACCACGAAATATTCGATCTGCGCGCCCGCGATGCCCGGCGTGTCGTACGGGGGCGGCACCTCGCCCGCGTTGATGGCATCGACCATGAACTCGAAGCCCTCGAAGTTCGGAATGCCGAAGCTTCCCGCCGCCGGTCCCGACAGGAACGCCACAAACCCGATGCTGAGCGTGCGGCCCTCGTCGGAGTCCTGCGCCTGCGCCGCTGCTGGCGCCAGACCCAGTGCGGCAAGTGCAGCCAAGGCGCTCAGGAATCGCCAAAGAGATGATCTCATGAGGTACGGTCTCCCGGAGCTGGCGCGAGTTCGCTTCTCGCCCGGCAACAGGGTACCCGATGTCGTGGTCAACTTCCTGCGCCGGTGAATCCCCGCGGGCGGCCCGAACCAAGCCCCCGCTGCCGATTTGCGCGTCCGACCAACCGGCTCGGGCTGCTTTCGTCGGCGCGCGCCGGCGACACGAGCGCGACTGTTTCCAGTTCCGCGGCGCCGTCGATCCTGACGCGTAGCAGGGCCACGAACACGCGGGTTGGTCGGGTCAGCCCTTCCCGGAATCCCGGCCGCGGCCGGCCACGGCTCCACCGAGCCGCGTCAGCGCGTCTCGGAGCGGAACGTGGCGAACGGTCGCGGTTCGGGCCGCAACCTGCCGCCGTGCCCGGTCCGTGGGCGCGGCCCTGGATGGAGTTTGCGGTTCGTGTCGAGACCGACCTTGCACGGGCCCCTGCTTGACGACGATCCGCTTCACCACGGGGGAGCCGTACGTCATGGCGATCCGCTCCATGACCATGGCGCTCCGGTGCTGGAACTCGGTCGCGAATGCGGGTTCGACCCGAACGGTCAACACCCCTCTGGACAGGCTCACGGGCGCCGTCCGGCGCGCCAGCTGCGGCCCGATGATCTCGCGCCACTCGCGGATCAGCGCCGATTCGCGAAAGCCGCGCTTCCGAAGCAACGGTCGCACCGCCTCCTCGGCGGCGCTCGCCAGCGACCGGCCGCCCCGTCGCGGCGGTTCCTGGCGCCTGTCCCGCTGCCGCCGCGCTGCCCCCGCAGTCGGCCGTTCAGGCGGCATCGCGCCGCGAGATCGCGGACAGACGGGACTGGTACTCGGCCTCGGGCACGAACCGACCTTCGGGCCAGAACCCCCAATCCCGGATACGCCGGCCGGTCGCGAACAGGGTCGTGACCGGAACCCACGCGCCGCTTCCGTCCCGGGGGAGGCCCAGGCAGTGCGCGTGCGTCGCCGGGCGGCACACCAGGTTCCCCGGTACCAGCCGATGGCGCGACGGGGGCCCGACGGCACCGCCGTCCGTCTTCCACACTTCGCTCTGCTCGCCAAAGAGCAGCCAGGACGCACTCGGCCACGGATGATCATGCAACACCGACTCGTCGGGCTGCAGAAAGCGATGCAGGTACAGGGCAAATTCGCTCCGGCCCGTCTGCTTTGGTCGAAGATGCCACCGCAGCAGGTAGGGCTGGACCCGGCCGTTGATGTCCCGGAGGCAGGTATCCGGCCGGTAGATGACCTCGTGGGGCGGGATTTGCGTGATGATCTCTTCACAGAGGTCGAAGAGGCCCGGAATCGGATCGGTCTCGGCCACCGCGTAGGTCATGGCCGCCTGGTCTGACCGGGCGAGGAGATCGAGCGGGCGGGCCGCGCGACCGACCTCGGCCGCCAGCCGATCCCAGTTGGTTCCCAGTTGTGTGGGATATCGCTGTGTTGCAGACTGAATCATGGGACTGAATGTATGGCCGGAACCGGGGACCGTCACGCGTCTCTTTACGCAACTCGCCCCCGCCGTGCAAGCCGCGAGCCGCGGGCCCGCGGCCACTCCGCACTTCCGCCGTAATGCCTGATTTACAACCGTAATGGCGGTGCGGTCAGGGCCCGACGCGAACCATTTGCTCGCGTGGTTCAAGCGGCATCGGCGTGATCTCCCGTGGCGGGGCCCATGGGGCGGCAAGCGCGACCCGTACCGCGTCTGGCTGAGTGAAATCATGCTGCAGCAGACCCAGGCTGCCGCGGTCGTGCCGCGCTACCGGGCCTTCCTCGACCGATGGCCGACGGTTGGTGCACTGGCTCGGGCCGAGGAGCGGGAAGTTCTCGACGCCTGGGCGGGCCTCGGTTACTACCGCCGGGCGCGGAATCTTCACCGCGCCGCACAGGTCGTCGTTGCGGAACGGGACGGGCGCTTCCCGGGGACCGTTAGGGATCTGCAGTCGCTGCCCGGGGTCGGGGCCTACACCGCCGCGGCCATTGCGGCCCTGGCGTTCGGCGTCCCGGCGGTGGCCGTGGACGGTAACGTCGCCCGGGTACTCGCACGGGTCTTCGCTATCCCCACTCCGGTGGGCCGGGCGTCGCGACAGCTGCAAGCGATCGGGGCGGAACTGGCCCCTGAGTCGCTTCCCGGAGAATTCGCGGAGGCCCTGATCGAGCTCGGCGCACTCGTGTGCCGCCCACGACAACCTCGATGCCGGGAGTGTCCGTGGCAACATGCGTGCGAAGCCTTTCGCACCGGCCGCACGGCGGAACTGCCCGTGGTCGAGCCGCGGGTGCGCCCGGCCCTTCGCTACAGCGCCGCATTCCGGCTGACCAATCGCCGCGGCGAGGTCCTGCTCCGTCGACAGACCGGCCCCGGCCCATTTCACGGGATGCTCGTGCTCCCGGCTACCCCCTGGGCCAACGCGCGCCCTTCCGACGCCGATATCCAGGCGGCGGCGCCGGGGACAGGCGGGTGGCAGCGGATTGACGGGCTCGTGGAACACGGGCTCACGCACCTCACTCTCCGGACCGAACTCTTTGCGGCCGCCACGACGCGCAAACCGGCCGCGGGAGAGATCTGGCACGCCGGTCTGGGCAGTCATCAGGACCTACCCGCTTACACACGCAAGCTGCTTGAACACGGAGAATCTTCGGTGCGCCAGGTTGCTTCGGTCTGAACGAGCCGACGACCGGGGCACCCGTCAGGACGCGTGCGACCGGAAATTGACCCGATAGTCGGCCGAGTTACAGTCGCTTTGCTCCCCTCCCGTCACGGCGGGAGCCGGGACTGACGCCGCGGCACCCGCCCCCCCCGGCAGCCAGAGAGGGCCGTGGCGCTCGCCATGGGGCTGCTGCCCGAGGCGGCGCCCGTCGCGACGAGCCGTGCCCAGTAACCGAGACGGAGAGCTCCGTCATGCATGTCATACGCAGTATCCAGGCGATCAGCGGCACCGCACTGCTGGCCCTATCGATGGTCCTGCCCGCCGGCGTGGCCGCTGGCGAACGCATGGTCTTCGGCGGCGGACCCGCGGGCGGCACGTTCCAGATCGTGGCGAATGCCATCCAGACATACGGGCCGGTCAAGGAATCCGAGGACTACATGGTCAAGGCGCAGTCGTCTGCCGGGTCGCTGGAAAACCTCCGCCGGATCAACCGCGGCAAGATGCAGTTTGGCGTCGTCTACTCGGGGCACCTGTACCTCGGCCGGGAAGGTCAGTTGAAGAATGACGATCGGCGGTACGAAGACGTGCTGGCCGTCGCCTACCTGTACGGCGCGCCGGCCCAGCTGATTGTTCGCCGGGACTCGGGGATCAAGAGCGCGAGGGATCTCGTCGGCAAGAAGGTCGGGGTCGGGAACGCCGGCTCCGGCGCCTTCGCCAACTGCGAGCTGTTCTTCACCCACCTGGGAATCTGGGACGAGGTCGAGCGGAATGCGATGGGCTACAACGACGCCGCGGCCGCGTTCGGAAACCGTCAGCTCGACGCCTTCTGGCTGTTCACCGCGTTCCCGAGCGGCGCCGTCATCATGGCGGCACAGACCAACGACATCGATCTCGTGGACCTGGCGGCGGATGCGGACGCGACCGGCTTCTTCGACGCGTATCCCTACTTCTCGAAGCTTCCTGTCCCGGCCGGCACGTACCGCGGCGTCGACCATGCGACTCCGTCGTTCCAGGATTCGGCGCTGTGGGTCGCCGGTGCCGACGTCCCCGACCATGTCGTCTACGACCTGCTGTCCAAGGTCTACACCGACGCAGGGCTCGAGTACATGCGGAGGCAGAAGGAAACGTTCAAGGAATTGGGCATCGCCAACGGGGTCAAGGGGATCGTGACCCCGTTGCATCCCGGGGCGGAGCGGTTCTGGGCCGAGCAGGGCCTTCTCTAGCCGCCTGAAGCCCGGTGAACGCCGGCCACGGCGGGAACAGGAGGATCGCCTCTGTCGTATTCTGTTGCCCCAAGCCCCCCCGGAACACCTGTTTCCAGAGCCGCCGGGGTGACCGACTGAACAAGGCTGCCGCCGCGCGAGCCGGCCAGATCCAGCCAGGAGATAACGGCAGGGAAGGATGGAGCTTCTCTACTTCACCGTCGCGGCGATCGCGCTCTACTTCGTCTCCGACTGGATCGTGGACCGGATCGAGCAGGCAGCCGGACGCCGTTTCGAACACCGCACGTTGCTCTTCTTCGCCATCATCTTCGTGCTCGGGACCGTTACCTTCTGGCTGATTCGAGCGCTCACGGATCGACCCTAGTGAATTGAGTCGAGACGCCTTTCCGGGTATGCTGTTCGGACACTGCCTTTCCCTGACTTCGGCGCGTCGCGGCGAGGCAGCGAGGAGGGCAAATCATGACAGATTCAGGCCAAGACGCTGGGGCACCGGATCAGCCGGTCGAGCGCGTGCCCTTCATGCAGCGATTGCTGGACAATCCGTTCCTGCTGCTCTTCCTCGGTGTAGCCGTACCGGCGGTTCTCTATCTCATGTGGGGCATCATGGAGGTCGCCCAAATTCCCATCGCGCAATAATCCGGAGGTCCCGACATGGCCATTCACCCGCCTGAAAAACGGATCTGGTGGAACGAGCCGTTAGAGAAATCGGAAGTCACCTGGATCACCATCGCGTTTATCTGGGGCCTGGTGATGTTCTTCACCATGGTGTTCTGGCACTTCACCGGCGAGCAAAACCTATCCAACGAAGCCTACCGTATCCATCCTGAGACATTCGCCGAGCGGACCGAGGCGATGGTTGACCAGTACACGGTGCGCGAGGAGGGCGAGACGGGCTTACCGGTCGTCCATCCGCCCCCGGGAAGCGACGTGTACATGCTGGCGCGCCTCTGGGAGTGGTGGCCGATCCTCGAATTGGAGGAAGGGAAGAACTACCGCCTGCACCTCTCCTCGATGGATTGGCAGCACGGGTTCTCCCTCCAGCCGGAGAACATCAACATCCAAGTGCATCCGGGCTATGAGCTCGTGTTGACGCTCACACCCGAGGGCATCGGGGAGTACGGCGTCGTTTGCAACGAGTACTGCGGGATCGGCCACCACCAGATGGTGGGCAAGATCCACGTGGTGGCGGCGAAATAGGGGGTCTGCCATGGCGAGCATCGCTCACACCGGTACGCTGCCGAGAGCGGCCGAGTTCCGAACCTGCCCCGACACCGGTCTCAAGGTCGATCTTGCGGCCGAAAAGCTGATCCGCTGGAACGCGGTCGTTGCCGTCGTGTTTCTTGCCATCGGCGGCTTCTTCGGCCTGCTGGTCGCGCTGACCCGCTGGCCGGCGGTCCACCTTCTGCCGGCAGAGTGGTTTTACCTGGCCCTAACGGCGCACGGCGCAGACGTGTTGCTGTTCTGGATCATCTTTTTCGAAATTGCCATCCTCTACTTCGCCTCGGCGATCCTGCTCAGCTGCCGTCTCGCGACCCCCCGGCTGGCGTGGCTGGGGTTCTGGCTGATGCTGGCCGGCGCCCTTCTCGCCAACGTGGCCGTGCTGCAGGGCGAATCGAGCGTCATGTTCACGTCCTACGTGCCCATGCAGGCGGCTCCCCACTTCTATCTCGGCCTGATCCTCTTCGCGGTCGGAACCCTGGTCGCCGTCGCCGTGTTCTTCGGCACGCTGGTCATCGCGAAGGACGAGGGCACCTATGAGGGCTCGGTACCGCTGGTGACGTTTGGGGCCATCGCCGCGGCGATTATCGCGGTCTTCACCATTACCTCGGGCGCCATCATTCTCATTCCCACCTTCCTGTGGTCGGTCGGCCTGATCAGCCACATCGACCCGGTGATTTACAAGGTCGTGTGGTGGGGCATGGGCCACTCATCACAGCAAATCAACGTCTGCGCCCATGTGGCGGTGTGGTATGCGATCGCCGCCATGGTGCTGGGCGCCAAGCCGCTGTCCGAGAAGGTGAGTCGCTTCGCCTTTCTCATGTACATCCTGTTCCTGCAGATCGCCGCTGCGCACCACCTGCTGGTGGAACCGGGTATCAGCTCCGAATGGAAGATCTTCAATACGAGCTACGCACTTTACCTCGCTGTGCTAGGCAGCCTCATTCACGGCCTCAGCGTCCCCGGCGCCATCGAGGCGGCCCAGCGCCGGCGGGGCTATACCAAGGGCGTATTCGAATGGTTGCGGAAGGCTCCGTGGGGCAATCCGGCCTTCGCGGGGATGTTTCTGTCGCTCGTCATGTTCGGTTTCATCGGCGGGATCTCCGGCGTGGTACTCGGTTCGGAACAGATCAACCTGATCATGCACAACACCATGTACGTGCCTGGCCATTTCCATGGCACCGTGGTTGCCGGGACGACGCTCGCCTTCATGGCGATCACCTACCTCGTGGTGCCGTTGGTTTTCCGTCGCGAGATCATGTTCAAGAAGCTGGCGCAATGGCAGCCGTACGTCTTTGGTCTCGGCGTCGCGGGGATCTCCCTGTTCATGATGGGGGCCGGGACGCTCGGCGTCAGTCGACGCCACTGGGACATCACCTTCTCCGATGCGCCCGTCGCCTTCGACTACCCGGGCACGGCTTTCCTGATGATGGGGCTGAATGGGGTGTTCGGCGTCCTCGCGGCCCTGGGCGGCCTGATGTACGTCGTGGTCGTGGTCGGCTCCGTCTTCTTCGGGGAACGGCGAACGGAGGAGAAGGCAAGGGCTGAGCCGTTGCTGCCCCAGGGCGGCGCCGAGGCGGTGGCGAGCTACGGCAGCGAGGGCACGCTCAAGCTGCCGGGTACGATCACGCTCGTCACGATCTTCTTCGTGGCTTTCGTGCTGTACTACTTCGTCAACTGGAAATTCCTCTCGGAGGTCTGGCCTTTGAGTTGAGCGGGGGCGCCAGGCATGGCAGCAGACATCAGGCAGTTGTGCGGTGTCTTCAAGCTTCGTATCGGCTTCGCAATTGCACTGAGCGCCTTGGCGGGCCTCGCGGTTGCGCCGGGTCCGCCATTTCCGTTCTGGAACGCGGCAGCACTCGTCCTCGCGGTGCTGCTCGGCGCCGCGAGTGCCGGTGCCTTCAACCAGTTCGCTGAGCGCGATCTCGATGCGCGCATGATCCGCACCCGCGATCGGCCGTTCGTCACCGGCCGCTTCACCGCCGGGCCGGCCTGGCTCACGATCATCGGCGCGCTGCTGGTCGTGTCGGTAACCCTCGCCGCCTGGGCCGCCAATGTCGTGGCGGCCACACACGTATTCCTCGGTGCCTTCGTGTACGGGGTGGTCTACACCGTGTGGCTCAAGCGTCGCACCTGGCTCAACATCGTGATCGGCGGCCTGTCAGGCAGTTTCGCCGTGCTGGCGGGCGCGGCAGCCGTCGATCCCGCTCCTTCCGCCGTGCCGGTCTGTCTCGCCGTCGTGCTGTTCCTGTGGACGCCACCGCACTTCTGGAGCCTGGCGATGGCGGCCAGGGATGACTATGCCCGCGCCAACGTGCCGATGCTGCCGGTCGTTGTCGGGGATGCAAAGGCGGCCAAGGTAATCCTGGCGCATACGGTGGCGCTCGTCGCGGCATCCCTGCTGCCGTTCGTGTTCGGGCTCGGGCTGGTCTATCTCGCGCTGGCAGTGATTGGCGGCTGGGTGTTTCTCGAGAAGAGCATCGCGCTCGTGCGCGCGCCCGGGCCTGCGGCGGCGCAAGCGAACTTCAAGGCCTCCCTGCTGCAGCTTTCGTTGATCCTCGCCGGCGCCATGGCGGACGCATGGCTGCCCCTGTGAGGCGTGTTGCAGCGTGGGTCCTGACGGCGCTTTGCCTGTTTCTGGCAGGTCCGGGACTTGCGGCGCCCCCGGCCACGACCGCCTTCGATCCTGATCAAGCACTCGCGGACAGCCAGGCGGCTCTGGGACGGACGCTCTCGGGCTACGAGTTTCGCGATCCTTCGCTGCGACGGTTCACGCTCTCGGAGTTTCGCGGCCGTCCGTTGCTGATCAACCTGGTCTATACCAGCTGCGCCTTCGGCTGCCCGCTCGTCATCGAAACGCTGGCGGACGCCATCGACGTCGCCCGCGAAGCGGTCGGTCGGGACAGTTTCCAGGTGCTGACCATCGGCTTCGATACACGGATGGATACGCCGGAGCGGATGCGGGAGTTTGCCGCGAACCATGGGATCCGCGACGACGGCTGGCGGTTTGCCAGCGCCGATTCTGAAACCATCGTCCGGCTGTCGAAGGATCTGGGCTTCCTGTTCTTCCCGTCGGCAAAGGGGTTCGACCATCTCACCCAAACGACGGTCGTCGACGCGGACGGCGTCATCTACCGCCAGGTGTACGGGGCGATGTTCGATGCGCCGTTCCTGGTGGAACCGCTGAAGGATCTGGTCTTCGGGCGCCAGAGCGTGCCAACATCGTACGAGGGGCTCCTCAATCGTATCCGCCTGTTCTGCACGATCTACGACCCGTGGAGCGGCCGCTATCGGTTTGACTACTCCCCCTTCATCGGCATCGCCGTCGGCGTCGCCTTGCTCGGCACCCTGGGCTTCTTCGTCGCCCGCGGCTGGCTCCGGCATCGTCGCCCCCGCACGCGGACCTGACGGGGACAGACCGGCGCGTGACGGCGCTCCAACGCATCCTGCGACCGGCATTCTGGCGCCTCGACGACTGGACGTCGCGAGTGTTCGGGGCCGCGTGGAATCCCCTCTACAACCTCGGGGCGCTGGGGTTCTTCTTCTACTGGATCGTCGCGGTCAGCGGCATCTACGTCTACGTCTTCTTCGATACCGGCGTCACCGAAGCCTACGACTCCGTTGCCTACATGACGGAAGACCAATGGTACCTCGCCGGCGTGATGCGGAGCCTGCACCGGTACGCCGGGGACGCCATGGTGGTCGTCATGGTGGTGCATCTGATCCGCGAGTTCTCCTATGACCGTCTTCGGGGCGCACGGTGGTTCAGCTGGCTCACCGGCGTCCCGATCGTCTTGCTGGTCCTTGCGTCCGGCATCACCGGCTACTGGCTGGTGTGGGACCAGCTGGCGCAGTACGTCGCCATCGCCACTACGGAGTGGCTCGACTGGTTGCCGATCTTCGGCGAGCCCATCGCCCGCAACTTCTTGGCGCCTGACGCGCTCGACGACCGGTTCTTCACCTGGCTCGTGTTCCTGCACATCGCCGTGCCGCTGCTGCTGCTGCTGGCCCTGTGGTTGCACTTGCAACGTGTGAGTCAGCCGCGCATCAACCCACCACGCGGCCTGGCTGCCGCCAGCTTCGCGGCGCTGCTCGCCCTGTCGCTCGTCGTGCCGGCGACGAGCCACGCGCCGGCTGATCTCGCGATGGTGCCGACGGTCCTCAACCTCGACTGGTTCTACCTCGGGTTCTACCCCCTGCTGGATCTCTGGTCCCACGGCACGGTGTGGGTCACGGCGGCGATACTGACTCTCACGCTTGCCGCCATGCCATGGCTGCCGCCGTTTCGCCGTCCCGCGGTCGCGCTGGTCAATCTCGACAACTGCAACGGATGCGCCCGCTGCGCCGAGGACTGCCCCTTCAACGCGATCTCGATGGAGCGCCGCACCGACGGCAAGCCGTTCGACCGGGAGGCAGTCGTGAAAGGCTCCCTATGCGTAAGCTGCGGCATTTGCGCAGGATCCTGCCCGACGGCGACCCCCTTCCGCCGCGCCGGCGCTCTCGTCCCGGGGATCGAGCTGCCCGATGCCACGCTGGCGACGTTGCGGGATCGCCTCGACCGAACGGCGGATCCGGCCGGCCAGCAGGTCTACCTCATAGCCTGTGAGCACGGGGTCAGGCCGGAGACGCTTCGGCGCCCTGGCCTCGCTGTGGCTGCGCTGCCCTGCGTCGGCGCTCTGCCCCCCTCGTTCATCGATTACCTCCTGAGCCGTTGTGGCGCCGCAGGGGTCTACCTGGCCGGCTGTGCGGAGGGAAATTGTCACTTCCGTCTCGGCGACACGTGGACCGAGGCCCGCCTGGAGCGCCGGCGGGACCCGGGTCTGCGCAAACGGGTGCCACGCGAACGCGTGCGCTGCGACGGGTTCGCGCCGCACCAGTCGGTGCGGCTGCGACGGTCCGTCGAGACATTCCTCCACGACGTCCGCGAACTGCCGACGCAGGAGATTCCGTCCGCCCGGCAACTCGGTGCGCGCTTCGGCCGCGCCCACGGGGATGGAGGCGTCGGCAGCCCATGATCAGGGCGCTCCGGTATGTGGGCCAAGCCGCCGTGCTCGCCGCCTTCGTCGCGGCGGTCGGGTTCTTTTCGGGCAATCCGTCCTTCCGCCATTTCCCCGAGGGGGAGGCATTGCTCAAGGTGAGCTTTTCGCACGGCGGGGACCGGAAGGTCGAATGCCGGAAACGGACACCGGAGGAACTTGCCGAATTGGCGGCCAACATGCGGAGTGCGCTGGACTGCCCGCGTGAGCGGGTGGAGCTGCGTTTCGAGATCGACCTCGACGGGGAGCCGCTGTACCAGGCGCTGCTGCCGCCGGCGGGACTTGCCGGGGACGGCCCTTCGCGCGTCTACGAACGGTTTGCCCTCCCCGCCGGCCGTCATGTCCTCGATCTGCGCCTGCGCGATTCCCGGCGGAGCGAGGGGTTCGATCATGTTGCCCGGAGGGCCGTCGAGTTTGACGCCGGGCAGAGCGTCGCCGTGGATTTTCGCGGCGGCGAGGGATTCATCATTCGATGACAGGTGACGTGCGCGTGACAGTCTCCGGGAGGACGCCGTGGCGCTGATCGCCTGGCGCAAGGCCTTCGAAATCGGGATTGAGGCGGTCGATCACGAGCACCGCGAGCTGATCGAACTCATCAACCAGCTCCATGAGCGGCTCGGCGAAGGTGCCACGCGCGAGACGGTGGCCGAATTTCTCGGTGAGATCCACGCGGGCATCTCCGCGCATTTCGCCCTCGAGGAGCGGGTGATGCGCGAACTGGAATACGACGAGTACGCGGACCACAAGGAAGACCACGAGACTCTGCTGGACGACATCAGGGACATCATGGACGCCTTCGAGGAAGGCAGCTATGCCGATTTCGAGGCGGATCTCGGCGCGCAGTTGGAAACATGGTTCAGCGGGCACTTCCGCACGAAGGATGCCCGCCTCCACACCTTCCTCCATGACCGAGGCATGTGATCGGGAACGGCGTCTTCGTTCGTCCTAAGGCCAGCCGGTTCGCCGAGATTGTCATGCCCGACATCCACAAGGTGGTCGAGACCATCGCGCGCAGGAATGGCGAGACGATCCAAATCCATGGCGCCGAGGCCGCGAGACGCTTTGGGCTCACCAGGCAGATCCCGACCGCGCCCGTGTTCCATACCAGCGCCTCCAGCCGCACGATCCGTCTTGGCGCCATTGCCGTCAGGATGGTCCACACCTCGAACCGCCGCCAGCTGCAGTTCGCCGGCGAGCCCACGGGTGTCGCACTCTCCGCGCTGTGGTGTCTCGGCAAGAGCAACGTGACGCCGACAACGATCGCCATCATCAAGGCCGCCCTCCGCCCGACCGAGTTCGAAAAGCTTCGGTCCGCCGACCTGCCGGCGTAGATGCAGAAGGCGTTCGCCGGCGCCGCCAGGGAAACGGTCCGTAGCTGAGCGTTCCTCTCCCTCGGCGCCCGCGAGCGCGCCGATCATGGCCATAATGCCCGGAAGATGTTCGATGACCTGAATCGCGTCGAGCGATGGATCTTCGACGGCCTGTCGCTTGGCCTCGTCGGCTTCTACTCGTACGCGGCCTTACTCGACCCGGCCGCGACGCAGTTCCACCGCGGCATCTACGTCGTCATTACCTACGTTCTCGTGTTCCTCGTGTACCGGTCCCGGAGCCGGCTGGGCAGGATCTGCGACTACCTACTGATCGCCGCGTCCATCACCTGCATCGGATACTGGATGTGGAACTTCGAAGCCATCAACTACCGGGTCGGCGCCGAGACAGAACTCGATCAGTGGATCGCCATGGCGGGTGTCCTGCTGGGGATTGAGCTGGCACGCCGGGTCGTCGGCAATGTCTTCGTCGTGCTCAGCGTCGTCATGCTGATCTACGGCGTCTACGGGGAGTACGCGCCCGAGCTCATCTCGCACGCGGGAGACACCTTTCCTGAACTCTGCACCAGCATCTTCTACAAGAGCGACGGCGTGTTCGGGATCATGGCCAACGTGCTGGCGACCTACGTGATCCTCTTCGTCATCTTCGGGGCCTATCTCGAAGCCAGCGGGGCGCAGCGCTTCTTTGTCGATTTCCCGCTGGCGGCCGTCGGACACAGGATCGGCGGACCGGCCAAGGTATCCGTGATCGCCAGCGGGCTCTTCGGATCGATCTCCGGCAGCGCCATCGCCAACACCGTGTCGACCGGCAACTTCACGATCCCGATGATGAAGAAGGCCGGCTTCAAGCCCCATGTCGCCGGCAGCATCGAGCCCGCGGCATCCATCGGCGGCATGTTCATGCCGCCGATCATGGGCGCCGGCGGGTTCATCATGGCAGAGCTCACGGGCGAGCCCTACTCAACCATCATGCTGATCGCCGTTGGCCCGGCCCTCCTGTACTTCTTCAGCGTATTCGTGATGGTCCACTACGAGGCCAAGCGCCACGGGATCAAGGGGAAGAAGTCGGAGGTACCGGCGGGAAAGATCTTCCGGCAGGGTTGGTACTACTGCCTGCCGCTGGTCGTCATCACTGTCCTCATGTTGATGGGTTTCTCGCCGGGCTATTCCGCCATCCTCGGCCTCTTCACCTGTGTTGCCGTGAGCTGGCTTCGCAGGGATACGCGGATCGGCCCAAGACGCTTCCTAGAGGCTGCCCGAACCGGCGCGCAGAACAGCCTCAAGATCGGCGCCACCGTCGGCGTGATCGGCATCATCATCGGCGTCCTCACGTACAGCGGGCTGGTGCTTACCTTCGCGGACATCGTGATCGCCTTGGCGGACGGCCGGCTCTGGCTGACCATCCTGCTCATTGCCCTCGCGTCACTGATCCTCGGCATGGGCGTGCCCGTGACCGCCGCCTATCTCATCACGGCGGTGGTGGCGGTGCCCCCGCTGACCGAGCTGGGTGTGAACCCCATCGCCGCGCACATGATCGTCTACTGGCTGTCACAGGATTCGAACGTCACGCCCCCGGTCTGCATCGCCGCCTTCACCGGCGCGGCGATCGCCAAGGCAAACATGTGGAAGACAGCCTTCTCCGCCTTCAAGTTCGCCAAGTTCCTCTATCTGGCCCCCTTCATCTTCGGCTACGTACCCGCCTTTTCCCTTGACGGAAGCGCGAGCGACATCGTCGTGGCCTTTGCCCTGATTCTCGTGGGCACTTGGGCGTACTCCTGGTTTCTGAGCGGGATTTGGCTCGACCGGCTCAGGGGCCGCCGTTCGAAGGTCTGACGCCCGGACCGGCAGGCCGCGCGATCAGGGCTCCGCGGTCCGTGACCGGCGCTTGCTGCCCCGGGATGCGCGGCCCGGGCGCCCCTGCTCCTTGAACCCGCCCCGCGTCAGCGGCCCTTGCGTTCCCTCGGCGGATCGATCGGTGCTTCTGCCTCGATCCACGCCTGCATCCCGCCCTGCATGTGCGCCACCGGCCGGAGGCCCATATCCTGGGCCGTCTTCGCCGCCAGCGCCGAGCGCCATCCGCCAGCGCAGTAGAACACGAATGTCTTGTCCTCGGCGAAGACCTGCTTGTGATACGGGCTCTCGGGATCGATCCAGAATTCCAGCATCCCGCGCGGCACGTGATGGGCCCCGGCGATCGTTCCAGTCCTCGCCACTTCGCGGATATCCCGCAAGTCGACGAACACGACATCTTCGTTCCCGTGCAGCGCGATCGCCTCGCCTACATCAAGCGTGCGAACCGCCGCATCAGCCTCCGCGACCAACTCCCTGAATGAACGGGTAATTTTCTGAGGCACGTCGCTGTCTCCCCGGCGTTTGTGGCTTCAGCGGAGCAGCCTACTGCATTTGCCGGTTGCCGGATTCGCCGGAGATGGCCAACAGCAGACCGTGACCGCTACCGCCCGAGACGGGACGAAGTTCCGAGTACCTGACGTTGTCCGGGCAGTCTCGGCACCTGTGCGTCATGGATCCGGGCGTGACGCCCGACTGGACGTCAGTAGATCCGCAGTGGGGTCAGTAGGGGGTGACGGGTCAAAGCCTGCTCTCGAATCACGCCTTGGCGGTCTCGTCGTCGGGAAACGCGTTGGACAAGCCGATCAGGGAAATGCCCTCTCTGTACGATTTTCCAGGTGCCTTGTGGGCCATGCGATCAGTGGACCTCTTTCTTTGTTTCTGACGGCAGAAGCACATCAGTAACCGAGATATTGTGCAATGTTTTCCATAGGTTGTTTGATAGTGATGAGTGGTCATCTCAGCGTATCAATCGAAGCGCACGACTGGATTCGAACCGAACTCTTCCGATAGATCACCTCGGCGTGCTGCCATTGACACCTTGTCCGAATTTGCGCTCCAGAGCGCAATGGCGCGCAGAACTATCATGCGGGGACTGGATTCCGGGTTCGCAAACCGTGGGAATAAACAATCAGTTCAATGGGTTATCTGGCATTTGGCACTATCGTAAATAATGCCCGTGGCAATGTGGCATGCTGATGGCCGCCGTGAGGCCGGGTTGCAGATGCGACGGTCTCACGTTACAGGGTCGTAGCGACGCGTGATAGAGGATTGACGATGGACGGGACAGGGCCGGGCGACTTGACGATGACACCGCAGGAAATGCGGCAACTGGCAGCCAAGGCGACGGAGGCCCTCGTCGAACGCATCTCAGGCCTTGCGAACGAGAAGGCCTGGGACGGGGAATTTCGCAATGTCCTGGAGGAGCAATTGGGCGGTCTGCCGCCGGAGACCGGCCTGCCTGCCGAGGACGTGCTCGCACTGGCGGTGCAGCAGGTGCTCCCGTATGCGGCACGTCTGGACCATCCGCGCTTCTTCGGGTTCGTCCCGTCGTCACCAACCTGGCCGGGTGTGGTTGCAGATTTTCTGGCCGCCGGGTTCAACATCAACTCATGCACCTGGCTGGTATCGAGCGGGACCGGCCAGCTGGAGCTGGTGGTCACGGATTGGATGCGCCGCTGGATCGGCTATCCGGAATCCGGCGGGGGATTGCTGACGAGCGGCGGCTCGGCTGCGAGCGTCGAGGCCATGGTTGCGGCGCGTGAAGCGGCGGGTTATCCGGACAGGCCCGCCGTGTACATGAGTGATCAGAGCCACGGCGCCTTGAAGCGGGCCACGTTGATTGCCGGTGCGCGGCGGGACCACATCCGTGTGGTGCCTTCCGATGAGAACTTCCGAATGGACGTGAACGAATTGGCACGTCGGGTGGCTCAGGATCGCGACGACGGGCTGCAGCCCCTTGCCGTGTGCGCAAATGCGGGAACTGCCGGCACCGGGTCCATCGATCCCTTGCCGGCCATTGCGGATTTCTGCGAGCGCGAAGGTATCTGGCTTCACGTCGATGCCGCGTACGGCGGCTTCGCTCTCGTCACCGAGCGGGGCCGGGAACTACTCCACGGAATCGACCGGGCGGATTCCGTGGGCCTGGACGCGCACAAGTGGTTCTTTCAACCGTACGAGGCGGGTGCGCTCATCCTGAAGGACAAGCAGCACCTCGAGGACGCTTTCGCCATCGGGAACGATGTCCTGCAGGACACGGTCTGGGGCAAAAACCACCCCAACTTCGCCGATCGAGGCCAGCAGTTGAGCCGACAGGCACGCGCACTGAAGATCTGGATGTCCGTGCGGACATTTGGCATGGCGAGATTCCGGGCCGCGATCCAGAACGGGCTGGACCTGGCGCGCCGGGCCGCCGCCTTCATCGACGACAGCCCGGTACTGGAATTGATGGCTCCGGTATCGCTCGGCATCGTGTGCTTCCGGGTGAATCCCGCAGGCCAGAACCGCGACGAGGAAACGGTGGAGAAGATCAATCGAACCGTGCTCGCGCGCGTGTTCTGGGATGACCTGGCGTTCTTCTCATCCACGTCCCTCAAGGGCGTGTTTTCCCTGCGGATATGCATTCTGAACCACACGACGACCTGGGACGACGTGCGGAGGACGCTGGAGGCCGTCTCGCACCTTGGAGAAGAAGCGTCGACGGACCAGCAAAGCGACAGTGCGGCTCAGTCATCGTGATCTCTGCCCTGCAACCGGCTTATACGGGCCTGGATGGCTGGCAGAGACAGGCGCGGGCGCGGGAGAGAAGCCGGACAGTCAGCACCGCGAAAGCCGCGTGAGGACCGAGCCTAGAGACCGAATTCTTGTTTCGTCTCGACAGAACCTGCTGCGGAATGCCCGCCGGAGTTCGACACGAGACCTGCGCCGCTAATTTCGCTGGTGCCCGCACTTGAAGATCCGGAGACAGGGCCTTCGACGCAGCTACCGACCGGCAGGCCATTTGCGTCGCGTAATCAGTAGCCCGGGAACCCACCCGGCGATTCGTTCAGATCGGACTACGCTCTAGAATGCGGGGACCGCGCCGACCCCTCGGCGACGGGGTACGGGATGCTTGATCCGACGTTATCCGGACGACGCCTGTAGCAGTGGGATCTCATCCATATCTCAGGACCGGCAGTCGACCCCGTGACACGTGACTTCCGAATCGGCTGCGGCGCCGGCTTCTCCGCCGACCGGCTGGATCCGGCCGTTGAACTCGCACTGCACGGTGCCCTCGACGTCCTGGTGTTCGAATGCGTCGGCGAGCGCACCCTGGCCTTCGGACACCGCGACCGGCAGGCC
>VXPW01000048.1:0-469 GCA_009839325.1 Rhodospirillales bacterium
GCGACGCGATCACGCGGGCGGCCGCGTCGCGCATCAGCGCTCGTACCCCCTCAATCTTGCGCTCAAAGTAGTGCACGGCACCCAGCGCCGGAATCGCCACAATCAGTCCGAAAGCCGTCGTGAGGAGTGCCTCCCAGATCCCGCCAGCAAGTTGGCTGGGATCCACCCGTGCGCCCGCCTCCTCCAGGCGCCCGAATGCCTTGATCATACCGATCACGGTCCCGAGGAGCCCGATCAGCGGACTCAAGTTCGCCACGACCTCCAGTGACCGAATGTACGTCTCCAGGGTTCGGATCTCGACCGATCCGATACGTTCAACCTCGGCTTCCTGGAGTTCACGCGGCAGATGACCCGTGTCGAGTGCCGTTTCGACCACGCGGGCGGGGGGGGGGGGGGGGGGGGGGGCGCCGCCGGAGCCGCGACCGCGCCGAGAGGGAGTCGGGCAGGATAGATAGGAAAAAAAGGAGGC
>VXPW01000048.1:479-3534 GCA_009839325.1 Rhodospirillales bacterium
TCTTCCAGTGGGGCGTTGGGTGCGGGCCAGCCTAGGGGGTGTTGGGGGTCGTGTTTTGGGCCGGCGGGGGGGGGTGTGTGGGGGTTTCCGGCCCCTCCCCGCGCCGAATCTCGTGAGTAGACCCGGTGGCAATGAGTTCCATCATCCCGGATCGGCTCGCACCGATCCTCCAGAACTGTAGTAGTTTGAACAGGATGACGGCCAGCGACGACACCGAAAGAAGAAGAAGCACGTACATGACGGCCCCGCCCTTTTGGAGCAGGTCCGCCGCGGCATTCCAGTGCTCCAGGCTCAATTCCGGCATATCGTACTCCGTACATCGTGCATTCCGCTGCGGGGCCAACTGTATACGTAGCGGTCATTCGAGAAAATCCGAAACCGCCAGGGCGCCAGCCGGCCCCTCTAACAGATTTCAAGCCCTCTAAAACCGATAGCGGACCCCAACGAAGAAGGACCGCGGGGCACCCGGAGACAGGAACCGATTTGTGTGGTGCACGTCGTCAGGGAGGCCGTGGTTCAGAATGGCGACTTCCCCTTCACACGGCTCGTCTTCCTCCTCAAGCTCACACTCGCCGAGGATTCCAAACGTCTCGTAGTCCTCGTCGAGGAGGTTCTCGACCCGTCCGAACACGGTCAATGCGCCAAAGGCCCAGTCAAACGTCAAGTTGACGACGTTGTAGTCGTTGGTCCGGGCCAGCTGATTGGACTCGTCGCCGCGCAGGTACACGCCGGAACGAGCGATCCAGTTCGCACCGAAGCGCAAACCGTTTTCGAACGTGTAGCCCAGCCCGACTTTCAGCGAATGCTCAGGGACACCGGGGATCGTGTCGCCTGCAGCGACGTCAATGAGCTTGGCCTCGTCGCCCCCCTCGACCTCCCGTCCTTCTGGGTGGTTGGCCCCCGGGAGCGCGGCATCCTCTGCGAACGTGGCCTGCACGTAGCTGTAGTTCGCGTTCCAATCCCAGCGATCGAAGCTGCCCCCGACCTGGCCGTCGAAACCGACGCGTCGGGTCTCACCGTAGTTCTGGAAGTACCCCAGGCCGGGTTGCGCGCCGGTTTCCGGCACTGCCACGAAGATGATGTCGTCCCGGTTCGCGCTGGCGTATCCCGACACCTCCCAGGCGATCGGACCGACTGCCAATGCCGTGCGCCCACGCAGGCCCGCCTCGACGGCACGCGTCACCACCTGATTAAGCGGCGGGTCCGCGACAAATGCGTTCGGAAGTCGACAAGGTTCTTCCGGATCGGCACAGCCGAGTTCCGCGGCCGTGGGTGCCCGGTTGGCCTCCCGGTAACCGGCAAACGCGGTCATCCCATCGGTCAACCGGTGGGTTACCCCTACGGCCGGATTGAAGCGCCGGAACGAGTGGGACTCGGCATCGTCAGCGTCGATCTGCAGGTCAATGGCAACATGGTTGAAGCGCCCGCTGAACGTCACATCGGTGCGATCCGACAGGGCCATCGTGTCGGAGACGTAGAGGCCCCATGCCTGCGTGTCCGAGACCACGTCGAGCGGACCCGAATCGGACTCCTCCAAATCGCCTTCACACTCAGCTTCGTCGGCTTCAAAGTCGTCCACCTCGCATTCATGCGTCACAATGCGAGGCTGACCGTCGGCGAAGGACAGGGCCGGCACGTTCCGGTCCTCTTCCACCTGACCTACCAGCGTGTGGCCCGAGAACGTGGTCTCCGACTGGTCGTACGCCATCCCGAACGCGACCTGGTGCGCTCCTTGCGTCAGGTCCGCCTGCAGCGCAATACCCTGGGTCTGGGTATCGGTGAAGGTGAGATTGCGCGCCCCGGGCGTCGGCGCATCGTCATCGCCCCAGAAAATGGCCTCGGGCGCGGCGCCAGCCCCCTCGAGCGAACCGAACAGAACCGTCTGTTCCTCCCCCTCTTCGTCATCGTCGTCGCCATTCATCGCTTGGCCATGTCCGTCGTCGTCTTCGGCCCCGTTGCCGTTCATCGCGGAACCATTTCCATCGTCATCGTCACCGTTCATGGCAAAGCCATCGTCATCATCGTCGTCGTCTTCACCCTCTCCCGCGCGAAGGAAACCATCGTCATCGAACGCACCATCAAATTCGTCCCCGTTAATGGTGTCGCGCTGCAACCCACGGTGATAGACCAGGCCCGAGACCCGCAAGTTGTCCGAAACTTCGAACTCCCCGCGCGCCGCGAACATGCCGAGTTCGTTGTCGGTGATGTCGGGGTACGTGAACACCGATTCCCGACGGATACCCAGCAAGTCCTCCGGTGTCGTACCGTTCCCGGTGATCTCGGTTCGGGCGAACAGTGCGCTGAAACCAAGCGAGCCGCGGTCAAAGACGTGCGTAGCGTCACCGAACAACCGGAGAATGCTGCTGTCGCTGTGGTCCCGCCAGCCGTCCTCTTGGCCCCGCTCGGCGGCCACATACACCCCTGTCGCGCCGAGCCTGCCACCGGCCTGCACCGCTGTGTCGAGACGGCCGTGCGAGCCGCCCTTGATTTCGAGCTCCGATCCACTGAATGACAGGCCTGTATGCGTCTGCAGTGACAAGGCGCCGCCAAGGGCGTTCAAACCATATGCAGGGTTGCCGCCCACGAGGTCGATCCTCCGAATCGCGGCTTCCGGCACCAGGTCCCACTGCATCGTGTCGCCAAAACTCTCGTTGATCCGCACACCATTCATGTAGACAGCCAGACCCTGCGCCTCACCGAGAAGCGGTGAGAGCGTGAACCCGCGGTACGAGAGGTTCTGCTGGTACGGGCTGTTCTGGACATCCGTGACGCTGACGCCGCGGAGCGACTGTTCCACGAGATCGGTCAGGTTGCGCGGTTGGAGCGCGTCGATGTCCTCGTCAGTGATGGTCTGCACCGCCGCCGGAACCCGGTCGCGAGCCACCCCGGTGCCGGGCATTGGGGTCACGCCAATGACCTCTACTTCCGGCAAGGTTTCTTGGGCGAGGACGGGCATTGCGCTGGACACGGCCGTGACAAGCACGGCCATACCCACCGCCGGGGGGGCGGGGGGGGGGCGGGACGCCCCAAGCCCACCAAAAGAAAACATAAAGCA
>VXPW01000053.1 GCA_009839325.1 Rhodospirillales bacterium
AGGCGGATACCGAGAACTACCGCAGCTCGATCGACAACGTGTTCGCGGCGGGTGATATGCGCCGCGGCCAGTCCCTGGTGGTCTGGGCCATTCGCGAGGGACGGCAGGCGGCCCGGTCGATCGACCAGTTCCTGATGGGACAGACCGACCTGCCAATGTAATGCCCGTGCGCGCACGCAGTGATACTGAGGATCTGGTCGCGGACACGGAAGTGAGCAAGCAGGCGTAGGCGCTTCTACCATAACGTCGAGAACTGGCATCCTTTGCCGCCGCGACGGGAGGGTTGGCCATGCATGCCGCCATCTCCGAAAAACGGGAAGAACTGGTGGAACTCTGCCGGCGCTACGACGTGGTGCGGCTCGAAGTTTTCGGCTCGGCTGCGCACGGCAGGGACTTCGACCCGCAGCACAGCGATGCAGACTTTCTGGTGGAATTCAGGCGTGCTGACGGCCGCGCTCCGCTCCGGCAATACTTCGATTTTGCGGAAGCGTTGCGTCATGCCTTGGGCCGCCCTGTCGACCTGGTCGAAGTGGGCGCAGTGCAGAACCCCTACTTGCGCGCGGCCATCGACCGGTCACGCGAACTGGTCTATGCGTCCTGACCCCCGCGTCCTGCTAGCGGATGTCGACCGGGCCGGCGCCGATATCGAACGTTTCATCGACGGCATGGACCGTGAGACGTACGTTGGCGACGCTCGTACGCAGGCGGCGGTTGAACGCAAGTTCGAGATCATCGGCGAGGCGCTGAACCGTCTGCATCGGTCCCACGCCGACATTGCTGATCGAATTCCGTCGTTGCGTGAAGCTGTCGGCTTCCGAAACCTGCTAATTCATGGCTATGCGACCGTGATACCTGATCGCGTCTGGGATTATGCCGAAAACGATCTACCTGCATTGCGCGAGACGGTGCAGTTGTTGCTTGCTGAATCGGGGCCGCCAGAGTCATGAAGTGGCGGATTGGTCTCGAATGGCGGAACGGAAATCCCGGTTCGACGCGAGCAGAAATTGACGACCGCAATTGAGAAGGAAGTGCGGTACGACGCGTGCAACCGTCCATCCGGGCGAGACGCTGTGCGGCAATCTTGACGCCCGTGGCAACGTCAAGGCTGACACCGAGAGCTACCGGCGATCAATCGGGAACGTGTTCGCGGCGGGCGAGATGCGCCGCGGGCAATCACTGGTGGTCGGGGCCATTCGCGAGGGGTGACAGGCGGCCCGGTCGATCGGCCAGTTCCCGATGGGGCTCACCGACCTGCCCGGGTACAGCTAGTCGAGCAATTCCCGTTCGGCAGCCCATTTGCGTTCCGCCGGCCTGCGCCTCCAGCGTCGTGGCCCGGCCCCGAGACGGCAGGCTTTGTCCGTTCAGTATCGCCTTCGAGATCCTTGGGCATGAACGACGGCGACGCTAGGGTCATCCGTCGAACGGTGCTGCCGCTGGTCGGCACCGGCTTTGCCGTATTCGTTGGGGTGTGCGCGGTGCTCTATCTGCTGCAGGAGCGGCTGATTTTTCTACGGGCGCCTTTGTTTGACGGTGATCGACGGGCCGTCGCGCTCCTGCCGGACACCGAAGAGATCGCGATCGCGGCGGACGACGGTACGCGCCTTCACGGCTGGCTCCGGCACACGACGGGCGATGCGCGGCCTCGCGGCCTGATCCTCTATTTCGGCGGGAACGCGGAGGAGGTGTCCGGGCAAATGCGCGAAGCGGCAGAGCTCACGCCTTGGTCGTTCGCGGCGTTCAACTACCGCGGATATGGGCTAAGCGAAGGGCGCCCGAGCGAGGCGTCGCTCGTCGCCGATGCCCGGGTCATATACGACTGGTCTACAAAGCTCGACGGTATTGATCCGAACCGGATCGTGGTGTTCGGACGCAGCTTCGGCACCGGGGTCGCGGTGCAGCTCGCTGCCGACCGTCCGGTGCAAGCTGCGGTCCTCGTCTCCCCGTTCGACAGTCTCCGCAGCATCGCGCAGAGCCACTACCCGTTTGTGCCGGTGTCCCTGCTCCTCAAACACCCGTTCGATTCGCTGGCCCACGCACCCGGTGTCCGGACACCCGCGCTGGTGCTGGTGGGTGCCGACGACCGACTGGTCCCGCCGCGGTTTTCGCAGCGCCTGTACGACGCATGGGCAGGCCCGAAGCAATGGATCAGCATCCCGGACGCGGACCACAATGACCTCCACGTTCAGCCTGGCTACTGGCCCGCAATTCACGCGTTCCTGAACGCACATGCGTCCGAGGGTTGATCTGTCGTCCGTTTGATGTGGATCGGGCACCGTCGTGAAGGTCGGTGCTCCCCTACGGTGGTCCGGTGCGAGCCGGTATCAGTCCGGCGTGCCGAACACCGAGGCAACGGTGTCGACGACGAAGCGCGCACCGGCAAGCGCCCAGCAGGCGTCCTCTGTCCCGTAGAACTCGGAGGGGACGAGGTCCTCCGCACCGAGGAATGCGAGTTCTCGGTCGCGGCGCAGGTCGCGGGAAATCGCGGCCATCCTGTCGACGTGCGCGTGGACGGATTCCGGCAGGCGTTCCCGTTCGCTGGCCAATATGGCCGAGACATCGTGAAGGCGCGGTGGTTCAATGCCGGAACTACGCAGCAGCCCTTTCAATGCCAGCTCGACCGCTTCCTGCGATTTGCGTACGACATCGGCCCAGCTACCGGCACCGTGCAATACCTCAACTGCCTGGATGCGAACGACGGCACGCCGAACATAATCCGCTGCAAGTCCCCGGTTACGCGTCGTCAAGCGACCTCCGTCCAATACCCTTGTCCGTGCACGGTTCGTCGGCGGAGCCGTCCTGCCGCCAGGTGTGCGGAAACGAGGAGTTCACGTTCGGTCAGCACCATGCCGTCGATCGCCACCTCGGCTCACAGCGCAGATGGTGGCCGTCGGCCGGTCGGCAATCGGGCGAAATGCGGGTCGACGGGCCGTCCTTCCCACCTGACCGGTTCTTCATCCCACCTCCGGTACAGGGCGCGGGTGATCGGGACGTTCTCGTCGACCACGACCAGCACATCGACATCCGAGGCGTCGGTGGGTTCGCCGCGGACCCAGGATCCAAAGACTGCGATTCCAATCAGCGCACCCCCGACCACGCCGTTCGCGCGCTGAAGCGTTTCAGACGCCACCGGGAAGCTGGGGAGCGTGCCCATGGGGCGGGCGAGGCGCCGCGCACAAAGAGCGTTGAGCGAGAGCCCGTGTGCGGCCGCTGCCCGCCGCAGGACGGCATGCAGGGATGGATCAATGCGGAGCAGGAACCGTCCTGAGCATGCATCGGGCGACATGACAGTCTCGTGTGATACCACCTGACCTGAGGGTTGATACAACCAGTTCGGCTGGACCATGTCAGGGCTGCGGTTGCAAATCTGCCGGGTCGGCGTTCAATCCCGTGAACGGTCGCTCTCACGGCGAATGTTCCGGTGCAATCCCGCCGGGAGCGGGCGGCACCGGACTTGTGCGGGCGCGACTCCTATAGTGCGCGGTCGAACCTCCCGCTGAAGCCGGAGCCAGCCCTGACCGCT
>VXPW01000075.1 GCA_009839325.1 Rhodospirillales bacterium
GCTTCCAGCTTCATGGCCAGCAGGTGTTCGGCCGAGGCACCGGTGATGATCAGGTACGGCAAGTCGAACACGACCGGAGCCCGTCGGTCCGGCGCTGCTGGGAGGTAGGCGGTGGCCTGCTAATTCAGCCAGGCAGTCGGCAGTCCGTGGCGCTCTGCGACCGTTCTGACCGCCGCGAGCACGGCCTGTTGGCAGTCGTCCGGGCATCGACGCCATGCGTTGCCCGGTCTCGTCGGTGGGCCATGGTCATCGCTGCACCGCCGATGATGCAGATGCACGCGCGGACCCGCGCCCGCGCGAGTTCGTCTGCGAGTTCCTCGAAGAGCTGGCGCAGGGTATCGCGGTCAAGCGCGCCGGGCAGATTACGGGACCCAGGCATGACGCTCTCCACCGCGGGGATCTAGGTCGCGCGGGTCCGGCAGTGCGCCGTGGCGGATGAAGGCAGCCGGTGCGTACAGGATCGCGTTCCGCCGCATGAACGGGATGTCAGGGAGAACCCAGGTGCGGTCGAGGAACCGTTCGGGTTCGTCGATCCAGGCCGGCAGTTGGTGGCCATATAGCCGGGCGACATGTTCGACCATGGCAGCGATCAGCGCATCCCAGCGGGTGTGGGGGAGCGACGGAGCCGCTGCAAGGACGTCAGCCTGGGACTCGGCCGGCAGATCGTGGAACGGCGTGGAAGGTCATGCAGAATCGCCCGTTCCAGGTCGCAGGCTGGTCAGCCGTTGCGGACGGCGTCCGCGTATTGCTCGAGCGCGGGGTGCAAGTCGGCCATGCGAACCGCGCCAGTCCAGTCAGCGTGCGCGTTAGGGGTGTCGAACGACGTGGTCGAGTTCGCGGAAACTTCTAGTTTGCACGCTATGAAAAGTTTCGGCGTGTTTCACAGCTTGCCGCCGTTAACCATTAGTTGAGCCCAAACTCTAGGTTAACCATGAGACGATCGTTTCGATCAACTCGCGCGAAAACTCTCAATGCCGGGTGGTGGAGCCGAGGGGGGTCGAACCCCTGACCTCGTGAATGCCATTCACGCGCTCTCCCAACTGAGCTACGGCCCCGATCCTCCGGCGGGTTCGCTGGATTGTGTGCAAACGAATGCAGGCGCGCAACCTGTCGGCGCTATTCGTCCTCCAGTGCTTCGTCCTCAATGGTCGGTTTCGGAGAGGGTCCGAGCGTCACACTATCGGTGTCGTCTTCGAACTCATCTTCCTCTTGCTTGGCCTCATCGGCAGCGTCGTCCACGACGTCATCACTGGCGACATCGGTCTTTTGCACGGCCGCCGCCGTCCTCTGCTGCATGATTCGGACCTCGTTTCCGCATTTCGGGCACTTGGGCGGTGACTTGTTGAGGTCGAAGAAGAGAATGCCGCAGTCGCTGCAGGCGCGTTTCTCTCCAAGATCGAGTTCCGGCACGATACAAGTCCTTCGTGGAAATCGGTGCGGCGGGGACGCCCCTTTGCCACGATCGCCTGTGCGAGTCAAAGCCTGCGGCTCGCGGGCGCGGCGGACGGCCGGCCCCGGCATCCCCGGCGGGGCCGGAGAATTCCGATCGGTGGCGGATTTCCGGGACATACGGGCCATTGTCACGCGGCATACGGTGCTCCCGTTCGCCCGCGCGCCAAGCCCCGGAACCAGCTGGCCGGCGGCTCTGCACGGACCCGCGGAACCAGGATCGGCGGCCGCCAGGCGTCTGGCTCCGCCGTCTAGCCGGTTGGCCGGAGTATCCGACCTGCTCCCCGGAAGAGGGATCTCCCATTGCGGAGAAGTGTCGTTGCGGCCGCGCGCCCGTCAGAGAGGCACGCTGCTGCGTGTGCCCGTCACGAGCGAGCTTCTCCGTTGCCCACCGTCAGGCATCGCCGTTCGGGTCGCCCATGCCGCCGCCACCTCTCGCGGTGCTCACCGCGGGAGCCTGCAAGCGGGAACGGTCGAGCCGTCCATGGTCCGTGAACCGGTTCCTTGGCGGCCACTGCACCCGGCATGGTCGCTGCAAGGGGGCTCGTGAACGGCAGGCAGTCGAAAGCGGACTCCATGAGGGCTTCGGTCAACGCGACGCGCCTGGCGTGTAGAGACAGAAGACACTCCCGCCAATGCCCGTCGTGGGGCTCCGCGACCGCAAGCATCGCGGCACCGGCAACGGCAGCATCGACCGCGTTGCCGCCGCACCAAAGCACCGCCATTGCCGCCAGCGTCTCGGCCGGACACGAGGCGACAGCGGCGACGCGGAGCAATCCGCGGGGGGATCGGCAGGACCGCCGAGAACGCCCATCGGATGCTTCCTCAGCGACACCAAGGAGATTCGCGGGCCTTTGTTCGGTCATGCTATCGTGGCGTCGCACGATATCCGTGCTGTCCAATCACGCGAATCCGTCGCCCCTTTCCACAGCCTGGGGCCGTCCCTCGCCAAGGAGCACTTCTCATGAACCATCTGGTCCGCGGTGCCGCTGCCGCACTCTTCGCCGCCGTCATGTTTGTTGCCAGCCTGAGCCCGGCACTCGCCGCCGACATCGAGGTCATTCACAGCGAAGAGACGGTGCAGGTTGCGCCGGCGGACGCATGGGCCCGCGTCGGCGGCTTCTGCAACCTCGCGGACTTCCTTAGCCTCGTCGTGACCTGCGAGATCATTGCCGGCGACGGCGGCATGGGCTCCGTCCGACGCCTTGAACTGGCCAACGGCGAAGTCGTGGATGAACCGATGGTCGCCGCGGGGCCGATGCACTACACCTACGCGATGACCGCCGGTTTTCTCGCCGGCATCCAGTACCATGGCACCTTCATGGTGACCGCCGGTGCGGAAGCGGGAACAAGCGTCGTGAGCTGGACGGGCGTGTTCGATCGTTCAGCCATGCCCGACATGGCCGCAGCAGACGATCTTGCCGCCGCACTGAACGGTATCTATGCGGACGGCGCCAAGGAAATGGCGGCGTTCGTTTCCCAGTAGCCAGTGAACCTGGACGGGGCGGGGCGAGCGCGCCTGCCCCGTTCCGGATCGCCCGACGGTCCTGTCCCGAGATTTGCCCCTTCCGATAAGTCCGGCGCTCCCTGCCACCGGCCGCACTCACGCGCCCCTTCCACAGCAGCCATCAAGTCGATCCACCTATATGGATTGACCTGTCAACCTGCAGCATGATCGTCACCACTGGGACGTTGGCCCAGTGTCCGGGAGCCCGGGCGGGACTGCTTGGGTCGACAGCGGATCGCTCGGATACCCGCGGGACGGAGACGTTGGACGGCGTCGACGGCCCGAGGAAGCTCGCCGAAGGCACGTAACCGGGATTTGGGCGCAGGCATCTGCGCCGCCCACCGCGGCGGGACGCGGGACCGCTCCTATTCGGAGGGCTCAGCCTGCCGCTCGACCAGTGACCGCAAGAGCATGGGCTCGGCCGTGTCCTCGGCCACCTTTTGCTGTTCCTCTTCCTCGCGTGCCCGCTCCCGGTCGAGCCAGCGCTTCGA
>VXPW01000024.1:0-4431 GCA_009839325.1 Rhodospirillales bacterium
CGAAGGGCATCAGGACATGCGGATGTAGGTCAGCCAGTTCACGATCACGAAGGCGGTGGCGAACAGGCACACGACCCACACCCACGCGATGATCTTCTCCCAGTCGATCGCACCGTCCGGCTTGCGGGGGATCGATCGTGCCATGCTCAAGCCTCGAAGCGTCGGCTGTTGTAGTAAAGACGGCCAAGATCGTCCGGCGCAACACAGAACTTTGTTCCATGATTACGGAGCCCGTGGCCGTTGTTTGTGCGATCGTCGAAGTCGATGGCAACAACGCTTCACAATGGCTTTGTGAGGATACCAGGGAAGGATCGGAAGGGTGAGTTGGCTCCGCGGGCAGGACTCGGAATGCTAATATAACGTATTGTTTCAGTGATAGTACATGAGATCCATCCCGCGCAGTTCCCACAATTGGTACCACTCTCGATCGGACATCTCGCGGCAGCCAGAAACCCATACTATGGGTGTAAGCGTTCGGCCGTGCTGGTGTGATGGGCGCGATCCGGGCGGCTTCGCGTCGGGAAGAACGGGACAAGGGCTCTAAGCAGATTGTGACGTACCAGGCCCTGCCACAACCTAGGCTGCCCGAAACTCCCACAAAACGTGCAGTTGTCGGCTGGCATTGATCGAGGCCCTGACCAAAGCCCGCGAGCTGGCCCCGGCTGAGCGTGCATTCGGGTTGCACGGCGACTGCGGGCCGGCTGACCTTGTCGAGCTGCGGCGGACCCCCATGCACGATTGGACCGGGTCGCCGAATAGGACACAGCGGACCGTCCGGCGGGTCGTCGACAACAGGGGACCTGCGCCGCCAAGCGCTGCGAATGAAGAGGCTACAGAGTGCTGAAGTAATATCACACGAATACTCCATAACATATTGTGTGAACACCCTTTTACAAGCATTACGATCCCGGTTCTGGAAGGGAATCGGAGGGGTTGTGACGTGTCGACCATAGACCGCATGTTGCGCCGCGAAGCAGTACACGAGCGCACCCGACTGAGCCGTTCGGTGATCTACCGGCTGATACAGGAAAGCGACTTCCCGCTACCGCACCGGGTCGGGCAGCGCGCCGTCCGCCGGCGGGAGAGCGACCTCGAAGCGTGGCTTGCGTCGCGTCCGCTCGCCAGAGGCCGGAAGGTAAACGCCCGACCAGAGTCCATGCCCAGCCGGGCCATGCGCGAGCGGCGGTGCCGAACCGCCGGGGCCCGCCATCCCGGTGACCGGCGTTCCCCGGTTGGACCCGTCTGAATTGATGCGGCCTCTCGTATTCCCGGCAAGTGGTGCGACGGCAAGGTCCACCGCCCCGGCGATCAGGCCCCCGACTTTTTCTGCGACCTCGACGAGGTGCCGACCGGCAAGGTGTGCGTAGCCGGCATTCGTCCGGTGTCTTCGGTGTCCAAGGATTCCGCCGACCAATGGGAGCCCCTCACCCGCCATGACCGCCTGACCGGCGGCTGTATGGCGTAGATCATGGATGCGCCCGCCCGCCCCACCTTCTCGCAGACGAGGGTGGCGTTACAGTTCGCGCAGCGTGCCCGAGTTCGCGCGAGCCCAGTTCTCCACCGGGTGTCGGTTGGCGGGTGGCCGCACCGAGGTGGGTGATTGCCGATTTGGCTGTTGTCTCATACGGTTCCGGAAGGCCCGTGGCCGGGGTACTTTGTTTCACGTGCATTGCTCTTGGGGTGCGTGATGGACGAACTGTTGGAAGGTTTCTTCGCCCTTATGATGCTGTTTGAGCTCGAGTCTACGCGGGTCGGCGACACGTGGCAGGTGTCAAGCGAGGTTGATCCGATCCATGACACTCGTTCGGCGGTCGCGATGCGGCTTGAGCTTCCTGGCCCATGGCAGGAAAGTGGTCGCGGTCGCCTGCTGGTCTTGCGCTGCGAGGAGGGGCGGCCAGGGGAGCGCCCAGACATTCAGGCTCAAGTCGTTTGGAACCTGACTCCTGAAGCACTGTCAGGCGGCCGCTCGGATTTGCCTGTTTCGGCTCCGGCCCGTATGGACTTGTTGACCCGATTCGGGGATGAGGCCCCCCAGCGTTTGGCTTACCGGAGTGTTCGCTTCGGTGATGTCGTCGCTGCAGGTCCCCAGGACATGGACGCGTTTCTCTCGGACGTGGCCCACGCGCCCCGATTGGCGCTTCGCCGAGAGGCGGCACCCGGTGTTGCGGAAATGACCACGGTCTTTGACCTGACCGGGTCGGCGCGCCTGCTCGCGCGCTTCGCTGCCGGGTGCGACGTTGCCGGGGAGGCTGCAGCGTCCGGGCGTGGCGAGAAGCCGTTGCCAGGGTCGGAAGCAGCGGCGGTTCCCCGCTCTGTACCGCTGCGTCCCGAGGCAGTCGCGGCTCGCGCAGCTCGCGAGGCTGGAGTTTCCGAGAGCTACTATGTGCGCCTGCGCAGCCAGATCAGCACAATCGCTGCCCGCAGCTACCCGCGTCGTTCACTCGATCTCGGCGAGGAAGGCGCTGTCGTGATGCTGATTCGCGTCCGCGAGGATGGCAGCGTCGTCGATATCGAGATCGACGAAGCGCGCACCGATGCGTCGTTGCGGCTGCGGCGGGCGGCGCAGCGAGCGGTGCTGCGCGCCGCGCCGTTTGAGCCGTTGCCCGAAGGGGCAGGTGTCAAGTCGGTTCTGATGCCAGTGGTGTACCGGATTGCAGAGCGCTAGGGGCGCGGGCGGCAGGGGATGGCCCCGGCCCCGCACACACGGACCAAAGCTGGATCGAAGCAGGTTGCGAATTGATTACGGTTACGTAAGGATGAATCTTAAGATATTGATAACACTGATATAATGAACCCATCATGACAGAGCGGATCGGAAGGCGACGTGAGGCGCGCTCACGGATCGTTGGTCGGTCATGCTCGTCGCCGCGTAGTTCGGGACCGCAACACTGCCGGAACCGTCGCCAGTCCCTCTCTTCGATACCGCGCTCTATTCGCCAATTGACCTTCTCGGGGTCGACACTGACGATTCCTTCGTGGTGATTGAGACCAAGATTTCCTGCACCTACGACCGGGTCGGGGGACGGTGTCTTGCTGAAGACGGTGGAGGGGCCCGCGGCGCGGAAGACGATGCTTCAGATCGCGGGTGACATCCGCGGCACCGACGCCAGCGCAGTGCAGGACTGGGACAACGACAGCGACGTGCGCGCGCAGGTGCGGCGGCTGGTGAAGAAGGCGCGCTTCCTCATGAAAGGCGGGAATCTGGAGCTCGCCGCCGGGCCGCGACCGCGGCTGTGATGACCTTCAGATTGGAACTTCCCTGAGCTCTCCTGGGCGCACGTCCTCAATGGCACTTCGGATGTCGTCCGTGCGGTGTTGAACTCTGGGCCAGGCGGTCGCAAGCAACACCACGACCGCCAGCCGCCGGTCAGCGAGATTCTGCTGGTATCGCATGTTCTGGTCCGTGGTCACGATGACCCGATACCCTTCTTCCTCGGCTTTCCGGGTCAGCTCTCCGTTCTCCAACAGCTCCCATCCCTTCTCTGCCGACCTGTCCACTGAGTGCCCCGGAAGGTGCTGCCGGAGAGGAGCCGGAGTTCCATGGTCAAACAGAATCTTCATTCGCCGTCGGGCGTTTTGAAGTACTCCGCTTCATGCTTGAGCACGGCCATGACCTGCCAGTCCTGAACTTCGGGATACCATTCCAGAAAGTCGCTCACGGTGGCGCCGCTCTCAAGGTTCTCGAAGAGGGCGTAGACGGGAACCCTTGTGCCCGTGAATGCCCAGGCCCCGCTGATCTTGCGGGGATTGCGTTCCACCGCTGCGCATGTCGTCCAGTCGGTCATCGGTTCTCCTCCAGCGCAGTGGGCCGCTGGACTACCGCCTGTCTCCGGTCATGGGTCCGCTCCTGATGCCGATCTCTCTTTGGGTCGGCTTTAGGAGTCCCCTGGAGCGTTCGGCGTTGCCGCATGAAACGGGCTGGACCTTGGTCCCGGTGCGCCGGATCTCTCGATCAGCGCTTGCGTCATAGACCTGCTTGTCGCCCGGTGAATTGTAGCATCAGAGTTCCGTGAGTTAGCCAAGTGGCGCCGGCGCGATTTCGGAGATGGCGCGGCTGCATCGTCATCTGAGTGCTACGACTTTCGCCGGCGTCTGAGTCGCGTACTGTCCTCACCGCTGCATCAGGACGCGGCGTTGAGCGAGCAGATCACTCCTGGCATAGGCGCGTTCGACGGTGCTTCCGACGGCGTGCGCGAGAGCCTGTTCCCTCACATCATGTCGAACATCCGTCCGCTCATCTGCCCATGTCCGGAACATGGCCCGGACGCCATGCGGAACCATCCCGACGCCTGCCTTCCGAAGAGTCTTGGATAGCGTGCTGTCGGTGAGCGGCTTGCCTTTCCGAACGCCGGGAAACACCAGATCGGAACCTTCTTCACGCAGATTCTCGGCTTCCCGAAGCACAGCGACGGCGGCGTCGGACAGGGGGAC
>VXPW01000024.1:4531-18657 GCA_009839325.1 Rhodospirillales bacterium
AAGATGGAGTGGCTCCGCGGGCAGGACTCGAACCTGCGACCAATCGGTTAACAGCCGATTGCTCTACCAACTGAGCTACCGCGGAACAATCTCCCAACATAAAGGGACGCACCGCTTGGCGCGAGCCCTTAGATATGCGCGCGTCTTCGTGTGCCCCCGCCGGCCGCCGTGCGTCAGGCAACCTGCCGCAGGTCCGAGCCGGCGTGGTCCCTGCCTAGGAGTTCGGCGACCTGGAACGCCACCTCCAGTCCCTGCGTCGCGTTCAGGCGGGGATCGCAGTGCGTGTGGTAGCGGAGGCCGAGGTTTTCCTCGGAGATTCGCTGGACGCCGCCCACGCACTCGGTCACGTCGCGCCCTGTCATCTCCAGGTGAATGCCGCCTGGGTAGGTGCCTTCGGCGCGGTGCGCGTCGAAGAACCCGCGGATCTCTGCGCAGATCCGCTCGAGCCGCCGGGTCTTGTAGCCGGACGTGGACTTGAAGGTGTTGCCGTGCATGGGGTCGCAGATCCAGAGCACGCTTCGGCCCTCTTCCCGCGTCTTGCGAAGCAGGGGCGGCAGGCGTTCGGCGACCTGGTCCGCGCCCATGCGCGAAATGAAGGTCAGCCGCCCGGGCTCGTTGTCCGGGTTCAGCATGTCAGCCAGTTCGATCAGGACGTCCGGCTCGGTCCGGGGCCCGATCTTGACGGCCAGGGGATTGTTGATCCCGCGGGCAAACTCGAGGTGCGCCTCACCCGGGTTCCGCGTGCGCTCGCCGACCCAGAGGAGGTGTGCCGAGCACCCGAACCACTGGCCCGTGAGGCTGTCGACCCGCGTAAGCGCCTGCTCGTAGGGGAGCAGCAGGGCCTCGTGGCTGGTGAAGAAATCGACGGTCCGGGTGACCGGCGCGGTTTCCGGGGTGATGCCGACGGCGGCCATGAACGCCATCGCGTCCGCGATCCTGTCGGCGTAGTTCTGGTAGAGCTCCGCCTGCTCGCTGCCGCGGACGAAATCCAGGGTCCACTGGTGAACTTTCTGGAGATCCGCATAGCCGCCCTGCGCGAAGGCGCGCAGCAGGTTCAGCGACGCCGCTGCCTGCGAGTAGGCCTTCAGCATGCGGGACGGGTCGGGTGCGCGGCCCTCTTCCGAGAACGCGATGTCGTTGATGATGTCGCCCCGGTAGATCGGGAGAGTCACTCCGTTCTGCGTCTCCGTGGGCTCCGAGCGCGGCTTGGCGAACTGCCCGGCGATCCGGCCGAGCTTCACCACGGGCATACGCGCGCTGTACGTGAGCACGACGGCCATCTGGAGGAGGACCCGAAACGTGTCCCGCAGGTTGTCGGCGCTGAACTCCGCAAAACTTTCCGCGCAGTCGCCGCCCTGGAGCACGAACGCGCGGCCTTCCGCCGCGTTCGCCAGCTGCGATTTCAAACTGCGGATCTCGCCGCCGAACACGAGCGGGGGATGCGCCGCGAGTTCGCGTTCGACCTGCGACAGTGCGTCGCCATCGCTGTAGTCCGGCATCTGGCGGGCCGGGCGGGCGCGCCAGCTGTCCGGCGACCATTGAGAGGTCATCGGTTGCATTCCTGAAACAGAAATCGGAAGTATTGCCCAAGTATTGCCAATTTACCCGGCAAATGCACCTTCTTTCTCCGCCACCGGTGTCCGCAGCGTCACGAATTCCTCGGCCGTCGTCGGGTGAATCCCGATCGTGGCGTCGAAGTCGGCCTTGGTGGCCCCGGCGCGGATGGCGACACCCACCATCTGCATGATCTCCGGCGCGTCGTCGCCCACCATGTGAGCACCGAGGATGCGGCCGTCTTCACGGTCGACGACCAGCTTCATCATGACCTTGCTGTCGCGCCCCGTAAGCGTGTGAAGCAGCGCCCGAAACGAGGTGCGGTACACATCGATGGGCCGGCCTGAAGCCCTGGCCTTCTCCTCGGTCCATCCGACCGTGGCGATCGGCGGTTGCGAGAAGACAGCGGAAGGTACCGCGCTCAGGTCCACGGAGCGTGCCGAGCCGCCGAAGAGGGTATCCGCGAGCGCGTGTCCCTGGGCCGTGGCGACCGGCGTGAGGTTGAGGAGGTTGGTCACGTCACCGATCGCGTAGATGTGGGGTACCGACGTGGCCAGCTGGTCGTCGACGATGACAGAGCCGTCCTGCGCGAGTTCGACACCTGCCTCCTCAAGACCGAGGTCGGCGGTATTGGGGGCGCGGCCGGTTGCGACCAGGACCTGGTCGCCGAGGAAGGTAGAACCGTCACCCATGGTGGTTTGCAGGCCGTCGCCGGTGCGTCGGATGCGCTCGGGCGCAAGGCCCACCTGCACGTCGACACCGTGGGCTCGCAGCTCCTCGGTGATGGCGGCACGCACGTCACCGTCGAAGCCGCGGAGGATCTGCTCGCGCCGGTAGGCGAGGACTACCTCCGAGCCGACCCCGTTGAAAATACCGGCGAACTCGACGGCGATGTAGCCGCCGCCGATGATCAGGACGCGGTCCGGTCGTTCGGCAAGCGACAGGGCTTCGTTGGAGGTGATGGCGAGGTCATTGCCCGGGAACGGTGGGACGCTTGGCCATCCGCCGACCGCGACGATGATCCGGTCGGCGCGGAGCAGGCGTCCGCCGACCTGAACCGTATGGGGGTCCAGAAGAACGGCGTGCCCCATGACCGTGACGACACCGGCGTCGTCCAGCAACCGGCAATAGATGCCGTTCAGTCGGTCGAGTTCCGCGTCCTTGGCGCGGATCAGTGCGCCCCAGTTGTGTCGGGCGGCGTCTACCGTCCAGCCGTACGCGGCTGCGTCGGCGAAGCTTTCCCGGTAGTGCGCCGCGTACACCAGGAACTTCTTCGGGATGCATCCGCGCAGGACGCAGGTCCCGCCGACCCGGTCGCTCTCGCAGATCGCAACCGTCGCGCCGTGCCCGGCGGCGATCCGTGCCGCGCGCACGCCGCCGGATCCGGCGCCAAGGACGACCAGGTCGTAGGATTCTGGTGTGCGCATGCGGTCAGCTGTGAATGTCGCGTTCGATCGTCACATACCGGCCAGACACAGGTACTTGGTCTCCAGGTATTCCTCGAGACCTTCCTGGGCGCCTTCTCGGCCCAGCCCGGACTCCTTCACGCCGCCGAACGGGGCGACTTCGGTGGAAAGGATGCCGGCGTTGACCGCGACCATCCCGTACTCGAGCGCTTCCGCCACCCTCCAGATGCGGCCAATGTCCCGGCTGTAGAAGTAGCCGGCCAGGCCGAAGCAGGTGTCATTGGCCATCTCGATCACTTCCGCCTCCGACGAGAACCGGATGAGCGGCGCCACTGGCCCGAACGTCTCTTCATGGAAGATGCGCATCGTGCGGCTGACGCCGGTCAGGACCGTCGGCTGGTAGAAGTTGCCGCCGAGATCGTGGCGCTGGCCGCCAGCCGCGACCACCGCACCCCCGGTCACGGCATCGCTGACATGGCTCTCGACCTTCTCGACCGCATTCCGGTCGATCAGCGGACCGATCTCGGTCCCTTCCGCGAGGCCGTTGCCCACCGCGAGGCCGCGAACTTGGGCGGCGAACTTCTCGGCAAACGCTTCGTAGATGTCGTCCTGCACGAAGATGCGGTTGGCGCAGACGCACGTCTGGCCGCCGTTTCGGTACTTGCAGGCCATGGCGCCTTCGACCGCGGCGTCGAGATCGGCGTCGTCGAAGATGATGAGCGGCGCGTTTCCGCCCAGCTCCATCGAAACGTTCTTGATAGTGCTGGCAGCCTTCTGGATCAGGATCCGCCCGACTTCCGTCGAGCCGGTGAAGGAGATCTTCCGGACCTTGTCGCTGGTGCACAGCGTGTCACCGATTTGGCCGGACGGGCCGGAAACGATGTTCATGACCCCGGGCGGCACGCCGGCGCGAAATGCCAGCTCGACGAGCGCAGTCGCCGTGAACGGCGTGGCCGAGGCCGGCTTGATGACCATCGTGCATCCGGCGGCGAGTGCCGGAGCCCCCTTGCGCGTGATCATCGCCGCCGGGAAGTTCCATGGGGTAATGAGGCCGCAGACGCCGACCGGCTGCTTGATCGTGAGAATGCGTCGATCACCCATGGTGCTCGGGATGGTGTGGCCGTACGCGCGCTTGCCTTCCTCGGCGAACCAGTCGACGAACCAGGACGAGTAGGCGATTTCCCCCTTGGATTCGGCCAGTGGTTTGCCGTTTTCGAGGGTCATGATCAGGGCCAGGTCGTCGCTGTTTTCCAGGATCAGGTCGTGCCAGCGACGGATGATTTGGCTGCGTTCCTTCGCGGTGCGGGCCCGCCAGTCGGGCCAAGCCGCCTCGGCCGCCTCGATGGCGCGCGCGGTCTCCGCAGCGCCCATCTTCGGCATCGTTCCGACCGGACGGCCGTCTGCCGGATTGTGGACTGCGATTGTCTCTCCTGAGTCGGCATCCTGCCATTCGCCGCCGATGCAGCCCTGCTGACGGAAAAGCGCGGTATCGCGAAGCGCCATGAGCGGTTGGCTGAGATCGATATCCATGCTGGCGTGCTCCTGCGGACGGTGCCGCCGTCCGTCCGTCCGGCGAGAGTATAGGTGGCCTCTAGGGGTTGATTTAGGACACGGTCACCGTCTTCGCCAAGTTGCGCGGGTTGTCGACATCCGTGCCCTTCAGCACGGCCGCATGGTAGGCCAGGAGCTGGAGGGGGACCGCGTACAGCAGGGGGGCCACGAACGGGTCGGAGTGGGGCACCTTGATCGTGTGCCGGGCGGTCTCGCCAAGCTCGCTGATGCCGTTGTCGTCGCTCACCAGGATGATGGGCCCGTTCCGGGCGTTCACCTCCGCAAGATTGGATGCGTTCTTGGTGAAGAGAGGGTCCGACGGCACGATTCCGACCGTCGGGACATGTTCGTCGATCAGCGCCAGAGGGCCGTGCTTGAGTTCACCCATCGGGTACGCTTCCGCGTGGATGTACGAAATTTCCTTCATCTTCAGCGCGCCTTCACGCGCCACGGACGCGGCCGGCCCCCGTCCCAGGTACAGGACGCTGGGGGCGCGGATGAGGTCGGAAGCGACGTCCTGAAGCCGGTTCTGGGCAGCGAGGATGTCCGCCATCTTGGCCGGAACAGCGGTCAGCTCGGCGGCCAGCAGTGATTCGTGCTCGGAGTCCAGCTTGCCCCTGGCCCGCCCGGCGGCCAATGCCAGGCAGGCCAGGGTGGCGAGTTGAGCGGTAAACGCCTTGGTGGACGCCACGCTGATTTCACTGCCGGCATGAATGGCGACGACCGCATCCGCCTCGTTGGCCATGGTGCTCGACGTCATGTTCACGAGTGCGACGGTGGGCACCCGCTGCGACCGAAGCTGACGCAGCACCGCCAGGGTGTCGGCGGTTTCGCCGGATTGGGAAATGAGGATGGCGGCACTCCGCCCCGCGGGACCGAACAGGGGGGCCCGGTCCTGGAACTCGGAAGAAATGTCCACGTCGACGGGCAGGTGCGCCAGTTCCTCGAACCAGTGGCGCGCCACCCCCGCGGCGTAGTGCGAGGTGCCGCAACCCACCAGGATGAGGCGGTCGACGTCGGCGAACCGGAACGGCAGGTCAGGCGCTTCCGCCCGCATGGCACGAGTGTCGAGGAGGGCACGCAGGGCGTCGCCGATCACGATCGGCTGCTCGTGGATCTCCTTTTGCATGTAGTGCCGGTAGCCGCCTTTCCCGAAGGCGGTCGGGACGATGCTTGACGTCACCGTCGGTCGGTCGACCGGCTGGCCGTCAACGGCGCGGACTGAAGCTCCGGTCGCGGTGACCGTGGCCCGGTCACCCTCGTCGAGATGGATGATGCGGTCGGTGAACGGCGCAAGCGCGAGGGCATCGGAGCCGACCCAGGTCTGATGCTCGCCGATCCCGATGGTCAGGGGGCAGCCGTGCCGCACCACGAAAATGCATCCAGGTGCCCGCGCGAGGATCGCAGCTACCGCAAATGCGCCCTTCAGGCGGGCGAAGGCCGCGTCGGCCGCGGCTTCCGGGGTAAGTCCGCGGCGGAGATGAAAGACGATGAGATGGGCAATGGCCTCGGAATCGGTATCGGTCTCGAACTCATGGCCGGCGTCCGTGAGTTCCGCGCGGAGCGACGAGAAGTTTTCGACGATCCCGTTGTGCACGATGGCGACCTCGGCGTTGCCGTGCGGATGGGCGTTGGTCTCGTTCGGAACACCGTGCGTGGCCCAACGGGTGTGGGCGATTCCGGTGTCTCCCGCCATCGGTGCGTCCTTGAGCACCGCCTGGAGGTTTGCGACACGGCCCGCGGCCCGGCGCCGCTCCACCCGTCCGTTGTCGAGCGTGGCGATCCCGCAGGAGTCGTAACCCCGGTAGGTGAGGTACTCGAGGCCGTCGAGGAGGGGTGGCGCGGCACCATGCTCCGAAGCGCCCACCACGCCGATGATTCCGCACATCGGCCGGAGCTAGCCGGTGCGGTGCGGGGGGCGCTGTCGTCCCCTGGAGGGCCTGACGCGTGTGGCGGCGCGTTCGACGGCGAGCGTGGAGTCCGGCACGTCGCGGGTAATCGTGCTGCCGGCGCCGACGATGGCGTGGCGGCCGACGCGCACCGGGGCCACCAGGGCTGAATTCGATCCGATGAACGCGCCCGCGTCCACGACGGTGTGGTGCTTCCGGGTGCCGTCGAAATTGCAGAAGATCGTGCCGGCGCCGATGTTCGCTTCCGCGCCCACGGTTCCATCGCCGATGTAGGCGAGGTGATTCGCCTTGGCTCCGGGGCCGATGACTGCGTTCTTGACCTCGACGAAATTCCCGACCCGCGCCCCGTCTTCCAGTCGCGTGCCGGGACGCAAGCGGGCAAAGGGTCCGACCCGGCACCCTTTGCCGATGACCGCTCCTTCAAGATGCGAGAAGGCCAGGATCTCGGTGTCGGTGTCGACCGTGACGCCCGGGCCGAAGAACACCTGGGGCTCCACCCGGACGTCCGCAGCGAGCACCGTATCCCATGCGAACCATGTCGTGGCCGGGTCGATCAGGCTGGCTCCCGCCTCCAGCGCCCGGCGTCGGAGGCGGGCCTGGAGAGCCGCCTCACAGGCGGCGAGGTCGGCGCGGGTGTTGATGCCCAGCAGGTCGTCGGCCGGCCCTTCGATCCAGGCGACGCGCCGACCGGTAGCGTTGGCGCCGGCGACAACGTCGGTCAGCTGTTGTTCGCCAGCTGCATTGGCAGTGTCGAGTTGTGCGAGCCACGGTCCCAGGACAGTCGCGTCGGCTGCGAGGACACCCGCATTGCAAAGGTTCGATGCGCGCACGTCACCGGTCGCATCACGCTCCTCGACAATCGACTTCAGGTACCCGTCCTCGTCGACCTGGAGGCGGCCGTAGCCCGAAGGATCGTCGGGCCGAAATCCGAGCACTGCCAGGGCCGGCCGATCGGACTCGTTCAGGCGGTCCCGAAGCGCGACCAGGGTGTCCGGTGCGATGAGCGGCACGTCGGCGCACAGGATGATGACGTCGCCCTGGAAGTCGCCAAGCGCCCGCAAGGCGATTCTCGCGGCGTCACCCGTGCCAAGCGGTTCCGGCTGCAAAGCAAACTGCGCATCCGCACAGTCGGTGCGAACCGCCGCGAGCAGGGTGTCGGCACCGGGCCCGTGTACGACCACGGTGGCGGCCGGGGCCAGTTCGGCGGTGGTGGCCAGGACGTGGAGAATGGCCGGCCGTGCGGCGACGGGCTGGAGTGGCTTGAGCACACGCGAACGCATGCGGCGTCCGGCGCCGCCAGCAAGTATCGCAGCTGCGAGTGGGCGAGCGACCATTGCGGGAACCTTTTGGAGCGGCGCTAGACGGCCGCGCGGGCGATCGGGAACGCGCAAAGTGTGTACAACGCAGTCAGTGTACCTGCGCTGGAGCGATTCTGTCCATGAAACCACAGCATGCGCCGTGCACGGTGGTGTTCGATCTCGACGGGACCCTGATCGATAGCGCTCCGGATCTGGCCGGTGCGCTCAACGATCTGCTGGTCCAGTACGAGCGCCCGCAGGTCAGGCTCCCGGACGTCCGTACGATGGTCGGTGACGGGGCGGTGTCGCTCATCAGGCGCGGGTTCGGCCGATCAGGCGGGCTCGACGGCATCCCGATCGAGCGGCTGCGAAACCGATTTCTCGCGCTATACGTGGATCGGATGACGCTTGAGACCAGTCTGTTTCCCGGCGCTGAAGCCACGCTGCATTCGCTGCACGAACGGGGCTGCCGTGTCGCCCTGTGCACCAACAAGCCGGTCGGCATGGCCGAGGACATCCTTCGGTACTTCGGCATACGTGACCGGTTTCACGCGGTCCTGGGTGGAGATTCCCTGGCGGTTCGCAAGCCCGATCCGCTGCATCTGTCCGTGACCATCGAGCGCGCCGGCGGACAGATCGGACGGGCGGTCATGGTGGGGGACAGCAATGCCGACGTGAAGGCGGCTCGACACGCAGGGGTACCGTCGATCGCAGTAAGCTACGGATATTCTTCGGATCCTGTGGAGAGCCTGGGAGCCGACCTCGTGGCCGATCACCTCGACCAGATTCCCGATTTTCTTGTTCGATTGGAGCTCCTCGGGTAAAACCGACTCCCATTGTCCGAAACGGGCTCGATTGGCGCCCCGGGGCGGTTAGCTCAGCGGGAGAGCACTCGCTTCACACGCGAGGGGTCACTGGTTCAAATCCAGTACCGCCCACCAACCCCACGGCGAACCGGGGCGGCCAGCAATCTGAAGCTGGACCTCGGGCGGTTAGCTCAGCGGAAGAGCACTCGCCTTACACGCGAGGGGTCACTGGTTCAAATCCAGTACCGCCCACCATCAGCGCAGGGCTCGCGCTCCACGAGGCGGGCCAACAGGCCGCAACGGCACTATTGGCGGCTTCAGAATGGGACTTACATCGATTGATTGACAACTTACGCCGGCCGCTTCGATCCGTTTCGCGAGTCGCCGGGGGCGCTGAATGCGAACGCCCCTCGCCGTGCAGCCGCGCCGGTCCCCGACGCCGGATGTCACGGGCCGCGTTCAGGTCCGCGCGGCCTGCCTCGGCGTCCCGTTGACTCCGAGATTGCGGATGCAGGCCGGGCGCGATGCTGTCCTGGGCGGCTGCGTGCGGTGGCCATCAGTCCGAAGCGCGGGGCGTTCCGGCCTGCTGGGCGAGGACGGTGCGGGAGGGGGACGCTTGCGGTGACCCGAATTGACACGCGTACTGCGGTGGCGGTTGGGCTCGTGGTCGCCTGGTCGGAGGCGGCCACCGCCGACTATTCGGATGCCCAGTCCGCCATCGGGCAAGGCGATCTGGCGGCCGCCTACGGTGCCTGCATTCAGGCGGCCGAGGCAGGCGATTCGGACTGCGAGAACCTCGTCGGCTGGCTTGCGCTCCAGAACGATGAATTCGGTGGCGCGGAGAAAGCCCGGCAGTGGTTCGCCAGCGCTGCCAAGCGCGGCCACCGGCGCGCGATCGAGAATCTCGCCTTTCTTTGGGGGCGTGGACTTGGTGGACCGGTCGACGTCGAGCGGGCAGCATCGCTGTATCGTGCTGCACAGGCTGCGACCACGGTTCAAGTGCCGATCGTCAATCCGACGCAGAGTGAACCGGCGCGCCAGATCACGGCCGAGCGTCTGGCGGCGGCGCGCTACCGCGGCGCCTACGCCGAGTTGCTCAAGTTACGGGCTCTCCACGATCTGCGGCGTGACCCGGAGGAATCCTACGTCAGTGACGCGGAACTTCGGGAGGCCGAAGCGGCGTTGGAGGTGCTGGCGTCGCAAGTGGAAGATCAGGGCGGCAGCGCTGCCGAGATCCGGGCCGCGGTGGAGAACCAGCAGGCGATTATGCTCCGTCTGCTGGCACGCCACGCCGACGCGTTCGACCCGGCGGTGCGGGCCGACGCAATGAACGGACTGGACCGAATCACCGCTGCTCTGGAGTAGCAGGTGCACAGGTGCAGGCCCGATGGTCAAGCCGCTGGCCGGGCCGGTGGGCGACATGGAGGAAACTGGAGGCCGGGGTCGGAATTGAACCGACCTACAAGGATTTGCAGTCCTCTGCATAACCACTCTGCCACCCGGCCTCGGGCGCGCCACACTCTATCGGCATAGCGGCTCCTCCGCATCAAGAGCGCCTACAATCCGGTTGCGGAAACACGCACAGCCAACGGTCGCGGATGAGCGGTGACGGGGGGTGGAAGCCATGTCCGACTTTGCAGCGATGCGCAGGAACATGATCGACGGGCAGCTGTTTCCGAACCGCGTTACCGACCGGCCGGTACTTGCTGCATTCGAGAAGGTGCCGCGCGAGCGTTTCGTTCCTGATCAAGCCCGCGCCCGTGCCTATCTGGACGAGCATCTCCACCTCGGCGGGGAGCGCTACCTGCTGGCTCCGCTCGTGTTTGCACGAATGGTTCAGGAGGCGCGAATCCGATTTGACGATGTGGTGCTGGACGTCGGTACCGCAACCGGATATTCGGCGGCGGTGCTGGGACACTTGGCGTCGGCGGTGATTGCACTGGAAAGTGACGAGAGCCTGGCCGTGCAGGCCGAGGAGGCGCTTACCGAACTTGGCGCGGATAATGCCGCCGTGGTGCAGGGCCCCCTGTCAGGCGGATGGCCTCCCGGCGGGCCCTACGACATCGTCCTGATTCAAGGCGCTGTACCGGAACCCCCGGAGGAGCTGATTGCGCAGCTGGGACCGGAGGGGCGGCTGCTGGCCGTGGAGAGCCAGCCGGGCGCACCCGGTCGGGTGGTACTGGTGGAAGCCACGAACGGGAATCCGGTGAAGCGGGACCTCTTCGATGCCTCGGTCCCGCCGCTGGCGGCGTTTGCCCGGCCGGCAACGTTCAGATTCTGACGCGGACCGGCCGGAACCGACCTGACAGTGCAGTTTGCCGGTCAGAACTTGATGACGATCTTTCCCATGTGTTGCTGGGATGCCATGAGCCGATAGGCCTCCCTGGCTTCGTTGAACGGAACGACTTCCGAGATGCGGGGCCGGATCGCGTGTTTCTCGATGGCCCGGTTCATGTCGCGGAACATCCGTCGACTGCCGACGTAGACGCCGTTCAGGCGAACGGACTTCCGCATGACCGGAAGCGGATCGATGGTCCCCCCGGTGAGGATTCCGATCAGGGCAACGGTGCCGCCGACCCGTACCGCGTCGAGCGACTTCTGGAGCGTGCCGGGACCTCCAACCTCGACCACGCCATCGACCCCCTGGCCCCCGGTGAGGTCGCGGACGACCGCCGGCCAGTCGTCGACTTCCCGGTAGTTGATCCCGTGGGCGGCACCCAGAGCGGCCGCCTCCTCCAACTTGCGGTCCGAGGAAGAGGTCATGATGGCCCGGATTCCGGCAGTGGCGGCGAACTGCAAGGCAAACATGGAGACCCCGCCCGTGCCCAACAGGAGAACCGTGTCTCCGGGCCGCAACGCCGCTGTCTCGAAGATCGCGTTCCAGGCCGTCAAGGCAGCGCAGGGCAGGCAGGCAGCTTCCTCGTCCGACAGGTCCGGTACCTTGGGCAGGACGCCTCGGGCGTTCAGCACTACGTACTCCGCCAGCACGCCCTCCCGGGCACCGCCCAGGGCACTCGCCATTGCCGCCGGGGTACACCCGCCGTCTTCCCAGTCCTGGAAGAACGTGGTGGTCACGGCCATGCCCGGCTGGACGGTGGTGACCCCCGGACCGACTGCTTCCACAACGCCGGCCCCGTCGGAGTTCGGGGTTCTTGGCAGTGGGAAGCCGCGAGACAGCGGATCCCGGATCGTGGAGAGATCGCGGTAGTTGATCGCGTTGGCCGTCACGCGGACCAGAATCTCTCCCGGACCCGGCTCGGGACGCGGTCGCTCCACGAGTGCAAGAGCATCGATTCCACCATCGCCCTCGATCTGCCATGCGCGCATCGTGCTCACGCGTCAGCTGCCCTTCTTCCGGTAGGCCTGTTCGGCATGCGCTTCGCAGTAGGATTTTCCGGGCGCAACGGGGGCAAGGCAGAAATCGAAATCGGGGTTGTCAGGCTCGCCGTGTGGCCAATGGCATTCGTTGTAGCCAGGAAACCGAAATTCCCGTTCCCCGGTCCGTTCGGGGGCGCCGTCCGCGGCGCGCGCAGCCGGCGCCGCGGTGTCGCCGGCCTCATCAGGTCGGCGGTCGCCAATGAATGACGGATGCTCCTCGGAAAGAGGTTCACCCCTGCCAGAAGCATCGCCCGTGGAACTCCCTGCCGACACATCCTCCGGTGCCCATGCCAGTTCATCCACGGAGTCAGCCGATGCTTGCGTGGAATGCTGCGACAGATCAGACGATGCGTCATCGGCGCGGTTCGATCCGGCTCCTGCCGACGGCACGCCGCTTCCATGCGCCGTGGAACGTGAACCCGGCGCCGCTTGCGCCGACCGTGCAGTGGAGGCTCGCCGCGGAGTCTGCGCCGCGGGCTGTTGTTTCCCGGCCGTGCCGCCGTCGCGCTTCAGACCGAGGCGTCGGACCTTGCCCTTGACAGCCGATTCCGTGATCGGTGGTCCAAGGGCATCGGCAACCTGGGCACGGGTCCATCCCGCCAGCCAGAGCTCGGTGAGCTTCTTGACCCGTTCAGGGGTCCATGGATTGTTCATGCGAAAAGACTTCGGTTCGACAGGGAGCACGCCTCGCCCAATGTGGTGTGGTTTCTCCAGAAAGCAAGGGGCTCAGCGTTGACCACCCGGACGCCCGGTTACCCGTGGGTGGGTTTGGTGCCGCTTCCGGCCGGGGCGCCTTAGGCCGCAGCGTCCAGACCGGGCCGATCGGCGAGGCTGACCAGGGCTCTGAGCAGGACGTTTGCCCCCCGGACGATGTCATCCGGAAGTGCGTTCTCGATCTCGTTGTGACTGATCCCGTCGACACAGGGGATAAAGACCATCCCCGCCGGCGCGACCCGGGCCACATTCATGGCGTCGTGTCCGGCTCCACTGATGATGTCGCGGTGCGAGTAGGACAGGTCCGCGGACGCCGATCGCACCGCCTCGACCACCTCGGTATGGAATTCGACGGCCGGGACGTCAAGTATCTGTCCGACGGTGCACGCTACCCGCTCCTGGCTGGCGGAATCGTTGGCGGCGGCGCGCAGCCGGGCGTCCATCGTCGCCAGCACCTGCGCGTCCGGGTGGCGCATATCCACGGTGAGGAACACCGAACCGGGAATCACGTTCCTGGAATTCGGCCGGGCCTCGAGCACGCCACATGTCGTCCGTGCGTGCGGCGCAAACTCTTCTCCCAGGGCACGGACAGCTGTCACGATGCCCGCGGCAGCGACGAGCGCATCGCGGCGTACCGGCATGGGGGTGGTGCCAGCGTGCGATTCCATGCCGACGAGTTCGATCTCGTACCACCGTTGAGCCTGGCCGCCGGTAACGACCCCGATGGCGATGCCTTCGTCTTCGAGCAGTGGGCCCTGCTCGATGTGAAGTTCGATCAGCGCCCCGGTGGGATTTCGCCGATGGGTGCATGGGATCGGCCCTTGGTATCCGATTCGCTGGAGCTCTTCTCCAAAGCTGCGGCCATCCGGATCCTCGACCTGCATCATGAAGTCGCGATCATGTAGACCAGCGTGGACTCCGGATCCCATCATCGCCGGCGCGAACCGGCATCCCTCCTCGTTGGTCCACATCACCAGTTCAAGCGGCGCTTCGGTCACATAATCCGCGTCGTTCAATGCGCGCATGACCTCTAGACCGGCCAGCACCCCGAGCGCTCCGTCGTACCGCCCTCCGGTCGGTTGCGTGTCGAGGTGGCTTCCGGTCTGAACGGGGTCGCGCTGGTCGTCGCGGCCGGCGCGGCGAGCAAAGAGATTACCCATCTCGTCTACGCGGACGGTCAGACCGGCTTCATCGCACCAAGTGCAGAACAGATCGCGTGCCTCCCGGTCAAGGTCGGTAAGCGTTTGGCGATTCACCCCTCCCTTGGGCGTCGCGCCGAGTACGGCCATCGCGGCGAGACTGGACAAGAGGCGTTCAGCGTCGACAGACAGTCCTGTGTTCGATTGCGGCAATTCGGTCGGTGAGGATTTCATGACGGGTCCGCAAACTGACGATGGGGCGGTTCAGTATAGGTCGCGCCCAACACCACACCGCCGGGTCAGCATGTGGCACTTGGAAGGTCGGCGGCGCGCCGCCTCCGAAATCGGCCACAGCGTCCCCGCAGGAGGG